>NZ_CP163444.1:623000-1246000 GCF_041053105.1 Streptomyces sp. R44 | reverse complement strand
CCGGCTTCGAGCCCACGATCTCCTCCGGCCATCTGACGCGCTGCCGCACGGACGATTCGCCGCTCTCCCGCGGCCGGGTCCTGGTCTGTGGTGACGCGGCCGGTCTCCTGGAGCCGTGGACGCGCGAGGGCATCTCGTACGCGCTGCGCTCGGGTCGTCTCGCGGGCGAGTGGGCGGTGCGGGTCGCCGAGTCGAGCGACGCGGTCGACGCGCGGCGCCAGGCCCTGAACTACGCCTTCGCCATCAAGGCGGGGCTCGGTGTCGAGATGGCGGTCGGCCGGCGGATGCTCGCCGTCTTCGAGCGGCGTCCCGGCCTGCTGCACGCGACGATCACGGGGCTGCGGCCGGCCTGGAACGCCTTCGCCGACATCACCCGCGGCTCGGCCTCGCTCGGTGGCATGGTCCGCTCGAACGGCATGGCCCGGCGGGCCCTGGAGCTCCTCGACAAGCGCATGGACACCACGGCCGGTGTCGGTCCGGCGGGGCGGGGTGTCAGCACGCGCGAGCGGGCGGCGTCCGAGCCGGAGGGTGTGGAGGCCCCGGAAGAGGTCTGACCGTCCGATCCGTTCGTCACGGGCTCCGCTGCCCCGGCCGCTTCAGGCCGCCGGGGTGGCGGAGCCCGTCGTCGTGATGCGGAAGACGGGGTGCTTCGGCGCGATGGCCCGGAGCTCCTGCTCGGAGGAGTCGGGGCCGACGCCGTCGAAGAAGACGCCGACCTCGGCCTTCCAGCGCTTGAGGTAGGCGCGGAGCAGGGCGGGCTTGTCGTCGTCGCCGACCTCGACGGCCGTGAACTCCTCCACGTGCTTGCCGAGGTGGAGCTGCCCGCCACCGGCGGCCCGCATGTTGTGGGTCCACTGGACGTGGCCGCGGGGGGCGACGAGGTACTGGGCGCCGTCCACCGTCAGGAGGTTGACGGGGGTGCGGCGCCATTCGCCGCTCTTGCGGCCGCGGACGGCGAGGACGCGGGAGCCCCAGACGCTGATGCCGCGGCGGGTCATCCACGCGACGGCGCGGTTGAAGACGTTCACCGTGAACCAGCCGGGCTTCATGACGTGGGTGGCGGGGGAGGAGTCTGCGGGCTGAGCGGGCTGAGCGGACATGAGGGCCTCCTGCGGCTTCAAAGTGTGAGCACTGCTCTCGCTTGAGATCAGTGTGCACGGTTCGGAGCTCACAAGCAAGAGCAGTGCTCTCGTTTCGTTCCAGTGCTCCGAAAGTGGCACACTGCTCTCCATGACGACCGTTCGAGGAGCCCGCGCCCGCGCCCGTATCGAGATCACCGCCGCCATCAAGGACGAGGCCCGCACCCAGCTCGCCGCCGAAGGCGCCGCCAAACTGTCCCTGCGGGCCGTCGCCCGCGAACTGGGCATGGTGTCCTCCGCGCTCTACCGGTACTTCCCCAGCCGCGACGACCTGCTCACCGCCCTCATCGTCGACGCCTACGACTCCGTCGGCGCCGCCGCCGAACAGGCCGCCGCCGAGACCGAGGCGGAGCGCCCCCTCGACCGCTGGACCGCCGTCTGCCGGGCCGTCCGCGCCTGGGCCGTCGCCCACCCCCACGAGTACGCCCTGATCTACGGCTCCCCGGTCCCCGGCTACACCGCCCCGCAGGACACGATCGTCCCCGCCTCCCGCGTCGGCCTCGTCCTCATCGAGATCGCCCGCCGGGCCCACACGGGCGAGGGCGTCGCCCTCCCCCCGCTCGCCGAAGCCCTGCGCCCCGAGGCCGCCCGGATGAGCGCCGACTTCGCCCCGGACCTCCCGCCGGCCCTCGCCGTCGCGCTCGTCGCCGCCTGGGCGCAGCTCTTCGGCCTCGTCTCCTTCGAGGTCTTCGGCCAGTTCAACAATGTCGTCGAGGACCGCGACACCTTCTTCGCCACCGCCGCCCGCCGCCTGGGCCAGGACGTGGGCCTGCTCCCGCGCGGCTGACACCGCCGCCTACTCCCGCGGGAGTACGGGTGACCACCCCGCCGGGCTGACGTGCGCGCGGGGCGGCCCCGGCTAGCGTGACCGGTATGGACGCCGGGATGCACAGGGAGCGGCCGCGCGGGCCCTGGGAGCGCGGGGAGCGCGGCGGCGGACGGCCCTGGGAGCGCGGGGAGCGCGGCGGCGGACCGCCCTGGCGGCGGTGGGAGCGCGGCGGCGGACTGCCCTGGCCGTCGACGGTGCTGATCGCCGTCCTCGTCATGGTGGGAACCGGGTTCTCCGCACGGAACCAGCCGGACCGGGAGGCGCTCGACGCGCTCGGCCGGGTCCTGCTCCTGCTCGGCGCCGTCCCGCTGCTGTTCCGTCACCGCAGGCCCGTGCCGGTGGTGTTCGCCGTCGCGGCCGTCACCCTCGGCTACCTCGCGGCGGGCTATCCGTACGGCCCGGTCTTCGTCATGATCGCCGTCGCCTGCTTCGCGGCGGTCGTCCACGGGCACCGCACCGCCGCATGGTGGGCCATCGGCCTCCTGTGGGCGGGCCATCTGCTGCTCTCGCACTGGCTCTACCGATGGCTGCCGCCACCGGGCGACGGGGCCGCGCCCTGGGGCCAGGAGCTGCCGGCCGCCGCGTTCGCCGTCGCGGTGCTCGCCGCCTCCGAGGCCGTCCGGATCCGGCGCGAGCAGTGGGCGCAGCAGCGGGCCGAACGGGCCGCCGCCGAGCGGCGCCGCGCCGACGAGGAACGGCTCCGCATCGCCCGCGAACTCCACGACGTGCTCGCCCACTCCCTCTCCGTCATCAACGTCCAGGCGGGCGTCGGCCTCGCCCTCCTGGACTCCGACCCGGAGCAGGCCCGCACGGCCCTGGCCACCATCAAGACGGCCAGCAAGGAGGCGCTCGGCGAGGTGAGACAGGTCCTCGCCACCCTCCGTACCCCCGGCGACGCCCCCCGCGCCCCCGCACCCGGACTCGACCGGCTCCCCGAACTCGTCGAGCAGGCCGCCGCCGCGGGCCTCGCCGTCACCGTCTCGACGAGCGGCCCACCGGCCGCCCTGCCGCCCGGCGCCGACCTCGCCGCCTTCCGGATCGTGCAGGAGGCGCTCACCAACGTCGTGCGCCACTCGGGTTCCCGTACCGCCCGCGTACGGATCGACCACGGCCCCGGCCGCCTGGAGCTCACCGTCGACGACGACGGGCCCGCCACCGGCACGGAAGCGGGCGGCAGCGGCAACGGACTCGCCGGAATGCGGGAGCGGGCCGCCGCCCTCGGTGGCACCATCGAGGCGGGCGCCCGCCCGGACGGCGGCTTCCGCGTCCACGCCGTACTCCCGCTCCGCCCGGAGGGAAGCACCCCGTGATCCGTGTCCTGCTCGCCGACGACCAGTCGCTGGTACGGGCGGGGTTCCGCGCGCTGCTCGACGCCCAGCCCGACATCGAGGTGGCCGGCGAGGCCGCCGACGGCGACGAGGCGGTGGACCGGGTCCGCGCCCTGCGCCCCGACGTCGTCCTGATGGACATCCGGATGCCCCGGCTCGACGGCCTGGAGGCGACGAGGCGCATCACCGACGACCCGGACCTCGGCGAGGTCCGGGTCGTCATGCTGACCACCTTCGAACTCGACGAGTACGTCTTCGAGGCGATCCGCGCCGGAGCCTCCGGCTTCCTGGTCAAGGACACGGAGCCGGAGGAACTGCTGCGGGCCGTGCGCGCCGTCGTCCACGGGGACGCGCTGCTCTCCCCGGGCGTCACCCGTCGGCTCATCGAGGAGTTCGCGGCCCGCTCCAAGGCCCCGGCGGCGACGGCGGCGCTCGGCGCCCTGACCGAACGGGAGCGGGAGGTGATGGCCCTCGTGGGGATCGGGCTGTCGAACGAGGAGATCGCCCGCCGGCTCGTCGTGAGCCCGCTCACCGCCAAGACCCATGTGAGCCGCGCGATGGTGAAGCTCGGCGCCCGGGACCGGGCCCAACTCGTCGTCCTGGCCTACGAGTCGGGCCTGGTCCGCCCCGGCTGGCTGGGCTGAGGACTCAGTCGCGGACCGCGACCCTGTCCGCCGCGTCCTCGGCGACGGCGGACCGCGCGACCACGACCGACTCGACGGGCCGCCGCGCCTTCCGCAGCCCCGGCAGTGTGATCAGAAGTCCTGCCAGGGCGATGACCGTGACCACGGCAAGGCCGGGCCGGAAGCTGTCCAGGACGGCCTGCGGGGAAGCGGTGGCATCGTGGCCGTCCGCGGTGATGACGGCGGTGGTCACGGCGAGGAAGAGCGCGCCGCCGACCTGGATGGAGGTGTTGAGCAGCCCCGACACCATCCCTTGTTCCGCGTCCTCCACTCCGTTGGTGGCCTGGATGTTGAGCGAGGGGAAGACCAGGGCGCAGGCCGCACCGAGCAGCAGCATCGACGGCAGGATCACGGCCGCGTACTGCGGGGTGAGCGAGATCCGCAGGAAGAGTGCGTAGCCGACGACGAGGAGGGTGAAGCCGACCGCGATCACCCGGGGCGTGCCGAACCGGTCCACGATCGCGCCGATCCTCGTCGACGAGAGCGCGACGAGCACACCGGCCGGCAGGAAGGCGAGCGCGGTCTGGAGCGCCGACCAGCCGAGCAGCGACTGCATGTACTGCGTGACGATGAACTGGAAGGCGACGTACGAGCCGAAGAACGCCGCCGCGCCCAGCTGGGCCCGGACCTGCGAGCCGGAGCGCAGCACCCCGAGCCGGACGAGGGGACTTGTGCTGCGCCGCTCGATCAGGACGAAGGCGGCGAGCAGGGCGGCGACCACCAGGAAGGACAGGAGGGTACGGGCGGAGGCCCAGCCCTTCTCGGGGGCCTGGACGACGGTGAAGACGAGCAGCAGCATCGCGGCCGTGCCGGTGACGGCGCCGGGCAGGTCGTAGCCGCCGGAGGAGTTCTCGCGGGCGCTGTGCGGGATGAGGCGCAGCGCGAAGACGAGGGCGATCAGGGCGACGGGCGCCGGGAGCAGCATGGTCCAGCGCCAGCTGAGCTCCGTGAGCAGTCCGGACAGGACGAGGCCCATGGAGAAGCCGGTGGCGGCGCAGGTGGTGTAGATGGACAGGGCCCGGTTGCGCTGCGGGCCCTCCTTGAAGGTCGTGGTGATGATCGACAGGCCGGCGGGGGCGGTGAAGGCGGCGCTGAGCCCCTTGATGAACCGGCTCGCGATGAGGAGGGGCCCGGAGTCGACGAGCCCGCCGAGCAGGGAGGCGAGCGCGAAGACCGCGAGGGCGACGAGGAAGACGCGGCGCCGGCCGAGGAGGTCGGCCGCGCGGCCGCCGAGGAGCAGCAGGCCGCCGTAGCCGAGGATGTAGCCGCTCACGATCCACTGGAGCGTGGCGGTGGAGAGGCCGAGGTCGGTGGCGATCGAGGGCAGGGCGACGCCGACCATGGAGACGTCGAGGGCGTCGAGGAACATCGCGGCGCAGAGCACGAGGAGGGTGCCCCAGAGGCGCGGACTCCAGCGTTCGGCGGGGAGCGGAGAGGTCATGCACAGGACGGTACATGCACATGCATTGAATGCAAGTGCATTTAATTCCTCTGCAACAAAACTCCGGGCCTCTGCTACCGTGCGGTCATGGCAGCGAACAAGTCCGAACGCGCGCTCGTGGACGAGTGGCGTGACGTCCTCGCCCTGCACGCCCGCACGACCTGTGAGCTCGACCGGGCGCTCCACTCGTACGGGATCGGCGCCAGCGACTTCGAGGTCCTCGACGTGCTGGCCGAGGGCGCGACCGGGGAAGGCCCCGCGGCCTGGCGCGTCCAGGAACTCGCCGGCCGCGTCCACCTCAGCCAGAGCGCCCTGTCCCGGCTCGTCGCCCGCCTGGAGAGGGACGGCCTGGTCCTGCGGGGGATGTGCACCGAGGACCGGCGCGGCGTCCAGGTGAAACTCACGGAGAAGGGCCTCGCCCGCCATGCCGAGACGCAGCCGATCCAGCGCGAAGTGCTGACGCGCATGCTCGACGGCACCCCCTGAGGATCCGGGGATTGTCAGTGCCGCGTGCGAGCCTGCTGTGCGACATCGACGATCAGGACTCAAGGGGTGCGGCATGAGCACAAAGGCCGGCGGAACGTTCGATCTCACCTCCTTCGAACCGGAGGTTCTCGACGAAGGCCCGGGCGCCGCGCTCGGCCGCGTGCGGATCACCAAGACCTTCCAGGGCGCCCTGACCGGCACCAGCACCGTGAACATGCTGTCGGTGGCCGACGTCGAGGGCAGCCCCGTCGCGTATGTCGCCGTGGAGCGCTTCACGGGCGAACTGGACGGCCGCAAGGGCTCCTTCGTCCTCCAGCACAGCGCGCCCGGCAGCCAGGGCGAGAAGCTCGCGATCTCCGTGGTCCGGGGAACGGGCTCCGGAGACCTCGCGGGGATCGCCGGTGACCTGGAGATCATCCGGTCCGAGGGCGGCGGCCACTCCTACGTCCTGGAGTACACGCTGGGCTGACGCGCCGCCGTCGAGGCCGCCGGTTCCCCGGGTCAACTCTCCCGGCCCGCACCCGCGTTGCGCGCCGCGTACCCCATGGCCGCCGCACCGCCCGCGAGCACGGCGACGGTCGTGAGGGCCACCGGCAGGGAGAACCAGTCGGCGAGGAAGCCGATCGAGGGCGGGCCGAGGAGCATGCCGCCGTACCCGAGGGTGGAGGCCGTCGCCACGCCGCCGGGGCCCGCGATCGCACCGGCGCGGGCCACGGCGACGGGGAAGATGTTGGCGAGGCCGAGGCCGGTGACGGCGAAGCCGAGGAGCGTGGCCCAGACGCTCGGCGCGAGCGAGCCGAGCAGCATCCCCAGGGCGGCGACGGTGCCGCCGGCGACCAGGGTGCGGGTCTGGCCGAGGCGTTCGAGCAGTGCGGTGCCGGAGAGGCGCCCGGCGGTCATGGCCAGCGCGAAGACGGAGTACCCCGCGGCGGCCACCCCGGGGTGGGCCTGCAGGTCCTGGGTGAGATGGAGGGCCCCCCAATCCGCCAGCGCGCCCTCTCCGTACGCCGTGCAGAGCGCGATGACACCGAAGACGAGCACCGTACGGCGCCCGCCGGAGGCCGTGGAGCCGGACGGTGCCGGAAGGGTCTCGGGAAGCACGGGGGAGGGGTGTCGCAGGAGTACGGGCCCGGCGGCAGCGGTCAGGGCGAGACCGACCACGGTGAGGCCGAGGAGGTGACCGGTGGGGGACAGGCTCCCGGCGAGCAGCCCGCCCAGGCCCGCCCCGAGCATGCCTCCCAGGCTGAACGCGGCGTGGAAACTCGGCATCACCGGCCGCCGCAACGCGGCCACGAGATCCACGGCGGCGCTGTTCATGGCGACGTTGATCCCCCCGTACGCGGCGCCGAAGACGAGCAGGACGAGACCGAGCGCGAGCGGGGACCGGGTGAGCGCGGGAAGGGCGACCGACAAGGACAGCAGGACGCCGGTGGCGACCGTCACGGCGTGGGAGCCGTACCGACGGCAGAGCCGCCCGGTCAGCGTCATCGTGATCACGGCGCCCGCGGACACCCCGAGGAGGGCGAGGCCGAGGTCGCCGGCCGAAGCGCCGGTCTGCTGCTTGATGGCGGGGATCCGGACGACCCAGCCGGCGAACAGGAAGCCGTCGAGGGCGAAGAAGAGGGTCAGGGCGGAGCGGAGGCGGGACAGGGAGTGGGTGGCGGTGTCTCCGCCGGGGCCCCCCGATACGGCCGTCCGTACTTTGTTTAGTAGCGGCACAAACTCAGGATAGGGCCCACCGGCAGCGGCAATCAAGCGGGCGTCCCCCACCGCGCCCCCGCGGCCCACCCCCGCCCGGGGCCACCCCACGGGCCCGATCATGGGAGACTCACCCCCATGAACGGCAAGGCGACGACGACCCGGACACGGCTGGACAGGGGGCGTAACGCGCTCGGCCCCGCGCTGGAACTGGTGCACACCGGCAGGGCGCCGACCCGGGCCGTCCTCACGGCGGAACTCGGCGTCACCCGAGCCACGGCCGGCGCCGTCGCGGCCGAGCTGGAGGCCCTCGGCCTGATCCGCGTCGACTCCAACCCCGGTGCCGCCGCGGGCTCCCAGGGCCGCCCCTCGCATCGCCTGGCCGTCGACGAGAAGGGTCCCGTCGCGCTCGCGGCGCAGGTCCACGCGGACGGCTTCCGCGCCGCGCTCGTCGGACTCGGCGGCACCATCGTGGCCACGGCGCCCGGCTGCGTCACGGTCTCGGCCGACCCCGCCCAGGTCCTCGGCGCGGTGGTCGACGCGGGCGCCGCGCTCCTGGCGGAGAGCGGCCGCCGCTGCGTGGGGGCGGGACTCGCCGCGCCCTCCGCCGTCGCCGAACCCGAGGGGACGGCCCTCAATCCGCTGCACCTCGCCTGGCCGGCCGGGGCGCCGGTGCGGGAGATCTTCGCCGAGCGGGTGCGGGCCGCGGGCATCGAAGGCCCCGCGTTCACCGGCAACGACGTGAACCTCGCCGCGCTCGCCGAGCACCGTCACGGCGCGGGGCGCGGCGCCAGGGACCTGCTCTGTGTGGCGACCGGCCACCGGGGCGTCGGCGGGGCGCTGGTCCTCGACGGCCGCCTCCACACCGGAAGTTCGGGCCTGGCCCTGGAGGTCGGCCACCTCACGGTGAACCCCGAGGGCCGCCCCTGCCACTGCGGCAGCCGCGGCTGCCTGGACGTCGAGACGGACCCGCTGGCGTTCCTCACGGCGGCGGGCCGGGTTCCGGGACCGGAGGTCTCCCTGCTCCAGCAGTCCCGTGACCTGCTGCGCACCAGCCCGGGCGACCCGGGTGTCCGGGTGGCGGTGGGCGAGTTGATCGACCGCCTGGGCCTGGGCCTCGCGGGCCTGGTGAACATCCTCAACCCGGACCGGATCATCCTCGGCGGGCTCCACCGCGAGCTCCTGGACGCGGACCCCGAGCGGCTCCGCGCGGTGGTCGCGGACCGCAGCCTGTGGGGCCGCAGCGGCGGGGTGCCGATCCTCCCGTGCACCCTGGACCACAACAGCCTGGTGGGCGCGGCCGAACTGGCCTGGCAGCCGGTACTGGACGACCCGCTGGCGGCCCTGGGCCGCGAGGCGGCCTGACAAAGGACCCCGCAGACGCCCCGCACCCGGGCAACCGGTTGCGGTTCGTACCACGAACTAATATCGTTCGTGGTACGAACTTCGGCATGCCCTGGGGGAAGGACGACACCATGACCGAACGACAGGTGGTCTTCGGGTTCGGCGCACACAGCGGCTTCGAGGACGCCCCCGAACTGCTGCGCCGCGTACGGCAGGCGGACGGCGACGGGCTGGACCTCTTCTCGCTGTCGGACCATCCGTACCTCGGCGGACGCCTGGACGCCTACGCCTCGCTGGGCTTTCTCCTGGGCCGTACGACACGGATCGCGGGCTTCGCCAACGTCACCAACCTGCCGACCCGCCCGGCCCCGGTGCTCGCGCGGACGGTCACGACACTGTCGGCGCTCAGCGAGGGCAGGGTCGTGCTGGGCATGGGCGCGGGCGGACTGTGGGACCGGATCGCCGACATGGGCGTGCCGAAGCTCTCGCCGGGCGAGGCCGTGGAGGCCTTCGAGGAGGCCATCGTCCTGATCAAGAAGCTGTCGGGCGGGGGCCCGCCGGTCACGTACGAGGGCCGGCACCACCGGGTGCGCGACCTGGAGACCACGCCCGTCGCGGCCCCGCCGGTGTGGACCGGCTCGAACGGCCGCAAGTCCCTGGCCGCCACGGGCAGGGTGGCGGACGGCTGGATCCCCGGCCACGCGGCGGACTGGCTGAGCGAGCGGTACCGGACGTCGCGGCCGGTCATCGACGAGGCGGCGGAGTCGGTGGGGCGCGACCCGCGGGAGATCCGGACGGTCTACAACCTCCCGGGGCGCATCACGGACCGGCCCCTGGCGGCCACGCGCGACGCGGAAGGACGCTGGATCGGGGGTTCGGCCGGGCAGTGGGTGGAGGAGCTGACCGGAGCGGTGCTGGACCACGACGCGTCGGGGTTCATCCTGTTCTCGCCGGGCGGCGGCGCCCAGGACGTCGACGCGCTGGCCCGCTGGGGCGGTGAGATCGTCCCGGCGGTGCGCGAGGCGATCGCGAAGGAGCGCGCCTGACAAGGGGCCTGGAGCAAGCGCAGGCGCAGGCCCAGCTCCCGTGCACGCCTCTTGGGTCGGCCGCGCACCGGTGCGCACGCCGTCGGAAACTGGGTGCGCAGGGGTGACGGGACACCGTACTGTTCCCCTTCATGATCACTTCCGATTCCGCAGCAGAACTCCCCCCGCGCCTCGGCAGCCTCACCTTCCACGGCCCCCTCTCCGAGGCCCGCGCCACCCGCATGATCGAGCGGCTCGCGGCCACCGCGCCCGCCGATGTGCTCGACATCGGCTGCGGCTGGGGCGAGTTGCTCCTGCGCCTCCTGGAGGCGGCCCCGGCCGCGAAGGGCGCCGGGATCGACATCAACGCCGAAGACCTGGCCCGCGGCCGGGCGCTCGCCGAGGAGCGCGGGCTCACGGACCGCGTGGCCTTCGTCGAGGAGTCGGCGCTCGGCACGGACCGGGGACCGGTGGACGCGATCCTCTGCCTCGGGTCGAGCCAGGCGCTCTGCGACCCCGAGCTGCCGTACGACCCCGTCGCCGTCCTGGGCGAACTGCGCCGGCTCGTCCGGCCCGGCGGGCGGGTCGTGCTCGGCGAGGGCTTCTGGGAGCGCACGCCCACGGAGACGGAGCTCGCCGGGATGTGGCCCGGCGCGAGCACCGGCGACCACTACTCCCTCGGGGCGCTCGTCGACCTCGCCATCGAGGCGGGATTCCGGCCGGCGTGGATCGAGACGGCGAGCGCGGAGGAGTGGGAGGAGTTCGAGTCCGGCTACCGGTACGACACCGAGGTCTGGCTCGCCGCGAACCCCGACCACCCGCTCGCCGCCGAGACGCGCGAGCGCGTCGACCGGCAGCGCTCCAGCTGGCTGAAGGGCTACCGGGGCGTGCTCGGCATCGCGTACCTCACCCTCGTCGCCGTGGCGTAGGACGGGCGGCTCACCACAGCCGCCCGGCACCTGGGGGGCGTCTTGTCGATCAGGCCGGGCTGATCGACAAGCCGCCCCCCAGCCGGTCCCGCCCCGGCGCCGACAGATGCAGCACCCGGAAGCGCTCGCCCTCGTCGGCGGGCGCGTCCGGGCCCGCCCACAGGGTGAAGGTGAGCAGTTCCCAGTGGCGCGGGTCCACCGCGAGGGCGGAGGCCACCACCCCGTCTCGGCGCGCCTCGCGCGCGTGCCGGGCCACCGCCTCGGCCACGGCCTCGCCCGGCGGGACCGCCTCGCCGATCGGGGTCCTGCGGCGCGTCGCGGCACCCGGTGCCGACGCGGCCGCCGGCCCCTCCTCGTACGACAGACCCGTCCAGTGCTGCACCACGGGCCGGCCGAAGTCGTCGACGATGCCCTGGAAACCGGGGCCCCAGAGGAAGGAGTTCATGCCCTCGGGGGTGGCCCACAGATAGAACGGCGCGTACTGGTTCACGGGAGACCCGGCCTCCCGCTCCCGCACCAGATAGGCCTTCAGGCCGAGCCCGGGAAAAGCGTCGAGCAGATGGCCCTTGGTCGCCACCCGCTTGTGGATGATCTCCATGTCGTAGTCGGCGGGCAGGGTGATCTCGTACTGCATCGCGTGCACGGGAAGAACTCCGATTCTTCGAGGCGGGGTCAGGGGGCGAGCAGGGCCAGCAGCCCGCGTACGGCGGTGTCGAAGGGTGCCGGCGAACCGGTCGCGCGGGCCAGCACATAGCCGCCCTGCACGGTCGCGAGGACGGCGGCGGCGATCTCCTCCGGATCGAGGGGGCCGCTCAACTCGCCTCTGTCCAGGCCCTCCCGGACGACCTCGGCGAGACGGCCGCGCACCCGGCCGAGCACCTCCTCGACGGGCGCGCGCAGCTCCGGGTCCGCGATCACCTCCGGGTCCATGGTCAGCCGCCCCACCGGGCAGCCGCGCAGGACGTCGCGCTCGCGCAGCAGATACGCCTCGATGCGGGCGTACGCCGAACCCGTACCGCCCAGGACCGCCTCGGCCGCCGCGCCCAGCTCCTGGGCCGAGCGCCGGATCGCGGCCAGCGCCAGGTCCTGCTTGCCCGTGAAGTGGTGGTACATGCTGCCCTGGCCGGCCCCCGCCGCCTGCTGGACGGCCTTGGGGCTGGTCCCGACGTAGCCGCGCTCCCACAGCAGCTCGCGGGTCGCCTCGATCAGCCGCTCGGACGTGTTCGTGCTCATGACGGCACTGTACATACCAGTAGGTACAGAAAGGAAGGAGTGCCCGGCCGGAGACGTACTCCCACCGTCGTACGCCGGAAGCCGCTGCCCGTACGACGACCCGGACCCCCTCCCGGAGGGAGTCTCGAATCACGGACAACGCACCGAGGAGCTGAACCCTCATGAACACACTCGCCTACGCGGGCCCCGGCCCGTGGATCCTCTTCTTCCCCCTCGTCTGGGCAGCGGTCGTCATCGGGATCGTCACCGCCGCCCGCCGGGTCGGCCGGCGACGGGGCCGGCCCTGGAGCGCCCCCGGGCCCGACGAGAACTCGCCCATCGCCCTGCTCGGCCACCGCTTCGCGGCCGGGGAGATCGACGAGGACGAGTACTGGCGGCGCCTGAGCGTCCTGGAGGAGCAGTTCGGCCGTGCCACGAACCCCAAGGGGCGCCGGACATGACCACCCACGCCCCGCTCCCCGCCGCCCGCGTCGTCGACGCCGTGAAGGTCTACGGGCGCGGCGACACCGAGGTCCTGGCCCTGGACGGGGTGAGCGTCGACTTCCCCGCCGGCCGCTTCACCGCCGTCATGGGCCCGTCGGGCTCCGGCAAGTCCACCCTGATGCACTGCGCCGCCGGACTCGACACCCTCACCTCCGGCGCCGCCCTCGTCGGCGACACCGACCTGTCCACGCTCGACGACCGGCGCCTGACCCTGCTGCGCCGCGACCGGATCGGCTTCGTCTTCCAGGCCTTCAACCTGCTGCCGACCCTCACGGTCGCCGAGAACATCACCCTCCCGCTCGACCTCGCGGGACACACCGTCGACCGGGAGCGGTTCGACCGGCTCGTCGACACCGTGGGTCTGCGCGACCGGCTCCACCACCGGCCGAGCGAACTCTCCGGCGGACAGCAGCAACGCGTCGCCGTCGCCCGGGCCTTCGCCGGCGACCCCGACGTCGTGTTCGCCGACGAACCCACCGGCAACCTCGACTCCCGCTCCGGCGAGGAGGTCCTCCGCCTGCTCGGCCGTACGGTCCGCGACACCGGTCGCACGGTCGTCATGGTCACGCACGATCCGGTCGCCGCCGCCCACGCCGACGAGGTGATCTTCCTCGCGGACGGCCGGCTGGTCGACCGCATGACCGGCCCCACGGCGGACCGGGTCCTCGACCGGATGAAGGCCTTCGAGACCGGGGCCGGACACGCGACGGCACCCGCCCTGTCCCACGGAGGCGCGCCATGAACACCCCCGCCACCCTCCGCCTCGCCCGCTCCTCCCTCCGCGCGCACCGGCGCCGCTTCCTCGGCACCTTCGCCGCCGTCCTCCTCGGCGTCGCCTTCCTCACCGGCACCCTCGTCATGGGCGACACCCTCCGCGCGAGCTTCGACTCGATGTTCACGAGCGCGACCCGGGGCACGGACGCCATCGTCCGCAGCTCCGTCACCGTGACCGCCGCCGGAGAGGCCCAGGGGACCCGCGGCCCCGTCGACGCGGCCCTCGCCGAGCGCCTCGCCCGGGTGCCCGGGGTCGCCGCCGCCGCGCCCCGGATCGAGGGCGCGGGCCAGCTCCTCTCCGCCGACGGCAGCCCCGTCGGCGGCAAGGGCCCGCCGACCCTCGCGGGCAACTGGATCGCGGACCCGGCCCTCAACCCGTACCGCCTCGCGGAGGGCCGCGAGCCCGTCGCCCCCGGCGAGGCCGTCGTCAACCGGGGCGCGGCGAAGACGGCCGGTCTCGCCCTCGGCGACACCACCGTCCTGCGCACCCCCGACCCGGTGAGGATCACCGTCGTCGGCCTGGCCACCTTCGGCGGCGCGGACGGCATGGGACAGGTCACCTGGACCGGTCTCACCCGCGCCGACGCCGAGAAGTACCTGACGGCGCGCCCGGGTGAGGCGACGAGCATCGCCGTACGCGCCGGGCCCGGCGTCTCCCAGCAGGAGCTGGTCGCCGCCCTGAAGCCCGCCCTGCCCGAGGGAGTCGAGGCGATCACCGGACAGCAGGCCGCCGAGGAGAACACCGAGGTGGTCTCCGGCCGCTTCCTCGACCTCTTCACCACCTTCCTCCTCGTGTTCAGCGGGGTCGCCGTCCTCGTCTCGGTCTTCACCATCCACAACACCTTCGCCGTCCTCGTCGCCCAGCGGACCCGCGAGAACGCCCTGCTCCGCGCGATCGGCGCCGCCCGCCGGCAGGTCGTCACCGGCACCCTCGCCGAGGCCCTCTCCGTCGGACTGCTCGCCTCCCTCGCCGGGGTCCTCGCCGGGATCGGCGTGGCCGCCGGACTCCAGGCGCTGTTCCCCGCGATCGGATTCCCGTTCCCCGAGGGCGACCTCGTCGTCTCCGGCACCTCCCTCCTGCTGCCGCTCGGCATCGGGCTCGCGGTCTGCGCCGGCTCGGCGCTCCTGCCCGCGGTTCGGGCCGGGCGCACGGCCCCGCTCGCCGCGCTCCGCGAGACGGACGTGGACGCCTCGGGCACCTCACGGCGCCGCGCCCTGACCGGCGGCGCCCTGCTCGCCACCGCCGTCGGCACGGTCCTCGCCGGTGTCCTCGGCACCCCGTCGCTGTGGCTCGCCGCGACCGGGGCGGCGCTGGCGGTCGCCGCGTTCGTGGTCCTCGGCCCGCCCGCCGCCTCGCTCGCCGTCCGGGTGCTCGGCCGCCCGCTGCGCGGGGTCAACCGGGGCCTCGCCCGCCGCAACGCCCTGCGCAGCCCGGCGCGTACGGCGGCGACCGCCACGGCCCTGATGATCGGGGTCGCCGTCGTCACCCTCTTCACCGTCTTCGGCGCCTCCCTCAAGGCGACCATGGACCGTACCGTCGACCGCTCCTTCGCCGGGGACGTGGCCATCGGCGCGCCCTCGTTCGGCGCGGGCGGCAGCGGGCTCAGTCCGCGCCTCGCCCCGGCGGTCGCCGCCCTGCCCGAGGTCGACACGGCCGTGGGCCTGGGAAGCGGCGTCGCCGAGGTGGACGGCCGGGGCCGGGCGCTCACGGTCACCGACCCGGCCGCGCTCGCCCGCACTCTGGACCTGGGGGAGGTACGGGGCTCCCTGAGCGGACTCGGTACGGACGGGCTCGCCGTCGCCGCCGACGAGGCCGCCGACTCCGGTCTGGCGCCCGGGCGGACCGCCGTCCTGACGTTCACCGACGGCAGCCGGCACACCTTCACGGTCCGTGCCGTGTACGAACGCGCCGACCTCGCGGGCGACTACCTCGTCACCCGGGAGGCCTGGGCCCCGCACCGCACCCAGGACGCCGACCGGCTGGTCGCCGTGTCCTTCGCGGACGGTGTCGGCGCCGAGGAGGGCAAGGCGGCCGTGACGAAGGTCGCCGACCGGTACGGCCATCCGGAGGTGCAGACCCGGCAGGAGTACGCGGAGGCCTCGGCGGGCGGCATCGACATGATGCTCACCCTCGTCTACGCGCTCCTCGCGCTCGCGGTCCTGATCGCGCTGCTCGGCATCGCGAACACGCTGACGCTCTCCGTCCACGAACGGACCCGGGAACTGGGCCTGTTGAGGGCCGTCGGGCAGACCCGGGCCCAGCTGCGGGCCATGGTCCGCTGGGAGTCCGTCCTGGTCGCCGCGTTCGGGACGGTCGGCGGGCTCATCCTCGGAGGCTTCCTCGGCTGGGTCCTCGTCCGCGCCTCGGGCGACAGCGCCTTCGCGTTCGCCGTGCCCGCGGCGCGGCTCGCGGTCGTGGCCCTGGTCGGTCTGGTGGCGGGCGCGGCGGCGGCCTGGAGGCCGGCGCGGCGGGCCGCCCGTCTGGAGGTCCTCAGGGCGATCGCGACGGAGTGACGGCCCGGAACCCCGCGGACCGCCTCAGCCCGCTCGGCCCGCCAGGACCGGGCGGGCGACCGACGGCGCCGGTACCGGCTCGGCCGGGGAGCTGAGCGGCACGCCGGGGAGCCGGCTGTAGCCGACGCCCGCGAACGGGGCCTCGATCCTGACGCCGTACCCGGCACGCGCGCACTCCTCCACGGGGTCGCCGACGGGCGGCGCCGTGAGGGTGAACCACACGACCTTGCCGGCGGCGCCGCAGGGCCGGATGCCCCAGCTCTCGCTGACCGCGCCGACGATGGCGAGCCCGCGGCCGGAGGTGGCGAGCGCGTCGAGGTCGTCGACCGTGTCGAAGACGTCCGCGTGGCAGACCTCGGGGAGCCGGGGATCGTGGTCCCGGACGGAGACGGTGAGGCGGTCGAGCAGCAGCTCGAGCTCGACCGTGCAGTGCTTGTCCGGCTGGGCGTGGCGGTGCACGTTCGTCAGAAGTTCCGTCACGCCGAGGACGGCCTGGTCGATCAAGGCGTCCAGCTGCCAATGTCGGAGATGGGCGGAGATGATGCGGCGGATCTGTCCGATCCGCGACGGCAGGGCCTGAAGCTCCACCGCGTAGTACCTGCTCGGCTCGCTGATCACGGCTGCGACTCCCCGAAGTGGTCCGGAAGAAGACGAAGATTCGGATCTGTCATGCGGTACAGAAGGGGCGGTGACACGATCGCAGCGTCACCACCGCTGAACCCTCAGTGAGGTGGGTTCCAGCCTGGACCAGCCGTGACCGCCCCGCAACTCGCCGCGAGCCGTCGCAGCTCAGGACCGTCCCGCGGCCCGCTTCAGCGCGGCGAGGAACCGCCCCGACGCCGCCGCGTCCCCGCTGACACGGCCGCGGTCGCGCTCGCCGTCGGAGTGCAGCGTCAGCCGGTACCGCGTGCCGTTCACGGTCGCCACCGTCTCGTCCGCCTTCGCGAACCACGGCCGCCCCGCCCGTACCGCCGAGACCGGCGCACTGTCGATCTCGCTGCCGTAACTCGTGAGGAGCGCGAGGCGGCCGTCCTCGATCCGCACCTCTCCCGCGCGCGTCAGCGAGCGCGGCCAGCGTGCGATCCGTACGCCCCTCGCGCTGAACTCGGGCTCCGCCATGCCGATCCGCCCCTTTCACCCGGTTGCCGTACCCAGTGTGCCGGGCCCTCGCCGCCCGCACCAGTAGCCCTCCCGAAGGGCGTCCACAAGGCAGGCCTATGGATCGTCAAAGGGAACGTTTGCCCAGGTGAGAGCGGTATTGTCGGCAGTGGGGGACCCGCGAGGCGACACGAGGAGAGCGACGGATGAGCACCACCCACGAGACTGCGGCCGCGGCGGTGGCCACCGTCGACGTCGACCGCAGCGACGCGACGTACCGGTCCTGGCTGAAGGAGGCCGTGCGCAAGGTCCAGGCCGACGCCAACCGCTCCGCCGACACCCACCTGCTGCGCTTCCCCCTCCCCGAGAAGTGGGGCATCGACCTCTACCTCAAGGACGAGTCGACGCACCCCACCGGCAGCCTCAAGCACCGCCTCGCCCGCTCCCTGTTCCTGTACGGGCTCTGCAACGGCTGGGTCCGTCCCGGAAAGCCCGTCATCGAGGCGTCCAGCGGCTCGACCGCCGTCTCCGAGGCGTACTTCGCGAAGCTCATCGGCGTCCCCTTCATCGCCGTCATGCCCCGCACGACCAGCCCCGAGAAGTGCCGGCTCATCGAGTTCCACGGCGGGCAGTGCCACTTCGTCGACGACTCGCGCACGATGTACGAGGAGGCCGCGGCCCTCGCCGAGCGCACCGGCGGCCACTACATGGACCAGTTCACCTACGCGGAGCGGGCCACGGACTGGCGCGGCAACAACAACATCGCCGAGTCGATGTACCAGCAGCTGAGGCTGGAGCGGTACCCGGAGCCCGCCTGGATCGTCGCCACCGCCGGCACCGGCGGCACGTCGGCGACGATCGCCCGCTACGTCCACTACATGCAGCACGACACCCGGATCTGTGTCGCCGACCCCGAGAACTCCTGCTTCTTCGACGGCTGGACGCACCACGACCCGCACGCCACCGCCGACTGCGGCTCGCGCATCGAGGGCATCGGCCGGCCCCGCATGGAGCCGAGCTTCGTGCCCGGCGCCGTCGACCGCATGATGAAGGTCCCCGACGCGGCGAGCGTCGCCGCCGTCCGCGCCCTGGAGACCGCGATCGGCCGCAAGGCCGGCGGCTCCACCGGGACCGGCCTGTGGAGCGCCTTCAAGATCGTGGCCGAGATGGTCGCCGACGGCCGCACCGGCAGCGTCGTCACCCTGATCTGCGACGGCGGCGAACGCTACCTCGACAAGTACTACTCCGACGACTGGCTGGCCGCCCAGGGCCTCGACATCGCCCCGTACTCCGCCGCTATCGAGCGTTTCCTCGCGACGGGGGCCTGGCCGGAGTGAGCCGCCGGTCCAGCCTGCGCGCCGCGTCCCGGAACGAGAACCCCACGCCCGGCGCCGCGAGGCGCAGGGTGAGCCGGAACGGGGCGGCGCCGTCGGCGGCCATCGTCCAGCGCAGCCGGGTGCCCGTCCCGGCGGGGGAGAGGGACCACTCCTCCGCCATCGCGGTCACGCCCGGGGCGTTCGTCGCGTCGACCCGGTAGGCGTAGCGGAGGTCGGGCTCGGAGGCCAGGATCGTCTCCTCGAACGCGATCCCGCCCCGCAGCCGTATGGTCCGGCCGGCGCCGTCGGCCGTCGGGACGGCGGAGGTGACGGCCGTGAACCAGGACGGCAGGCTCCCCACCTCCACGGCCACGGAACGGTAGACGGCGGGTGGGGGTGCGGCGAGGGTGGCGGTGAAGACGAGGCGGACGGGCGCGGACG
Source organism: Streptomyces sp. R44 (assembly GCF_041053105.1). Taxonomy (NCBI): domain Bacteria; kingdom Bacillati; phylum Actinomycetota; class Actinomycetes; order Kitasatosporales; family Streptomycetaceae; genus Streptomyces; species Streptomyces sp. R44. The sequence continues at coordinate 1,227,239 of NZ_CP163444.1, read as the reverse complement.
CGGTGAAGTCGAGCTCCACCGGCTGGAGTCGGCGCGGCATGGGCCCTCCTGGGGGACGCGAACGGATGCAGCACCTTAGCTGACGCCCTGTCAACTTCCCAGGGCGCGTGCCCCCGCCCCGCGGCCGTGTGGGCAATCGTCCCGCAGGGCGGGACGGGTGGGCACACGGGACGGCGCCCTCAGCGGCGCCTCCGCGTTCCGCGCCTTGGCCCGCACCACCGGCGTGCCGTCACCAGGGGTGCGGGTTCAGGCGCGTAAGCCTCCGGCGCCGGCAAGGGCGCCGTCCGTTGTGCCCACCCGTTCCGCCCCAGCGGAACGATTGCCCACAACGGTCAGCGGTCTCGGAGCAGGCCGTTCAGGGCTCGGCCGAAGATCAGGCGGCCCGCGCTCGCCAGCAGCCCGTCGAAGGCCGCCGGGACGCCCCGCACCGAGAGGTCCTCCGTCCAGAGGACCCGGCTGCCACCGGCGCCCGTCGCCGTCACCTCCACCCGCGCCCAGCCCTGTACCACCCGGCCCGACTTCTCCAGGTGGAAGACGCCGGGGCGGTCGCCCGTCGGGGGCTCCCAGTGGACGATCTCCATCGGGTCGTCGAAGGCGAGGCGGCCGAGGCCCGTGCGGGCGGTGAACCGGGTGCCCGTCCCGTTCGGCCCCGGCGTCAGGACGATCGTCCGGGTCAGCGGCACCTGGCGCCCGTGCGCCGGCCAGTCCGTGAGCCGGCGCCACACCTCCTCCGGAGGCAGCGGAACCGTCCGCTCGACCCGGAACAGGGTCACGCCTGCTCCTCGCCCGGCACCACGAGACCCGGCAGGTGCTCCGCCACCTCCGCGCGTACGCCCTCCGGCAGGCCCCGGTCCGTCACCCAGGTGTCGACCTCGTCCAGGGAGGCGAAGGAACTCAGGCCCACCGTCCCCCACTTGGTGTGGTCCGCGACCACGACGACCCGCCGCGCCGAGCGCATCAGGCAGCTGTTCGTCTCGGCCTCCGCCAGGTTCGGCGTCGACAGGCCCGCCTCCACGGAGATGCCGTGCACGCCCAGGAACAGCAGGTCGAAGTGGAGCGAGCGGATCGCCCGGTCCGCCACGGGGCCGACGAGCGCGTCCGACGGTGTGCGCACCCCGCCGGTCAGGACGACGGTCGCCGCGCCGCGCCGCGCCTCGCCCCCGCCGCCGGTCTGCTGCGCCTCGTGGAAGACGTCGGCGACCCGCACCGAGTTGGTGACCACCGTCAGGTCGGGTACGTCGAGCAGGTGCCGGGCGAGCGCGTAGGTCGTCGTCCCGCCGGACAGGGCGATCGCCGTGCCGGGCGCGACGAGGGCGGCCGCCGTGCGGGCGATCTCGTCCTTGGCGCTCGGTTCGAGCACCGACTTGGCCTCGAAGCCCGGCTCGTGGGTGCTCGCCTCGACCACCGGAACGGCTCCGCCGTGCACCTTCGCGACCATGCCCTGCCGGGCCAGCGCGTCCAGGTCGCGGCGGATCGTCATGTCCGAGACGTTCAGGCGCCGGGTCAGTTCGTTGACCCGTACGCCGCCACGTCGCCGTACCTCGTCGAGGATCAGGGCACGCCGCTGCTCCGCGAGGAGGTTCTGGTTGTCAGTCACCGCCGGGGCCGGTCCTTCCGCAGGAGACAAGGGGATGAGTGTCGGATTCGGTGAGAGTCCGTGCGCGGTCGCACGGCCTTCCGCGATCCTGTTGCCGACGTCGCATCTTCCCACTCTGAGAGGAAGTCCCCTCAGTGTCCCCTGCCACACCCGCCCCGGAGAGCGGGGGCGCGGCGCTCGAACTCCTCGTCCACGGAGTCGGCGGAGCCACCCCCGAGTCGATGCTCGACGACCCCAGGACCGTCCGGGTCACCGGCGACCGGACCGCCGCCGTGTTCCGGCGGGGCGAGGACCTCGACGCCGAGGACCATCCCGAGCGGTACGCGGCGCGTCCCGTCCCGGAGGCCTACTGCTGGTCCAATCTGACCTCCGGCGACGGCGCCCGCGCGCTGTGGCTGCTGCTCCTGCCGTTCATGGTGGCCAACCTGGCGCACTGGATGCGGCCGCCCGCCGAGGGCAGGCCGGGCCTGGTGCGGCTCTACGGGGTCCTGGTCCGGCTCGTCGCCCTCACCCTGACCGTGCTCCTCACCGCCGCCGCCTGCGAGGTCGCGCTCGACCTGACGGCCTGGCAGTGCGCCGCCACCCCCGCCTGCACCGACGCGTACTCCTGGCTGGGTTTCCTCTCCGAGGGCCGCGGCGGCTGGTGGTCGCTGCCGGGCCGCCGTCTCGCCCTCGCCGCGCTCGTGCCGACCGCGCTCGTCGGTCTGCTCTGGTACCTCTCCAACCGGACGTGGAGCGCGTACGAGGCGCAGCGCCCGCCCACCGGGTACGACGCGCCCGCCACGGAGCCGCGGCCGGACGGGACGGACACGACGAGCACGGCCGACACGACCGGCACGGCCGACACGGAGGCCGCGGACGCCGCCGACCCGGCCGGTCCCGTCGAGCTCCGCCCCGCGCTCGGCCGTCCCGGCTTCTGGTACGGCCGCCGGCTCGTCGCCCGGCTCCGGGCCGCCCACACCGCCGCCGGCTTCCTCACCGTCGCCGCCGCCCTCGTCACGGCCACCGCCCGCGCGGACGCCGGCGCGCCCGGCCCGCGTTCCGTCCTCGGCTGGGTCCTCCGGGCGGCCGTCGTCGTCCTCGCCGTGGTCGTGGTCTGGGTCGTCTGCCGGCGCGGCCGCAGCGAACGGCGGCTCGATCTCCGGCTCGAACGCGCCCTCGTCTCCTGGCTTCCCGCCGCCTCCCTCGTGCTCCTCGTGCTCACGGCCGTGCACGCCGGCTGGGCCCGCCCCCTCCGGCCCTCCTCCGGCACCCTCCCCGGCGACGCCGTCTTCGGCGCCCTCACCCTCGTCCAGGGCGGCCTCGTCGTCGCCCTCGGCGTCGTCGCCCTGCTCCTCCAACGGCCCCGCAGGGACCCACGGACCGCCCTGCGCGGACTCGGCGGGCCCGCCGTCGCGATGCTCGCCTGCGCCCTCGCCGGGGTGATGTCCGGGGGAGTGGCGCAGCGCGTCGCCGACTGGCTCGACGGCCCGGCGGGCCACGGCGACGTACGCATCGGCCCGCCCGTCCTCCTCAGCTGGCAGGCCTCGGTCATCCCCGTCCTGCTCCTGCTGCTCCTCGCCCCCGCCGCCCTGCTCGGCGTACGGACGCTCCTCGACGCCCGGCGCCTGCGCCCCTCCGTCGAGGCCGACTTCGCCGCCGCCGACGAACGCGACCCGGTCCGTACGGGACAGATCGCGGCCGGCCGGGCCCGTGCCTCGCTCACCGACTCCGCGCCCGTCCTCGTCGGCGTCGTCTCCGGCGCGACCCTGCTCCTCGGGGCCGGGTCCGTCGCCGGCGCCTGGGCCAGCGGCAACGTCCCGGGACGCGCCTTCGACGGGGCCCACCCCGCGATCGCCTCCCTCGCCTCCGCCACCCAGGCCCTAGGCTCCTGGATGATCGGCCTCGGCTTCCTGCTCTTCGTCACCTGGGGCCGCCGCGCCTACCGGGACGCCTCCGCCCGCCGCACCATCGGCATCCTCTGGGACGTCGGCACCTTCTGGCCGCGCGCCGCCCACCCCTTCGCCCCGCCCTGCTACGCCGAGCGCGCGGTCCCCGACCTGACCTGGCGGATGAGCTCCTGGACCGGCGGCACCGGCGGCCGGCTCGTCATCTCCGGGCACTCGCAGGGCAGCGTCCTCGCCGCGGCCGCCGTCTGGCAGCTCCAGCCCGCCACCCGCGGCCGGGTCGCCCTGCTCACCTACGGCTCACCCCTGGAGCGGCTCTACGGCCGCTGGTTCCCGGCGTACTTCGGCCCCGAGGCACTGCGCGCCCTGAACCGTACGGTGCACTGCTGGAGCAACCTCTACCGCGCCACCGACCCGATCGGCGGCCCCGTCCGGGTGCCCGCCGAGGACGGGCGGCCGGCCGTCGACGGCGAGGTGCTGCTCGACCCCGTCGCGTACGGCCGCACCCGTGCGCATCCGCTGCCCGAACCGATCCTGGGCCACTCCGACTACCAGGCCGACCCGGCGTTCGCCCGCCACCGCTCGGAACTCCTCGACCGGCTCCCGCCCGCCCTGCCTCACCAGCGCGTGCCGAACGAGGCGACGGATCAGGGCAGTTCGGGCAGGTCCTCCGGGTAGAGCAGGGTCAGGTCGTCCGTGCTCGCCTCGGCGAGCGCGGCGACCCGGCCCGCGTGCCGCTCCACCATCGACTCGAAGGTCTGCCGGGCCGTACGGCCGTTGCCGAACGCCGGGCCCTTCGGGAGCTTCTCGAAGTACGTGAGCAGTGCCTCGTCCGTGCCCGGGGAGAGCCGGTACTCGTGCTCGTCCGCCTGCTGCCCGACGATCCGCAGCAGCTCCTCGGGCTCGTAGTCGCCGAAGGTGATGGTCCGTGAGAAGCGCGAGGCGACGCCCGGGTTGACGGTGAGGAAGCGCTCCATCTCCGCCGTGTACCCGGCGACGATGACCACCACCGCGTCCCGGTGGTCCTCCATCAGCTTCACCAGCGTGTCGATCGCCTCACGGCCGAAGTCCCGCCCGGAGTCCTCCGGGGACAACGCGTACGCCTCGTCGACGAAGAGGACTCCGCCGCGCGCCCGGTCGAAGGCCTCCTGCGTACGGATCGCCGTCGAGCCGATGTGCTCGCCGACCAGGTCCACGCGGGAGACCTCCACCAGGTGCCCGCGCTCCAGGACCCCCAGCGAGGCGAGGATCTCGCCGTACAGCCGGGCGACCGTCGTCTTGCCCGTGCCGGGGTTCCCGGTGAAGACGAGATGGCGGCGGACCGAGGCCGCCTTGAGTCCGGCCTCCTGACGCCTGCGCCCCACCTCGATCATGTTGGTGAGGGTCCGCACCTCCAGCTTGACGCTCTCCAGACCCACCAGGGCGTCCAGCTCCCCCAGGACGTCCTGCGAGGAACGGGTCTCCGGCGCGGGCTCGGGCACGGCGGGCGCGGCCGGCGCCGGGACGCGGGGCGCGGGCACCGTACCGAGCAGGCCCGCCGACTGGGTGGCCGTCAGGACCGTCCCGCCGTCGGGTACGGAGGAGCGGACGGCGCTCTCGTCGCTGGTGCAGTCCTCCGCGCTCGCGCCCTCCTCCGGGAACTCGTAACCGCCGCGCGCGCACCGCTCCGTGCGGCACTTGCGCAGGGTCGTGCGGCAGCCGTCCGTGACGTGGAAGCCGTATCCGCCGCTGCCCGTCACCCGGCAGCCGTGGAAGGAGCCGCGGCCCTCCGCCGACACGTAGAAACCGGCCTCGGCGGGCGAGGTGACCGTGCACCGGTCGATCGTGGGGTCGGCGCCCTTGGTGACGATGACCCCGGTCTGCACGGAGTCGATCGTGCAGCCGCCGAGGGTGCCGCCGCTGCCGTGGTCCCGGAACCAGGCGCCCGTGGAGGCCTCCCGGATCCGGCAGTCGTCGAGCTGGGCCGTGGCCCCGTCGCTCACCGACACCGCCGTGTTCCGCACCTGCGTCAGATCGCTGTCGACGACGTCGACGCGCGAGCCCCGGTCGAGGACGAACAGCGCGTCCGGCACGTCGTGCACCCGGCAGGCGTCGAGCACGGCGGTCGCCCCGTCGCTGACCCACACGGCCGGGTAGTCGCCCGTACTGTCGTGGATCTCGCACTGGTTGGCGTCCACCCGCGTCCCCGGGTCCCACACCGACAGGCCGTTGCGCCCGAAGCGGCGGACGGTGGACCGGGTCAGGGTCAGGACCGAGCGCGAGCGCAGGTCGACCGCGTTCTCCGGGACGTCGTGGATGTCGCAGTCGGAGAGCGTGAGCACCGCGTCCGTGTCGAGGGTGATGCCGTCGGCCGAGGTCCGGTGCACCGAGGAGTCGGTGAGGTGGGCGGCGGCGCGGGACGCGATCTGCAGACCGGCGCCCTTGATCTCGTACACCTCGCAGCCGACGCCCTCCAGGCCGCTGCCCTCGCCGGTCACGGCGATCCCGGCGCCCGAGGCGTGGTGCACCCGGCAGCGCTCCAGACGCGGATGGGCCCCGCCGCGCACCGAGACGCCCGCCTGTCCGGCGGAGACCACCTCGCACTCCTCGAACACGCCGCCCGCGCCGTCGAGCACGGCGATGCCGACCCCGGCGGGATTGTCGACCGTGCAGCGGCGGACCGTGGGCCGGGCGGCGCCCCGCACCTCGATCCCGGCGGCCGAGCGGGTCATGATCCGCAGGTCGAGCAGTTCGGGCGTGCCGTCCTCGACGAGCAGCGCGGGCGCGGCGACGTCCTGCCCCTCGATGTGCAGGTCCTGCACGGTGACGGAGGCGCGGAGGGTCAGCGGCACCCCGTCCGGGGGCGCGATCCGCACCGAGCCGATCCCGCCCTCGGGGCCGCGCAGGGTGACGGCCCGCCGGACCACGAGGTTCTCCCGATAGGTGCCGGGCGCGACGGTGAGCACGTCCCCGTCGCCGGCGGCCTCGAGGGCGGCGGCGAGAGAGGGGTACTCACCCGTGCGGCGCCGCCACCGCGATGTGCCGGTGTGCGTCACCTGGACCGTGCCCTGTGCCATGGGTGTGTCCTGCCCCCGCCTCATGCCTCGCCGCTGATCCGATGCCCCACCGTAGCGCGCGCGGCGCCGCCGGGTTGACGGGTCGCCGACCCGCGCCCCCGCAGACGCCCGACGGCCACCGGGCCCGTGTCACCGCCGGTCCGGGGCGGTCGGGTTCGGTCGCCGAGTGATCGAACCCGAACCCGTGCGGGGCCCGTGCGGGGCCCGTGCGGGGTTCAGCTTCCCGTGCCCGTACGCCCCCAGTCGGGGCCCGCCGCCGCCCACGCGCGGTCGAGGCGCACGTACCGCCGCAGCTCCAGTCTGCGGACCGCGAGGCGGCGGACGAGCTCCACCAGGAGACCGGTGAGGAGGGCGGCCGTCAGACCGGCGATGATCGCGTGCGCACGCGCCGTCCCCGCCTGCATCGGCGGCGGCACCGGGCGCCCTTCCCGGTCCGTCCAGAGCCGGAAGGCGGCGCCGGGCGCGGAGTGCTGCCGGGCCGTCGACACCGTCCCCGTACGGACCGAGCCGTCCGGCGCCGTCCAGCGGGCCACGACGGAGCGCCGCAGCCGCTCCTCCCCGGGGGTCTCGACGGACCGGGGGCCGCTGACGGGACCGTCGGCGAGCCGCACCACCCGGGCCGTCGTCGGCAGCCGCTGCTCCTGCTGGGTGCGGACCGCGCGCGACAGCGAGCCGTACGCGGAGGTGCCGGCCGCCCAGCCGGTCAGCGGCACCGCGAGACAGAGCAGTACGGCCGCGGCGAAGGCGACCCACGCCTCGACGAGATCAGTGGTCCGGCGCAGGGGATTGTGCCGCCAGCGCCAGAGTCCGGTGGCTGCGCGCACGTGTGGACCCCCTCGTTGTTCACCGCTCCTCCAACGAGTGTGCCCCGGTGCCTGGTTCCCCGCCCGTCGGGCGCGCGAAGTGTGAGGCGAAGTCCCCGGCCCCGCCGTCCTCAGTCCAGGATCTTCACGGCGTCGCCGACCCGGACGGTGCCGGTGTGCTCGGGGACGAGGTTCTGGCCGAAGATGGCGCGGCCGTCGCTCCTGCGGTGCCGGGCGAGGGTGCGCAGGGGCTCCTTGCCGCGCTCGGCGGTGAGCTGGTTCGTCGTGGTGACGACGCAGCGGCCGCAGGGCCGGGCGACCCGGAAGGTGACCTCTCCGACGGCGAGCCGCGTCCAGCCGTCCTCCGCCCAGGGGGCGGTGCCCTCGATGACCAGGTTCGGCCGGAACCGGTTCATGGGCAGGGGGCCCTCGTCGGCGTGGTCGCCCTGGGCGATCAGGGAGTTGAGGGCGTCGAGCGAGGAGACCGTGGTGACGAGCAGGGGATAGCCGTCCGCGAAGCTCACCGTCTCGCCGGGCAGCGCGTAGTCGGGGTCGACCGGGCGCCGGTGCTCGGGCGCGTCCATGTGCACGAGCCGGACGTCGCTCTCCAGGTACGCCGAGAGCCAGGCGGCCGCGGCGGCGCCGGCCGGGACCGCCTCCACGAACTGGCCGAAGATCTCGACCGGGATGGTGGCCGAGGGGTGCGGGACCTCGACCTCCAGCGTCGGATGGCCCGGGGCGGACAGCGAGATCCCGCCACCCGGCAGCGGCTCCGCCGTGGCCAACGCCATCCGGGGGTGACGGCGTTGGGTCACGACCTCGTTCGCGGCGTCGACGACGGTCCAGCGGCGGTCCCCGGCGAGCCCCCAGGGCTGCACCTCGGCCTCCGTGCGGGCCAGCGCGCGCATGGCCTTCACCGGGTGGACGTGGACGGAGCGGAGCACAGGAGTCGACATGTCCTCATCCTGCCAGCCGCCCCGTGCCCGATGGGGGCCGGGGCGAGCCGGTCAGTAACCCCCGCCCTGGTAGGGGCGGTTGTACGGGTCGTCGTACGGCGCGGGGGCAGGGACCGGCGCGGGCCTCGGGGCCGCCGGGCGCATCGCCTCGTAGCCGGCGGCGGCCGGGCGGGGCTGCTGCGGGTACTGGCCACCCGGGTAGCCGCGGGGGGCCACCGGCTGCTGCGGGATGTACGGGGCCGGGGCGGCCTGCAGCGGGACGGGGGCCATCTGCGGTGCGGGCTGCGGGTAGCCGTACCCGCCGCCGTAGGCGGGTGCGGGCTGCGGGCTGGGCGCCGCCGGGAGGGCGGGCAGTGCCGCGGGGAGCGCCGGCAGGTAGGAGCCGCTCGCCGGGAAGCTGCTGCCGGTGTCGTAGGCGGCGGGCACTCGGATCGGGGCGATCTGAGGCGTGCCCCGCTCCGCGACCAGGGAGTCGTAGATCGGGGTGTCCGGGAAGGACGGCGCGGTGTGGAAACCGCCACCATAGGTGGAGCGGGGGGAGGTCATGGCACATAAGTTAAGCCCACGATGTGCCGGTTGGGGAGCCCCCATCTTCGGGTCATCCGTTTTACGCTGTTTTTCACGTCCTGACCTGCCAAAACATTGTTAAAGGCTGCGTTAACGGAGGGGGCTTTTTCCTTCGGTCGAGGGACATCCGTCAACGCCGACGCAGGTGGCGGACTTTCGATCTTGAGCGTCTGAAACTCAGGATTATCGAGCTATTACCGACCGTAACTGCGGCCCGGTGTGTTGCGGATTCCTGTGGTCGTCATGTCGGCGCGTATCGAGACCTTGTCCTTCTTGTGAAACCGCGGGCGGCAAATCCGGCATCAGGGGGCGAACCCGCTTTTGTGTCACGTGACATGTGCGCGACGGGCTGAGAGCGTCCGTGCCCATCAAGGCAGTCCTCCTTGAACGGGTGGGCGGCGATCCCGTCCAACTCCCCATGAATCTCTGGAGAAACCACATGTCCTCGCTCTCCCCCCTCGGCGGCCGCGCACGCCGTCTCGCCCTCACGTCCGGCGCCGCCGTCCTCACCGGCACCCTGATCGCCGCCGGGGCCACCACCGCTTCGGCGGGCGCCGCACCGGAGCACACCGACGCCACCTCCGTCGCGGCCACCGCCTCCTCGCTCGGCCTCGGCGTCAAGGAGGAGCTGGTCGTCAAGGACGTCGTCAAGGACGCCGACGGCACGGTCCACACCCGCTACGAGCGCACCTACGCCGGTCTGCCCGTCCTCGGCGGCGACCTCGTCGTCCACCGCGCCGCCGACGGCGCCGTCAAGGACGTCACCAAGGCCGTCGAGGCGGCCATCCAGGTCGCCTCGCTCACCCCGAAGCAGACCCCGACCTCCGCCAGGTCCGCGGCTGTCAAGGCCGCCAAGGCCGCGCGGACCACGGCCGCCACCGGCGACGCCCCCCGCAAGGTGATCTGGGCCGCCGACGGCAAGCCCGTCCTCGCCTACGAGACCCTCGTCAGCGGCACCCGGGACGACGGCGTCACCCCGAGCCTGCTGCGCGTCGTCACCGACGCCGACACCGGCAGGAAGCTGTACGAGCAGCAGCTGATCGACGACATAGCCGGCGGCATCACCGCCCAGGGCGGCTCCGCGGCCGCCAAGCCCGGCAGCCCCCAGGCCGGCGCGACCGGCACCGGCGTCAGCCAGTACAGCGGCACCGTCGGCCTCAACACCACCACGTCGTCGAAGGGCTTCGACCTCGTCGACGGCGAGCGCGGCGGATCCAGCACCGTCGACCTCCAGCACCGCACGGGCGGCAAGGGCGTCCTCTTCACCGACGCCGACAACGCGTGGGGCGACGGCACCCCCGCCCACAACCAGACGGCCGCCGTGGACGCCGCCTACGGCGCCGCCAAGACCTGGGACTTCTACAAGGACGTCCTGCACCGCAACGGCATCAAGAACGACGGCCGCGCCCCGGTCTCCCGGGTCCACTACGGCAACGCCTACCAGAACGCCTTCTGGGACGACCGCTCCTTCACCATCACCTACGGCGACGGCGCGAACAACCAGCACCCGCTGACCCAGCTCGACGTGGCCGGCCACGAGTTCAGCCACGGCGTCACCTCCGCCACCGCGAACCTGCAGTACTCCGGCGAGTCGGGCGGCCTCAACGAGGCCACCTCGGACATCTTCGGCACCGCCGTCGAGTGGAACGCGAACAACGCCCAGGACCCGGGCGACTACCTGCTCGGCGAGAAGATCGACATCTTCGGCAACGGCAAGCCGCTGCGCTACCAGGACCAGCCCAGCAAGGACGGCCGCGGTTCGGCCGACTACTGGAGCGCCGGCGTCGGCAGCCTCAACGTGCACTACTCCTCGGGCGTCGCCAACCACTTCTTCTACCTGCTGTCCGAGGGCAGCGGCGCGAAGGACATCAACGGCGTGCACTACGACAGCCCGACCGTCGACGGCTCCACGGTCACCGGCATCGGCCGCGACAAGGCGGTACAGGTCTGGTACAAGGCGCTGACCGCGTACTTCACCTCGACCACCGACTACCACGGCGCCCGCGAGGGCACCCTGAAGGCGGCCACCGACCTCTACGGCGCGGGCAGCGCCGAGGTGCGGGCCGTGGACGCCGCCTGGGCGGCGGTGAACGTCAAGGCCTGACCCGTACGGCGGTGAACGAGGGTGCGCAAGGGGCGGTGTCCGGGGTGCCGGGCACCGCCCCCGCGTGCTCACCGGGCACCGGCGACGCCGCTACGGCGCCCGGCGAGCACCGCGAGCGCCGACGCGAGCAGGAAGGCCACCGCCGCGATGACCGCCGACACGCGCAGCCCGCCGACCAGGCCGCCCGTCGCGCCGGTGAGCGTGCCGAAGAGCGCCACGCCCATCGCGCTGCCCACCTGGCGCGACACGTTGAACACCGCCGACGCGGTACCGGCCTTGTCCGCGGGGCTCGCCTCCATGACGGCCACGGTGGCGGCCACCACGGTGACCGGGGTCGCGAGACCCGTCGCCATGAGCGCGAAGAGCAGCACGGGGTAGGGGGTGTCGGGGCCGGCCGCCAGCCAGCCCAGGAAACCGGCACTCCCGAGGAGCAGAGCCCCGGCCATGGGCACGTACGGACCGCTCCGGGCGGTCAGACGGCTCGACAGCGGCGCCGCGAGGAAGCCCATGCAGACCGACGGCAGCAGGGCGAACCCGGTGCTCAGCGCGCCGAGATGACGTTCCTCCTGGAAGTACAGCGTGACGACGAAGAGCAGCCCGTAGTAGCCGAAGCTCAGCAGCAGACCGATGAGGTTCGTCGCCGTGAGTCCGGCCTCGCGGAAGAGCGACGGCGGCAGCAGCGGCCGCCCGCCCTCCGGTCGTACCGCCGCCCGCTTCTCCAGACGCAGTTCGACGGCGACGAAGGCGGCCAGGCACCCCACGCCGCCCGCGGACAGCAGCAGTACCTCCGGGGACGACCAGCCCGCGGACCCCGCCTCGTTGAGCGCACCGGCCACGCCGAGCAGCCCGAGCACGCCGAGCAGCAGACCGGCCGGATCCATCCGGCCCGGCCGGGCCCGCGGACCCGGGGCCGGGACGTGGCGCAGGGTCAGCAGGACCGCCACCGCGGCCACGGGCAGGTTCACCCAGAACACCGCACGCCAGTCGAACGCCGCGACCAGCAGCCCGCCGACCGCGGGCCCGGCACCGAAGGCGACGGCCGAGACGAGCCCCCAGTGCCCGACCGCCCGGGCACGCCGGTCCCGGTCGGGGTAGGCCGCCCGCAGCAGGGCGAGGGAGGCGGGAACCAGCAGCGCGGCCCCGGCGCCCTGGACCAGCCGGGCCGCGATCAGGACCCCCGCCGTGGGCGCGAGGGCGCAACCCGCCGAAGCGGCCGCGAAGACGCCGAGCCCGGTGAGGAACACCGCCCGGTGTCCGAAGCGGTCACCGAGTCCGCCGCCGACCAGCAGCAGCCCCGCGAAGAAGGCGCTGTAACCGTCGACGATCCACTGCAGGTCCGACGGGCCGGCGTCGAGCGAGCCCCGGACGGCGGGCACGGCCACGTTCACGACCGTGACGTCGAGCATCACGAGGAAGTATCCGAGGCTCAACGCGACGAGCGGCGGCAGCGACAGGGAGGCACGGCCCGGCGGCGGGCCGGCGAGGGCGGCGGGGGAGAGCGAGGGGCCGGTGGAGGTCATGCGACCCAGTCTCACGGCGCGATATTTCGCCGCCCGTCAAAGTGTCCCCGGCCTAAGCTCGCCGCATGGCAAGGAAGACGACCGCCCGGCGCCCGGACCAGGTGCACCACCAGCCCGACATCGCCCGGGCGGCGCAGCTCATCGCCGATCCCTCCCGCGCCCGGATGCTGAAGGCGCTCGGTGACGGCCGCGCCCTGGCCGCCGGGCTGCTCGCCGCCGAGGCCGGGGTGAGCGCCGCGACCGCGAGCGTCCATCTGAGCAAGCTCGTCGAGGCGCGACTGCTCACCATGGAGAGCTCGGGCCGGTGCCGGTACTACCGTCTGGCCCACCCCGACGTGAGCCTCGCCCTGGAGGCGCTGGCCGTCATCGCGCCGCCCCTCCCGGTCACCTCACTGCGCGAGAGCAGTACCGCCGGCGCCCTGCGCCGCTCCCGCACGTGTTACGACCATCTCGCCGGCCGGCTCGGCGTGGACCTCCTGGAGTCCCTGGTGAAGGGCGGCCTGCTCGCCGGACACGACGGCATCCACCGCCCCGAGGAGTCCGTGCGCGACGGCGCGTCCGGATACGGACACGACGTCGACTACCGCCTCACCGGCACGGGCCGGGACGCACTGGCCCGTTTCGGGGTGGACCTGGACCGGCTGCCGGCCCGCCGGCCCCTCATCCGCTACTGCGTGGACTGGAGCGAGCAGCGGCACCACCTCGCGGGCGCGGTGGGTGCGGCGCTCACCGCGCGGCTCTTCGCGCTGCGCTGGCTGCGTCACGGCTCCAGCCCCCGGGTCGTCCATGTGACCGAGGCCGGCACCGAGGGGCTGGCCGGCACCTTCGGTCTGCGGCCGGTGGACTGACCCGGGGTCACGGGGCTACTTCTGCCAGCCCACGGTCTCCGGCAGGGGCGTGCCGAAGATGGTGGCGCCGACGTTGGCCAGACCGTTCCTGACGCCGTAGATCGACGGGCCGCTGAACAGGGGCAGGTAGCCGTACTGCGCCAGGGCCTTGCGCTCGACGGCGTTGGCCTCGGCCGTCTGCCGGGCGGGGTCGGCGATCTCCGAGACGGCGTGGATCTCCTTGTCGAGCGCGGGACTTCCGATGCTCACGATGTTGGAGGCGCTGTCGGTGCAGTAGAACTCGCACAGGTAGCGGGTGCCGAACGGGTCGGGAGCGCGGTTGCCGACGAGGAAGATGTCGAAGCTGCGGTCGGTGAGGATCTTGGCGAAGTCGGCCTCGGTGGAGTTCTTGAGCCCGACCTGGATGCCGACCGGCTTGAGCATCTGCACGAGGGCGCCCGCGGTGGCCTTCTCCAGCGGATCGTCGCCGCGCAGGGTGTAGGTGACGGTGAGCTTCTTGCCGTCCTTCTCGCGGACGCCGTCGGCGCCGGGCTTCCAGCCCGCGGCGTCCAGGGTCTTCCTGGCGCTCTCCGGGTCGTGCTTGATCACGGCGCCGACGTTGTCGGAGTAGCCCTTCTGGAAGCTGAAGAGCAGCAGGGAGCCGGGCAGGGGCTCGCTGTAGTCGCCCAGGCCCTGGAACTGGATCTTGGCGATCTGGCTCCGGTCGATGCTCTCCAGGAGCGCCTTGCGCACCTGGACGTCCTGCAGGTGGGGCGACTTGGCGTTGACGTAGAAGGAGTACGCGAACGGGCTGCCGCCCTGGCGGATCTCGGTGCCCTGGACACCGGAGAGGCGCTTCAGGCCCTCGGCGTCGCCGGCGGAGGAGTAGTCGATCTGGCCGTTCTTGAAGGCGTTGGCCGCGGCGTCCGACTCCAGGTTGACGTAGACGCGCCGGTCCAGCCTGCCCTTCTTGCCCCACCACTTGGGGTTGCGGACGAAGGTGAGGTCGCCGCCCTCGGGGTCGAACTTCCCGACGGTGTACGGGCCGGCGCCCCACTCGGGGTGGACCTTCTTGACGTAGGCGTCGTTGAAGCCGGCCAGGGTGGCCGCCTTGGGGTGCAGGAGCGTGGTGAACAGGCTCGACCACCAGGGGGCGGCGCCCTTGAAGTCGATGACCGCCTGCTTGTCGTCCTTGCCGCGGGTGACCGAGGTGATGTGGCTGTAGCCCTCGGTGTCGGTGGCGTTGTACTTCTTGTCCGCGCCGTTGTTGGCCTGCCAGGTCGCCTTGACGGCCGTCCAGTCGATGGGGGTGCCGTCGTTGTAGGTGGCCTCGGGGTTGAGGGTGAGGACCACCCGCTGGTTGCCGCCGTCGGCGCTGACCTTCACGTCGCTGAGGTAGTCCGGGTTGTACTGCACCTCACCGGTGGGGGAGTACGTGATGACGTCCGGGTTGTACCAGAACCAGACGCGCTTGGCGGTGAGCGTGGCGTTGGCGTTGAAGGGGTTGCCCTGGTCGTCGATGGTGCCGGCGGTGGTGTAGGTGCCGCCGTCCTTGACGCCGTCGTAGGGCTGGGGGTTGTAGTCGACCTGGGCCGAGGCCGCGGCGGGGGTCGCGCCCTTCCCGGAGCCCTTTCCTGTGCCCGGCGTGCCGGAGTCGGAGGTGCCGCAGGCCGAGACGGCGAGGGCGAGGGCCGCGGTGAGGGCGGCTGCGGGGACGGCGATTCTCGATCGCATGGCGGAGTGGATCCTCATTCCTTCATGGGGTCGGCGGCACCAGGGGGTGCGGTGCCGGCGTGTGGGGGCCCGACGTCCGCGGGTGGGGGCCCGTGGCCGGGGTCCGGGGCCGATGCCCGGGCGCGGGGTCGGGGTCAGCGGGCGTGACAGGCGTGGCGGTGGCCGGTGCCGGGTGCCGCCGGGCCCAGGGCGGGCCGCTGCGTACGGCATCGCTCCCGCAGTCCCTCGTCGTCGAGCGACCGGTACAGCGGGCAGCGGTCGACGAAGACGCAGCCGCGCGGGAGGTCCGTCGCGCTCGGCTGTTCGCCTTCCAGCACGATCCGCTCGCGGGAGCGCTCGCGCCGGGGGTCGGGTACCGGGATCGCCGAGAGGAGGGCCTCGGTGTACGGGTGCCGGGGGTTCTCGAAGATCGCCTCGGTGCTGCCGGTCTCGACGAGGTGACCGAGGTACATGACCGCGATGCGGTCGGCGAAGTGCCGCATCACGGCCAGGTCGTGCGCGACGACCAGGTACGCGAGGCCGAGTTCGCGCTGGAGCCGGGCGAGCAGATTGACGACGCCCGCCTGCACGGACACGTCGAGGGCCGAGACCGGCTCGTCCAGGACCACGATCCGGGGCTGGGTCGCCAGGGCGCGGGCGATGCCGACGCGCTGGCGCTGCCCTCCGGAGAGGGCACCGGGGAAACGGTCCGCCACCGAGGCGTCGAGGCCGACCATGCCGAGGAGTTCCGCCACCCGGGCCCGGGTCGCGGACCGGTCGGCACCGACCGCCTGCAGCGGTTCGGCGAGCAGCCGGGACACGGGGAGCCGCGGGTCGAGGGAGCCCATCGGGTCCTGCATGACGATCTGCACCGCCCCGCGGAGCTCCCGCAGCCGCTCGGCGGCGCCGGAGCCGAGGCCGGCGACGTCCGTGCCGGCGACCTCGATCCGGCCGCTCTCCGGCGGCCTGAGCCGCAGGATCTCCAGGAGCGTGGTGGTCTTGCCGCTGCCGGACTCGCCCACCAGGCCCAGGGTCTCGCCGGCCCGCAGGTCGAATCCGACGTCACTGACCGCGTGGAGGGTGCCGAGGCGGCGCCTGAGGAACGCGCCCTTCGTGACGGGGAAGGTCTTGCTCAGGCCCGACACCCGCAGCACCACCTCGCCCGGGCCGGTGCCCTCCGGGGCCCGAGGCCCCCGCGGCGCCGGGAAGAGCGCATCCACCGCGAGCCGGCCGTCGGCGATCTCGTCGGCGCGCAGGCAGGCGACCTCCCCGTGCCCGGCGACGGGGACCGCCTCGGGCTCCTCCGTACGGCAGCGGTCGAGCACGGCGGGGCACCGGTCCGCGAAGGGGCATCCGGCGGGCAGCGCCACCAGGGACGGGGGTTCGCCCCCGATCGGCACCAGGGGGCGGTCCTTCGGGGCGTCGGGGCGGGGCACCGCGCCGAGCAGGCCGATCGTGTACGGCATGGTGGGCCGCCGGAACAGCGCCTCGGCGCCCGCCCGTTCGACGATCCGCCCGGCGTACATGACGGCGACGTCGTCGGCGTACCCGGCGACGACCCCGAGGTCGTGCGTGATCAGCACGACCGCCGCGCCGGTCTCGGTCTGCGCGGTCCGCAGCACGTCCAGGATCTGGGCCTGGACGGTCACGTCGAGGGCCGTGGTGGGCTCGTCGGCCACGATGACCGACGGGGAGTTCGCCATGGCCAGGGCGATGACGACGCGCTGACGCATGCCACCGGAGAACTCGTGCGGGAACGACCGTGCCCTGCGCCGCGGTTCGGGGATGCCGACCAGGTCGAGGAGTTCGACCGCGCGGTTCCACGCCGTCTGCTTCGTGAGGTCCTGGTGCACGCGCAGCGCGTCGGAGAGCAGCCGGCCGACCGAGTGGATCGGGGTCAGCGCGGACAGCGGGTCCTGGAAGACCATGCCGATGTCGTTGCCCCGTATCCGGGACAGTCGCCTGTCGTCCAGGCCGACCAGGTCGCGGCCGCCGAGCAGCACCTGCCCCGACACGCGTGCGGTGGGCGGCAGCAGCCCCATGACGCCCATCGCGGTCGCGGACTTGCCCGACCCGGACTCGCCGACGATGCCCAGGGTCCGGCCCGGCAGCAGGTCGAAGTCGATCCCGCGCACCGCCTCGACGGGTCCCGCCTCGGACGGGAAGGAGATCCGCAGGTCCCGCACGGACAGGACGGGGTCAGGCCCGGCGCCGCGCGAGGGCGACTCGGGGGCGGGCAGGAGGGTGAACGTCATCGTGCGCCTCCCGAGGCCGCCGATACCGAGGTGGGGTCGAGGGCGTCGCGCAGCCCGTCGCCGACGAGCGTCATCGACACGGTGAGCAGGACGACGAGGCCGGCCGGGAACGCGAACAGCCACGGGGCGCTGGTGATGGTGCCGGAGCCGTCGGCGAGCATGGTGCCCAGCGACACGTCGGGGGTCTGGACACCGAAACCGAGGAACGACAGGGCCGTCTCGCTGAGCACGGTGGCGACGATCCCGAGGGTCAGGTTGACCACGAGCAGGGAGCCCAGGTTGGGGATGATGTGCCGCAGCACGATCCGCCACGGCCGTACGCCCATGAACTCGGCGGCGAGGACGTAGTCGCGTTCGCGCAGCGAGGTGGACAGTGACCAGACGACGCGGGCGGTGGTCATCCAGCCGAAGACGGTGAGCACGAGGATCAGCGCCTGCCAGTCGCCGGCGAGACGGTGCGAGACCAGGGCGAGGATCAGGAACGACGGGATCACGAGCAGGAAGTGGATGACCGCCAGGGTCAGCTTCTCCACCCTGCCGCCGAGGTACGCGGCGCCCGCGCCGATCACCGCGGCGAGCACGATCGTCAGGACCGACACGCTGACCGCGATGACCAGCGAACGCCGCAGGCCGTGCACGGCCTCGGCGTACACGTCGTTCCCGCCCTGATTGGTGCCGAACCAGTGGGCCGCGCTCGGCGGCCGGGTGAGTGCGGTGAAGTCCGCGTCGGTGTACGCGAAGGGCGAGAGCAGCCCGCCGAGGACGCCGAACAGCACCAGGAGCACGAAGAGCGCCACGCCGAGCAGGGCCCCGCGATTGCGGCCGAAGCGCCGCAGGTACAGCGTCATGTCAGCTCACCCGCACCCGTGGGTCGAGGAGGACGACGGCGATGTCGGCGAGGATCGCGCCGATCGCGGTCATGGCGGCGCCGAACGCCGCGACCGCGACGGTGCCGTGCACGTCGTTCTTGCCGATGGTCTGGATGAAGTACTGGCCCATGCCGTTCCAGCCGAAGACGGTCTCGGTGATGACCGCGCCCGTGAAGACGGCGGGGATGCCGAAGGCCACGGAGGTGGCGGTCGGGATCAGCGAGGCGCGCAGCGCGTGGCGGCGGATCGCCTGGGCGCGGGTCAGTCCGGTGGCGCGCGCGGTGCGCACGTAGTCCGAGCCGATGGCGTCGAGCAGCAGGGTGCGCTGGGTCAGGTGATAGCCCACGTAGCCCAGGAGGGTCAGGCTCAGCGTCGGCAGGACGAGGTGCTGCACCCGGTCGACCACCGTCGGCAGGAGGCCCTCGACGGTCGGGGACTTCTCCCCGGCGACGTACAGGAAGCGCAGTCCCAGGCTCTGGTTGAGCCAGATCCCGACGAGGACCACGGCCAGCGCGGCGACGGCGGTGGGGATGTTGAAGAGGAAGACCGACACCAGCTGGGTGATCCGGTCCCACCAGCCGTACTGCCGGGACGCCGTGGACACGCTCAGCGCGACGCCGAGGAGCACCGACAGGAGCGTGGCGGCGGTGACCAGCTGGGCACTGACCAGCACCCGGAAGCCGATCTCGCCGTTCACCGAGGCCCCGACCGGGGACCTCCCCCAGTCGAAGTGGAGCACCACGTCGCCGAACCAGTGCCACCACCGCTCCACCAGCGGCACCCGTGGGTCGAGATTGTAGGGCGCCAGGGCCTGGTCGATCTGCGCCTCGGTGCGGACCGGGCGGGTGTCCTTGTAGGTGGACCTCGGGTCGAGGAACCAGGCGGCCAGTACGTACGTGACGTTGGTGGCGACCACGATCATGGCGAGCCAGCCGGCCGTCTTGCGCATCACGTGGTGGAGCACGACCCCGCCTTCCCGTGCGCCGCAGCGAGGGACGCGGAACGAGGTGCGGCGGGGTGGGCCGTACGGAGGGCCGGCGGGGGTGTGCCGGTTATGGACATGCGGGACGTGCTTTCTGCGGGGCGGAAACGCGCAGCCGGTCGGGCAATGCCGTGCTCGCGATGCGGTGCCGGGCCCGACGCCTCCGAATCAGAGGCGATGGGACCTGGCGACGAGTCATTCTGTGGTCATGATCCGCACCACTGGAAGCATGCGCAGGTGGCTGACATGTGATTGCAAGGCGCGCTTCACAAACGCCCGATGGGCGTGGGAGGAGGACCCAGGCCGGCTCCCCGGAGCCGTTACGCGGAAGGGGCGCCCGGGGCGGGCGTCGCGCCGCCCACCCGGCGGGTCAGGTCCCGTGCCGTCTGCGCCACGTGCCCCGCGATCCGCTGCCGCTCCGCCTCGTCGACCGCCTCGTCGGAGAAGGTGACCGAGACCCCTGCGATCGGATGGGCGTGATGGTCGAGGACGGGCGCGGCGATCGAGGAGAGGCCCGGCGTCACCTCGCCCTCCTCCGTCGCGTACCCGCGGCGCCGCGCCTGGGTCAGCAGCGCGCGCAGCGCCGTCAGCGTCGCGGGACCTGCGCCGTGCCGCTGCACGAACGCGGACCGGTCGGGGAAGATCGCCCGCACCTGCGCGGGCGGCAGCAGGGCGAGCACGGCCCGGCCGCTCGCGGTCAGATGGGCCGGCAGCCGGACTCCGACCTCGCTGACCAGGGGCGGGCGGCCCGGGGCGCGTTCCTCGATGACGTAGATGACCTCACGGCCGTGCAGCACGGCGAGGTTGGCGTTGTGCCCGGTGCGGTCCACGAGCGAGGCGAGCGGGGCCCGCGCGAGCCGCTGGAACGGCGCCTGGCGCTCGTACCCGGAGGCCAGCTCGAAGGCGCTGACGCCGAGCCCGTACCGCCGCTCCTCCGGCAGATGCACCACGAAACCGTCCGCCGCCAGGGTGTCGAGCAGGTGGTACGTCGTCGAGCGCGGCAGCCCCACGTCACGGCTGATGGCGGCCGCGGGCACGGGCGCGGCCTGACGGGACAGATAGCGCAGGACGGCCAGCACCTGCGCGGCGGCAGGGACGATGCTCATGGGCCGAGAGTAGACCAGAAGGGTCCCCCACCATCTGTCTGGGATCCCAGACTAGACGTCTTGGATCCCAGACAACACCTGCGCCACATGGCTCGCGGACCCCTCCCCGCCTGCGGCTTCATAGGGGCATGAACGTTGTTGTTGGTGTCGGTGCCCTCTCCGCCGACGAAGTCGTGTCCGTTGCCCGCCACGGCGCCCAGGTGTCCCTCGCGCCCGAGGCGCTCCAGGAGATCGCCCGCAGTCGCGAGGTCGTCAAGGCCCTCGCCGACGACGCCAAGCCCCACTACGGCGTCTCCACCGGCTTCGGCGCCCTGGCCACCCGCCACATCCCCACCGAGCTGCGCACCCAGCTCCAGCGCAGCCTCGTGCGCTCGCACGCCGCGGGCTCGGGCCCCGAGGTCGAGCGCGAGGTCGTCCGGGCCCTGATGCTGCTGCGCCTGTCCACCCTCGCCACCGGGCGCACCGGCGTCCGCACCGAGACCGCCGAGGCGTACGCCGCCCTCCTGAACGCGGGCATCACCCCGGTCGTCCACGAGTACGGCTCGCTCGGCTGCTCCGGCGACCTGGCCCCCCTCGCGCACTGCGCGCTCGCCGTCATGGGCGAGGGCGTCGTCCGCACCGCCGACGGCGAGCGCAAGCGCGCCGCCGAGGCCCTCGCCGAGGCCGGCATCACCCCGGTGGTCCTGGAGGAGAAGGAGGGCCTCGCCCTCATCAACGGCACCGACGGCATGCTGGGCATGCTCGTCCTCGCCGCCCACGACCTGCGCCGCCTGCTGCGCACCGCCGACATCGCCGCCGCCATGAGCGTCGAGGGCCAGCTCGGCACCGACGCGGTGTTCGCCGCCGACCTGCAGGCCATGCGCCCGCACCCCGGCCAGGGCGACAGCGCGGGCAACCTGCGCTCCCTGCTCGCCGACTCGGCGATCATCGCCAGCCACGCGGGTCCGGACTGCACCTACGTCCAGGACGCCTACTCGCTGCGCTGCACCCCGCAGGTCCACGGCACCGCCCGCGACACCCTCGGCCACGCCGAACTCGTCGCCTCCCGCGAGCTCGCCAGCGCCGTCGACAACCCCGTCGTCACCCTCGACGGCCGCGTCGAGAGCAACGGCAACTTCCACGGCGCCCCCGTCGCCGCCGTGCTCGACTTCCTCGCCATCACCGTCGCCGACGTCGCCTCGATCTCCGAGCGCCGCACCGACCGGTTCCTCGACCCGGCCCGCAACCGCGGCCTGAACGCCTTCCTCGCCGACGACCCGGGCGTCGACTCCGGCCACATGATCGCCCAGTACACGCAGGCCGCGATCGTCTCCGAGCTCAAGCGGCTCGCCACCCCGGCCTCCGTCGACTCGATCCCCTCCAGCGCCATGCAGGAGGACCACGTGTCCATGGGCTGGGCGGCCGCCCGCAAGCTGCGCCGCGCCATCGACGGCCTCGGCCGCGTCCTCGCCGTCGAGCTCTACACCGCCGCCCGCGCCCTCGACCTGCGCGCCCCGCTGACCCCCGCCCCGGCCACGGCCGCGGTGCGCGACGGCCTGCGCGCGACCGTCGAAGGCCCCGGCACCGACCGCTGGCTCGCCCCCGAGATCGAGGAGGCCGTCCAGTACGTGGCCTCCGGCCGCGCCCTGGCCGCCGCCGAGTCCGTGACCGGCGCCCTGGTCTGACCGGGACGCAGTCCCCGACACCTTCCGGGTCCCGCGGGACCCGGAAGGTGCGGCAGGCCGCTGCCGCGCTCGACCAGCCACCCCCGCCCTCCCCGTCCGCGGCGGGCCGGGCAGCCCTCAGAAGGAGCCGTTCCCCCGGTGAATGACCTGCCGACCGCCACGGTGCACAACAGCGTCGGGCAACTGCGCGCCGACGCCTGGAGCTCACTGACGGACCTCACCCACCGTCTCGCCGCACAGGGCGCGGACGGCCGCTCGGGCCCGGTCACCACCGCGCGCGTCCAGGAACTCCTCCGCCTCCTGGCGCCCGTCGAGCGCTGCTGGGCCTTCCCCGGCACGGCCGGACTGACGGAGCTCCGCGGGCTGTACGAGCAGCGGGACCATCGGCGACTCGCCCAGCGCACCGAAGAGTTCTACCGCGACCTGGCAGGACACCGGCACCACGGCACCGCCCCGCACACCGCCGCCGCTCCCGACGAGACGACGGCCGGCGCGCACACCCCGCCCGCGCCCTCCACCCCGTACTTCGAGGTCCTCGTCGTCGGCGACCTGGACGCCGCCGAGGAACAGGCGCTGCGCGGAGAACTGCGCCGACTGCGCCGCCCCGACGACGAGTTCGCCTACGAGATCGTCGTCGCCCCCAGCTTCGAGGACGCGGTCATCACGTCCCTCGTCAACTCCGGCCTCCAGGCCGTCGTCATCCGTGACCGGTTCACCGACCGCTCCCGCCACGACCTCAGCGTCGTCCGGCGCTTCTTCGACGAGACCGCCGACGACTCCGGCACACCCGGGGACAGCGGCGAACGGATCCGCGCCCTCGGCGACCGGCTCCTCGACCTGCGCCCCGAACTCGACCTCTACCTCGTGTCCGAACGGGCCGTCGAGTCCACGGCGGGCCGCATCGGCCGCCGCTTCCGGCGCGTCTTCCACGCCCGCGAAGGCCTCCTCGAACTCCATCTGTCGATCCTGAACGGCATCGCCGAACGCCACCGCGCCCCGTTCTTCAGCGCGCTGCGCGCCCACAGCCGGAAGCCCACCGGCGTCTTCCACGCCCTGCCCGTCTCCCGCGGCGCCTCGGTGCTCAACTCGCCCTGGATCCCGGAGATCGCCGACTTCTACGGTCTGAACATCTTCCTCGCCGAGACCTCCGCCACCTCCGGCGGCCTGGACTCCCTGCTCGCCCCCACCGGCCCGCTGCGCGAGGCCCAGGACCTGGCCGCCGAGGCCTTCGGCGCCCGCCGGACGTACTTCGTCACCAACGGCACGTCCACCGCCAACAAGATCGTCGTGCAGGCGCTCGTACGCCCCGGCGACATCGTGCTCGTGGACCGCAACTGCCACAAGTCGCACCACTACGGCCTCGTCCTCGCCGGTGCCCATGTCGTCTACCTCGACGCCTATCCCCTCGACGAGTACGGCATGTACGGCGCCGTGCCGGTGGAGGAGATCAAGCGGAAACTGCTGATGCTCAAGCACGAGGGCGTCCTGCACCGCGTCAAGCTCCTCATGCTCACCAACTGCACCTTCGACGGGATCGTCTACAACCCGTCGCGCGTGATGGAGGAGTGCCTGGCCCTCAAGCCGGACCTGGCGTTCCTGTGGGACGAGGCCTGGTTCGCCTTCGCCCGCTTCCACCCCGTCTACCGCCGGCGCACCGCCATGGCCGCGGCCGGCACCCTCACCGAGCGCTACCGCGACCCCGGGTACGCCGACACGTACGCGGCCCACCGCGCGAGCCTCGGCGACGACCCCGACGACGAGACCCTCGCCACCACCCGGCTGATGCCCGATCCGGAGAAGGTCCGCGTCCGCGTCTACGCCACGCAGTCCACGCACAAGACGCTCACCTCGATGCGCCAGGGCTCCATGGTCCACGTCTTCGACCAGGACTTCCGCCACAAGGTCGCCGAGGTGTTCCACGAGGCGTACATGACGCACACCTCGACCTCGCCCAACTACCAGATCCTCGCCTCGATGGACCTCGGCCGCCGGCAGGCCGTCTTCGAAGGCTTCGCCCTCGTGCAGAAGCAGCTCGAACAGGCGGGTGTGCTCCGCGACGCGGTCGCCCAGCACCCGCTGCTCAACCGCTACCTGCGCATCCTCACCACGCCGGATCTCGTCCCGCCCCGCTTCCGCCCCTCCGGCATCGAACAGCCCCTGCGGACGGGTCTCGCCCGGATGGAACGGGCCTGGGAGGAGGACGAGTTCGTCCTCGACCCGACCCGCGCCACGCTGCACATCGGTCTCACCGGGATCGACGGAGACACGTTCAAGCACGACCTCCTGATGGACCGGCACGGCATCCAGGTCAACAAGACGACCCGCAACACGCTGCTGTTCATGACGAACATCGGCACCACCCGGAGCTCCGTCGCCTACCTGATCGAGGTACTCGTCCGCATCGCCGAGGACCTGGAGGAACGCATCGGAGAGATGAGCCCGCACGACCGGGCCGTCCACGACAGCGCCGCCACAGGACTCGGCGCGGGCTCCGCCGCCCTGCCCGACTTCAGCGCGTTCCACCCGGCGTTCCGGCCGAGCCCGCGCACTCCGGAGGGCGACATGCGCTCCGCGTTCTTCCTCGCCTACGACGACACCGAGTGCGAGCACCTCTCGATGGACGCCCTCACCGACGCCATGGCGCAGGGCCGCACGGTCGTCTCGGCCACGTTCGTCACCCCGTACCCGCCCGGCTTCCCCGTACTCGTCCCGGGCCAGGTCGTCAGCAAGGACGTCCTGACCTACATGGCCGCTCTCGACACCCGCGAGATCCACGGATACGACCCCGCGGTCGGGTACCGGGTCTTCACCGAGAGCGCCCTGGAGACACGTCACACCGCCGATCGCTAGCCCTTCCGACCCACGACACCTCCCCCTCTCCCGCGGCCCGGGCGGCGGGGGAGGATGTCGTGTTTCCCGGCCCGACGACCGACCCGTCCAGAAGGAAGTACACCCCTCATGGCACCTCAGATCCTGCGCGCACACGACCGGACCCCCGCCCCGTGGAAGAACGGCGGCGGCATCACCACCGAGGTCATGGCCCATCCCCGGGGCGCCGGCACCGACGACTTCGCGTGGCGGATCAGCGTCGCCGACGTCGCGAGCAGCGGCCCGTTCTCCGCGTTCGAGGGCGTCGACCGGATCATCACGGTCGTGGAGGGGCCGGGCATGGCCCTCACCGTCGACGGCACCGAGCACGTCGTGGACACCCGCTACGCGCCCTTCGCCTTCTCCGGCGACGCCACCACCGACTGCCGGCTCCTCGACGGCCCGATCGTCGACTTCAACGTGATGGTCCGGCGCGGCGGGACGAAGGCCGATGTCACCGTCGAGCGCCGCTCCACGGTCCTGCGCCCCGCCCCCGGGACCCGCGTCCTCGCGATCGTCCTCGACGGCAGCGCGACCCTGGACCGGGAGCCCGTCCGCCTCGGCCGGCTCGACGCGGTCCTGCTCCACGACGACGAGGACCCCGCCGACATCACCGTCGACGGGGTCCTCGCGATCGTCGCCCTCACGGACGTCCGCTGAGCGGATCCGGGTGGGCCGCCCGGCATGAAGAGCTGCGGCCGCCAGGCCGCGGCTCTCACCTGCCGGGCGACCTGGCGGCCTGTTCGGGGGGAGGGCGTCACGCCCAGGTGGTGACCGTCCGGTGCACCAGACGGGCGCCGGCCCGCGCCGTGCGCTGGTCGACGTCGAACTCCGGATTGAGCTCGGCGACCTCGACGACCACGAGCTTGCCGCTGCGCGCGACCCGGGTGCAGACCCGCTCGACGACCTCCATCGGCACGCCGTACGCGGCGGGCGCGCTGACCCCGGGGGCGACGGCCGCCGGCAGCACGTCCAGGTCGATCGTCAGATGCACGAGCTCGCAGCTCGCCAGGAACTCGTCGACGAACGACTCGACCCGCGCGATGTCGAGCAGCCCGCACTCGGTGTCCGCCAGATACCGCACCCCGAGCGACTCCGCGGTGCGGAACAGGGTCTCGGTGTTCGCGGCCTGGCTGATGCCCAGTGCCCAGTAGTCGAGCTCACGGCCGTGCCGCCGCTCGTTCCGCGCCATCTGCAGGAACGGCGTGCCCGAGCTGGGCCGCACGTCGTCGCGGAGGTCGAAGTGCGCGTCGAGGTTCAGCACGCCGAGGCGTCCGCCGGCCGTCAGCGCCCGCGTCCGCTCCAGACCGCTGTACGTACCGAACGCGACCTCGTGGCCGCCGCCGAGGACCACCACCGGGTGGCCCGCGTCGACGAGGTGCGCGACCGCGCGGCCCAGCCGCTCCTGACCGGCCTCCAGGGCGTCGTCGGCGTCGCCGGCGACCTCCACGTCACCGGCGTCGAAGGCCCGCAGCGGCTTCGGCAGCGCCATCGAGGCGAGGGCCCGCCGCAGGGCGTCGGGCCCCTGCGCGGCTCCCTGCCGCCCCTTGTTGCGGCGCACGCCCTCGTCACTGGCGAATCCGACGAACGCCACGTCGCCCGGCTCCGTCAGCTGCGGATCGAGCCCGACGGCGTGGTGCCAGCGCAGGTGCTCCGCGCCGGGCCCGTCGTCCCGGCCCGACCAGGGGCGGGCCGGGACGTCCGTGACGGGGGGAGCGGTCTCCTGGAACGTGCTCACGCCGCGCCGTCCCCGGACTCGGTCATCGGGATGCGCACGCCGCGCTCCTGGGCGACCGAGGAGGCGTACGCGTAACCGGCGTCGACGTGCCGGATGACACCCATGCCGGGGTCGTTCGTCAGGACGCGCTCCAGCTTGCGGGCCGCGAGCTCGGTGCCGTCGGCGATGCAGACCTGGCCGGCGTGGAGGGAGCGGCCCATGCCGACACCGCCGCCGTGGTGGATGGAGACCCAGGAGGCACCCGAGGAGGTGTTCACCAGGGCGTTGAGCAGCGGCCAGTCGGCGATGGCGTCGGAGCCGTCGAGCATCGCCTCGGTCTCGCGGTACGGGGAGGCCACCGAACCCGAGTCGAGGTGGTCGCGGCCGATGGCGACCGGCGCGGACAGCTCGCCGTTCGCGACCATCTCGTTGAACCTGAGGCCGGCCAGGTGGCGTTCGCCGTAGCCGAGCCAGCAGATGCGCGCGGGCAGGCCCTCGAACGAGACGCGCTCACCGGCCATGTCGAGCCAGCGGTGCAGGTGCTCGTTCTCGGGGAACAGCTCCTTGATCGCCTTGTCGGTGGCCTCGATGTCCTTCGGGTCGCCGGACAGCGCGGCCCAGCGGAACGGGCCGAGGCCCTCCTCGAACAGCGGGCGGATGTGCGCCGGCACGAAGCCGGGGAAGTCGAAGGCACGGTCGTAACCGGCCTTGCGGGCCTCGTCGCGGATCGAGTTGCCGTAGTCGAAGACCTCGGCGCCCTTGTCCAGGAAGCCGACCATGGCCTCGACGTGCAGGGCCATGGACGTGCGGGACCGCTCGGTGAAGCCGGCCGGGTCCGCCTCGCGCTCCTTGTGCCAGTCCTCGACCGGGATGCCGACGGGCAGGTAGGCCAGCGGGTCGTGGGCGGAGGTCTGGTCGGTGACGATGTCGATCGGGGCGTCGCGGCGCAACAGCTCCGGGAAGATCTCGGCGGCGTTGCCGACGACACCGATGGACAGGCCGCGGCGCTCGTCGCGGGCCCGGACGGCCAGTTCGAGGGCGTGGTCGAGGTTGTCGGCCTTCACGTCCAGGTAGCGGGTGCCGATGCGGCGGTCGATGCGCGTCTCGTCGACGTCGACACAGATCGCGACACCGTCGTTCATCGTCACGGCCAGCGGCTGGGCGCCGCCCATGCCGCCCATGCCGGCGGTCAGCGTGATCGTGCCGGCCAGCGTGCCGCCGAACTTCTTGCGGGCGACGGCGCCGAAGGTCTCGTAGGTGCCCTGCAGGATGCCCTGGCTGCCGATGTAGATCCACGAACCGGCCGTCATCTGCCCGTACATGGTCAGGCCCTCGGCCTCCAGCTTGCGGAACTCCTCCCAGTTGGCCCAGTCGCCCACCAGGTTGGAGTTGGCGAGGAGCACGCGCGGCGCCCACTCGTTCGTGCGCATCACGCCGACCGGCTTGCCGGACTGCACCAGGAGGGTCTCGTCGTCCTTGAGCGTCTTGAGCGTGCGGACGATGGCGTCGTACGCCTCGTGGTTGCGGGCTGCCTTCCCCGTACCGCCGTAGACGACGAGGTCCTCGGGGTGCTCGGCGACCTCGGGGTCGAGGTTGTTCATGAGCATCCGCAGGGCGCCTTCCTGCTGCCATCCGAGGCAGTTCAGTTCGGTGCCGCGGGGGGCCCGGACGACGCCCGGCGCTTCGTGGGAAGGGCTGGTCATGTGTGCTCCTCAGGGGGATCGAGCCGTTGTGCACCCTCATGACACGCGAGCGGCGGAGCCGGGACCAGCGGCGGCGCCCGCATCTCTCGGATCCGAGACACTTCCCCCGGGAGGGGACCGGCGGCCGGGTCGTCGCCGGCACCGCTCCCCTAGGATTCGTCCCAGGCAGGAGGCAGGGGGAGCGGATGGCGAGGACGGTGGGCGGCGTGGTCGTGGACCCGGCGGAGCTGGCCCGGTGGTACGCGCAGGGCGCGGGCGGTTCCGTCCCCGCGTACCAGCGCGTCAAGGAGCTCGTCCGGCGGCAGATCAGCAACGGCCACTGGCAGGAGGACGACGCCCTGCCCTCGGAGAGCCAGTTCGTCGACGCCCTCGGCCTGTCCCGCATGACCGTCAACCGCGCCCTGCGCGAGCTCGCCGCCGAGGGCGTCATCCGGCGCGTCATGGGCGTGGGCAGCTTCGTCTCCCAGCGCAAGGCCAGCTCCGCGCTCCTGGAGGTGCACAACATCGCCGCCGAGGTGGAGCACCGCGGTCACCGCTACGCCGCCCGCGTGCTGTCCCTGGGCGAGGAGAAGGCCGACGACAGGACCGGCGCGCACCTCGGTCTCGGCACCGGGCAGCCGGTCTTCCGTTCGCGGGTGGTGCACTACGAGGACGGGGTGCCGCTCCAGCTGGAGGACCGCTACGTCAACCCGGCCTTCGCCCCCGGCTATCTGGACCAGGACTTCACGCTGCAGACGCCGTACACGTTCCTGTCGAAGGTCGCGCCGCTCGGCCGGGGCGAGCACATCGTGGAGGCGGTCCTGGCGTCGCCCGAGGAGTGCGCGGTCCTCGACATCGGGCCGTCCGAGCCGTGCCTGCTGATCGAGCGCCGCACGTGGTCGCGGGACGCGCTCGTGAGCATCGCGCGCCTGCTCCACCCGGGCTCCCGGTACCGCCTGGAAGGCGCGTTCGCCACGCACTGACAGGCCCTGGCGCCCGTCCTCGGGTCAGGCGGCGGCCTGTGCCCCCGCGCCCGTCGGCGCGTGACCCGAGACCGCCGCGGTCAGCCGCGCCGCACCCTGCGCCAGGGCCTCGCGGACCTCCTCGGTGTCGTGGCGCCCGTGGTGGCGGCGCCAGGTGGTGCTGATCGCGGCGACCGGCCGCTCGTTGTGGTCGAACGCGGCCACGCCCATCGAGCAGAAGCCCTGCGATACCAGCTCCACCTCCTGCGACCAGCCGCGCTCCCGCTCCCGGGCCAGCTCGCCGGCCAGTTCCGGCACGGAGCGCGGACCGCGGCCGGTGCGGGTGGTCAGATCGCCGGGCCGGGAGAACAGGGCCCGCAGCTGCGCCTCCGAGGTGTGGGCGAGGATGGCGCGGCCGTTGGCCGTCAGATGGGCCGGCAGGCGCACGCCGACGTCCGTCACGAGTGCGATGTCGATGTCCCCCGCACGGGCCGGGGGCCGTTCCTTGAGCAGGTAGACCGTCTCCGCGCCGTGCAGGATGCCCAGGTGCACGGTCTGGCCCAGGCGGCTCGCGGCCGCGCGCAGGATCGGCCGGGCGAGCCGTTCGAGGGGCTCGTGGCGCAGATAGGCCGAGCCCACCTCGAAGGAGGTCACGCCGAGCCCGTACGCCTGCTCCGACGGGACGTACGTGACGAAGCCGCGGTCGGTCAGCACGGTGAGGATGTGGTACGCGGACGAGCGCGGAATGCCCAGGTCGCGGGCGAGCGTGGCGGCCTGTACGAGACCGGGCCGGCCGGCGAGGTACACGAGCATGTCCAGGGCGCGCGCGACGGCCGGGGACGCGCTGGAGGCCGGACCGGGCGTCTGGCTGCGTTCACTCATCGGATCACCTCTTGACGCGCCTGTATAGACAGGAATATACAGGCTGGCGTTCGCCGTCGAAAGCTCGGACGACAGGCCGGTGCCGCGAGGCACATCGCTCCGCCAGGTCCTCCGGCACGTCCCGCGGCACCCCGCCCCCCCCAAGAGGGAGACACTCGTTTGCGTACCGAAAACGCCGGTCTGAGCCGCGGGCTCACCTCACGGCACATCCGCTTCATCGCCCTCGGCTCCGCGATCGGCACCGGGCTCTTCTACGGCTCCTCCGCGTCCATCGAGGCGGGCGGCCCCGCGGTCCTGCTCGCCTACCTGATCGGCGGCGCCGCCGTCTTCCTCGTCCTGAGGTCCCTCGGCGAGATGGCCGTGGCGTCCCCCTGCGCCGGTTCCTTCGGCGAGTACGCGAACCGGCACCTCGGGCCGCTCGCCGGCTTCGTCACCGGCTGGACGTACGCCTTCGAGATGGTCATCGTCGCCGTCGCCGACGTCACCGCCATCGGTGTCTACATGGGCTTCTGGTTCCCCGAAGTCCCGCGCTGGATCTGGGTCCTGGCCGCCGTCCTCGTCGTCGGCGCGCTCAACCTCGTCAGCGTCAAGGTCTTCGGCGAGCTGGAGTTCTGGCTGTCCCTCGTGAAGATCGTCGCCATCGTCGCGATGATCGTCGTCGGAATCGTGGTGATCGCCTTCGGCCTCGGCAGCGGCCACGTCCACGTCGGCATCGACAACCTCTGGGCCAATGGAGGATTCTTCGCCGGAGGCATCGACGGCCTCGTGATCTCGTTCGCCATCGTCATGTTCGCCTTCGGCGGCACCGAGATCATCGGCGTCACGGCGGGCGAGGCGGAGTCCCCGGAGAAGACCATCCCGGGCGCGGTGAACTCCATCCCGCTGCGCATCATCCTCTTCTACGTGCTGACCCTCGCCGTGATCATGTCGATCACCCCGTGGCAGCAGATCAGCGACTCCGGCAGCCCCTTCGTGCAGATCTTCGCCGGTGTCGGACTCAAGTCCGCGGCCGCGGTCCTCAACGTCGTGGTCCTCACCGCCGCCCTGTCCGCCATCAACAGCGACATCTTCGCCGCGGGCCGCACCATGTACGGCCTCGCCGAGCGCGGCCACGGCCCCTCCGTCATGCGTCGCACGACGCCCAACGGCGTGCCCTGGGTGACCACCCTCGTCATGATCGGCGCCCTGCTCCTCGGCGTCGTGATGAACGCGGTCGTCCCCGGCGAGATCTTCCTGATCATCTCCTCCATCGCCACGTTCGCCACGGTCTTCGTCTGGGTGATGATCCTGCTCACCCACATCAGGGCCCGCCGCGCGATGTCCGCCGAGGAGTCCGCGGCCCTGAAGTTCCCGGCCCCGTTCTGGCCCTACGCCCAGATCGTCGCCCTCGTCTTCATGGCGGCGGTGCTGGTCCTGCTCGGCGTCCACGAGAGCACCCGCGTGGCGCTCCAGGTGGGCGTGGTCTGGCTGGCGCTGCTCACGGTGGTCTACCTCCTCACGGTCCGCCGCCGACGGGACCGGACCCCAGCCGGTGCCGCCCCGTCGGACGCCCCCGCGGCCACCACGGCGGCGGAGGAGCCGGCCGGGATCTCCGGCTGAACCGAGGCCTGCGCCGGGCGGCCCGGGCCGGTCACCGGTCCGGCGCCGCCTCCGGACGGGCGTACGTCCGGCCCTTCCAGGCCGCGCCCCGGCCCCGGTGGTGACGGACCGCCGAGTCCACCGTCATCAGGAGATAGAGGAACGCGGTGAACGGCAGCAGCGGGGCGAGCCACAGCGGCTGCCGGTAGTAGCGGAGCATCGGCACGTACGTCCCCGCCATCACCGCCCACGCCACCCCGCCCGCCCAGGCCGTCACCGCGTCCCCGCTCCACACCCCCGCCACCAGGGCCACCGGCGGCACCAGATAGACGAGGGCCAGACCCGCCACCGTCCCCGCGAGCAGCAGCGGGTTGTGCCGCAGCTGCGCGTACGCGCTCCGCGCGATCATCCGCCACAGCTCGCCCAGGCCCGGATACGGGCGGACGCTGTCGACCCGCTCCGCGAGGCCCAGCCAGATCCGGCCCCCGGACCGCCGCACCGCACGCGCGAGCGACACGTCGTCGATCACGGCCTGCCGGATCACCTCCGGCACGTTCGCCGCCACCGCCGTCTCCGTCCGCAGCAGCACGCAACCGCCCGCGGCGGCCGTCGCCAGCGGCCGCGGCCGGTTGATCCAGCGGAAGGGGTAGAGCTGGGCGAAGAAGTAGACGAACGCCGGCACCACCAGGCGCTCCCAGAAGCTCGCGACCCGGAGCCGCGCCATCTGCGACACCAGATCCAGATCGTGGTCCACGGCCGCCGCGACGAGCCGCCGCAGACTGTCCGGCTCGTGCGCGATGTCCGCGTCCGTCAGGAGGAGGTACTCCGGCCCACGCGCGCGTGCCCGTGCCATGCCGTGCCGCAGCGCCCACAGCTTCCCCGTCCAGCCCGGCTCCGGCTCTCCCGGCGACACGACCGTCAGCGGCAGCCCGCCGTACCGCTCGGACAGCTCCACGGCGAGCTTCCCCGTACCGTCCGTGCTCCCGTCGTCGACGAGGAAGACCTCCGCGGCCCCCGGATAGTCCTGTACGAGGAGCGAGGGCAGGCTCATCGGCAGCACCTCGGCCTCGTCCCGCGCCGGCACGACGACCGCCACCCGAGGCCACCCGCCGGTCCGGGGCCCGCGCGGGGGCGGCAGCCGCTGATCCGTGCGCCAGAAGAAGCCCTGGCCGAGCAGCAGCCAGACCCAGGCGGCCAGGGCGACGATCGAGAACCAGGCGAAGGTGCTCATTCGCCGCAGTCTGCCCCAGATCGCGGGGGACGCAAGGCTCATCGGCTAGGGTGACCGGGTGAAGATCGCGCTCATGGACTCCGGAATCGGCCTCCTCCCCGCGGCCGCCGCGGTGCGGCGGCTCCGGCCGGACGCGGATCTCCTCCTCTCCAACGACCCCGACGGCATGCCGTGGGGCCCGCGCACCCCCGAGGACCTCACGGGGCGCGCCCTCGACGTCGCCCTCGCCGCCGCCGAGCACCGGCCCCAGGCGCTCATCGTGGCCTGCAACACCGCCACCGTGCACGCCCTGCCGGCCCTCCGCGCCGCCCTCGAACCGGAGATCCCCGTCATCGGCACGGTGCCCGCGATCAAGCCGGCCGCCGCGGCCGGCGGCAAGGTCGCCATCTGGGCCACCCCCGCCACCACCGGCAGCGCCTACCAGCGCGGACTCATCCGCGACTTCGCCGACGGCGCCGAGGTCACCGAGGTGCCCTGCCCGGGTCTCGCCGACGCCGTGGAGCACGCCGACCGGGACGCCGTCGACGCCGCCGTCGCCGCGGCGGCCGCGCTCACCCCGACCGACGTCCGCGCCGTCGTCCTCGGCTGCACCCACTACGAGCTCGTCGAGGAGCGGATCCTCGCCGCCCTGGCGGACCGCCGCCAGGGCGGACTCCCGCCGATCGTCTTCCACGGCTCCGCCGAAGCCGTCGCCGCCCAGGCCCTGCGCCGGATCGGCGCCGAGCCGGCGCCCGACGCGGACCCCACCGGCACCCTCTCCGTCCTGCTCAGCGGACGGCCCGGCGACCTCCCCGCCACCGCCCTGACCTACGCCGAGGGCCGCGCCCTCGCCGCCACGGCCGCCGTGCGCTGAGCACGCCCCGTACCGCTCACCGAGCATCCGGGCGCCGTACACCGGCGGCCCTCACCGAGTGTCACCGGGCGACCGCGCTCCGGCGCGCTGCTTCTGTCGATCCTGGGTACTCTCCCCTTATGAGGGAGCACTCCCGGAACTCGAACCCGCGCGCCGACGAGCCGGCACCCGCCGTCTGGACCGGCCGCGCCACCAACCGCTTCCAGTGGGTCGCGGCCGTCGCAGGCGCCGCCTGCATGGCCCTGGGCATCACCCTCGCGGTCGAGTCCCCGTGGACCTCCGGCATCGCCGCCCTCCTGATGGCCGTCATCGGCTGCGTCGCGGCCGGGCTGCTCGTCCTCTTCGGCACCCTCGCCTTCGTGCACGTCGCCGTGAAGGTCGACGACCGCGCCATGGAGGTCCGCTGCGGCCACATCGGCCTGCCGCGCCGCCGCATCCCGCTCAACCAGGTCGTCGGCGCCGACTTCGCGCCCAGCGTCACCCCGCGCCAGTGGGGCGGCTGGGGCTACCGCTGGCGGCCCGAGAAGGGCACGGCCGTGGTCGTCCGGCGCGGCGAGGGCCTGGTCCTGCGCCTCGGCGACGGCCTCACCTTCACGGTGACCGTCGACGACGCCGAATCCGCGGTCCGTGTCATCCGCGCCCGCCTCCGCCACCCGGCGCCGCCGGCCCCGCCCGCCGCCACCGGTGTCTGACCGGGCCGACGAGACACCCCCGTACACCTCCCGGAGAACGCTCCGCGGCCGGTCCGTACCGCCCTCCTCGCGGCTGCAGAGGACACGTAGACTCCGCAAGGTGAGCGCCACCATCACCCCCGTCGACGCCTCCGGACCCGACACCGCACCCACGCCGGCCTCCCGGCTCCGGCGGTTCGTGCGGCCCGGGGCGGCTCTGCTGTCCGGGTTCCTGCTCTACCTGAGCTTCCCGCCGCGCCCCCTGTGGTGGCTCGCGCTGCCCGCCTTCGCCCTGCTCGGCTGGACCCTGCGGGGCCGCCGTCTCCGCGCCGGGTTCGGCCTGGGCTACCTCGCCGGACTCGGCTTCCTGCTGCCGCTCCTCGTGTGGACCGGCGAGGAGGTCGGCGCCGGACCGTGGCTCGCGCTCGCCGCCGTCGAGGCGCTGTTCGTGGCCGCGGCGGGCCTCGGCATCGCCGCCGTCTCCCGGCTGCCCTGGTGGCCCTTCTTCGCCGCCGGGGTGTGGATCCTCGCCGAGGGGGCACGCGCGCGCGTGCCCTTCGGCGGCTTCCCCTGGGGCAAGGTCGCCTTCGGGCAGGCCGACGGCCTCTTCCTGCCGCTCGCCGCCGTCGGCGGCACCCCCGTGCTCGGCTTCGCCGTCGCCCTCTGCGGATTCGGCCTGTACGAGGCGTACCGGCAGTTCCGCGCCCGCCGGGCCACCGGCGCCGTCCCGCGCGGCCCGCTCGCCGCCGCGGCGCTCTCCGTCCTCGTCCCGGTCACCGGCGCCCTCGCCGCGCTGCCCCTCGTCGACGACTCCGCCGAGGACGGCACCGCCACCGTCGCCGCCGTCCAGGGCAACGTGCCGCGCCTCGGCCTCGACTTCAACGCCCAGCGCCGCGCCGTCCTCGACAACCACGTGGCCCGCACCCGCGAGCTCGCCCAGGCCGTCAAGGAGGGCCGCGAGCCGCAGCCCGACTTCGTCCTGTGGCCGGAGAACTCCTCCGACATCGACCCGTACGCGAACGCCGACGCGGCCGACGTCATCGACGCCGCCGTCAAGGAGATCGGCGTGCCGACCGTGATCGGCGCCGTGATCACCCCCGAGACCGGCAAGCTCCGCAACACCCTCATCGAGTGGGACCCCGAGCGCGGCCCCGTCGCCACCTACGACAAGCGGCACGTCCAGCCCTTCGGCGAGTACATCCCGATGCGCCCCTTCGTACGGATCTTCAACAGCAACGTCGACCGGGTGAGCCGCGACTTCGGCGCCGGTACGAAGGTCGGCGTCTTCGACCTCGCCGGTACGAAGGTCGGCCTCGCGACCTGCTACGAGGCGGCCTTCGACTGGGCCGTGCGCGACACCGTCACCCACGGCGCCCAGCTGATCACCGTCCCCAGCAACAACGCCACCTTCGGGCGCAGCGAGATGACCT
Source organism: Streptomyces sp. R44 (assembly GCF_041053105.1). NCBI lineage: Bacteria > Bacillati > Actinomycetota > Actinomycetes > Kitasatosporales > Streptomycetaceae > Streptomyces > Streptomyces sp. R44. The sequence continues at coordinate 1,191,460 of NZ_CP163444.1, read as the reverse complement.
ACCAGCAGCTCGCGATGAGCCGGGTGCGCGCCGTCGAGCACAGCCGGTCGGTCGTCGTGCCCGTCACCAGCGGCGTCAGCGCGATCATCCGCCCCGACGGCGAGATCGTCGCGCAGACGAAGATGTTCACCCCCGACGTCCTCGTCGAGAAGGTGCCGCTGCGATCCTCGCAGACCCCCGCGACCCGCCTGGGCACCCTGCCCGAGGCCCTGCTCGCGGTGCTCGCGGCGGCCGGACTCGGCTGGGCCGCCGCCCGCGCGGTCCGCGCCCGGCGCACCCCGGCGGCCTGAGGACCCGACAGCACGCCGCGCCCCCGGCCCCGATCCGTAGATGATCTAGGGTCGGGGCATGGGTACTCCTGACTTCATCCTCGAACTGCGCAAGACGGCCGGCCACCAGCTGCTCTTCCTGCCGGGCGTCAGCGCCGTCGTCTTCGACGACCGGGGCCGGGTCCTGCTCGGCAAGCGCGCCGACAACGGCCTCTGGGCGGTCGTCGGCGGCATCGTCGACCCGGGGGAGCAGCCCGCCGACGCCGTGGTGCGCGAGGTGTACGAGGAGACCGCCGTGCGCTGCGTGCCCGAGCGGATCCTGCTCGTGGAGACCCTGCGCAAGCCCGTCGTCTACCCCAACGGCGACACCTGCCAGTACATGGACGTCGCGTTCCGCTGCCGGGCCGTCGGGGGCGAGGCACGGGTCAACGACGACGAGTCGACCGAGGTCGGCTGGTTCGAGGTGGACCGGCTGCCGGAGATGAAGCGGTTCTCGTACCTGCGGATCGAGAAGGCGCTCGCCGAAGAACCCACATGGTTCCGCACCACAGCAACCAGCTGAACTGTGGGCCCGGCGCACATCGGTGGGGGAGGGGCCCCTTCATAGGGTGCGGAGCATGAGCGCACCCCACACCGTCCCCGACACCGAAACCGGTGCGGACGTCGTCTCGCCCCTGCCCCGCGTCGCGGGCCTCGCCCTCGACCTCACCGGCCGCACCGCGCTCGTCACCGGCGCGGCCGGCGGCATCGGGCGCGCCTGCGCCCTGCGGCTCGCCGCCGCCGGGGCCCGGGTCAGAGCCGTCGACCGGGCCGCCGAGGGGCTGGAAACCCTGGCCGAGGAGGCCGGCGCGCTCCCCGGCACCCTCGAACCCCGCCTCCTCGACCTCACCGACCTGGACGCGGCGGAGGCCGAGGCCGCCGGCACCGACATCCTCGTCAACAACGCCGGGATGCAGCTGGTCCGCCCCATCGAGGAGTTCCCCCCGGACGTCTTCCACACCGTCCTCACCGTGATGCTGGAAGCACCCTTCCGGCTCATCCGGGGCGCCCTGCCCCATATGTACGGCCAGGGCTGGGGGCGGATCGTGAACCTCTCCTCCGTCCACGGACTGCGCGCCTCCGCCTTCAAGTCCGCCTATGTGGCCGCCAAACACGGTCTGGAGGGCCTCTCCAAGACCGCAGCCCTCGAAGGCGCCCCGCACGGGGTCACCTCCAACTGCGTCAACCCCGGCTATGTCCGCACCCCGCTCGTCGAACGGCAGATCGCCGACCAGGCCGCCGCCCACGGCATCCCGCCGCAGCGCGTCCTCGCCGAGGTCCTCCTCAAGGACTCGGCGCTCAAGCGGCTCATCGAACCGGAGGAGGTCGCCGAGGCCGTCCTCTACCTCTGCACCCCCCAGGCCTCGTTCATCACCGGCAGCTCCCTCACCCTCGACGGCGGCTGGACCGCCCACTGAGTCAGACCCCCGCACAGCTTGTCCACAGGGGTGGTGCGACCACACGTACGGCAGGTATCCCTGTGTCCATGTCCCACGAACACCTCTCGTACCTGGAACTCCTCGCCCGCGGCGCGGCGACGGAGGCCTACGACCGGCCCGTGCTGCTCGCCCGCGCGAGCGGCGCGGGCCCCGAGGCGCTGGCCGGACTCGAAGAGGCCAAGCAACTCGCGCTGCGGGTCCGGGCCGAGCTGGAGGGGCGGCGGCGCCGCGAGGCGGAGCTCTCCGCCCTCTTCGCCACCGCCCACGACCTCGCGGGACTCCGCGACCTCGACGCGGTGCTGCGCGCCATCGTGCAGCGCGCCCGCTCGCTGCTCGGCACCGAGGTCGCCTACCTCAGCCTCAACGACCCCTCGGCCGGGGACACGTACATGCGGGTCACCGAGGGCTCGGTCTCCGCCCGGTTCCAGCAGGTGCGCCTCGGCATGGGCGAGGGGCTCGGCGGCCTCGTCGCCCAGACCGCCCGCCCGTACGTCACCGACGACTACTTCCAGGACCCGCGCTTCCAGCACACGCGCGCCATCGACGCGGCCGTACGGGACGAGGGCCTCGTCGCCATCCTCGGCGTGCCGCTCAGCCTCGGCAGCCAGGTCATCGGCGTGCTGTTCGCCGCCGACCGCAGGGCCAGGGTCTTCGAGCGCGAGCAGGTCGCGCTCCTCGGCTCCTTCGCCGCGCACGCCGCCGTCGCCATCGACACCGCCAACCTGCTCGCCGAGACCCGCTCGGCCCTCGCCGAGCTGGAGCGGGCCAACGACATCATCCGCGAACACAGCGCCGTCATCGAGCGGGCCTCCGAGGTCCACGACCGGCTCTCCGAGCTGGTCCTGCACGGCGGCGGCGTCCACGACGTGGCCCACGCCGTCTCCGAGGTCCTCGGCGGCACCGTCGAGTTCACCGAGACGGGCGCCGGCTCCGCCCGCCGCGCCGGGGGCCACGCGGTCCGCGAGGGCGACGACTGGGTGGCCGCCGTGTCCGCCGGCGGCGAGACGCTGGGCGCGCTCGTGCTCCACGGGCAGCCCGAGCTCGACCCCGTCGACCAGCGCACCCTGGAGCGCGCCGCCCTCGTGACCTCCCTGCTGCTGCTCGCCCGGCGCTCGGCGGGCGAGGCCGAGCAGCGGGTGCGGGGCGAGCTCCTGGACGACCTCCTCGACGCCCCCGACCGGGACCGCCGCCTGCTGCGCGAGCGCGCCGCCCGCCTCCGTACCGACAGCGAGGCCCCGCACGTCGTGCTCGCCGCCCGCGTCGACCGGGCCACCGAGGACGCCGCCGACTCCGAGGCCGGGCGCCGGGAGAGCGCCGACCGGCGGCGCCTGTGGTCGGCCGCCTCGCACCTGGCCGCCACCCGCCACGGACTCGCCTCGGCCCGTGACGGCGGTACGGTCCTGCTGCTGCCGCTCGGGCCGGGGGAGAGCGCCGCCGAGCTCGCCCGCCAGACCGCGAGGAGCCTGGGCGGCAGCCTGCGCGAGCCGGTCACCGTCGGCGCCTCCGCTCCCGTACGGCGGGTCCTCGACCGCCCGGACCAGGTGGCCGTCGCGTACGAGGAGGCCCGCCGCTGCCTGGACGCGCTCGTCCTGCTGCACCGCACGGGCCAGGGCGCGGCCGCCGAGGACCTCGGCTTCCTCGGTCTCCTCCTCGCCGACGGCCGGGACATCGACGGCTTCGTGGGCCGGACGATCGGTCAGGTCGTCGCCTACGACCGGCGGCGCGGCACCGAGCTGGTCCGCACCCTGGACGCCTACTTCGCCAGCGGCATGAGCCCGGCCCGTACCAAGGACGAACTCCACGTCCACGTGAACACGGTGGCCCAGCGCCTGGAGCGCGTCGGCCGGCTCCTCGGCCCCGACTGGCAGTCCCCGGCCCGCGCCCTGGAGATCCAGCTGGCCCTCCGGCTGCACGCGATGTCGGCGGCCGTCGCCCGCTGAACGGCGGGGACGCGCCGCGTCGGTGGAATTCAGCCAATGAGTTGGCGGCTTAACTTCACTCCATGGCAGTCGAATTGACGAGCGGTTAGCCTGGCCGCAGAGAGCGACACGTCTGTTCGGAGGTCTCATTGGCTGCCTCGCTCGGAGCGTGGCCCCGGCCCGCCGGCTTACGCCGGACGCGCTGACCGGTCCACACCATGGAGCACGTACCTCGGTGAGGTGTGCCCCTGTCCGAGCGAACAACAAGTCAATGGAGGCACCCTCGTGTCGGCTCATGCCACCCGGTCGAACGTCTGCAGGCATCCCGGACGTGACGTGGCGATCGTCGCCCTGTCCGCCGTCGTCGTGGCCCTCGTCGCCGTTGTCCTCGTCATGGCGGTGAACGGCGGCCCCCTGGCCATCCTAGGAGCGGGCGGCACCAGCCTGGCCGCGAGCTTCACCGTGGGCATGGGTGTCCTGCAGCACCTCAAGCCCAGCTAGACGCCGCCGGCCCGAGCGGCCCCCTCCACCCACCGGTGGAGGGGGCCGCTCGGTGCCGGGCTCCGGTCAGGCGTCGGCGCGGACCGGGGCGGCGGCCCGCGGGGCGTCCTCGGCGACCTCGGACAGGTCGCGTTCGCGGGTCTCGCGGGCGCAGGCGAGGGCGACGACGGTGAGCAGGGCTGCGGCGATCACGTACAGGGCGATCGGCGTCGAGGCGCCGTGGTCCTGGAGGAGCGCGGTCGCGATGAGCGGCGCGGGGGCCCCGGCGGCCACGGAGGAGAACTGGGCGCCGATGGAGGCGCCGGAGTAGCGCATCCGGGTCGCGAACATCTCGGAGAAGAAGGCCGCCTGCGGCGCGTACATCGCCCCGTGCAGGACCAGGCCGACGGTGACGGCGAGGAGCAGGGAGCCGAAGCTGCCGTGGTCGATGAGCCGGAAGAACGGGAACATCCAGGCCCCGACGCCGACCGCGCCGATCAGGTAGACCGGGCGGCGGCCGATCCGGTCGGACAGCGCGCCCCAGGCGGGGATGACGGCGAAGTGGACGGCGGAGGCGATGAGGACGGCGTTGAGGGCGGTCTGCTTGGTCAGGCCCACCTGGGTCGTCGCGTACACGAGGATGAACGCGGTGATCACGTAGTACGAGATGTTCTCCGCCATGCGGGCGCCCATCGCGATGAGCACGTCCCGCCAGTGGTGCTTCAGCACGGCGACCAGCGGCATCTTCTCGACCTGCCCGGCGGCCGCCCTGCGCTCCTCGGCGGCGGCGAGCGCCGCCTTGAAGACGGGCGACTCGTCGACGGAGAGCCGGATCCACAGGCCGACGACCACCAGGACGCCGGAGAGCAGGAAGGGAACGCGCCAGCCCCAGGAGGCGAAGGCGGCATCGGAGAGCAGCGCGGTCAGCGCCGACAGCACACCGGTCGCGAGCAGTTGGCCGGCCGGCGCCCCGGTCTGCGGCCAGGAGGCCCAGAACCCGCGCCGCTTCGCGTCGCCGTGCTCGGACACCAGCAGGACGGCGCCGCCCCACTCACCGCCGAGCGCGAAGCCCTGGACGAGACGCAGCGCCGTGAGCAGCACCGGAGCGGCGGAGCCGACGGTGGCGTGCGTCGGCAGCAGCCCGATCGCGAACGTCGCCCCGCCCATCAGCAGCAGGCTCAGGACAAGCAGCTTCTTCCGCCCGAGCCGGTCCCCGTAGTGTCCGAAGACGAGTGCGCCGAGCGGCCGCGCGGCGAACCCGACGGCGTAGGTCAGGAACGACAGCAGCGTCCCGACCAGCGGGTCGGACTCGGGGAAGAACAGCTTGTTGAAGACCAGCGCGGCGGCGGACCCGTACAGGAAGAAGTCGTACCACTCGATGGTCGTGCCGATGAGGCTGGCGGCGACGATGCGCTTGAGGGAACCGGGGGGTGTGGGAGCGGTTGTTGCGGCGGCCATGTGCACCACTTCCAGGCATGTGCGGGGACGTTTCGGTGTCGCCACACCGTAGGAAGGCGCAGGTCAGGGGCGTATGTGGTGGGACACCATAGTTCGGGTGGGCCGTGTGCGCCCAGCCTCCATGGCCTGCTGTGGTGACCCTGCCGCAGGCCTTCGAGGGGCCTGATGAATGGCTGTCCGGGTGATCTGACCGAGGTCGGCCGCGGCAAGGTTTCCGATGTCGCGTTCGACCAGCGACCAGATGCCCTCCCGAGGGTTCAAGTCCGGTGAGTGACTTGGAAGTTGGAATACGGTGAGCCAGTGCGCATGGTCGTCGATGAACCGGCGCATCGGTTCGACCAGGTGCATGCGCGGGTTGTCCCACACGAGCACGATCGGGCCGCCGAGCTGGATGTGTGCCCTGACCAGCAGGTCGCGCAGGTGGCGCCGGCCGATACCCTTCGGCTCGCCCTTGCGACCCCGGTACTCGCGGACCGAGTAGAACATCCGGGACCGCTTTCCCGGCTTGTAGCAGGTCGGCCCAGCCGTGGGCCAGCGGCCCGCGTTCCAGCCGGGCGATCTGCGTGTCGCTGAGCTTCGGCCGCCCAGGCGAACCCTTCGACAGGGCTCCCGCTTCGCCGCGCTCGCGCCACCGCTCCACGGACCGCTCGCCGACCCGCAGCGCGGCAGCGATCTCCCTGGGGAGCCACGCTGGGGCCGCACTCCATCGCGTTGCCCGGTGCCTTGCCGGCGGCCGGCACGGCGGTGGGGCCCGCGTCCCTGGTGATGCGCGGGGAGCGAGTACCGGCCGGCCGTGTCACGGAGATGATCTACGGCCGCGAAAGTATCGCGAGCGGAAATTGGCCGATCGCATTCGGCCCCCTATTCGCCGCGCATATCCAGTGCATCCGGTTGCGCATACGGCCGCGCACGAATCCGCCGGAAAATGAGCTGCACCAAGTTGCCAGCACCCTGGCAGGATTTGGCCACGTGGCATCGAAGCCGCAGGTCAACAGCGTCATCGGGGGCTCGCGCGGCATCACCGGAAACGTATTTCTGGGACCCGCCGGGCGACCGATGGGTTGTGGACTGGCTATCGACGCGCATAGCTTTCCCTCGTCGCTCAGCCGGGCGACGAGCCATGGGCCGAAGATTTCCGCAGAATGGCCCATTGGATATATGCGGTCGGATTGGATGTGAATTCACATGAACAACTTCGACGGTGACATCTCGCTCATCGAGGAGATCGCGGAGCAGGACTTCGACGGCGTCGCCTACGGCGCGTGCTCGACCAACACGTTCTCGCTGTCCGACTTCCTCGGCAACCACGGCGGCTGGTGCACGCTGACCAAGGAGTGCCAGCCCAACTGCAGCTGAGCCCGAAGGGCTTGGTACTGACCGGGGGCGGGGAGCGGCTCATGCTCCCCGCCCCCGGCGCAACGTGGCAATCTATCACCTTCCGCGCAGGGAGCCGGAGCATTGATCTCGCCCGCGAATCTTTACCCAGAACTCGACAGCGTCGAAATCCGCGAAACCATCGAACCCCTCGGCGTTTTCGCGCCCGCCGTCCACGTCAAGCTCTCGGCTCCGTCCGACGTCGCTCCAGAGGCCCCCTCGCCGGCCGCGCTCGCCTGGTCGCTGGAGCCGGAGGAGTATCCGTTCCAGCGCGTGATCCGGCGACTGGCACTGCCGGCTGCCGACAGGCTCCTCCCCGAGGACCTCACGGAAGCCGTCGCCGACCTGGACGCCTTCACGCTCCAGGTGCTCGGCCGGGCCGAGGCCCGGCTCCGCGACGTGGCGACCCGTACCCTGGTCGCCGCGGTCAACAAGGCCTCCACCGACGGGCTGCTGCGGGGGGCGACCCCGCACGAGCGCTACCAGGACTTCGTCACCCGGGCATGGAGAGACGCCCTGGAGCCCTTCCCGGTGCTCCGCTCCGCGGCCGGCCATGTGGTGCGCAACGCCCGCGAGGCCGCGCGGGAACTGGTCCGGCGCCTCCACGCCGACCGGGAGGAGGTCTTCCGGTTCTCCGGCATCGCCCCCGGCGACCCGCTGCTGTCCATCGGCGGGGCCGACGGCGACTCGCACGCCCACGGCAGGGCGGTGAGCATCCTGACGTTCGCCTCGGGGGCCCGCCTGGTCTACAAGCCCCGGGACGTCTCCTGCGAGGCGGCCTTCGAGACCGTCGTCGAGCGCGTCAACGCGGAGGCCGACTGCGCACTGCCCGCCGCCCGCACCCTGGTGTGCGACGGGTACGGGTACGTCGAGTACGTCGAACAGCAGGACATCGGCGGATTCAGCGTGCCGTTCATGCGGGCCTGCGGCCAGTTGGCCGCCGTGTTCTACCTGCTGGACGCGCGGGACATGCACTTCGAGAACATCCTGCCCACCCGCCGGGGCCCGGTGGCCATCGACCTCGAGACGCTGCTGCACCCCTCCCGGGTGCACACCGGCCCCACCCCGGAGGCCGAGGGCAACGCGTACGACGAGATCGGCCGCAGCGTCTACGGCATCGGGATCCTCCCGTTGGTCCTGGCCGGCAAGAACGAGGACTCCGGCTACGTCGACCTCGGTTTCCTCGGCGGCGACAACCAGGGCGTGTCCCCCTTCAAGACCATGGTCTTCGAGCACCCCTTCACCGACCGGATCCGGGTGCACCTCCAGGCCCGCCCGTCCGAGCAGCGCTCCACCGTGGTCCGGGAGAGCACCGAACAGGAGATCCACGGGCTCGCCGGACAGATGGCCGACGGGTTCCGGCAGGTCTGCGAGGCGGTGATGCGCCGGCCCTCCTGGTGGACCACCCTGCTGGAGGAGCTCGCTCCGGCCATGCGCCTCCGCTACATCCACAACCCGACGTCGCAGTACGCGCAGATCCTGCGGATGGCAGCCTCCGCCGCCGCGATGGCCGACCCGGCCCTCGCCCAGGCCCTGCTCCACAGGATCGCCATCCCCTCCCGGTTCTCCGACCGCAGGCTGGTCGGCTCGGAACTGCGGCAGATGGCCGAACGCGACGTCCCCTACTTCACCGTGCCCGCCACCGGCACCACCGTCCACGACTGCGACGGCGAGGACACCGGCGTCCGGCTCGACCGCACCCCGCTCTCCCGGGCGCTGGCCAAGGCCGCGGCGCTCGACGAGCAGGCGGTCAGACGGCAGCTGCGGCTGCTCCACTCGGCCTTCTGCTCCCGCTTCCCCGACAACCACCTCTCCGGCGGGACCGCCTGGAACGGCCGGACCTCCACCGGAGAGCGCACCGGCCTGGAGCGGCTCGCCCGGTCGCTGGCCGACGCCCTGACCGCGGGCTGCCTCCCCGACCAGTACGGTCATCTCCCCGCCACCTGGATCGGCCCGCTGGCCTCCGCGCAGGCCGCCCGGCCCTGGCCCTCCGGCGTGCTGGGGTACGACCTGTACACCGGACGCACCGGCCCCGCGCTGGCCCTGGCCGCGGCCGCGGCCCACTTCGGCGACGAACGCTACGAGCGGGTGGCACGCCAGGTCTTCGAGCGCAGCGCCGGCATCCTCACCGACGGCGTCTACGAACTGCGCAGCATCCGGCAGAGCGGTGCCGGCGCCTACACCGGAACCACCGGCCTCCTGTTCGCCCTGTGCGAGGCCGGGCGAATCCTGCGGGAGCCGGGCTGGGTCAAGGCGGCACAGGACGCCGTGCCGCTGGTCGTGGAGCAGATCGGCCCCGAGAACACCCCGGAGGTGATCTCCGGGATCTCCGGCATCGCCACGATGATCGCCTCGATCGGCGGTGACCACAGCCTCGACGCCCTGGACGGGCTCACCGGCCGGCTGCTGGGCCATGTGGAGGAACCGTCGGGATCCTGGTGGGAGCAGTCGGGCTTCGCGCACGGCGTCGCGGGAGTCCTGTACGCCCTCGCCGCGCTGCCCGACCACCCCGGACACCGCGTCGACGCCGCCATCGGCGTCCTGACGGACCGCCTGGAGTCCTTCTACGTGCCCCAGGAGCGGAACTGGTCCACCAACTCCGCCTTCCCGGGCCGGTTCTCGACCGGCTGGTGCCACGGCGCCGCCGGCATCGCCATGGCGCTGTCCGCCGTGACCGCCCGGACAGCGGACGAACGGGCCGCCGAGCGCCTGGAGGCGGCCCTCGACAACACCTTCCGGCAGGGCTTCGGACGCAACCTCACCTGGTGCCACGGCGACCTCGGCAACATCGACGTGGTCCGCCGGATCGCCGGCGACGACCAGGAGCTGTCGGAGCGGGCCGCCGCCGTCGAGGCGCGCCGGCTGGGACCCGACGTGGTCGCGGAGAAGCTCGCCGACACCGGCTCCCGCTACGCGCACACCGACAGCGCCATGGTGGGCTCCTCGGGTGTGCTGCTGCACCTGCTCGGCCGCCTCGACGACGCGCGGCCCCGGGTGTCGCCGATCTGGCACGGAGCCCTCTGATGGGCCTCCGGGTTCCCTCCGTCACCCAGGTCACCCAGACGGAGTGCGGGCTGTGCTGCTGCGTCGCGGTGCTGGGGTACCACGGCCGCACCGAGGACTTCCGGACCGTGCGGGAGGACCTGGAGGCCGGCCGGGACGGTCTCGGAGCGAAGCAGCTCGTGGACTTCCTGCGCTCCAGGGGCATGGAGGTCAAGGCGTTCCGGGCCCGGAGCGTGGAGGCCCTGCGGGGCTTCACCGAGCCGGTGATCCTCTTCTGGGAGGACTACCACTTCCTGGTCCTGGAGCGCTTCGACGGCACGACGGCCTGGGTGATGGACCCGGCCGTGGGCCGCAAGCGCCTCACCCGCGACGAGCTGGAGGCCGGCTTCTCCCAGGTGGTGATCGCGGCCTCCCCCGGCCCGGACTTCACCCGGCAGTCCCTCCCCGCCTTCCGGCACTGGCGGTCGCTGCCGCTGGTCCCGGCCCGGGCGGGCCGCCGGATCACCCTGGTCGCCCTGCTGTCGCTGGGCTCCTACGCGGCGGTGCTGGGCATACCGGCGCTGACCAAATGGGCCGTCGACCGGGACGACGCCTGGAGCGACCTGTCCCAGACGGGGCTGATCGCAGGGGCGGTGGCGGCGGCCGCGATCGGCTACCTGCTGCTGTGGATGCTGCGCACCGCCGCGCTGGCGGGGCTGATCGCCGTGACGGGCCATCACCTGATGAGCCATGTCTTCAGGAGACTGCTCTCCCTGCCGTACAAGTTCTTCGCCACCCGGCAGCCCGGCGAGCTGCTGTTCCGCCTGAACACCGTCAACAGCGTCCGGGACCTGCTCTCCTCGCGGATCGCCCAGGGCGTCCTGGACGTGGGGACCCTGGCCTGCATCGGCGTCTACCTGTTCGTCACCGAGTGGCGCATCGGCCTGCTGGCGCTCGCGCTGTTCCTGCTGAACGCCGGATTCCTGTGGCTGAGCCGGCACCGGGTGAAAGAGGTGACGGACACCGAGCTCGCGCTGCTCTCCCGCTCCCAGTCCACGCAGCTCGACGCCATCGTGTCCGTCCCCACCATCAAGATGGGCGGCTACGCCGGCCGGTTCGCCGACGAATGGGAGGCGACCTACGGCGCCTCGCTGGACGCGATGCGCACCCGGATGCGGATCCAGCAGGGCTGGATCTCCGGAATCGCCGCCACCACGCAGATGTTCGGCCCGCTGGCGCTGCTGCTCGCCGGCCTGCACTTCGTGTCGCGGGGGACGGTGACCATCGGCTCGGCCATCGCCGTGCAGGCCGTGGCGGGCACCTTCTTCGCCCTGAGCACGTCCGTCTTCCAGATGCTGACGGAGATCACGGAGACCTCCCGCTACGTGAGCCGGCTGAGCGACATCACGGCGCACGAGAGCGAGCCGGAGGGCGGGCCCCTCACGGAACTCCACGACACCTCGATACGGCTGAGGGAGGTGTCGTTCCGCTACACCCGGCACAGCAGGCCGGTGCTGGAGGACGTGTCGCTGGAGATCCCGGCCGGCGCGAAGGTGGCGTTCGTCGGCGCGTCGGGTTCGGGCAAGTCCACCGTCGGGCGCGTCGTCTGCGGGCTCCACCAGCCGACCGGAGGGGCGGTGGAGTTCTGCGGCCACCCCATGAGCGCCTACCGGACCGACTTCCTGCGCGGGCAGATCGGGTACGTCCCGCAGGAGGTGCACCTGCACAACCGGACCATCCTCGAGAACCTGACCCTGGGCCAGGACATCGACGAGGCCACCGTCCGGGAGTACTGCGCGGCCGTGGGGATCCTCGACTTCGTCGAGGAACTGCCGATGGGGCTGCGGACCCTGGTGTCCGAGATGGGGTCCAACTTCTCCGGCGGGCAGCGGCAGCGGCTGGCCATCGTGCGGACGCTGCTGCAGCGGCCGCGGGTCATCGTCCTGGACGAGGCGACCGCCTCGCTGGACACCGCCAACGAGCGGCGGGTCTCCCGGATCATCGCGGAGACCGGCGCCACGCAGATCGTCATCGCGCACCGGCTGGCGACGATCCAGGACGCGGACCTGATCCACGTACTGGACCGCGGCCGGATCGTGGAGCGGGGGACGCACGAGGAGTTGCTGGCCCTGGGCGGGGTGTACGCGGGGCTGTACGCGGAGCCGATGGCCGGGGCCGTATGAGGGCCGGTGGGCATGGCCGTCCGGTCACGACTGTTCATGGACGAGAGGTGCTGTGATGATCGAGGTCGAGAACCTCACCAAACGGTACGGCGCGAAGGTCGCCGTCGACGGTCTGTCGTTCTCCGTGACCCCGGGGAAGGTCACCGGATTCCTCGGCCCCAACGGCGCCGGCAAGTCCACCACCCTGCGCATGATCCTCGGTCTGGACGAGCCCACCGCCGGCCGGGCCACCGTCCTCGGCGTCCCCTACCGGAGCCTGGCGCGCCCGCTGACCCGGGTGGGAGCGCTGCTCGACACCAGGGCCGTGCACCCGGGCCGCAGCGCCCGGGACCACCTGCGGGTGCTGGCCGCCTCCCACGGCCTGCCCGCCACCCGGGCCGACGAGGTCCTGGACCGGGTCGGCCTGCTCGCGGTGGCCCGGCAGAGGGTGCGCGGCTACTCCCTCGGCATGGGGCAGCGGCTCGGTGTCGCGGCGGCGCTGCTCGGCGACCCCGAGGTGCTGCTGTTCGACGAGCCGGTCAACGGGCTCGACCCCGAGGGTGTCCGGTGGATCCGGGAGCTGATGCGGGGGCTGGCGGCGGAGGGGCGGACGGTGCTGGTCTCCTCCCACCTGATGAACGAGATGGCGGTGACCGCCGACCATCTGGTGGTCGTCGCCCGGGGACGGCTGCTCGCGGACACCCCCGTGGATGCGTTCATCGCCGCGAACTCGGACAGGACCGTGCTGGCCCGGGTGGCCGATCCGGAGCGGATGCGGCGGGCGCTGCGGGAGCAGGGCATCGAGTCCGTACGGCAGGACGACGCGACGCTGGCCGTGAGCGGGGCGTCCGTGGAGAAGGTCGGGCTTGTCGCGAGCTCGGAGAACATTGCCGTTTTCGGGCTGACCGCTTCCGCCGGTTCGCTGGAGGAGGCGTTTATGAAGCTGACCCAGGAACACGCTGAATACCGGGCCTCGATCGGAGGGTTCTGATGAAGCACGCCGTGGCCGCCGAATGGGTCAAATTGACGACGCTGCGGTCTCCGAAATGGTCGCCGGCGGTTTATCTCGTCCTGATGATCGGACTGGCCTTCGTCTACGGGATGGTTCCCGGCGAGAAGCAGCTGACGGCGCCGGGGTTCGACCCGATCGGGCTCGGCCTGTCGGCCGTACCGCTGGGGATGATCGTCCTGGTGATCATGGGGATTCTCGCGGTGACGGGCGAGTACGCGTCGGGGTCGATCAGGAGCAGTCTGCTGGCCGTCCCCGACCGGGCCCGGTTCTACTACGCCAAGGTGGGTCTTGTCAGCCTGGTCAGCGGGGTGCTGGCCGTGGTGGGCGTCGTGCCGGCCTTCCTGATCGTGCAGGGCGGTATCGGGGAGCACCGGGCGCCGGCGGGACTCGCCACGGCGGGCCATGTGGCGGGGGCGGTGCTCTACACGGTGCTGCTGGTGGCGTTCTCCATGGGGGTGGCGACGCTGCTGCGGTCGGGGGCGGCGGCACTGTCCCTTCTGCTTCCGCTGTTCTTCATGCTCTCCACGATCTTGAGCAACGTACCGGGGGTCGGGGAGGTGGCACGGTTCCTGCCGGATGTGGCGGGGGGGATGGTGCTGCGCGGCTCAGGGGGCGATGAGGTGCTGGGGGCGTGGTCCGGGTTGGGTGTGCTCGCCGTGTGGGCGGTCGGGTCGGTGGGACTTGGGCATTGGGTGACTGTGCGGCGGGATGTCTGACGGGTTTGCGCACAGTTCCCACGGATGGGCCCCCACGCGAATGCGTGGGGGTCCATGCGTTTTCCGGTGTATTTCAGTGTGTGCGTACGGGGGCGTCGGGTCTATGCGTTCGGCGAATTATGGGCGGACAGACTGGGAGGCGTCCTCCGAACGCGGAGGGTGTGCGTTCGGTATTCGCCAGGCGAGTTCCGGGCGCGTTTCCGGAGAAATACGAAAAGGAGAAGACCATGGAGAAGACGCAGGCTGACGTCCTCGGCGGCTACGACGAGTTCGAGCTCGTCGAGATGGGCGAGGCGGACGTGTACGGCGGTACCACCTGGAGCTGCGCCATCGTCACCCTGGTGTCGGCCGTCGCCTGCCCGACCACCAAGTGCACCAGCCAGTGCTGAAGCCCTTGACGGCTCTGATACGCGCGGCCCGCTGAACCGGACCGCCGCATCGGTCACGACGGACGGGGTGGGGGGAGGGCCGGACCGAGGTCCGACGGCCCACCGGGCTTCCCGGTCTCCCGCCCCGTCCGACGTCCCGTCGACGCAAACCCCTCTTCCTGCCCGAAGTCCCACAACCCGGAGGTGCGGTAGCCATGGGCGCTCGCCCGGAATCACGTCGGACCGCGCGACGCGTGCCGGCCGTCACCCAGGTCGCCCAGACCGAGTGCGGTCTGTGCTGCTGCGTGGCCGTGCTCCGCTACCACGGGCGGGACGAAGGCATCTCCGAGGTCCGCGAGGACATGGACGCGGGACGGGACGGCCTGAGCGCCCGGCAGCTCGCGCGGTTCCTGGAGTCCCGCGGCATGCGGAGCCGACTGCTGAGCGCCAAGAGCGTCGCCGCGCTCACCCGGTTCGACTCGCCCGTGATCCTTTTCTGGGACGATCACCACTTCGTGGTCCTGGAGAGCTTCGACGGCGATCAGGCAGTCGTCATGGACCCGTCCGTCGGCCGCCGCCGGGTGACCTCGGACGAACTCGCCCAGCACTTCAGCGGTGTGGTCGTCACCGCCGAGCCCGGGCCCGCGTTCCGCCGGCTGCGCCGCCGGCCCTTCGCCGACTGGCGGACGATGCCCCTGCTGCCCGAGGGCGCGGGGCGCCGGATGGCCGGTGTCGGCGTGCTGTCGCTGGCCGCCTACGCCGCGGTGCTGGGGATCCCGCTGCTCACCGAGTGGTCCGTGGACCGGTTCTCCGGCTGGACGGAGCTCGGCGACCATCTGTGGGTCATCGGCATGGTGGCCGGTGCCGCGGTCGGCTACTACCTGCTGCATCTCCTGAGGATCCTGCTGCTGTCCTCGCTGGTGTCGGTGCTCGGACGGCATCTGATGGACCACGCGTTCAGCCGGCTGCTGTCGCTGCCGTACCGGTTCTTCACCACCCGTCAGCCAGGCGAGCTGCTCTTCCGGCTCGGCAGCGTCAACGCCGTCCGAGACATGCTCTCCTCCCGGGTCGCCCAGGGCGTGCTGGACGTCGGCACCTTGGCCTGCGTCACCGGCTACCTGATGTACGCGGAATGGCGGCTCGGGCTGATGGCGCTCGCCCTGGTGCTGGCCAACGCCGGCTATCTGGCCGCCACCCGACTGCGGGTGCTGGAGGCGGTCGACATGGAGATCACCCACCTGGGCAGGAGCCAGTCGCTGCAGCTGGACGCCATCGTCTCCATCCCGACCATCAAGATGGGCGGCTACGCCGACGAGTACCTGGACACCTGGCGCGAGACCTACGCCGCCTCGCTGGAGGCGATGAAGGCGCGGATGCGGCTGCAGCAGGGCCGGGTGTCCGGTGTGGCGGCCACCATCCAGATGTTCGGGCCGCTGCTGCTGCTGCTCGCCAGCCTCTACTTCGTCGGCCAGGGAACGATCACCATCGGCGGGGCGATCGCGGTGCAGACCGTCGCCGCCACCTACTTCGCGATCTCCACCTCGGTGTTCCAGGCGTACGCGGAGTTCACCGAGACCAGCCGCTACATGTCCCGTCTGAGCGACATCACCCGCACCGAACCCGAGGGCCCGGGCGGCGACCGCAAGGAACTGGAGTCCGCCTCGGTCCAGCTGGACCAGGTGTCCTTCCGCTACACCCGGCACAGCGAACCCGTGGTCCGCGACGTCACCATGGACATCCCGGCCGGCGCCCGCGTCGCCCTGGTGGGCGTCTCCGGCTCGGGCAAGAGCACCCTGGCCCGGATCGTCTGCGGCCTGCACGAACCCACCTCCGGCTCGGTCCGCTTCGGCGGCCGGGACGCCGCCGAGTACGACCGTGACTCCCTGCGCCGGGTGATCGGCTACATCCCGCAGGAGGTCCACCTGCACAACCGGTCGATCCTGGAGAACCTCACCCTGGGCCAGGACATCCCCGAGGAGACCGTCCGGGAGTTCTGCCGCGAGGCCGGCATCCTGGACTTCCTCGACGACCTGCCGATGGGCCTGCAGACCCTGGTCGCCGAGATGGGCTCCAACTTCTCCGGGGGGCAGCGGCAGCGGCTGGCGATCGTGCGCACCCTGCTGCAGCGGCCGTCCATCCTCGTCATGGACGAGGCCACCGCCTCCCTGGACACGGTCAACGAACGCCGGGTGACCCGGCTGATCGAGGGAATCGGCGCCACCCAGATCGTCATCGCGCACCGTCTGTCGACGATCGAGTCCGCCGACCTCATCTATGTGTTCGACCAGGGACGGATCGTCGAGCAAGGAACACATTCAGAACTCATGGACGGAGGCAGCGTGTACCGGGATCTGTACGCGGCGACAGCCGAGGAGGCCGGCCCGACGGCCGAACTGCTGGTGGGGGGTGCCGGGGCATGAACGAGAACAGCGAGAGCAACGAGAGCATGGTGGCCATCGGGGCCTTCCTCCCCTTCTACTCCCATGTGGTTCCCCGGTCATCGGTCGAGAAGGAGCTGCGGGAGCCGCTGCTGCGAGCCGCCGCCCCGGACCGTCGCGACAGCGTGCTGGACCAGGCCCACGAGGCCCTGCTGAAAACGGTGGAGACGCAGGCCTACCGGATGCTCATCGGCGAGTTCCATGCCTTCCGCGAGCAGCTGGGCCTGCCGATGGAGTCCGGTGGCGACACCGCCCTGCGCCGCTTCACGGCCCGTCTGGAGGAGCCCGGCGTCCCGGACGCCCTGCTGGAGAAGTACCCGGTGCTGCGGGTGCGGCTGACCGCGATGCTGTCGCACTCCCTGGACGCCTACCGCGAGTTCCTCACCGCCTTCGCCGACGACCACCCGCTGCTCGCGGAGGCCGGACTGCTCGGTGAGCCGGGCGGCGACGGCCGGCTGCTGTCCGCGATCTCGCCCAGCGGCTCCGACCTGCACAACGACAACCGTCAGGTACACATTCTCCATCTGGCCAACGGAACCCGGCTGGTGTTCAAGCCGCGGCCGCTCACCGCGGACGACTTCGTCCGCGACCTCTACCGGGCGGTCGGCCCGTACCTGGAGCACTCGCTGTCCCGCTGCGTTCCCCGGTCGTTCACCGTGGGCACGCACGGCTGGCAGGAGTTCACCGTGCCGACCGCCATGGAGCAGGCGGACCAGCCCGACCGCTACTTCTACCGGATCGGCGCGCTGGCGGTGCTGTTCGGCGCCATCGGCGCCACCGACCTGCACGACGAGAACCTGCTGGCCTGCGGCGAGCACCCGTGCGTCATCGACACCGAGACCATGCTCCGGCCGGACGCCGGGGTGGGCGACGACTCGCTCCCCGACGTGCTGATGAACCACACCAAGCTGTCCGTCGCCTCCACCATGCTGGTGCCGATGGTGAACCCGACCTCGCCGGTCGACTTCATCATGGCGGGCGTCGGGGTGGCGGGCGACCAGCCGTCGTCCATGACCAGCGCCGTGATCCGCGACCCGGGAACGGACGCCATCGCGGTGTCGCGGGAGCCCTTCAGCTACCGGCAGGGTGCCAACGTGGCCCGGCTGGGCGAGGAGCACCTGGTCGCCACCGAGTGGTTCGACGCCATCCTGGCCGGCTGTCGTGCGGCCCTGACGGCCCTGCGGGACGGCGCCGTCACCGGCGTCCTGGAGGCCCATCCCGAGGTGCCGGCGCGGCTGCTGTTGCGCTCCACCATGATCTACGGTCGCTTCATCGACGCCTCCACCCACCCGAAGTACCTGGTGGACCCCAAGGAGGCCGAGCGGCTGTTCGGACTCCTGAAGATGCACCAGGACTACCTGTCCCCGGAGGCGGAGCGCTTCGCGGCGGATGCGGAACGCGCCTCGCTACGCCACGGCAACGTGCCGTACTTCGTCACCCGGGGCGACTCCGACGCGCTCGGCACGGTCAACGGGTCGACGCCCGGGGTGTATTCGGCGACCGCGCTGGACTTCGCCCGGCGCGGCGTCGCCCACAACGCGGCCCGCACCGACGCCTACCACCACTTCCTGCTCGAGGAGTGCTTCGCCGAGCTGTGCGGCGAGGACACGCCCGGCGGGCTCTCGGCCTCCGGGGTCTTCGGGGGGCACCTGCTGGACCGGGCCCGTCCCGGCGACTGGTGGCGGGCGATCGCCGGCCGGATCGCCGAGGTGCGGGTGCCGGTCACCGGCCCCGGCGGACAGGAGGAGTGCGGCTGGGTCGGCGGCATCGGCCCGGACCGCGACGGGTCCACCATCACCCCGGGCAACTTCGTCTCCTTCCACGACTCGGCCGGCGTGGTCACCTTCCTCAACCGCGCCGCCGCCCGCGACGAGAGCCTGGCCGGTCCGGCCGGCAGCGCCGACCGGGGGCTCACCACCCTGCTCGCCGAGTACGGCGAGGCGCTGCTCCAGCGCCCCGAGTCGGTGTTCACCGGGGCCGCCTCGCTTCTGCTGGTCCGCCCCGAGGACCCGGAGACCGCGTCCGCCCGGATGACCGGCCTGCTCCAGGCCCTCCAGGACCGCGCGGCGGAAGACGAGCTGGAGACCGACCTCTCCAACGGCCCGGCCGGGCTGCTGATGGTCCTGCTCGACCGTCTCCGCCGCGACGGCTCCTCCTTCCCCGCCGACGCCGCGACGGTCGAGCGGCTCACCGACCTGACCCTGTCCCACCTGGGCAGGGAGCGGGACGCCCACTGGTCGGACCTGGCCCACGGCGAACTGGGACTGCGCTGGGCGGCCGCCCGGACCGGATCCGTACTGGGAGTGGAGCGCACCGCCAAGGAGGCGGCGGACTGGCTGATCGGCCGCTGGGAGCGGGACGGCGTCCCGGTGGAGCACGGCTGGTGCAAGGGTGCTGCCGGCCTCCTGCTCGCCGGCTCGGAGATCCTCGCCGCGGCGGGCCGGGAGGATTGGCTGACCGAGTCCCGGCTGGCCGATCTGGTCGGACGGGCGACCGCCCTGGCGCCCGGCCGCGCGGTGGACCTCTCCGTCTGCCACGGCAGCAGCGGCGTCGTCCAGTGCCTGATCGGCGCGGGCCGCACCCTGGGGCGCGCGGACCTGTTCGAGCGGGCCGCCGCCCATCAGACCGAGGTCCTCGGCCGGATCCGCGAGGACGGTTACTTCACCGGCGCGGCCGGCCGGACCTCACTGATCGGCTACATGCTCGGCTGGGCCGGCGTGGGCGACACCGACCTGATGGTCGACGCCCTGCTCAGCGGCGCGGACCCGGCCGGTCTGCGCCTCCCGCTGGAACTGTCGGCGCCTTCCCGGGGCTGACCGCCCGCCTGTCATCCGCTCCACCACTCGTCGAAAGGGCTGCCGGGATGCGGCACTCGATCCTCCTCCCCGTCAACGCCACCCGCCCCGAGCAGGTGATCCCCTTCGCCAATCTCGTCAAATGGGGTGGCGCGGCCCGACTGTGGCAGGGCCAGGGTCTCGTTCTGGACAGCCATCACAACGTGAGCTGGTTGGCCGGCTCCGGAATCAGGGTGCCCGCCGGGTTCGGGGTGTCGCTGATGCCCTACCGCTCGCCGTACAACGCGGCGATCGAGGCCCGGTCCGTGGCGCTGGCCACCGGGCACGAGGTGGTGGCCGGCTACGGTCCGGGCTCGCTCGCCGCGCAGACCTGCGCCATGGGACGGCCCTACCCCAGTCAGCTCACCGCCTGCCGGGAGTACATCACCATCGTCCGGGACCTGCTGGACGGCGGGATCAGCGACCGGGAGGGGGAGATCTTCTCCGCCAAGGCGCAGCTCATGCCGTTCCACAAGCCGGAGGTGTCGCTGGGCCTCGGCGTCCTGCGGGAGCGGATGGCCGAACTCGCGGGAGAACTCGCCGATGTGGCCATCACCTGGATGGCCTCGGCGGCGTACCTGGAGGAGTTCCTGATCCCGGCCCTGCGGAGCGCGAAGGAGCGGCGTCCGGAGGAGCCGGTCAAGGTCACCGCCTATGTTCCGGTGGCACTGGCCGGCCCCGACCGGGACATGGCGAAACTGCTGCGGGCGACCTGCGGGGGGCACATCCAGTTCCCCCACTACCAGGCCGTCCTGCGGCGGGCCGGGATCCGGATCACCGGCGACGGCGGGCCCGACGACGTCCGCGCCCTGGTGGACGGCGGGATCTTCCTCTACGGGACGGCCGAGGAGATCCACCAGCGGCTGGACGCCTACCGGGCGCTCGGCGTGGACGAGGTGGTCCTCAATGTCACCGGGGTCGGCGCGGTGCACGGACCCCGGGCCGCCGCGTCCGACCTCTACGAGATCCTGAAGGCCGCACCGTGACCGGGCCGGTCACGGTGCGGCCGGGACATCAGGAGCGACCGACCTCGCCGGCGGACGGTTGCCCGGTCCCGAGCTTCCGGGCCCGCTCCAGGTCACGGGCCAGATGTGCCCGCCGCCGCCCGTTCCTGCGGCGGCTGCGCCGGTCCTCGGCGGTGTCGTACATCAGCTGGGTGTGGAAGTAGTTGACGTGCTCCAGGACGGCGAAGAGCGCGAAGAGCAGGCCCGGGATGCTCCCGGTCCCGGGGGAGTCGGCCACCGCGAGAACGGTGAGCGGCACGCCGAGCCCGAGCAGCACGAGGTTGACCACCCGAGCGGCGGCGAACACCGCCGCCCCGGGCAGCGGCGCGCCACTGCCGGCGGACAGGGCACGGAGCTTGACCGTCCAGTACGCGGCGCCCTCCAGCAGGAGCAGCGTGACCAGCGCGAACCCGAGGAGGTTGGCGGCCGTCGCCGGCACGCCGACCATGCCGAACCAGATGGCCGTCTGCAACGGGACGTTGACCAGTTCCCCCACCGCGAGCGACCGAAGTCGCCGTCGGACCCGAGCCCCGGCCGACCGGGTGCCCGCCGTCACTGGCGCGCCATCTCGGCCACCAGGCGGTGCGCCCGCTCCGTGTCCCAGGTCAGCGCGGCGGCCCGGATGGCCTCGATGCCGGGAGGGACGTCCAGGCCCAGTTCGTCGGCGAAGACGGTCCGACATCGCTCGATCACGCCCAGCGCGCCGGCCACGTCGCCCTGCGCGCAGTAGGTGGCGGCGAGCAACTGCCACAGCCGCTGCCGGTAGGGGGCCTCGGCCAGCACGGTCTCGATGCGGTACGAGAGCATCTCGGTCCGATGGGTCAGCAGACAGGCGGTGAAGAAGTCCTGGCAGGCCTCGAAGCGGGTGTTGCTGAGGCCCACGGTATGGGCGTGGAACCACCGGGTGGCCGGGAGCCGTTGGCCGAACGGGCCGCGCCAGAGGGTGAGGGCCTCGTCCAGGTGGCTGACCGCGGCTCGGTGGTCGCCCGCGGCGAGCAGTTCCTTGCCCTTCCGGGCGAGCTTCAGGAAGCAGGACAGATCGAGTTCGTCCGCTTCGACGCTGAGGGCGTACCCGGTCTCCGCGCCGCGGCTGGTGGTCAGCCGCTTGCTCAGTCCCGGCAGCGCGGAGTCCAGGCCGCGGCGGAGCCCGGTGAGGTGGCTCCTGATGTTGGCCACCGCCGAGCTCGGCGGGTCGTCCCACAACAGCTCGGTCAGCTCGCCCATACCGACGAACTGTCCCCGGCGCAGGAGCAGCGCGGTGAGCAGCGCGCGGCGGGCCGCCGACTGCGTCTCGGCACCGCCCGCGATCCTCACAGGTCCCAGCAGTCGGAAAAGCATCTGGCTCTGCCACCTCTCGTGTGAAGTGCTGAGGCAGGTACCGGCCCCGGGCCGCGGGGGCCGCCGCGGCGGCATCGTGTCCCCCTCGCGTCGTGTGGTCAGCACCACACCTCCCTCGCGACCGAATATGGCAGCGCTCAAGGCGGCGAGGAACAAGGCCTCTTGGCCAGATACGGCCAACCCGATGCAGGATCCGGCCTGAGCGCTTCTGGACCGGAGATCCTACTGCTGAGTCACCAGGGGCTCCTGGGGAAACCTTTACCCTTCGGGCACCTCCCTCCTACAATTCCTGCAACACACGCCGGCCGGATCCTTCCCGACGTCCCCTCCCACGGGAGTGCCTCTTGCTCGTGCACCACATGGCGGTCCTTGGTCTCACTGCGGCGGAAGAGGAGCTCTACCGGCACCTGCTGCGCAACCCCGGAGTCGAACTCGACGAAGTGCACGTCCTGCTGAGGCAGGAACCCCTCTGCCTGGAAGCGGCGGTGCGTCGGCTGCGGGAACTGCACGTCATCCGCGAGGACGACGGCAGGGCGTGGCCGCACAAGCCGGACCTGGTGGTCAACCGGCTGGCCCAGCAGCGCCTGGAGGAGTTCTACAGCACCATCCGTACGCTGTCCGACCTGAAACCCATCGTGGACTCCCTGGCGCGTGACGCGCGCGACCATGGCCCGAACTCCGAACACGCCCCGGTGGAACGGCTGATGGGGTTATCGGCCATCCGCGAACGTCTGGACGAACTGGCGTTCTTCGCCCGTGCGGAGGTTCTGGCCTCCGAGCCCTACGACGCGCTCACCCCGGAGAACATCAAGCACTCCCGCCCGCTCGACCTGCGCTGCCTGCGCCGTGGCGTCGTTCTGCGCAACCTGGTCCGCGCCTCCGCGGTGGCGGACGACACCACGCGGGCCTACCTCCAGGAACTGACCGCCGCCGGGGCCCGGATCCGGGTGGTCGAGGACCTGAGCGAGCTGATGATCGTGTACGACCACCACACCACGCTGGTGCCGGTGGACCCGAAGAACACCTCCAAGGGCGCCCTCTGCTCGAGCGAGGAGGGGATCGTCACCACCGTCGTCAACAATTTCGAGCGTCTGTGGGCGGGGGCCGAGGAGTTCACCGACCTGGTCGGTCAGGGGGACGACTCGTCGGGCGATCCCGAACTGACCGAACTGCAGGTACAGGTGCTGCGGGCGATGTGCACGGTCGGCAAGGACGAGACCGGCGCCCGCCAGGTGGGCACCGCACTGCGTACCTACCGCCGCCACATATCGGAGCTGATGCGGCTCCTCGGTGCGGAGAACCGCGCCCATGCGGCGTTGCTCGCCCGAGAACGAGGGTGGGTCTGACCGTCGGGTGGGTCTGACGGCCGGGGCGTGACCCGACCGTCAGTCGTCCCCGAATTCCCGGGCGTCCGCCCACAGCCGCTCGAAGTGGTTGACGACCGTGCTCACCATGCCGGGTTCAGCCGTGACGAACGCGCCCTTGGTGAGGTCCGAGGGCTCGACCGGCACCAGCGCGGTCCCGCCGTCGCACACCGCCATCGGGCTGTCCGAGGAGGACAGCACCCGCACCCGGGCGCCCGCGTCGGCCAGTCGGCGCAGGTGGGCGACGGCCACCGGGTCGGCGAGCATGGACTGCCGCACCAGGAGCCGCACGGTGACGCCGCGCGCCAGCATCCGCAGGCCCAGCGGCAGGGTCAGCCGTAGGACGCGGGGGTCGACCTCCTCGCAGAGCCCACCCGCCAGCACCTCGGAGCGGGTACTCAGGGCGAGGGCCTCCACCCTCGCCCGCAACGCGGAGGGACCGGTGATCCGCTCCACCAGCCGGCTGTCCTGAGGAGGCTCCTCGGGCCGGCCGGCGGCGGCCGCCTCGTCCTCCAGGGAGCGCACCACCGTGTAGACCTGGGCGAGGCTGCGGGTGATGGCGTGCAGCTCGGCCAGCAGCCGCTCGGCCAGCAGGCCCACCACCACCTGCGGCTCCTCCGGCCACAGCGCTCCGTCGCTCTCGACCACGACGCCCAGGGCCTTCAGTCGCCCCACAGCAGCCGCACCGGCCCCGGGCGGGTGCCAAGGCGCGGCAACGGTCTCGGCGACGCCGCTGCCGGGATGCCTCAACAGGTGGCGGTACGTGTGCTCCTCGGCCGGGGTGATTCCCAGGATCTGCATGCGGTGCATCGGCGGTGCTCCACGGTCGGTGACGAGGTACTGGAAAGGCGGTGGGTCCCGCGTCGTGCTCGGCACCCGGACCGCTGGACCCACCCCCGTGGCGGGCACGCCGCACAGGATCAGGTGCCCGGCTTCTCCTGCCAGCCGTTGACCCAACACGCGCTCAGGGGGTCGAGACAGCCGTCCGCCACTACGACGGCGTCACCGCCCGCCGGTGTGACGCTCCCCGCGAGGGCGGTGAACGCCCCTGTCGTCGCCAGCGCGGTCAGCATCGCCGCCGCGATCCCTCGGGCAGCCTTGCTGGTGGCGGTACGCATCATGGTTCTTCCCCTCCCGGCGCCCGGCGCCGTTTCCTCAGAGGTGCCCGGGACGAGATCCCCGACCACACCAGAAGCATCGCAGCGAACCCCCTCCTCCACAGGACTCCCCGTTGGCATGCTCTTGCCTCCGCACCGTGCACGATCCTGCCACCGCCGACGGGCCGGGCTCGTGGACAAAGCGTCTTGGAGCCGTCAGGTGTGGTTGGCCGGGAGGACGTCCGGGGAAAGAGCGCCGACCTGTGAGGAGGCCGACGTCATCCGCTTGCGGTGGTGGCGGCAGAGGACCTCGCACCCGATCTCCTCGGCCGGGCGGCGTGTGCGGTGACCCTGCAACAGTTCGACTTCGAGAGCTCCATGCTCCATGTCGACCGGCAGGTGACGCAGGACGGCGAGAACGGGGAACCGAAGACCGCGGTCCAGAAAGCCATCACCAAGGGGCGGGGGCGTGCCCACTGCATCCGCCATCTCAAATGGCGCGATCTTGATGAGGGCAGGGCGATACCCGTGCCGCCCACGATCCTGGCGAAGGTGGAGGAGCACATCCGGCTTCACGGCACCTTCCGGGTGGAGGAGGGGCTGAACCGGCTGGAGGGGGACTACCTCTTCTCCAAGATCGGGGGCACCGACATCCTCATGTACTCCCTCGTCGACCGGCTCTGGCGCAACGCCAAGAAGGCCGCCGGCATCACGCGAAGGATCACACCGCACTGGCTGCGCCACTTCTTCGCCTCCGCCGGCCTGTCGAAGGGGGTGCCGGTGACGGACATGGCCGAGTGGCTGGGGCACCGTGACCCGAAGATCACCCATCAGACTTACGCGCACGTGATGCCCGACGCTCCCGACCGATTGCGGTCGCTGATGGATGCCGTCTTCACGATGAAGACGGAGCTCAACCTGCCTCTTGAGTTCGAGGCGGTGGTCGAGGCGGCCTGATCCGGCCTGTGAACGCGTGATGCCCTCAGCCAGGTTCTCCGGCTGGGGGGCATCACGCGTTCCGTTTGGCTGCCTGGCGAGCTCAGCGACGGGCGATCCGGGGCGGTCGTGTGCACTACTGTCAGTGATCGCCCTCCGGCCCGTTGATCGGCCCGTGCTCTGCGCGGGCGAGCTTCTCCCTGTGCCCTGGCTAGTGCCGCATCAGGCAACGTTTGCCCTGTCGACGACGGCGCGGAGGTGCCGGTCGTCGGCGTGGCGGTTTCGCCAGATGATGTAGCGGCGGATCATGCTGCCCTGTTCCTTGTGGTCGGCGTGTAGGCGATCTCAACGTTGTTCGCTGCCGCCCAGGTACCGACCCGCTGACACTTCTTCGTGGCCAGGTGCGGCGAGAAGTTGTCGCAGACGATCGCGATCCGCACCGTCGGAGGGTAGAGGGTGCGCAGGTAGCGGCAGAACTCCAGGAACTGCGTGCGTCGCTTGAGCGGTTTGACGTGGCCGTAGAGCTTGTCCTTGGCCAGGTCCAGGGCGGCAAACAAGTGCCGCACCCCGCCGTAGCGGTTGTAGGTCGCCCGGCGCCGGCGGCGGGGCTCACGATCGGGGTCCTTGTGCCTGCCGCCGCGCTCGGCCCACTGCCGCCCGGGGTGCGGCATCAGGTTGAGCGGCCCGAACTCGTCCATGCAGAAGACGACGTCGGGCCCGCCGTCCTCGGCTGTGACCTCACCGTCGGCGATCGCGTAGAGATGCTCCACGCGGGCCTTCTTGACCGCGTAGTCCGGATCACGGGAGGTCTTCCAACCTTCAGGCGTTGAAAGGAGACGCCCTCCTCGCGGAGCAGAAGGCGCAGGCCCTCGTGGCTGATGTCGTCGACCACCTCCTCGGCGACCAGGAAGTCGGCCAGTTTGGTCAGGCTCCAGGTTGAGAACGGCAGATCGTGCTCGGTCGGCTTGGACTTGGCGATCTTCTTGATCTCGCGGCGCTCGGGCAGCGTGAATGTCTTCGGCCGGCCGCCGGAGTACTTGGGGTAGAGCGAGTCGAAGCCGTCGGCGTTGAAGTTGTGGATCACGTCGCGGACCCGGTCGTCACTGGTGAACGACACCTCGGCGATCTTCGCCACCGGCATGCCCTGAGCGGACAGCAGTACCATCTGCGCGCGCCGCCAGGTCACCACCGAGCCCGTGCCTCTG
Organism: Streptomyces sp. R44; assembly: GCF_041053105.1. Taxonomy (NCBI): domain Bacteria; kingdom Bacillati; phylum Actinomycetota; class Actinomycetes; order Kitasatosporales; family Streptomycetaceae; genus Streptomyces; species Streptomyces sp. R44. Next base: position 1,165,026 of record NZ_CP163444.1, on the reverse strand, counting down.
CGGACTATCCGCAGTAACCGCCGGCCCTCGTCGTCATCGATCTCGCGAACGCGCACTCGTTCTGCCACCCGCATAGCTTGGCGGCCCGATGCCGCTGGAGCGTCAGGTTCAGGAGGAGCCGTTGGAGTCGGTCGCGAGCGTCTTGCCCGCGACCTTTGACCTGGCGACGCCGCCGACTGCCACACAGATACCAAAGACACGATCGTGGCTGGTCCAGCCGTTGACGAGGCCACGGTTGTTACTGATCTGCACCCGCTTCCTGGCGGGGTCCACGGACGACACCAAGTGCAAGTACACCGTCCCGGCGACACGGGCGAGGACGATGTCCCCGACCTCCAACTTCGACGGGTCGACCGGAGCAACGACCACCTGCTGCCGACTGCGTATCAGCGGGACCATCGAGGAGCCGCTGGGCCGGAACGCCACGGTGGCCCCGCCGGCAACCCTGCCTGCCACTGCATCCAATGCACCCATCTGGCGATCGTGGCAGATTCCCCTGTATCACCCCACCGATTTACTCCTCCGTGCTCCACCAGCGAGGCGAACGTTGCCTGATGCGGCACTAGCACGAGACTTTCCCGTGCTGGTTCGGTGCTGACTTCAGGGGGGCCATGGGGGAGAAAGCGCAGGTCGTAGCTCTGGCCCGATGAGTTGTCGTATCACTCGATGGTCGTGCCGATGAGACTCGCGGCGACGATGCGCTTGAGGGAACCGGGGGGTGTGGGAGCGGTTGTTGCGGCGGCCATGTGCACCACTTCCAGGCGTTCGTGCGGGGACGTTTCGGTGTCGCCACACCGTGGCTCGTCTTAGTGGCCTAGGGGAGTCCCGCGGAGCGGCCGAATCAGCGCCTCGCCACCACGGGCGCGGCGGCGCGTGCGGCCGAGAGGGCGGTCATGCCGTCTCCTGGGGGACGAGATCGTCGAACGGCACGGCCGGAAGCCCGGCGGTGCCCGGACGGCAGACGAACAGCCGTCCGGCGTGGCGCTCTTCGTCCAGCTGCTGCCGGGTCAGTCCTTCGGTCGCCGTCGTGATCACGAGGGTGTCGAGGGCGGGGCCGGCGAAGACGACACCGGACACGTGCGAGGTGCCGACGTGCACGACGGTGTGACAGGTGCCGTCGGGTGCGAAGGCGCGAACCTGCCCCGCACCCCGGACCGCGACCCAGACACTGCCGTCCCGGTCGACGGTCAGACCGTCCGGCGCACCGCCGTCGATCGAGGCGAACGGCCGTCGGCCGCCGGGAGTTCCGGTCGCGACGTCGTAGTCGAACACGTCGACTCGGCCGGTCGCGCCGTCGGCGTAGTACATCAGGGAGCCGTCGGGGCTCCAGCCGAGACCGTGGGAAAGGGTCACGGAGTCGAGCAGCACCCGCAGGCCGTCCGGGCCGAGTTGGTACAGCGAGCCGGCTCCCTCGGTCGTGTCGGACGGCATGGCGGCCGCGAGGAGACGTCCGTGCGGGTCACACGCGGCGCCGTGGAACCGTCGCCGCACGCCGTCAGGGAAGAGGGGCAGGGAGGCGAACTCCTCGCACCGGCCGCTGTCGTCGATCCTCACGACGGACGTGGACACCGTGGCGATCAGCGCGCCGCTGCGGCTCGGCAGGACGGCGCCGACCGGGCCGCCGGGGGCGAGCGTGACGCGGGGCAGTAAGTCGGGCAGACCGCTGCCGTCGGCGAACGGAACCAGGCTGCCCCGGTGGACGAGGCCGGCGGTGATGTCGACCCACAGCAGCTCCTGCACGGCGGGATCCCATAGGGGGCCCTCGCAGAGCCTGCCGGGATCCGGGCTGCAGGGACGGGCCCTCAGGTGGCGCATATGAAGTCTCCTTGCTCGGTGTTAACGTAACCATTCGGCTAACCCCTGTAAATAGTCCCCCTCAAGATCTTCGAGACGCGGACCTGCCGGTGCTGCGGTGGGGCGGCCATCCCGGCTGTGTGACGTGATGCATTCGGGACTGTCGGGCTCGGCGGGGGCAAGGTACTTTTTGCGCAAACACCGCGAGGTGATCGTCCTCCGTCACTTCCGAGGACCGCCTCATGTGGTCGTGGTCGCCGAGCGAGCGCCGGCACACCGACCGTCCCCAGCCCCTCTGCACCTCAGAGGTAGCCATGTACCTGAGTGCCAGCGCCTTTCGTCAGTCCAACAAAATTCAACATCCTGATGGACGGCTGAGCCGATCGTCCGCGCAGTAAGCGATTGCCATGTCAGCCCTCCAGGTTGAGTCCCGGTAACGGCGGCGCATGGATCCGAAACCCCACGGATGCACTGTTGACTTTTGATCGAAACAGCGATTTTCTGTGGGGCGTCGAGCTGATTGACGACTGATTGTGGTGACTTCGACACCCCACAGAAGTGCCTGGTCGCCCCTCTCGCACCGTCGTCGGACGGGACCGGAACCCTTCGTTCCCCCCTCCCTCCCGCGACCCTCCGCGAGCCCATCTGTTTCTGCACCTCACCGGTCGGCCGTGCGCGGCCCGTCCGAGCAAGGGGAATGACATGTTCACTGAGCACCACCGCCGGCCGATGGCAGCAGCCGTACTGGGCCTGGCCTCCGTCCTCGCACTGACCTCCTGCTCCAGCGGCCAGCAGGCCGTCGGCTCGGGGGGCGCGGACGTCGCCAAGGTCGACGGCAAGATAAGCCTGACCTACCTCCAGAAGCAGGGCGACCAGGAGTACTTCGTCGGTGAGGCGGCCGGCGCCAAGGCCAAGGCGGACGAGCTCGGCATCGACCTGAAGGTCGTCAACCTCGGCACCGACGCCAACAAGACCGTCAGCGAGGCCCAGTCGGCGATCTCGCAGAAGAGCAACGGCCTGATCGTCGTCGTCCCCGACCCCGCCGTCGGGCCCCAGGTCGCCCAGATCGCCAAGGACGCCAAGGTCGCCCTGCTCACCTCCGACGACCAGATCTGTACGACCGGACCGGACCCGTCCTCCTGCGCCGCCGACGCCCTGGTGCCCCGGATCGGCTTCAGCGGTGCCCAGATGGGCGGTGAGGTCGGCAAGCGCGCCGCCGCGGAGTTCAAGAAGGCCGGCTGGAACCCCGCGGAGACCCGCACCATCTCCGCCTGGAAGCAGGACGTGACCGTCTGCACCGACCGCGTCAAGGCGTCCAAGGAGGCCTTCGCCGCCGGCTCCGGCGCCACGGTGCAGAACATCGACGTCCCCACGGACAACAGCCCCACCGGCGCCCAGGACAAGATCGCGGCCACGATCACCGCGAACCCGAGCGTCAAGCACTGGGTGGTCTGGGGCTGCAACGACGAGAACGTCCAGGGCGGGGTCACCGCACTGGAGAACGCCGGCTTCAAGGCCGACGACGTCATCGGCGTGGGCCTCGGGGCCTACCTGGCCTGCAAGAACTGGAGCTCCGGCAAGCCTTCCGGCATGAAGGCCGCGCTGTTCATCAACGGCAAGGACGTCGGCGCCCTGGCCGTGCAGACGATGTACGACAAGCTCAAGAACGGCAAGGCCTTCCCCAAGGAAGCCTTCGCCCCGACCACGATGGTCGACGCCTCCACTTGGAAGTCCGCCGGAGTCACCTGCGGCTGAGCCGAGGCCCCTGCCCTCCGGGCAGACGGCGCTACCTTCCGGACAGCCCCAGCGCCGGTGCGACGGCACGCCCGCTCGCCGCACCGGCCCCCAGCACCCGGCGCTCCCTCCCCGTCCCTCCAGCCCGTGAGGCCAGCATGACCACACCAGGCACCCGACCCCCCACGCCGGCGGCCCCAGGCGCCGGTGTCGCCGTCGAGAACATCACCAAGCGCTTCGGCGCCGTCCAGGCCCTGGGCGGCGTCACCCTGACCTTCCTCCCGGGGCAGGTCACCGCCCTCATGGGCGAGAACGGTGCGGGCAAGTCCACGCTGCTGAAGATCCTCACCGGCGACCACCAGCCCACCGAAGGCCGCATCCTCCTCGACGGCGCACCGGTCTCGTTCGGCTCGCCGCAGGACGCGCGCAAGGCCGGGATCCGCATCATCCCGCAGGAGCCGGAGATCATCCCGCACGTCTCCGTGGCGGAGAACGTCTACGCCGGATCCCTGCCCCGCAAGGCCGGCCGGCGCCTCGACCGCGCCGAACTGCGCCACAGGATCACCGCCGACCTGGCACGGCTCGGCTTCGAGAAGGTCATCGACCCCGATCAACTCGGTTCCGAACTGACCCCGGCCCAGCGCCAGTTGGTGGAGATCCTGCGCGCCCTCACCGGCGAGGCCAAGGTCATCGCCTTCGACGAGCCGACCTCCTCGCTCGCGGAGAACGAAGCCGAGGCCCTGTTCGCCCTGATCGACCGGCTGCGCGCCCAGGGCATCGCGATCATCTACGTCTCCCACCGCATGAAGGAGATCTTCCGCCTCGCGGACCGGATCGCGGTACTCCGCGACGGCGCCTCCGCCGGCGTCCTCGACGCCGCGCACACCACCGAGAGCGAAGTCGTACGGATGATGGTCGGCCGCGACCTCTCCTCGCTGTTCGTACGCCAGGACGTCGCCCGGGACGAAGTCGTCCTGGAACTGGACGGCGTCACCACCGACGACGTCACCGACATCAGCCTCCGGATCAGGGCCGGAGAGGTCGTCGCCCTCGCCGGACTCATGGGCGCCGGGCGTTCGGAACTGGGCCTCGCGCTCGCCGGCGACCGCCCCCTGCGCTCCGGACGGATCACCCTGCACGGCCGGCCCCTGCGGCTGCGCAGCCCCAAGGACGCCATCCGGGCAGGCATCGGCCTGGCCCCGGAGGAGCGCAAGGCCCAGGCCCTCTTCCTGCAGCGGTCCATCCGTGACAACACCTCCCTGGTCAGCCTGGACCGGCTGCGCCGGATGCGTTTCGTCCGCAGCGGCCAGGAGAAGGCCGTCGCCCAGGAGTTCTCCGACCGGCTCAGGGTGCGCACCCCGTCCATCGAGCACGAGGTGCGCAAGCTGTCCGGAGGCAACCAGCAGAAGGTCGTCCTCGCCCGGTGGCTGCTGCGACGGCCGAAGGTCCTGATCCTCGACGAGCCCACCCGCGGCATCGACATCGGTGCCAAGGCGGAGATCTACCGGATCATCGCCGACCTGGCACGGGACGGCGTCGCCCTGCTCGTGATCTCCTCCGAACTCCCCGAGGTGCTCGGACTCGCCGACCGCGTCGTGGTGATGCAGAACGGCCGCATCACCGGCGAACTCGGCCGGGCCGAGGCGACCGAGGAGTCCATCCTCAACCTCGCCATGGCCGACGACCTCGCTTCCCCGGACGCCGCTCCCACCCCGGCCGTTCCCCGGCCCCGTACCGACTCCGCCCCTGGAGGCCCCCGATGACCACCGCGACCACCTCCCCGGCCGAGTCCGAGAAGGCACCGGCAACGGCCCGCAAGCGATCGCCGCTGGCCGCCCTCGGCGGGCAGAACCTCAGCCTCATCGGTGCGCTCGTCGTGGTCCTCGGGCTGTTCGGCGCCCTCAACGAGAACTACCTGAGCTGGTCCAACATCCAGGTCGTCGGCGAAGCCGTGACGATCACCGGCCTCCTCGCCATCGTCCAGACCGTCGTCATCATCTGCGGCGGCCTCGACATCTCGGTCGGCTCGCAGGCGGGCCTGGCCTCCGTGGTCAGCGCGATGGCCTTCACCTCGGCCGGCTCCAACCCCTTCCTCGGCATGGGTGCCGCACTCGTCGTCGGCGTGCTCGTCGGCATCGTGAACGGTGTGGCGATCGTCTACGGACGGGTCAACCCGACCATCGCCACCCTCGCCGGGCTCGCCGCGTACAAGGGCGTCGCCCAGCTGGTCTCCGACGGCCGCGCGCAGGGATACGTCCTCAACGACCCGGTCTTCGTGTTCCTCGGCCGCGGAAAGATCGCCGGCCTGCCGGTGATGATCTGGATCCTCATCGTCGTCGCGATCGCCGTGCACGTGATGCTCAAGTACACGGACATCGGCCGCAACCTCTACGCGATCGGCGGCAACGACACCGCCGCCCGCCTCGCCGGCATCAACATCAACAAGTACCTCGTCGCCGTCTACGCCCTCATCGGCGTCGTCGCCGCCGTCGCCGGCATCCTGCTCACCGCCCGTACCGGCTCCGGCCAGCCCGTCTCCGGCAGTGAGGGTCTTGAACTCAAGGCCATCACCGCCGCCGCCCTCGGCGGCTGCGCCCTCAAGGGCGGCAAGGGAGGCGTCGGCGGCACGCTCCTCGCCGTCGCCCTGCTGGGCGCTCTGGAGAACGGCCTCACGGTCCAGGGCATCAACACCTTCTGGCAGAACGTCGCCCAGGGCGCCCTGCTCGTGGCCGCCGTCGTGATCCAGCAGCGCCGCAACGGTGAACGCGCGGTCGGACTTCCGCACTGACCGGACACACGGACGAGGCCCGCCCCCCGAGGGGAGCGGGCCTCTCGGCGTACCGGCGACCCGGTCGGCGGACGGTGGGGTCTTCGCGGCGCCTCCCGGCCCCGCGTGGTGGACTGCACGGCCCCGGGGTGCCGCCCTCCGGCCGACCGCGCCGGGGCACCGGCGGCGCCTGCCGTCCACGCCGCCCAGGCCTGCTTCCCGCCGGACGACGCTGCCGCGGGACATGGGAACGACGCCGTCCGGCCGGCACGGCCTTCACGGCCCGCCGGGCCCGGCGTACCTGTCCGCACGAAGTCGCGGAGACGACAAAAGCCCTCCCGGGGTGGGAGGGCGGGGCGGGGCGGAGAGGAGAGGAGAGGAGAGGGGAGCCGGGGCGCGGGTGCGGCGCGAAAGCGCGGGGCGACGGGCCGGGCTCGGATGCGTGGGGGACGCTCCCGAGCCCGGCCCGTCGCCGGGTGTTCCTACTCCTCGGTGGGGCCGAGGTCGGGGGTGTCGCGGAAGTCGACGGTACGGCCCCGGGGGCCCGCGTGGAGTTCCAGGACGATGATCTCGTTCGTACCGGCGCGCAGGACCGGAGCCGGGACGTACAGCGACTTCTGAGGGCCGCGGGACCAGTAACGGCCGAGCGGGAAGCCGTTGACCCAGGCGTTCCCCTTGGTCCAGCCGTCGAGGTGCAGGAAGGTGTCGGCCGCCTCGGTGACCTCGAAGGTGCCCCGGTGGAAGGCCGGGCCCACGGGAGTCGTCGTGGTGGTCGTGAAGGGCACGTCCTCCAGTGCGGTGAGCGGGAGCGGCCGGTTCGTCCAGGCCGTCGGCTCGGCGCCGTCCAGGAGGACCTTTCCGAGCAGGCCCTTGCGGTCGTGGATGCCCTGGCCGTAGTTCACCCGGCCCTGGTTCTCCACCAGGATCGAGAGCACCCCGCCGGCCCGGGGAACCGTGAAGGCGAGGGCGTGCTCGTGGTTCTCCCGCTCCAGGACGCCGACCGGCTGGCCGTCGACGAAGACCTGAGCACGGTCACGGACGTGTTCGATCTCCAGCAGAGCGGGGCCGCGCAGCGGCAGCGTGGTCTCGTAGAGGACGAAGCCGAAGTCCTGCTCCAGCTCCTCCATGGTCAGCGGACGCCGGGAGTCGATCCGCGGTGCCAGCGCGGCCGCGCTCGGCAGCAGCCCGGCGCTCTCCGTCAGCGCGACCGCGGAGACCGCCAGTTTGGCCCCCGGGGCAGGGGCGGGGTCGCTCGGCACCGGCGCGTACTTGGCGATGATGTCGCGGAAGGCGTGGTACTTCTCCGTCGGGTCGCCGGCCTCGTCGAGCGGTGCGTCGTAGTCGTACGAGGTGACGGTGGGGCGGTAGGTGTGCTTGTCGTTGGCGCCGTTGGTGAAACCGAAGTTCGTACCGCCGTGGAACATGTAGAAGTTGACCGAGGCGCCGGTGGCGAGGACTTCGTCGAGCTCGCGGGCGGCGTCCTCGGCGTCGCGGACCACATGGCGGGCGCCCCAGCGGTCGAACCAGCCGATCCAGAACTCCGTCGTCATCAGCGGCCCCTCGGGGCGCTGCGCGCGCAGCGCGGTCAGATGGTCGGCCGAGCGGCTGCCGAAGTTGGCGGTGGCGAGGACGCCGGGCAGAGCGCCCCGCTCCAGATCCACCGGCTGGTCGCAGGTGAAGAGGGGAACGTCGACCCCGCAGGCGCGCAGCGAGCCGGCGATGTGCTCCAGATAGGCGGTGTCGTCGCCGTAGGCCCCGTACTCGTTCTCCACCTGCACGGCCAGGATCGGACCGCCCTGTGAGGCGAGGTACGGCCGGAGCGGGGTGAGCAGGCGGTCGAAGAAGTCGTCCACCGCCGCCAGGAACCGGGGGTCGCGGGTGCGCAGCTGGATGTCGGGCTCGGTGAGCAGCCACGAGGGCAGACCACCTCCCTCCCACTCCGCGCAGATGTACGGGCCGGGCCGCAGCAGGACGTGCAGCCCCTCGGCGGCGGCGAGGTCGAGGAAGCGGGGGAGGTCGAGCCCGCCGTCCATCAGGAAGCGGTCGGGGCGCGGCTGGTGCAGGTTCCAGGGGACGTAGGTCTCGACGGTGTTGAGGCCCATGAGCCGGGCCTTGCGGAGCCGGTCCTGCCACTGCTCGGGGTGGACCCGGAAGTAGTGCAGCCCGCCGGACAGGAAACGGAAGGGCTGGCCGTCGAGCAGGAATCCGGCCTTGTCTGTCTGGAGATCGGGCATGCGCTGTGTGCTCCTGTAGGTGAGGGGTCGTGCGGGGCCGGGACGCCTCCATGTTTACGCAAACACGAGAGGCGTGGCAAGCCCTTTCCACAGGCGAACGGGGGCGAAGTCGCGATGCGGCTGCGCCCCCGTCTCGCCCGGGTCACTTGTTGACGGTGAAGCCCTGGTCCTTGCCGTACTTGACGCTGGCGTCCTGCCAGGCCTTCAGGCCGTCGGTGAGCTTGGTCGAGGAGACGTAGGCCTTGCCGACGGTGTCGTTGAAGATGGAGTTCGCGTACACCTGGAAGGGCAGGTAGGACCAGTCGGCGCCGACGTTGCGGGCGGATTCGGCGAAGATCTGGTTGGCCTGCTGACCGCCGAAGTAGGGGAACTTGGTGTCGAGGAACGCCTTGGACTCCAGGTCGGCGCGGGTCGCGGGGAACGAGCCCTGGGCGACGCGGGCGCTGGCTCCGGCGCCGGTGGTGGCGAACTCGGTGAAGGCGTACGCGAGTTCCTTGTTCTTCGCGGCCTTCGGGACGGCGAGGGAGCTGCCGCCGTTCTCGGCGCTGACCTTGTCGCCCTTCGTCCACTGCGGGAGCGGGGCGACCCGCCAGTCGCCGGAGGCGGAGGCGACACCGGAGGTGAGGTTGGCGGGCATCCAGGCGCCGATGGAGAGGGTGGCGATGGAGCCGTCGGCCAGGCCCTTGTACCAGGCGTCGCTCCAGGAGCTGACGGGCGCGACGAGCTTCTCGTCGAGGAGCTTCTGCCAGGTGGCGGCGTACTTCTGGGTGCCCTCGTCGCCGAAGTTGATGGTGACGTTCGTGCCGTCGGTCTGGTAAGGACGCCCGCCGGCCTGCCAGATGAAGCTGGTGGTGGCGCCGGCGTCGCCGGTGTCGTTGGTGATGAAGATCTTGGGGTCGGCCTTGTGCAGGGTGCGGGCGGCCTCCACGTACTCGTCCCAGGTGGTCGGCACCTTGATGTGGTGCTTGTCGAAGACCTTCTTGTTGTAGAAGAACGCCATCGGGCCGGAGTCCATGGGCAGCGCGTAGATCGCCTTGTCCTCGGTGACCGCGTTCCACGGGCCGCTGGTGAAGCTCGTGCCGTACCTCTGGGCGCCGTAGGGGGAGAGGTCCTCGACGGACTTGGCGATGGTGAACTGGCCGAGCGCGTAGTACTCGACCTGGGCCACGTCGGGGGCGCCGGAGCCGGCCGCTATGGCGTTCTGCAGGGCGGTGTACTGCTTGTCGCCGGTGCCCGCGTTGACCAGCTCGATGTCGACCTTGGGGTACTTCTTCTCGAAGTCCTCCGCCGCCTTCTTCAGCGTGGGCTCCCAGGCCCACACCGTGACCTTTCCGCCCTTCTCCAGCGCGGCGTTGATGTCCTTCGGACCGCTGTCGCCGGCCCCCGTGTCCGAGGCGTCGGAGCCACAGGCCGTGGCGGTCAGCGTGAGGGTGGCGAGGACGGAGAGTGCGCCGAGCAGTCTGCGGGTGGTGTGCGTACGCATGGGAGGTGCTCCTGGTCGAGGGTGCGGGTGTGAGGAAACTTCCGGGAGGGGGCGGATCGGGGAGGCTTGGTCATTCCTTGACGCTGCCGGCGGCCAGGCCGGACTGCCAGTACCGCTGGAGCAGCAGGAAGACGGCCACGATCGGGACGATCGTGAGCAGGGAACCGGTGATGATGAGGTCGAAGACGGCCTCGCCGCCGGCGGTCTGGGCCTGGGCGTTCCAGGCGTTGAGCCCGAGGGTCAGCGGGTACCAGTCGGGGTCCTTGATCATGATCAGCGGCAGGAAGTAGTTGTTCCAGGTCGCGACCATGGAGAACAGCAGGACGGTGACGGTGCCCGGCACCAGGAGCGGCAGTGCGATGGTGAAGAAGGTGCGCACCTCCCCGGAGCCGTCGATGCGCGCGGCCTCCAGGAGTTCGGTGGGGACGGCCTCGGCGGCGAAGACCCACATGAGGTAGAGGCCGAAGGGGGAGACCAGGGAGGGGATGATGACGGCCCAGGGGGTGTTGGTCAGTCCCATGTTGCTGAACATCAGGAAGGTGGGGACGGCCAGGGCGGTGCCGGGGACGGCCACGGCGCCGATGACCACCGCGAAGACCGCCTTGCGGCCGGGGAAGTCGTACTTGGCCAGGGCGTAGCCGCCCAGGACGGCGAGGACCGTGGCGCCGCCCGCGCCGGCGGCGACGTACAGCAGGGTGTTGAGGAGCCAGCGGACGAAGACGCCGTCGTCGTAGGTGAGGGTGCGGGAGATGTTGTCCCAGAAGTGGGTGTCGTCGGCGAACCACAGACCGAAGGAGTCGAGCAGTCCCTTCTGGTCCTTGGTGGCGTTGATCAGCAGCCAGGCCAGCGGCAGGAGGGTGTAGAGGAGGACCAGGCCGGTGACGAGTGTCAGCGGGATGCTGGGGCGCGGGTTGAGCGGAGTGTGCGGACGCCGCTTGCGGCGCGTCGGTGCGGCGGTCCGGGCGCGGGGCGGGGTGGTGGTGCCGGCGGCCCGCGGCCCGGTGGGGGACGGGGTGGGCTCGGTGGACGCGGTGGTCATGGAGGTGGTCATCGGCTCAGCCCTTCCGCATGCCGCGCAGCTGGACCGCGTAGGCGATGATCGCGGTCAGGACGCCCATCACGATCGCCACGGTCGCCGCGTAGTTGTGCTGCTGGCCCGAGAAGGACAGCGAGTAGGTGTAGAGGTTGGGGGTGAAGTCGCTGGTGATCGCGTTCGGCGCGAGCTTCTGCAGGATGCTGGGCTCGTTGAAGAGCTGGAAGCTGCCGATGATCGAGAAGATCGTGGCGATGACCAGCGCGCTGCGGATGGCCGGGAGCTTGACCGAGCGCACCACCCGCCACTCGCCGGCGCCGTCGATGGCGGCCGCCTCGTAGAGCGAGCGCGGTACGACCTTGAGCGCGGAGTAGAAGATCAGCATGTTGTAGCCGACGAACTCCCAGGTCACGATGTTGCCGATGGAGGCCAGGACCAGGGACGGCGAGAGCGGGTCGGGCAGCGACACGCCCAGCGCGTCGTTGATGTTGCCGACCAGGCCGAACTGCGTGCCGTACATGAAGCCCCAGATCAGACCTGCGACGACGGCGGGCACGGCGTAGGGCAGGAAGATCGTGACCCGGAAGAAGGTCTTGCCGTACAGACGGCCGCTGTCGATCGCGAGCGCGGCGAGAAGGGCGATCCCGAGCATGACGGGGACCTGGACCAGCAGGAAGAGCCCGACGCGGACCAGTCCGTCCCAGAAGCGGGGATCGGTGAGCGCCTCGCCGTAGTTGTCGAGGCCGACGAAGGAGGTGCCGCCGATGAGCCGGTCCTGGAACAGGCTCAGGTACAGGGCGTAACCGATCGGTGCCAGGAACACGAGGCCGAAGACCGCCACGAACGGGCCGGCGAAGCCCCAGCCCACCAAGGCCTCCTTGCGGAGGCGGAAACGGGCTTGTCGGCGGGGCGGAGGAGCCGCCTGTGCTGACGTCGACAGGAGCGTCATGGGTTGGGTCCTAGCGTCGGTGACCGAGCGGTCCGGAGGCGGGGAGCGAGGTGGTGGGGCCGAAGGCCGAAAGGCGCCTCTGCACGAATAGCTAACCGATACGTAATGTTTACGCAATCATCGGTAAGGTGATGGTGACATTCCCGCTGGGGGGCGTCAAGCACGAACTGACAGCGAATGAGAGGGAATCGGGTGACCGAGCAGAACGCGACCGGCCGGCCGACGGCCGTGAACGAAGGCCGGCGGGGGGCGCGTGCCAGGCCGCGCCGTGTCTCCATGGCGGACGTCGCCCAGCGGGCGGGCGTCTCCTCGCAGACGGTGTCGCGCGTCTCCAACGGTGACGCGGCCGTCGTCGAGGCGACCCGCGAGAAGGTCCTCGCCGCGATGAAGGAGCTGGGATACCGCCCCAACAGCGCGGCGCGAGCTCTCAAGCGCGGTGACTTTCGAGCCATAGGCGTCATCATCAGGGGGCTCACCACCACGGGCAATGTCAAAACCCTGGACGCGGTCACCAGCTCGGCCTCCCGCGCGGGCTACGCGGTCACCCTGATCCCACTCGACGCCCCCACCCAGGAGAACGTCAAGGGGGCGTTCACCCGGCTCGACGAGCTGGCGGTCGACGCCGTCGTGCTGATCATGGAGGTGCATCTGCTCGACACCGCTGCCCTCACCCTGCCGCCGCACGTCAAGGTGGTCGTGGTGGACTCGGACGCCACCGGGCGCTTCCCGGTGGTGGACACGGATCAGCGGCAGGGCGCCCGCTCCGCCGTGCGGCATCTGCTCGACCTCGGCCACGGCACGGTGTGGCATGTCGCAGGACCCGAGGAGTCCTTCGCCGCGGGCCGTCGTGCCGAGGCGTGGGAGGCGGCACTGCGCGAGGAAGGGCGCACGGTGCCCCCCGTGCTGCGCGGGGACTGGACCCCCGAGTCGGGGTACGAGGCGGGCCTGAGGCTCGCCGACGAGAAGTCCTGCACGGCGGTGTTCGTGGCCAACGACCAGATGGCCCTCGGTGTGCTGCGTGCCTTCCACGAGCGCGGTGTGCGCGTTCCCGAGGACGTCAGCGTCGTCGGATTCGACGACATCCCCGAGGCGGCCTCCTTCATCCCGCCCCTGACCACGGTCCGCCAGGACTTCGCCCAGGTCGGAGCGCTGTGTGTCGACGCCGTCCTGCAGGAGCTGGCGGGAGAGACGGTGACGGGGGTACGCCTCGTGGCGACGGCGTTGGTGGAGCGGAACAGTACGGCGGCCCCCCGCACGCGCGGACGGAAGCGCTGAGAAGGAAGCACTGAGGCGTGGCCGGGGAGGAGGGCGGACGGTACGGGAGTCATGCCGACCGGGCGCGAGGGAACGTGGCCGGAAGGGGCTCTCGCGGGCCCGACGCGGCAGAGTCGGAAGGGTCGGGAGGGGGAGAAGGCTTCAGGTCGTGATGCCCGGCGGGCGGGCCGCCGTGTCGGGGCGGCCGGTGGCGAGCCGGCCGTGATCGGGCGACCGCGTTCTGTCGTCCGACACCCATGCCGACACCCTCGCGCCATCTGCCGCCGGAAGGCACCGAAGGCGGCCCGTACGGAGGAGGGCGCCGTCCCTATGTTGGCGCAAACATCCCCGTGAGGTCAACGTCGGCACAGTCTTGTCCGAATCCTTGACAGCCCCCACGGCCCTCTCCACACTCTCGTCCCAAGCGCTCAAGTTAACGCGAACATGGCAAGGCGACACCTCGGCGTAACGAGGTGGTCACTTTTCGTCGGCGACGCCGGACCCCACCCGGCGGTCACCTTCCGGCCGGCACGCGATGTCGCCGGTGCACCCCGTATACGCAGGCAGCCTGCACCGGAGGTGCGCTCACGCCTACCCCATCCGCCCCACCGGACACTTCCCTCCCCCTCAGACCGCGAGGTACGCGATCATGCGACGCACATCCTCGGGGACGGCCACCGTGCTCACCGCACTGTGTGCTGTTCTCCTGTCCCTCTTCGGTGCCGTGGGCACGGCTCGTGCCGCGTCGGTGAGCATCGACAACGCCACCCAGTTCACCGATCCGGCGGGCAATCCCGTCCATGCCCATGGCGGCGGGGTCGTGAAGGTGGGTGCGTATTACTACTGGTTCGGCGAGGACCGCAATGCCGACAACAGCTTCCGGTACGTGTCGGCCTATCGCTCCAGCGATCTGAAGACGTGGGAGTTCCGCAACCACGTGCTGAGCCAGGCGACGGATCCGGAGCTGCAGGGCGCGAACATCGAGCGGCCGAAGGTGATGTTCAACGCCTCGACCGGGCAGTTCGTGATGTGGATGCACAAGGAGGGGAGCGCGACGGACTACTCGGAGGCGCGTGCCGCGGTGGCGGTCTCCTCGACGGTGGACGGGAACTACTCATGGCGCGGCAGCTTCCGTCCGCTGGGCCACATGTCGCGTGACATCACCACGTTCGTCGACACCGACGGCACGGGATACATGATCTCCGCCGCCAACGAGAACGCCGACCTGCACGTCTACCGGCTCACCGCCGACTACACGGGCATCGCCGCGCAGGTGCAGAAGCTGTGGGCGGGCCAGTCGCGGGAGGCCCCCGCCATGTTCAAGCGCAACGGCGTGTACTTCCTGCTCACCTCGGGCGCCAAGGGCTGGGCGCCCAACCAGCAGATGTACGGCACCGCCACCAGCGTCACGGGCACCTGGAGCGGCCTGAAGAACGTCGGTGACTGGAGCACCTACGGCTCGCAGACGGCCTACGTCCTTCCGGTGCAGGGCACGTCCGGCACGTCGTACCTCTACATGGGTGACCGGTGGGGCAACTCCATGGGCGGCATGGTGCAGGACTCCCAGTACGTCTGGCTCCCGCTGAAGTTCCCCACCAAGACCACCATGACCATGGACTACTACCCGCAGATCACCGTGGACACGGCCACCGGGACCGTGCAGGGCCTCGGGACGTGGGAGACGCTGACCGCCTCGCACAGCGGCAAGTGCGCCGACGTGGCCGACCGCTCCACCGCCGACGGCGCCGCCCTCATCCAGTGGACCTGCGGCAACCGCAGCGTCAACCAGGAGTTCTGGCTGAAGTCCGCCGGCAACGGCCGCGTGCAGATCGTGGCCCGGTACAGCGGCAAGTGCCTGGCCGCGCGGGACGGTTCGACCGCGGACGGCGCCGCGATCGTCCAGTACGCCTGTGACGGAACGGCCGCCCAGCAGTGGAGCTTGATCGGCTCCGGCAGCACCGTGCAGCTGGCCGCCGTGCAGAGCGGCAAGTGCCTCGACGTCACCAACACCTCCACGAGCGACGGCACCCCGCTCATCCAGTGGACCTGCAACACCGGCCTCAACCAGAAGTGGCTCCGCACGGCTGTCTGACCGCCGCCCGGACCGCACCGGGCAGGCCCCGGCTCCCGTCGGGGCCTGCCCCACCCATGACCACTCGTCCCGCACCATCAGCCGGACCGCCCGCGGCGCTCTCGGCGATCGACGACCGACTCAGGGAGACCGACCTTGCGCTCCACCCGTGAACGCCCCCCGACCCGAGTGCGCACCGGCGCGCTCCTGGGCGCCGCCGCCGTTGCCGCCCTCCTCACGACCAGCCTCACGCCCCTGACCTCCGTGGCCGCGGCCGAGGGCACCGAGCAGGCCGTGACCGTCCGCCCCGACCCCAGCTATCAGCAGCAGCCGTTCCAGGGGTGGGGCACCGCCCTCGCCTGGTTCGCCAACGTGACCGGCGGCTGGCCGGACGCCCAGCGCAACGCCCTCGCGGACGCCCTCTACGGTGCCGACGGCCTCGGCTTCACCATCGCCCGCTACAACATCGGCGGCGGCGACAGTCCCGAGACCGCCCCCTACCTGAGGGCCGGCGCGGCCGTCCCCGGCTACTGGAACCGGCCCGGGCCCGAGTCGCCCGACTGGTGGGACCCGAACAACCCGGCCCACTGGAACCCGAACGCCGACGCCAACCAGCGCTGGTGGCTCACCGCCGCCAAGGCGCGCGGTGCCGACACCTTCGAGGCCTTCTCCAACTCCGCCCCGTACTTCATGACCAACAGCGGCCTGGTCTCCGGGGCGACCAACGGCTGGCAGGACAACCTCCGCTCCGACCAGTACGACCGGTTCGCCGCGTACCTCTCCGGCGCCCTGAAGCGCGCCCAGAACGCCACCGGTGTCACCTTCGACTCGCTCTCCCCCGTCAACGAACCGGGCACCGACTACTGGCACGCCGGCGGGCGGCAGGAAGGCTCGCACTGGGACCCCGCTTCCCAGGCGCGCATGATCACCACCATGCGCGCCCGGCTGAACGCCGACGGCCTCACCACTCCCCTCGCCGCCATGGACGAGACCAACCCCGACGTCTTCCGTGCGGACTGGGACACCTACGACCCGGCGGTCAAGTCCGCCATCGGCAGGCTCAACACCCACACGTACGGCACCAACGGCCGGACCGGAGTCCGTGACATCGCCAAGGGGACCGCCACCCCGCTGTGGATGTCCGAGGTGGACCTGGGCGGCAGCGTCGGGCAGAGCTTCACCGACATGAGCCCCGCCCTCGACCTCACCCAGCACGTCAACGAGGACTTCCGCGAACTGGAACCCCGCGCCTGGGTCCTGTGGCAGGCCGTCGAGGACTACGAGAACATGACCCCGGGGCACGAGAACTCCAACTGGGGCCTCATTCAGACCGACTTCACGCCCGCGGACGCGGCCACCGAGCCGCTGCGCAAGAACAAGAAGTACTGGGCCATGGCGAACTACACCCGGTTCGTCCGCCCGGGTGCCCGCGTCATCAACACCGACAACGCCGACACCTTCGCCGCCCTGCGACCGGCGGGTCAGGGCGCGGTCGTCGTCCACACCAACCCCACCGGCGCGCCCCAGCGGCTCACCCTGAACCTCGGCGGATTCCAGAACGTGGGCACGGGAGCCGTCCAGCGCTACACCACGGACGGCACCAAGAACCTGCAGCGCGAGAGCGACCTGACCCCGGTCGGCAAGACGCTCACCGCCACCGTGGGTGCGGGCTCCGTCACCACCTTCGTCCTGCCCGGCGCGACGGGCGTGAACGTCTCCGACAGCACGGCTCCCACCGGCGCGGCGCGGCAGCTGCTCAACGACAACAGCGGCAAGGCCCTGGCCGTCTCCACGAGCAACGGCCAGAGCACGCTGGTCCAGCGCACCTCCAGCCCCGGCACCACGGCGCAGCAGTGGAAGTTCACCAAGCTCGCCGCGGCCGACTGGGGCAACACCGCCACCTACCGCATCACGAGCGTCGCCG
Organism: Streptomyces sp. R44; assembly: GCF_041053105.1. Classification (NCBI taxonomy): domain Bacteria; kingdom Bacillati; phylum Actinomycetota; class Actinomycetes; order Kitasatosporales; family Streptomycetaceae; genus Streptomyces; species Streptomyces sp. R44. The sequence continues at coordinate 1,147,783 of NZ_CP163444.1, read as the reverse complement.
GCGGCAAGGCGCTCGCGGCCCAGGGTGACACGCTCGCCCTGGTGCCCTCGGGCACCTCCGCCGAGCAGGCCTGGATGCTGTCCACGACCGGGGACGGGCACCACACCCTCGTCAACAGCGCCAGCGGCAAGCTCCTGGACGTCAGCGGCCAGTCCACGAGCGACGGCGCTCCCGTCGGCGTGTACCGTCCGACGACCGGGTCCAACCAGTCCTGGACCTTCCGCTCCGTGGCCGCGGACACCTGGACGCCCCTGCGCATGCGGCACAGCGGCAAGTGTCTGGACGTCAGCGGCGCCTCCACCGCGGACGGTGCCCAGGTCGTCCAGTACACCTGCGGCGGCGCGACCAACCAGCAGTGGTCCCTGCGGCCCGTGGGCGGTGGCTACGTCAACGTCGTCGCCCGGCACAGCGGCAAGTGCCTCGACGTCACCAACGAATCCACCGCCGATGGCGCGATCGTCTTCCAGTACGGCTGCAACGGCGGGACCAACCAGCAGTGGTCGGTGCACCGATCGTCCGACGGGTTCCTCACCCTGCTGGCCCGCCACAGCGGCAAGTGCGTGGACGTGAGCGGCGTTTCGACGGCGAACGGCGCCGAGGTCGTCCAGTACACCTGCAGCACGGCGGCGAACCAGCAGCTCGCCACCTCCTAGCGGCCCCGGCTCCTCACCGGCGGTGCCCCCGACGAGGTCGGCACCGCCGGTGGGGCGCTCGCCGGCCGGGCGGTCCGCTCCCGCGGGCGGACATCCTGGTACGCGCGCAACGCGCCGTGGTCGCAGATCACAGCGAGTGAGGCGTGCCATCTCATGCTTGCCAGGCGTGAGCCGAAAAGGGATAAATATGGAGCATGAGTGGAGAAAAGGGTCACGACATGAGTGATCCCCTCGAAAGTGCGGTAAGGGGCCTGCGGCGCCTCAGGTCGTGGCTGACCACACGCAGTGTCGCCCGCCAGGTCTTCCTTCTCCAGCTGGCTCTCGTGATCCTCCTCGTCGCCGCCGCGGTCGTGGCGATCGTCGTGCAGGCGCGCCGCGACACCATGACCGACGCCCGGCACCGGACCATCGCCGCCGCCGAGTCCTTCGCTCACGCTCCGGGCCTCGTGCGGTCACTGCAGAGCGACTTTCCGACGATCGAGCTCGAGCCCCTGGCCGAAGGGGCCCGCAAGGCCTCCGGCATCGACGCCCTGATCGTGTACGGGCTCGACGGAATCACCCTCACCCACAGCGACCCCACTCAGCTCGGCAAGCACGTCATCGGCCCCTACGCCGAAGCAGCGGCCGGCCGGCCCTTCACTCGCACCTTCCAGGGCGCTCTCGGCCGCTCCGTGGTCTCGGCGGCCCCCGTCAAGGACGCCAAGGGCAACGTGGTCGCCATCGTGTCCGCGGCGGTGACGGTCGAGAAGGTCAAGGACTCGGTGAACCAGCAGCTGCCCGTCTTCCTGGGCAGCGCGGCCGGTGCACTCGCCCTCGTCGCCCTCGGCACGGGCCTGGTGAGCCAGCGGCTGCGCCGCCAGACCCACGGCCTGGGCCCGGCGGAGATGACCCGGATGTACGAACACCACGACGCGGTCCTGCACGCCGTTCGCGAGGGAGTGCTCATCACCGGCCGGGACCGCCGGCTGCTGCTCGCCAACGACGAGGCGCGCCGGCTCCTCGACCTCCCGGCGGACGCGGAGGGGCGCCGCGTCACGGACCTGGGCCTCGACGCCTCCCTCACGGGCCTCCTGGCGTCGGACCGGATCGCCACCGACGAGGTGCATCTGGCCGCGGACCGTCTCCTCGCCCTCAACAAACGGACCACGGTGCCCTTCAGCGGCCAGCAGGGAAGCGTGGTGACCCTGCGGGACACCACCGAGCTGCGCTCCCTGGCCGGGCGCGCCGAGGTGGCGAGGGAGCGGCTGACCCTGCTCTACGACGCCGGAGTACGCGTCGGCACGACCCTGGACGTCGTGCGTACCGCCGAGGAACTGGCGGAGGTGGCCTCCGCCGGGTTCGCGGACGTCGCCACCGTCGAACTCCTGGACCCCGTCCTGAAGGGCGAGGAACCCGCCGGGGCGAGCACCGAACTGCGCCGGACAGCCATGGCCGGCATCACCGAGGGGCACCCTCTCTACCCCTCCGGAGAGCTCATCCACTTCATCCCCGGAACGCCGGTGGACACCAGCGTCAGGGAGGGTCGCTCCGTGGTGGTGCCCGATCTCGCCTCCTCGACCGGATGGCGCGCCCAGGACGAGGAACGGGCCCGGCGGATCCTCCACTACGGCATCCACTCCCTGGCGGTCGTACCGCTGCGCGCGCGGGGAGTGGTCCTGGGGGTGGCGAACTTCTGGCGGTCGGACGCCTCCACGCCGTTCTCGGACGAGGATCTGTCCTTCGCCGAGGAACTGGCGAACAGGGCCGCGGTCTCCATCGACAACGCCCGCCGCTACACCCGCGAGCACGCCATGGCCGTCACCCTGCAGCGCAGCCTGATGCCGCGCAGCCTCCCCGACGACGAGGCGCTCGAGGTGGCTTCCCGGTATCTGCCCGCGGAGTCCGGAGTGGGGGGCGACTGGTTCGACGTGATCCCGCTGCCCGGCGCCCGGGTGGCTCTGGTCGTGGGCGACGTCGTCGGTCACGGTCTGCACGCCGCGGCCACCATGGGCCGACTGCGCATCGCCGTACACAACTTCTCGGCGCTCGACCTGTCCCCGGACGAACTGATCCGGCACCTGGACGAACTCGTGGCCCTCCTCGACACCCAGGACGAGTCCTCCGAGGAGTGGGGAGAGACGATCACCGGAGCCACGTGCCTGTGCGTCGTGTACGACTCCGTCTCCGGTGAGGTCACCGTGGCCACGGCGGGGCACCTGCCGCCGGCGGTCGTCCGCCCCGACGGAGGCGTGGAGTTCCTGGAATCCCCGGTCTCCCCGCCGCTCGGCCTCGGGGCCGGCATGCCCGTCGAGACCACCCGGACGACCCTGCCGGAAGGCTCCCGGCTCGTGCTCTACACCGACGGCCTCCTGGAGGACCGCACCCGGGACCCCGACGAGAGCCTGGACGCCCTCCGTGCCGCCCTCACCGGGCCCGACCGCACGCCGGAAGAGACCTGCACCGCCGTCGTCGACACGATGCTGCCCGCGGGATCGGGCGACGACGTCGCACTCCTCGTGGCGCGCGTCGGCCGCCTGGACCCCCACCGGGTCGCCGAATGGGACGTGCCGCGCGACCCGGCGGCCGTGAGCCCGGTCCGCAACGCATGCGCCCGCAAACTGGCGGAGTGGGGCCTGGACGACATCGCCTTCGGTACCGAACTCATCCTCAGCGAACTGATCACCAACGCCGTCCGCTACGGCCTCGAACCCATCAAGGTGCGGCTGCTGTACAGCAGCTCCCTGGTCTGCGAGGTCTCCGACGGAAGCAGCACCGCCCCGTACATCCGGCGTGCCAGCGACACCGACGAAGGAGGCCGCGGCCTCTTCCTCGTCGCCCAGTACGCCGAGAAGTGGGGCACCCGCTACTCCCCGCGAGGGAAGACCATCTGGGCCGCCCAGGCGATCGGTATCGACGCGGGACCCGACCTGGACGCGCTGGGGGAGGAGGACATCCTCAGCCAGTGGGACGACGTGGAGCTGTGAGCGCCGCCGGTGGAGATCGCGTGGCGGCCGGCACACTCCACCCGGACACCCCGAGACCGCCCGAGTAAGGTAAGAAATGCCCGATTGTCGCCTTTGGTCCTTGCGGAGACGCCGTGGTCGTACCTCCCCGAACACGTGCCGCCGCCTTGACGGCCTCCCTCTGTGTCATGGTGCTGGGCCTCGGCGCGTGCGGGGAGAAGAGCGAGCCGGTACGGGTCGTGCCCCCTGCCGTGGCCGGCTCCGCCGAGGAAGCCGGTGGCATGGACGCGCTGGTCAAGGCGGCACAGAAGGAGGGCACGCTCCACACGACGACCCTGCTGCGCCACTGGGCGAACTACGGCGGCCTGATGGACGGCTTCACACAGAAGTACGGCATCAAGATCGTCAACAGCAACCCGTTCGGGTCGAGCCAGCAGGAGCTCGACGACATCAGGAAGAGCCGCGGCAAGGCTAGCGCCCCCGACGTGCTCGACCTCGGAGACGCCTTCGCCCAGGCAGGCGCGCGCCAGGGCCTGCTGGCGCCCTACCGGGTCACCGACTGGGACAGCATCGCGGCGAACCAGAAGGACCCGAACGGCGCCTGGTTCAACAGCTACGGCGGCTATGTGTCCATCGGTTGTGACAACAACCGGGTCCCTGTCTGCCCCGTCTCCTTCGCCGATCTGCTCAAGCCCGAGTACCGGGGGATGGTCGCGCTCAACGGCAACCCCACGACGGCCGGGTCGGCCTTCGCCGGCGTGTACGCGGCCGCCCTGGCCAACGGAGGCTCCTTCGACGACATCCAGCCGGGCATCGACTTCTTCGCGAAACTCGACGACGTCGGAAACTACAACCGCGGCAACCCCAACCCCGCGGCGATCGTCCGCGGCGAGACCCCCATCAGCATCGAGTGGGACTTCCTGAACCTCCGGCACATCGACGAGCTGCGGGGCACCGCTGTGCGCTGGAAGGTGTCCATCCCCTTCGACGGAAGCTTCTCGCAGTACTACGCCCAGGCGGTCAACAAGTACGCTCCGCATCCGGCGGCCGCGCGCCTGTGGCAGGAGTACCTCGCGAGCACACACGGACAGAACCTGCGACTGACGGGCTACGCCCGCCCCGTGCTCATGGACGTCATGGCGAAGGACGGCACTCTCGACAAGGACAAGGCGGCGCGGCTGCCGACGGTCGAGGGCGGCCCGCCGACCTTTCCCACCGACCCGCAGCTGACCAAGGCCCTGTATACGGTGAGGAAGAACTGGGACAAGGCCATCAACGGGTGAACGACGGAACGGGACCGGTGGCACGGCGCGCAAGCACGGTGCCACCGCCCCTCACTCGCCGGGGAACGACACGTCCAGATCGCGGCGGACGCCGTCCAGGACACGCATGATGCTCAATGTCTCGGAGAGCGGCATCAGGTCGGACTCCAGCCGTCCGGCACCGATGCACCGCGCGGCTTCGGCGGCCTGGTAGCAGAGACCGCCGTCGAGCAGGTCGGGGACGAAGGTGTCGAGGAGCTCGTGGTCCCGGCCGATGAGGCGGACCTCGGCCGGTCCGTAGAAGTGGCCGTCGATCTCCAGACGCGCACGGGTTCCCGAGACCGACGCCGTGGTCGGAGTACGGGCGAAGACCGTCGTGTTCAGTACGCCGTGCGCCCCGGAACCGCCGGTCACGACGATCGACGCCTGGCCGTCGACGCCGGTGAACGCCTTGGTGCCCACCGCGGTGACCGAGGCGAACGGTCCGAGCACCATCCAGGCGAAGGAGACCGGATAGATGCCGAGATCCAGGAGCGCCCCACCGGCCAGTTCGGGCGCGTAGTGGCGGTGCCCCGGGTCCGGATCGACCCGGAGGCCATGGTCGGCGATGACGGTCTGCACCTCGCCGAGCAGTCCCGACGCGACCACCTGACGGACCACGTCGATGTGCGGCAGGAAGCGTGTCCACATGGCCTCCATGAGGAACACCCCCCGCTTGCGGGCCGCTTCGATCAACTGCTCGGCCTCGCCGGCGTTGCGCGTGAACGCCTTCTCCACGAGCACGTGCCGGCCCGCGTCGATCGCCTGCATCGCCTGCTCGAAGTGGCCCGAGTGCGGGGACGCGATGTAGACGATGTCCACGTCACGGTCCTCGACCAGTTCCGCGTAACTGCCGTAGGCGGAGGGGATGCCGAAGCGGTCGGCGAACGCGCGGGCGCGCCCGGCGTCTCGTGAGCCGACGGCCACCACCTTCTGGTCGGTGTACTTCTGCAGCGCCTCGACGAAGTAGTTGGCGATCCAGCCCGGTGCGACCACGCCCCACTTGAGGACGGGTGCGTCACGGAGAGAAGGCGTTCGCGGGGCCGGCAGCACCATGCGGGGCGCGTCGTGGTCGTCGACTGGCAGCTCGTGCGACATGAGGGTTCCCATCGGTTCGGGTGGCTGTGAAGCGGGCGGACTGGTCCGATCCGTCGGGGACCCGGGCGTCGCGCAATCGATTGCGCAATCGGTTGCGCAACCGTAGTTCGAAGACGCCGGAGGCTGTCAAGTCCGTTGTCTCGCATGATGGATCCGCCCCTCGGAGGCGACCGGCGGGAGACCGTGAGCCGGCGGACCGGTGGTACGGAACCCGTACGCGGCGAGGGTCAGGCGGATTCGCGCAGGACGAGCCTGGTGCGCAGGGCGACCTGGACCGGGTCGACGCGACCGTCCAGGCGCTCCAGGAGCAGACGCCCGCACGTCGCCCCCACCTCGTAGGCGGGATAGCGGATCGTGGAGAGCCGGGGACGTACCAGGGAGGCGACCTCGATGTCGTCATGGCCGATCAACGCCAGGTCGGACGGGATCTTGATTCCCATCTCCTCGGCTGCTTCCAGCACGCCGATGGCGGAGCGGTCGTTGACGCAGGCGATGGCGGTCGGGGGCTGCGGGCGGGCCATCAGTCGGCGAAGGCCGGCGGCGCCGGTTTCGCGGGTGTGCTTCCCCCGGACGACCAGATCGGCCGGCAGCTCCAGGCCGTGCCGACGGGCGGCGGCACGGAAGAGAGCGAGGCGGGGGTCGCCGTTCGGGGTGCCCGACGGCCCCACGACCATGCCGAGTCGCCGGTGCCCCTGCCGTACGAGATGCCCGACCGCCTGGTCGATCGCCTCGCGGGAATCGGCGCGCACGAGATCGAGATCGGGATCGTCCAGCCCGCTGTCGGCGCTGATCACGACCGGGATCCCCGCGGCCCGGAGCGGGCCGAGGTCGTCCGGTGTCAGCCATTGCGGGGTGATGACGACCCCGTCGATGCGGCGCTTGAGCAGGTCGTCGAGGTAGGACAGTTCCTCCGCGCGATCCGCGTTCGTGTTGCAGACGACGACATGGAGCCGCTCCTCGTGCAACGTGTCCTGCAGTCCCCTGGCCAGTTCGGCGTAGAACGGATTGGCGATGTCAGGGATGATCAACGCCGCCGTGCTGGAGCGGCCGGTGCGCAGGCTCTGGGCCACCGTGTTCAGACGGAAGCCGAGCTGCGCGACTGCGGCCTGGACGGCCTCTCTCGTAGCGGGTGCCACCGGCCGCTTGCCGCTGAGGACATAGGAGACCGTGGTCACCGACACACCGGCGACACGAGCCACCTCGCTCATCGTCACCGGCTGCTGTTCCATCGGGCGTCTCCCTTTCCGTGCCCGAACGTGACCGCCCCTCCGGAGGCGTCACCGGGCGGGCGCCCAGGCTACGGCGCGGGCAGGGGCGAGCGCGGAGGCGGGCAGCGCCAAGTGCCGGGAAGCGCGATCCGTGCCCATGGCATGCAATCAGGCTCAACGGCGCTCGGGCGCGAGGGCGGGGTCGTCGGTCCAGGGGTGGAGAACGGGATTCGACCATGGATCGGCAAGGCGATCGGCGAGTGGACCGACGGTAACGGCTCCCGCGTGAAGAAGTGGCGACGTACCGCTGCCCACTGGCCCCGCGTGCCTCCGATGAGGTCTCTTGACAGTCCCTCGCCGTGCTTTCACACTCTTCCCAACACCCCGCGTTAACGCAAACAACAAGAGGTGACACGCCGCCGTAACACGGCGGCCACCTCCCTCCGCGCACGGGTTGCGTCGCCCCGACCGTCACTGCCGCATCCATGGCCTCCGGTCGGGCATCGCCTTCGCGTACATCTCCTCCGTACGCATCCAGTCACCCCACCCCTCGCAGACACATCGGGTTCGCCACGGGCGGCCGACCCGGACGTGTCGGGTTCCCCACAGCAAGAGGCAAGTGATCATGTCGCGTAAAAGAACCGGGGCATCGGCGGTCTTCGCCGTTCTGTCCGCGCTCCTCCTGTCCCTCTTCGGTGCCGTGGGCACGGCTCGTGCCGCGTCGGTGAGCATCGACAACGCCACTCAGTTCACCGACCCGACGGGCAATCCCGTCCATGCCCATGGCGGCGGGGTCGTGAAGGTGGGCGAGTACTACTACTGGTTCGGCGAGGACCGCAATGCCGACAACAGTTTCCAGTACGTGTCGGCCTACCGCTCCACCGATCTGAAGACGTGGGAGTTCCGCAACCACGTGCTGAGCCAGGCGACGGATCCGGAGCTGCAGGGCGCGAACATCGAGCGGCCGAAGGTGATGTTCAACGCCTCGACCGGGCAGTTCGTGATGTGGATGCACAAGGAGGGAAGCGCCTCGGACTACTCGGAGGCGCGTGCGGCGGTGGCGGTCTCCTCGACGGTGGACGGCGACTACTCCTGGCGCGGCAGCTTCCGTCCGCTGGGTCACATGTCGCGTGACATCACCACGTTCGTCGACACCGACGGCACGGGGTACATGATCTCCGCGGCCAACGAGAACAGGGACCTGCACGTCTACCGGCTGACCGCGGACTACACGGGCATCGACGCCCAGGTGCAGAAGCTGTGGGCGGGGCAGTCGCGGGAGGCCCCCGCGATGTTCAAGCGCAGCGGCGTCTACTTCCTGCTCACCTCAGGCGCGACAGGCTGGGCGCCCAACCAGCAGAAGTACGGCACCGCCACGAGCGTCGGCGGCACCTGGAGCGGCCTGAAGGACGTCGGCAACTCCACCACCTACCGCAGCCAGACGGCCTACGTCCTCCCGGTGCAGGGCACGTCGGGCACGTCGTACCTCTACATGGGCGACCGGTGGGGCAATTCCATGGGCGGCATGGTGCAGGACTCCCAGTACGTCTGGCTTCCGCTGAAGTTCCCCACCAAGACCACCATGACCATGGACTACTCGCCCAAGGTCACGATCGATGCCGCGGCCGGAAAGGTGACCGGCATGAACGTGATCTGGGAGACGCTGTCGGTCCGCCACAGCGGCAAGTGTGCGGACGTCTCCAACTTCGACTCCGCCGACGGCGCCCCGATCATCCAGTGGGGCTGTGGTGGGGACATCAACCAGCAGTACTGGTTCAGGAACGTGGGCACCAGCGGCTACGTCCAGATCATGGCCCGCAACAGCGGCAAGTGCCTGGAAGTGAGCGGTGCGTCCACCGAGGACGGCGCCCTGGTCATCCAGAAGACCTGCGGCTCCGCGAAGTCGCAGCACTGGAAGGTCGAGCCGACGGGTGACGCCGGCTACAGCCGGCTGGTCGCCCGGCTCAGCGGCAAGTGCCTGGATGTCGCCGACTACTCGTACGCCGACGGCGCCAAGATCGACCAGTGGACCTGCAGCGGCGGGCAGAACCAGCAGTGGGAGCGGACCATCGCCTGACGGCGGCAGTCCTTCCGGGCGCCCCTCCACCTTCACGGTGGAGGGGCGCCCGTCGTCTACGCGCCGGTCGTCTGCGCGCGCGTCGTATACAAGCGCCATTGCATGATCACGGAAGTGTAACGGGTCTGATCCAGGAGTTACTTACTGTTCATCTCTGAGGGATTCTGTGGAAACCTGTTGATCCTTGGTTGGTTTCAGTCTCGTCAGCGCCCGGCCATGACGGCCCGGGCGCTGACTCGCAGGTCCTCTCCAAGGAGATCTCGTGCACCTTTCCCCCTCTGTTCGCGCTGCCCTCGTGGGCACCGTCGCGGTGGCCATGCTGCCGCTCGCCGCCTCCGCCCACGCCGCGGGCACCAAGGCGGCGGGCTCGTCCACCGCCGCGGTCACCAAGCGCCCCAAGTCGCTGGTGATCGGCATCGACGGTGCGACCTTCGCCAAGTTCGCGCAGGCGAAGATGCCCAGGGTCCAGGGCCTCATGGCGGCCGGCATGACGGCCACCAGCAACCTCTACGCGAACCCGATGGCTCCCACCCTGTCGGGCCCGGGCTGGTCGACCATCGCCACCGGCACGTGGCCCGACAAGCACAAGGTCCTCGACAACAACTTCACCGGCGCCCGCTTCGACCTCTACCCCGACTACGTCACCCGGCTGGAGGGCGCCAACCCCGCGCTCAACACCCTGGTCGTGGGCACCTGGGCTGCGATCCCCAACACCGTCTTCGGACCCGCGGTCGACACCCGCCTCGGGGGTGTCAGCGACGCCAACACCACCACGACCGCCGTTTCCAGGCTCAAGACCACCGACGCGGACGCCACCTTCGTCCACCTCGACGACGTCGACCACGCCGGCCACACCTACGGCACCGAGTCCCAGGCCTACCTGAACGCCCTCGAAACCGCGGACACCGAGGTCGGCCAGATACTCGACGCCGTCACCTCCCGGGCCACGTACGCCGACGAGGACTGGCAGATCGTCATCACCGCCGACCACGGCCACAAGCCCGCCGGAGGCCACGGCGGAAACACCCCCGCCGAGCGCCAGACCTTCGTCATCGCGCAGGGTGCCGGCTTCACGCCGGGCTCGGTCCGCTACGACGTCAAGGTCACCGACGTCGCCCCGACCGTCCTCTCCCACCTCGGGGTCGTCCCCAACCCGGCGTGGCAGCTCGACGGCAAGGCGATCGGCGCCATCACGCCCGACGCCTTCGACGCCCTTCGTCCCTCCCTGAACACCCGGGTCGACGAACTCGCCCTGCCCTCCACCCTCAAGGGCTGGACGACCACCGCGCCCACCGGCTGGACCATCGACAACTCCGCCATGCCCACAGGCGGCGTGACCGAGTGGCGCGGCTGGTCCTTCGCGACCGACGAGTTCTGGACCAACGCGGCCCTCGACCAGGGCCGTGAGACCAACGTCCGGGCGCGCAACGTCTTCGCCGTCGCCGATTCCGACGAGTGGGACGACAAGGCCCACGGCGCCGGACAGTTCGACTCCACCCTCGTCAGCCCGGCCTTCCCCGTGACCGGCGGTGCGTCGGCGACCGTCTCGTACGCGACGAACTACAAGGTGGACGGCCCGCAGACCGGAGACGTCTACATCTCCTTCGACGGCGGCCCCCGGCAGCTCCTGCAGTCCTACCGCGCGGACCGCAACGCCTTCGAGAACCTCACCGTCGCCGTCCCGGCAGGCGCCACCACCGCCCGGCTGTCCTTCCGCTACACGGGCACCAACAGCGCCTTCTGGACGGTCGACCAGGTCGCCCTGACCTCCTGACACCTCGGACGGGACGGAAGCCGGGAGTGTGTCACGGCACTCCCGGCTTCCTTTCCTGCCCCGACGCCGGCGGGCGCGACCGCGGGAAGGAAGCTACGCCCCGGTAAGCCTTGACCGCCGCGCCCCGCTACTGCAACGGTTCGTTCGAAAGTGCTCGACAGTGGGCTAGATCTTGCATAACTGCGCACGATCGCTGTTCTCGACTGTCTTCTTTGTGTCGTCGCCGCACTCCTGGCGTGATGCGTGCACTCATCCACGCCCATAGGTGTGCGTCCCCTTCCGACGAAGGAGTCCTCCATGCGCTCAACGCGCCGGCGGAGAAGGAACCTCTCCACTCTCGCCGCCCTCACCCTGGCGCTCGCCGCGCCCCTGCCGACGATGGGCACGGCCACGGCCGCATCGGCCGCGGTCGCCGAGTCCACCGCCCCGGCCGTCGTACCCCAGCCCGTTTCACAGACCAACCTGACCGGCAGCGGCTTCGCCCTCACCGCGCAGACGCCGGTGAACGTCGTCCCGTCCAGCGACCCCGATGCCGCGGGCGTGGGCTCGTACCTCGCCACGCTGCTCGCCCCGGCGACCGGCTACACCCTGCCGGTGACCTCGACCGCCCCGTCCGGGAGCCAGTCCATCGTCCTCGACGCCAACGGCCCCTCCAGCCTCGGCGACGAGGGCTACACCCTGTCGTCGACCAGCACCGGCGTGACGGTGACCGCGCACGGAGCGCAGGGCCTGTTCCGCGGGGTGCAGACCCTGCGCCAGCTGCTGCCGGCGGCCATCGAGTCCACCACGGTCAAGCCGGGCCCCTGGACCGTCGCCCCCGTGCAGATCTCGGACACCCCCCGGTACGCCTACCGCGGCGTCATGCTGGACGTGGCCCGACGGTACTTCCCGATGTCCCAGCTCAAGAGGTACATCGACCAGGCTGCGGCCTACAAGATCAACACCCTGCACCTGCACCTGACGGACGACCAGGGCTGGCGCATCGCGATCGGGGCCATACCGAGCCTCACCACGATCGGCGCGAGCACGCAGAGCGGCTTCACCGGCGGCACCACCTGGTACTACTCCGCCGCGGAGTACCAGGAGATCGTGGCCTACGCCAAGTCCCGCTTCATGACCGTCGTCCCCGAGATCGACGGCCCCGGCCACACCAGCGCCGCGCTGGCGTCCGTCGCCAACCTCAACTGCGACAACAAGGCGATCAAGCCGTACTCGGGCTTCGAAGTGGGCATCAGCCTCTACTGTCTGAGCGACGCCCAGCACATATCCAACGTCAGCGGCTTCCTCAGCACGGTCATCGACACCGTGGCGGCGATGACGCCCGGACCGTACGTCCACCTCGGTGGCGACGAGACGCCGCAGGCCACCTCGTCCCAGTACAACGCCTACGTCTCCGCGGCCACCGCGGCCGCGACCGCGCGCGGCAAGACCGTGATGGCGTGGCACCAGCTCGGACAGTCGACGATCCCCGCCAACAGCATCATGCAGTGGTGGGGTGACGCCGACGACCGGGCCACCATCGGCACCGGCAATGAGACCGCGGACATCCAGTTCGTCCGCAACGCCGTCCAGCAGAACGCCAAGTTCGTCATGTCGCCCTCGGACCACGCGTACCTCGACATGAAGTACGACGCGTCGACGCCGTACGGGCTCTCCTGGCAGGGCTACGTCCCGGTGAGCAAGGCCTACGACTGGGACCCCTCCACCTCGACGGCCAAGACCAACGGCACCGGCTCGCTCGTCCCGGCCGACCGCATCGCCGGCGTCGAAGCGGCCCTGTGGGCCGACCGCGCCTACGCGGGCAGCGACAGCCTGCCCCAGTCCACCAGCCAGTTCCCCGAACCGAAGGTGTACGCCGAGTACATGACGTACCCGCGTCTGCCCGCCGTCGCCGAGATCGGCTGGTCGCCCCAGTCCACCCACGACTGGACCGACTTCAGCCGCCGTCTGGGCACCCACGGACCGCGTTGGACCGCGGCGGGAATCGGCTACTACGCCGCGCCCGACGTCCCCTGGACCAGCTCTTCCGGCGGCAGCCTGAACGGCGTCCACACCCTCGCCTCCGGCGGACAGGCCCTGGACGTGCCCGGCAGCTCCACGACTGCGGGCACGCGGCTCGACACCTGGGCCCTGCACGGCGGCAACAACCAGAAGTGGACCTTCACCCAGCAGTCGGACGGCTCCTACACCCTGGTCAACGTCGCCTCCGGACTCTGCGTCGACGTCAGCGGCGGTTCTCTGTCCGCAGGCGCCCCCGTCGTCCAGTGGACGTGCACCGGCGGCACCAACCAGCGGTGGCGGGTCACGCCGGTCTCCGGCGGGACCAGCACCGTGGCATCGGTCAAGAGCGGTCTCCTGCTGACCACCGCCTCGACGGCCAACGGCGCACTCGTCGCCCAGCAGCCCGACAGCGGATCGGCGCTGCAGCGCTGGACCATCGGCTGACACGCCGGTTCAGACGGCCATGACAGAGGCGGGCCCGGACAACGTCCGGGCCCGCCTCGCGTCGTACCCCTCCGGATCAGTGGCCGGCGAGGACGCGCAGCAGTCGTGACACCTCCTCGGCCACCGCCTCACGCGCCGGACCCAGGTACTTCCGCGGGTCGGCGACCGCCGGTGCGGCCTGGAGCCGTTCCCTGATCGTGCGGGTGAAGAGCTGGTTGAGGTGGGTGGAGATGTTCACCTTCGTCATGCCGGCGGCGACGGCCTTCGCGAGGTCCGAGTCGTCGACCCCGGAGGAGCCGTGCAGGACGAGCGGGATGTCCAGGGAGTCCTTCAGACGGGCGATCAGATCGAGGTCGAGCACGGCGTCCCGGATGATCATGGCGTGCGAGCTGCCCACGGCGACGGCGAGCGCGTCCACCGCCGTCGCCGCGGCGAACGCGCGGGCCTCGGCCGGGTCCGTACGGACGTGGGGGGCGTGGGCGCCGTCCTTGCCACCGACCTCGCCGAGCTCCGCCTCGACCCAGACGTCGGCCCGGTGGCAGTGGTCGGTGATCATGCGGGTGGCGGCGAGGTTCGCCTGGTACGGCAGTTTCGAGGCGTCGAACATGACCGAGGTGAAGCCGAGGTCGACGGCCTCCTGGACGAGCTGGGCGGACTCGGCGTGGTCCAGGTGGACCGCCACCGGGACGGTGGCGGCACGGGCGATCTCCAGCGTGGCGAGGGCGAGGGGGGCGAGGGCGCCGTGGTAGCGGGCCGTGTTCTCGCTGATCTGCAGGATGACCGGCAGGCCGGCCCGCTCGGCCCCGGCGACGATCGCCTCGGCGTGTTCGATCTGGACGACGTTGAACGCGCCGACACCGGTGTTCGCGGCGCGGGCGGGGCCGACGACGGCCTCGGTGGGGGTCAGGGGCATGGGAGTTCTCCATGAAGAGGTGACGGAGGCAGCGGGTGCGGTGGACGGCGGTGGCCACCGCACCCGCCGCGAGGGGGCGGCAACGGCGGGAATCAGGCTCCGGGGCCGTCGAGGATCACCGAGCGGGTCAGGTTGCGAGGACGGTCCGGGTCGTAGCCGCGGGCCTCGGCGAGGCGGACGGCCAGGCGCTGGGCCCGGATCAGGTCGGCGAGCGGGTCGAGGGTGCCGGGTCCGTCGCCGGACCCGGCGGAGTACAGACCGCCGACGCGGGCGATGTCGTCGGCGAGGCCCTGCGGTGCGGCGCCGAAGAGCCAGACGACCCGGCCGGGGCCGGTGATGCTGATGGGGCCGTGGCGGTACTCCATGGCCGGGTACGCCTCGGTCCAGGCCCCCGCGGCCTCGCGCATCTTGAGTCCGGCTTCGAGGGCGAGCCCGTAGGCCCAGCCGGTGCCGAGGAAGGTGAACTGCTCGGCGCCGCAGACGGCCGGGTCGAGAGGTTCCGCGATGGCTCGTTCGGCGTCCCGGGCTGCCTGGGCCAGCGGGCGTACACCCGCCGGCAGGGCGTCCTCGGCTTCGAGGTGCGCCCGCAGGAGCGCGAGGACCGTGGTGGCGAACCTGGTCTGGACGACGGACTGCTCGTCCGCGAAGTCGAGGACCGCGACGGCGTCGGCGGCCGTCATGACGGGGGTCGCCGGGTCGGCGGTGATGGCCCCGGTGGCCACGGTTCCCCTGACCCGGTCCAGCAGGTCGAGGACCTCGGTGGTGGTGCCGGAGCGGGTGATCGCGAGGACGCGGTCGTAGCTCCGGCCGTGCGGGAACTCGGAGGCCGCGAAGGCGTCGGTCTCGCCGTGGCCGCCCGCTTCGCGCAACTCCGCGTAGGCGTGGGCCATGAACCATGAGGTGCCGCAGCCGACGACGGCGACGCGCTCACCCCGGCGCGGCAGGGCGTCGGAGAAGGAGGCGACCGCCTCGGCGGCACGGCGCCAGGTGTCCGGCTGGGAGTCGATCTCGACGGAGGTACGGGAAGTCTCGAAGGTGGTCATGCGATTCCTCGGGAGTCGTAGGTCGGGGTGTTCAGGCTCGGGGGCACGCCGGAGGCGTCGACGGATGCTCGGAGGACGGCGGCTTCACGCGATGCCGGGCACGTGATCCGACGGCGCTAGCGGCTGGATGGCGGGGAGAGTTCGTCCACGCGGACCTCTTGTCGGAACTGTGAGTAGACCGAGGCGTCGACCTCTCCCGCGACCGCGCAGGGTACGGCCGCGGCCGAGAGGGCCACCGCCTCGCGCAGGATGTCCGGCCAGGCCGCGCGGGCGGCGAGGCCGGACGCGATCGCGGCGACGCAGGCGTCTCCCGCGCCCGTCGGATTGCCCGAGAGCAGCAGGGGAGGCGCGGCCTGCCACACCCTGTTCGGCGTGACGGCCCGCAGACCGTCCGGGCCCGCCGATGCCACCACCGTCCGCGCGCCGCGGCGCCGCAGTTCCGCGACGGCCGCCGCCGGATCACCGCATCCGGTCACCTCCGTGAGCTCGGCGGCATTGGGCTTGATCACATCCGGCCCCGCCTCCAGAGCGGCGGTCAGGGCGGGTCCCGAGGTGTCCAGGACGGTCAGAGCCCCCGCTTCGGCCGCCGCCCGGATCAGCACCGCATAGGCGTCCGGCGGCAGCCCCGGGGGAGTGCTTCCGCTGAGGACGACCACCCTCGCGCCTCGAACCACGCTCGCGAAGTGCCGGACGAAGGCCGCCCATTCCCCGGCGGTCACCACCGGACCCAGCCCGTTGAACACGGTGGCGTCACCGTCGTTGCGCGAGACGACGGTGACCGTACGCCGGGACTCGCCCGCCACGGAGACGAAGCAGGAATGCAGCCCGGCTTCCCGTAGATCGTCGTGGATCATGCGTCCGGTCGGTCCCCCCGCCAGGCCGGTGACGACCGGCGCGTGCCCGAGGAAGGTGAGCACCCGGGCGACGTTGATCCCCTTCCCTCCGGCCCGTTCGTGCGCCGCGAGGACACGATGCGACGCGCGAGGCCGCAGACCGGCGACCTCCCAGGTGACGTCGAGGGCGGCGTTGAGCGTGACGGTGACGATCATGCTGTGGGTACTCCTGTGAAAGGGGTGGTCGCGTGGTGGCCGGCCGCCTGCCAGGCGGTCAGGCCGGCGCCCAGGCAGCCCGCGTGGTCCCCGAGGCCGGCCCGGACCAGAACCGGTCGGCGCTGGAAGGTGAGTTGTGCGTCCAGGCTGTCCCGTACGGGATCGAGCAGGAGCCCACCGGCTTCGGCGAGGCCACCGCCGAGGACGACGAGTTCGGGGGCGACCAGAGAGGTGACCACGGCCAGCGCCTCGGCCAGCCCCTCGACGGCCTCGTCCCAGACGGCCCGGGCGACGGGGTCGCCGGCCCGAAGACGCGCGGCGACGTCCGCGGCGCCGCCGGCCGGGCGTCCGCTCCGTGCCGTGTAGGCGCTCGCGACGGCGCGTGCCGACGCCACGGTCTCCAGACAGCCGACGCCCCCACAGGGGCAGGCCGTACCCCCGCGCACCCTCACATGCCCGATCTCTCCCGCGAATCCGCCCGCACGGACCGGCCGGCCGTCGACGCTCAGTGCCGCGGCGATGCCCGTTCCCACGGCGACGAAGAGAACGTTCCGAGCACCTCGTGCCGCGCCGAGGGCGCACTCTGCCGCGCCGCCCGCCCGGACGTCGTGCCCGAGTGCCACGGGGAGGCCCGTGCGCGTGGCGAGAGCTGCGGCGAGCGGGAGGTCGCGCCAGCCGATGTTGGCCGACCACACCGCCCTCTGCAGGCCTTCGTCGACGATGCCCGGGACCACCACACCGGCGTGTTCGACCCGCAGTTCCCGCTCTGCGGCCAGTCGCCCCAGGTCGAGCAGGGTTCCGGCGATGGCGTCGACCACGGCGTCCGGTCCTTCGGAACGCGGGGTCGGGCGGCGCAGTGACGCGACCGGACGCATGACGGGGTCCAGCACCGCGCCCTTCATCACGGTCCCGCCGACGTCGAGAGCGAGCACACACGCGGAGGGGTCACCCGGGGGCGAGGCGCCTGAGGTACTGACATCCATAGGTGAAGACCATTCAAAGTGATTGCTTATGCGCTCTGTGAGCATAAAACGAACAGATTCAATCAGTCCAGATGCTCGGAGAAGGCGCTGCGCGGGTCCGCTCAGGCGTCGGTGTGCGGCGGACGTGCTCGTGGCGTGGGGTGGCGACCGGTCCACCGTGATGCTCGATGTTGTCGCGCTACGATCAACTTCGCGCAGGCCGCAGCGGTCTGACGGCCCTGTACCGGGCGGGTCGGAGCGCCGGCTCGGGTGCGCGGTTCGGACGTCTCGGGGGCAGGGAAGGGTTGCGACGCATGTCCAAGCAGGAGCGGTGGAGCAGGTTGCTCGAGTTGCTGGCGGTCGACGGCAAGCTGGACGTGGAGCAGGCCGCCGCCGCCGTCGATGTGTCGCCCGCCACCCTTCGCCGTGACCTCGACGAGCTCGCCGAGCAGCGACTCCTCGTCCGTACCCGCGGCGGAGCGATCGCGCACGGTGTGTCCTACGAGCTCCCGTTGCGCTACAAGTCCTCCCGCAGGGCCTCCGAGAAGCAGCGCATCGCCAGGGCGGTGGCGGACCTGTTGACCGTGGGGGATGTCATCGGTCTCAACGGAGGGACGACGACCACCGAGGTGGCCCGCGCGCTGGCCCTGCGCGCGGGCGGACCCGCGGGCGAGTCCGGAGACGGGCAGTCCGGCCCCATGTACACCGTGGTCACCAACGCGCTGAACATCGCCGGCGAGCTGGCGGTCCGCCCCCAGTTCAAGATCGTGGTGACCGGTGGTGTGGCGCGGCCGCAGACCTACGAGCTGGTGGGGCCGCTGACGGCGGGAGTGCTGAACGAAGTGGTGCTGGACGTCGCGGTCCTGGGCGTCGACGGCGTCGACCCGAAGCTGGGGATCATGACACACCAGGAGGACGAGGCCGGTATCAGCAGGCTCTTCGCGGAGCGCGCCCGCAGGGTCGTCCTGGTGACCGACTCCTCCAAGATGGGCAAGCGCGCCTTCGCCAGGATCTGCGGGCTCGACCGCGTCGACTCCCTCGTCATCGACTCCGAGATCGCACCGGACATGGTGGCCAGGCTCACCGAGGCCGGCATCGACGTGGTCACCGTCTGAAAGCTCTCACCCGGCAAGAACTCTGCCCCCATGCGCCCCGGGATGCATGGGGGCAGAGTTCTGTCCGGTTTCGGATTTCATCGACCGTTTACTCACTCTTCTTCCATCTCCCCTTGCGGTTGTGGGGGTTGAGTCGTCTGATGAGTGCCACCTCCTTCGCCAGGGCGTCGAACGCCCGACATCTGGGCGATTCGGCATCGTTCGCGTAACGGCCTCTGGTAGGGAAGCGCTGTCATCGTGTTTACTTTGCCCACAGCAGATGCTCGTTACTGAGCGAAAGCCTGGAGGAATACCCAGGTTCATGCACGCTCCGAGCTGCTGTCGTTCCTGCACCCCACCGGCCGCATCGTCCGACGGTCGGCAGATACAAAGGCGGTACTGACGATGAACAAGCGGATTCTCGTGGTGGCCTGCACCGTAGGTGCGCTCACCCTCACGGCCTGCGGTGGCGCCAAGGACGGCGGCGGCTCGAAGAACGGCGAGGTGACCCTGAAGCTCGTCGCCGCGGACTACGGGGACAAGGCGTCGAACAGCTCGACGGCGTACTGGAACGACGTGGCACAGCGCTTCACCGCCGCCAACCCGAAGATCAAGGTCGACGTCCAGGTCATCAACTGGAACGACATCGACGCCCAGGTGAAGACGATGATCCAGAGCGGCAACATGCCGGACGTCCTCCAGACGGGCGGCTACGCCGACAAGGTCGCCGACGACCTCCTGTACAAGACCGACGAGGTGCTGTCGGAGTCCACCCGGAAGAACCTCATCGACAGCTTCGCCAAGGCCGGAGAAGTCGACGGCACGCAGTACGGCATACCCTTCGTCTCCTCGGCCCGCGCCTTCTTCTACAACAAGACGCTGTTCACCAAGGCCGGCATCACCGAGGCACCCAAGACCTGGGACGAGCTGAAGGCCGCCGCACAGAAGATCAAGACCAAGGTTCCCGGTGTCACCCCGTACGCCCTTCCCCTCGGCCCCGAGGAGGCCCAGGGCGAATCCCTGATCTGGGACCTCGGCAACGGCGGCGGCTACACGGACGCCAAGGGCGCCTACACGCTCGACGCCCAGGCCAACATCGGGGCGTTCTCCTGGCTGAAGACGAACCTCGTCGAGCCCGGCCTGACCTACGCCAACCCCGCCACCACCGACCGCAAGACCGCGTTCGCCGACTTCGCGGCCGGCAAGACCGCCATGCTCAACGGTCATCCCTCGCTGATCCAGATGTCCAAGGACGGAAAGGTCGACTACGGAGTCGCGCCCATCCCCGGCAAGTCCGGAGCGCTGACGTCCACACTCGGCGTCGCCGACTGGATGATGGCCTTCAAGGACGGCGGCCACAAGGAAGAGGTCCGCAAGTTCCTCGACTTCGCGTACTCCAAGGAGAACACGCTGAAGTTCGACGAGACGTACAACCTCATGCCGGTCACCAAGGACACGCTCCAGGAGATGACCGCCAACGGGAAGCACAAGGACCTCGAGCCCTTCTTCGCCCTGCTGCCGAACGCCGTCTTCTATCCGCTGGGCGACACCACCTGGGACGCCGTCTCCGCCGAGATCAAGAAGAGCGGCGGGACCGCCGTGAACGACCCCGCGAAGGTGCTGGGCGAGCTCCAGAAGAAGGCCGAGGCCGCGGTCGCCGACCAGTAGGCCCCGCGCACCCTCACGGAAGGCACCCTCGTGTCCCCCACCTCATCCGCCACCCGCCCCGCCCGCAAGGGCCCGGGCGGCCTGGCCCGCCTCGGGCCACTGCCCTGGATCGGACCCGCGGCCCTGCTCATCGTCCTGGTCGTCCTCTGGCCCGTCTACGAGATGGTCCGGACGTCGTTCCTGAAGATCAGCAGCAGCGGCTTCGTCCGCGGCTCCGCCGGAACCGACAAGTACAAGCAGCTGTTCGAGGACCCGGCGCTTCCCTCGGTCATCGTCTCCACCGTCATGTGGACCCTGATCGTGGTCACCACGACGATGGTGATCTCCCTGGCCCTGGCCCAGCTGTTCAACCAGAGGTTCCCCGGCCGCCGCGTCACCCGCTGGGCGCTCATCGCACCATGGGCCGCCTCCCTGGTCATGACCGCGATCGGCTTCAAGTGGATGCTGAACCAGACCGCCGGCGTCCTCAACACCGTCATGACGGATCTCGGCCTCATCGACAGCCCCGAAGACTGGCTGGGCGACCCGTCCACCGCCTGGCCGTGGATGATGTTCGTGGCCGTCTTCGTCTCGCTGCCGTTCACCACGTACACCCTGCTCGCCGGACTCCAGACCATCCCCACCGAGGTCTACGAGGCCGCCAAGGTCGACGGGACGAACACCTGGCAGACCTACCTGCGCATCACTCTGCCGCTGCTGCGCCCGGCGCTGCTCGTCGGCATGGTGATCAACCTGATCAACGTCTTCAACTCGTTCCCCATCATCTGGAGCATGACCCGCGGAGGCCCGGACAGCGACACCGCCACCACCACGGTCTTCATGTACCAGCTCAAGAACGCCGACATCGGCCAGTCCGCGGCGATGTCCGTCGTCAACTTCGCCCTCGTCGTGGTCATGGTCGTCCTCTTCCTCAAGGCCAGCGGCTGGAACCAGGAGGAGAACCGATGACCCAACGCACCCTCACCGTCGGACGCTCCACCGCACCCCGGCTCGACCCGGAGACCCCCTCCACGCCCGCGCGGGCCCGGCGCCCGCGGGCCGTCTCGCCCCGCACCCTGCTGATCACGGCGGCCGCGTGGCTCCTGGCCGCGGTATTCCTCTTCCCGTACCTGGAGATGGTCGTCACCGCGCTCCGGCCGGCTCACGAACTGAGGGACGCCACCTACCTCCCGAGCGAGTTCGAATGGGCGAACTTCATCGACGTATGGCGCGAATCCCACCTGTGGGACAACCTCCGCGTCACCCTGCTGGTCTCCGCCGGATCGACCCTGCTCGTCCTCCTTGTGGCCATCCCCGCCGCGTACTACACCGCCCGCATGAAGTTCCGCGGCCGCAAGCTCTTCCTGCTGCTGGTGCTCATCACCCAGATGTTCCAGCCGACGTCGCTGCTGGTCGGCCTCTACCGCGAGTTCTACCAGCTGGACATGCTCAACTCGGTCTGGACCCTGATCCTCTGCAACGGGGCCTTCAACCTGGCCTTCGCGATCTGGATCCTCACCGCGTACTTCTCCTCGATCCCGGAGGCACTCGAAGAAGCAGCCATGATCGACGGCCTCGGGCGGGGAGGCGCGCTCCTGCGGATCACCCTGCCCCTGGCGATGCCCGGCGTCGTCACCGCGATGATCTTCACCTTCATCGCCGCGTGGAACGAGTTCGTCATGGGCCTGACGCTCTCCACCGTGCCGGAGAACCAGCCCCTCACGGTGGGCATCAACAGCTTCATCGGCAACTACACCGTCCAGTGGAACTACTTGTTCGCCGGCTCGGTCATCGCCATCGTGCCCGTGGTCATCCTCTTCGCGCTCATCGAGCGCAAGGTCGTCTCCGGCCTGACCGCCGGCTCCGTCAAGTAACCCGTCGCCGGCCCGCCCCCTGCCGTACGCCCGACAACCGGCAGGGGAGCGGGCCTTTCCGTGGCGCACAGCAAAGGGAAGAACCCGTGTTCAAGCAACGACACGCCCTGACCGCAGCCGCTGCCGCTCTCGTGCTCTGCGTATCGTCGGCAGGCTGCGCGGACACCTCCGAAGAAGTCACACTGCGGCTGGTGGCCGCCGACTACGAGGTGGCGGCCGGCCGGTCCGACAGCACCGAGCGGTACTGGGCAGAACTCGTCCGTGCCTACGAGGCCGCCCACCCCGGGATCACCATCGAAGTGGAGATCGTGTCCTGGGACCACATCGACCGCCAGGTGGCGGACATGGTCAAGGCCGGTAAGGCGCCCGACATGGCGCAGATCGCCTCCTACGCCGAGTTCGCCGAGCAGGGCGACCTCTACCGCGTCGACGACCTGCTCTCGATTCCCGTGGAGGCGAACTTCCTGCCGGCGCTCGCCGAAGAGGGGCGGTACCGAGGGAAGCAGTACGGCATGCCGTTCACGTCCTCGACGAGGCTGCTCTTCTACAACGAGAAGGCGTTCGCCCAGGCGGGCATCGACAAGCCCCCCACCACGTGGGACGAACTGAAGGACGCGGCACAGCAGTTGAAGAGCCGCACCGGAATCGCCTACCCGGTGGCGGTGCCGCTGGGACCCGAGGAGGCACAGATCGAGGCGATGGCCTGGATGCTCGGAGCGGGCGGTGGCTACACCGGATTGAACGGCTCCTACGAGATCGACTCACAGAAGAACATCGACAGCCTGAACTGGGTCAAGGAGAACCTCGTGAAGACGGGGCTCACGGGTCCCGTCCCACCCGAACGCCTCGATCGCAAGGACGCCTACGCGGCGTTCGTACGCGGCGAGGTGGGCATGGTCAACGGACACCCCTCGCTGCTCCAGCCGGCGCTGGCCGCGGGCATCAAGGTCGGCAAGGTGGCCGTGCCCGGCCGGGACGGCGAGTCCCACTCCGCGCCCGCGGTGGTCGACTGGATCATGGCGTTCAAGCACGACGGACACCGCGAGGAGATCGGAAGCTTCCTCGACTTCGTCTTCAGCGACGAGAACGTCCGTGAGTTCGCGGTGCGCAACAACCTGCTGCCGGTGACCGTCTCGGTCACCCAGCAGCTGGAGGCGGACCCTCGGCACCGGGACCTCCGCGAGTTCCTGCACGAGCTGCCGACGTCGGTCCTGCCTCCCGTGGGCAAGACGTCATGGGCAGCCGTGGGAGACAGCACCAAACGGACCATCGGCAGCGCGATGACCGACAAGGGAAGCCCCGCGAAAGCCCTGCGGAAGATCGCCGATGACGCCTTCATGGCGGAGCAGGCGCGCGGCGAGTAGGGAGCGCGAGCCGCGCCCTGCCGCGGCCGTCAGGCGGCAGCGGCCTCGCGCTGAAGATCCTGGGCGAGGAGGGCCGCTCCCATGCACCCCGAGCGATCCCCGAAGGCGGCGGGCAGCACCTCGGGCATGGCCTGGAAGGTCAGCCGCCGGGCCAAGGCGTCCCGTAGCGGTGCGAGGCGTCCCCCGCCGGCGCTCCCCAGTTCGCCGCCGATGACCAGGAGCTCGGGAGCGTACAGAGTGACGACTGTCGCGAGGGTGGCTGCCAGAACCTCCATGGCCTCCGCGCAGACGGCGCGGGCGACGGCATCGCCCGAGTCGGCGCGGTGGTAGAGCTCGCCCGCTCCGACGCCACGCCATTTCGTGAGCCGGGAGTACCGGTGAGCGAGCGCGGCGGAGGAGGCGACGGTCTCCAGGCAACCTCGCCCACCGCAGTGGCAGAGTGCGCCGCCGGGTCGGACCACGAGGTGGCCGAGTTCGCCTCCTCCGCCTCGACTCCCCGGTACCACCTGACCGTCGAGCATCCACGCGGCGGCGATTCCCGTGCCGATGGAGACGAACAGGAAGTTCCGGCTGGCGCGGCCGGCGCCGAGGCGGGCTTCGGCGAGTCCGCCGGCGCGCACGTCATGGCCGAAGGCCACGGGCATGTCGAGATGCTCGGCCACCCAGTCCCGCACCGGCATGCCCCGCCATCCCAGTGCACCGGCGAGAACCGCGCTTCCGGCCGTGTCGTCGACGACGCCGGGCACCACGATCCCCGCCGCCACCGCGCGGCCGCGGTGGGCAAGGGTGGCGGCGGATTCGAGCACGGTCTCGAGGACGGCGTCCGGTCCTCGCTCGGGGCGGGTGAACCAGCGCTCCCGTTCCCGCAGGACCCCGTCGGGGCCGAGGACACAGCCCTTGATGTGCGCCCCGCCGACCTCCAGAGCGATGACGTTCATGAACCGATCCGTTTCTTGCATGAACAGTGCTCGATTATGGAGTACTTATAGCTCCTGTGAGCAGCACTGAGCAAGCCTGGCTCTGTCTTGCGCTGGCCTGCCCGCTGCCGGGGCCAGGCTTACAGTGGCAGAGTGAGCGGATCGAACGCGGCGGCCGGCCCCGATGCGCCGGGCGCGATGCTGCCCCTCCTGGGCGCCGACCGGCGGTGCATCGCGTTTTTCGCCGAAGTGGCGGACTTCGACGCGACGAACCCCGCCGCCCACACGCTGGAGGCCGGAGTCCGGCTCGCCTCCGGGGCGAGCCTCGACCAGTTCGCGCGTTCGGGCTCGGGGGACGCCTTCTGTTTCGTGGGCGAAGGCGGAGAGGAACGCCCGGTGGTGTACGTAAGCCTCGACGGCGAGGCCGACCTGCTCGCGCTCGGGCTGCCGGAGCTGGTGCGGTTGTGTCTCGTGGCGCCGTGGTGGCGGGACGCTCCCGGCAAGACCGCCGAAGAACTCCGTTCGGTTGCCGATGAGTTGCGGGAGGACCTGCCCGATCTCGACCAGCGACGCGACCGCGCGGCCCGGGCGCTGGGTCTCGACCCGGCCGAGCTTCCCTCCGAAGCGGCGGCCCTGGCCCGGCTCGCGGAGCTTGCGCGGGGACCGGTGGCCGCGGACTGTCTCGTCGTCGGCCATGGGGGCGAGGTGCTCGACTCCCTTTTCGGCACGTCCCCCTTCCCGCCGTGACCGCGGCCCGGCAGGCGGCTTCGACGGTGTGAGGGTCGCCGGGAGCGGGCGGCGGCCGTCGGCCCGCCCGCTCCCGGCGTGGGTCAGCTGTGGACGGTGAACGCGGTGTCGTCGATCAGGAAGTAGGTCGGGATGGACCCGTCCTCCGCGCTCTTGAAGGTCAGGGTGACGTTCTGT
Source organism: Streptomyces sp. R44 (assembly GCF_041053105.1). NCBI lineage: Bacteria > Bacillati > Actinomycetota > Actinomycetes > Kitasatosporales > Streptomycetaceae > Streptomyces > Streptomyces sp. R44. The sequence goes on along the minus strand of NZ_CP163444.1, from coordinate 1,122,498 downwards.
CCTGCGACCGGGGCGAGGTCGACCGTCTTCTGGACGTAGCCGGTGCTCTTGTCCAGGTTGGAGTACGTGGCCAGGGTGGTGCCGTTGGCCGTGACGGTCATCTTGTCGTACGGGATGGACGTGGTGCCCTCGTTGGTGACGATGCGCATCCAGAAGCTGACCGTGGCCTTGCAGCCGTAGGGCACGGACACCGTCTGCGTCAGCGTGTCGGAGGCCGTGGAACCGTTGCCGCCCACCAGCGACTTCCAGGTGCCGGTGCGCGTGGGCAGCCAGGAGGTGTCGTTGGTGATGACCGGGCCGCTACCGGTCGTGGTCCACGCGGTGTTGCCGGACTCGAAGCCCGCGTTGCCGAGCAGCTGCGTCGTGGTGCAGGCGCCGGAGTAGGTGAGCCAGGAGAACGAGACGACGTCGTAGGCGCCGGTGGCGTCCGTGACGGTGAGCGTGACGGTGGTGGTGCCGGCCGTGGTGGGGGTCCCGGTGATCTTGCCGGTGGAGGTGTTGAGACTCAGGCCGGCGGGCAGGCCGGTGGCCGTGTAGGTCATCGCCCCGGCGTTGCTGCTGGTGGCCTGGACCTGCAGGCTCACCGCCGTGCCGGTCGCGGAGACCTGGTTGCCGGGGTTGGTGAGCGTCACGCCCTGGGTGATGCGGGGGCCGACGTTGACCGCGGCCCACGCGTTGGCCGCGTTCTTGTAGGTGGGACTGCTCGCCCCGTACAGGTCGGCGGCGGCCTGGAGGGTGGCGGCGCGGGCGCCGGCGTAGTCGGTGTTGCTGGTCATGTAGGTGGTCAGCGCCCGGTACCAGATCTTCGCGGCGGCGTCGCGGCCGATCGGATTGACCGGCAGGCCGTCGGAGGTGGGGCTGTTGTAGCCGACACCGTTGACCGTCTTGGCGCCGTTGCCCTCGGAGGCCAGGTAGAACCAGTGGTTGGCCGGGCCGGAGGACAAGTGGACGTCGATGTTGCCGATACCGGAGTACCAGGAGTCCTTGGACCCGCCGTCCTTGGACGGCTGGTCCATGTACCGCAGCGGCTTGCCGTCGAGGTCGTAGTTGATCTTCTCCCCGATCATGTAGTCACCGACGTCGGAGGAGTTGTTCGCCCAGAACTCCGCGGCGGTGGCCAGGATGTCGGAGGTGGCCTCGTTCAGGCCGCCGGCCTCGCCGCTGTAGACCAGGTGGGCGGTGTTGGAGGTGACGCCGTGCGTCATCTCGTGCGCCGCGACGTCGATCGAGGTGAGCGCGCTCGTGTTGTAGTAGCCGTCACCGTAGGTCATGCAGAAGCAGGCGTCCCACCAGAACGCGTTGCGGTAGATGTTGTCGTAGTGGACGCGGGAGTACGCGGCGACGCCGTCGTTGCGAATGCCCGTGCGGGCATGGACGTTCTTGTAGTAGTCCCACGTCAGCTGTGCGCCGTACGCCGCGTCCACGGCGGCGGTCTGCCCGTTGGCGCCCGCGCCGGTCCCCCAGACGTCGTCGGAGTCGGTGTACGTCGTGCCGACGGGGATGTTGCCGCCGAAGGGGTCGTCCGTGGCGTGGTCGAGGTCGGTGACCTTGTGGCCGCTGCGGGTGCTGTCGATCAGGCTGTAGTTGCCGGCGGACCCCGAGGTGTTGAGGGTGACCTGGCCGGAGTACTGGCTGTTGCCGATGCCGTTCTTGACGGCCTGGTACTCGAACAGCTTGGCTCCGGTCTTCGCGTCGGTGACGACGTGCAGTTCGGAAGGGGTCTTGTCGTGCTGCAGCCCGCCGACGACGGTCTCCCAGGCCAGGGTGGGGCTGCCGGTCGCGGCCCAGACGACCTTGCGGACCGAGTCGGCCTTCGGGGACGTGGCGCCTTCGGCCCGGGCGCGCCCGACCGCGAAGGACTTCGCCGAATCGGCCGTCTTGGCCTCGGTGGTGGAGGCGACGGAGACCGTCGCCCGGGTGGCCTTGGTGACGCCCTTGACGGCACCGCCGGCGGCCGTGTGCACGACCAGGTCTCCGCCGAGGACCGGCAGGCCGGCGAAGGTGCGCTCGTAGCGGGTGTGGAGCGTGCCGTCGGCGTCCTTCAGGACGGACTTCGGCAGCAACTGCTCCTGGGTGTCCAGGCCCAGGGCGCGGGCCGTGGTGGCGCGGTGTGCCTGTGCGTCGGCCAGCAGCGCCGCGTGCTGGGCCGAGGTGAGCTCGACCTCCAGCGCGCCGGCGCGAGGTGCCGGGCTGACGGCGGCGGCCTGGCCCGGTGTCCGGGCGCCTGCGCCGGCGGTGGTGGTGGCGGAGGCGGCCGTGGCGGGCAGTGCGGAGGCGACCATCGCGGCGCCGGCTATCAGCGCACATGCGGCGACAGCCTTGTGGGGGGAACGTCTCACAGTGAACTCCTAGGACTTCGACCGAAGGGATCGGCCGGAGACCGGGCGGACGGGGATCCGCCCGGTCGGGACCGATCAAGGAGGCGCGCGCGGAACCACCCTGCACAGCAGGTCAGTTGACTGATCGTCAGCTGCTTCGAGTTGTGCAAGGGTGGCCTGCGCGGTCGTGCGGAGGCCCGTCAGGGCCTCGGTCGCGCCGAGGGCGTCAGGGGGTGACGGTGAGGGCGACGTCGTCGAGCATGAAGGACGTCTGATAGGCGTAGTCCAACGCAGCCGTGAACTTCAGGGTGACGCTCTGCCCGGCGAAGGCGGAGAGGTCGAAGCTCTTCTGCACGTAGCCGGTGTTCTTGTCCAGGTTGGAGTACGTGGCCAGGGTGGTCCCGTTCGCCTGGACCTTCAGCGTGTCGTACACCGTGTTCATGATCTCGTCGGTGTTGATGTGCAGCCAGTACGTCAGGGTGGCGGGGCAGCCGGCCGGGATGTTCACCGTCTGCGACAGGGTGTCGGTGTGCGCCTGGCTGTAGCCGCCCATCCACGCCTTCCACGTACCGGTGCGCGGCTGCGTCTGGGTGCCGTTGTCGATGACGCCGGCGGTGGCGGTCCACGTGGTGTTGCCGGACTCGAAGCCGGGGTTGCCGAGCAGCTGCACCGGGTTGCAGGGGCCGGGCGTGTAGATCTTCCAGGTGAACGCGGTGGTGGCGGAGGCGTTGGTGGAGTCCTTCGCCGTGACCGTGACGTTGCTGGTGCCCAGCGTGGTCGCGGTGCCGGAGATCAGGCCGGTGGAGGCGTTGATCGACAGGCCCGCGGGCAGGCCGGTGGCGGAGTAGGTCAGCGGGCCGGAGTTGGTGCTGATGGCCTGGACCTGCAGGTTCGCGGCGGTGTTGACCGCCGTGTACTGGCTGCCGGGGGCCGTGATCCGCACGCCCAGGGGGAGACGGGCGCCGACGTTGACGGCGGCCCAGGCGTTGGCGGCGTGGACGTAGGTGGCGCTGCCTTCGCCGTACAGGTCGGCGGCGGCCCGGAGGGTGGCGAGGCGGGCGCCGGCGTAGTTGGTGGAGCCGGTCATGTAGGTGGTCAGCGCGCGGTACCAGATCTTCATCGCGGCGTCCCGGCCGATCGCGGTGACCGGCAGCCCGTCGAAGGTGGGGCTGTTGTAGGCGACACCGTTGACCGTCTTGGCGCCGCTGCCCTCGGAGGCCAGGTAGAACCAGTGGTTCGCCGGGCCGGAGGAGTAGTGGACGTTGGCGTCGCCGAGGGCGGGATCCCAGTAGTCCTTGGACTTGCCGTCCTTGGAGGGCTGGTCCATGTAGCGCAGCGGCTTGCCGTCGCCACGGATGTTGATCTTCTCGCCGACCAGGTAGTCACCGACGTCGGAGGGGTTGCCGGCCCAGAACTCCACCGCGGCGGCGAAGATGTCGGAGGTGGCCTCGTTCAGGCCGCCGGACTCTCCGCTGTAGATCAGGCGGGCGGTGTTGGAGGTGACGCCGTGCGTCATCTCATGGGCGGCCACGTCGATCGAGGTGAGCGGATTGGCGTTGTTGGCGCCGTCGCCGTAGGTCATGCAGAAGCAGAAGTCGTCCCAGAAGGCGTTGACGTAGGCGTCGCCGTAGTGGACCCGGGAGTAGGCGCCCACGCCGTCGTTCCTGATGCCGTTACGGGCGTGCACGTTCTTGTAGTAGTCCCAGGTCAGCTGGGCGCCGTACTGCGCGTCCACGCCGGCGGTCTGCCGGTCGGCCGGCAGGCCGTTGCCCCAGACGTCGTCGGCGTCGGTGAACAGCGTGCCCTGCTGGTTGTCGTTCGTGGAGCCGGCCAGGTCGTAGGTCTTGTGACCACCGCGGCCGGAGTCGCTCATGGTGTAGTCGCCGGCGGATCCCGAGGTCCCGATGGTGACCTGGCCGCTGTACCGGCTGTTGCCGATGCCGGTGTTGACCTCGTCGTACTCGAAGAGCGCCTTGCCGGTGGCGGCGTCGGTGATGACGTGCAGCCGGCTGGGGGTGCCGTCGTGCTGCAGCCCGCCGACCACGGTCTCCCAGGCGAGGACCGGCTTGCCGGAGCCGGCCCAGACCACCTGGTGGACCAGGTCGGCCTTCGGGGACTTGGCCCCCTGGGCCCCGGCCTTGCCCAGCGCGACGGCCTTCGCCGACTCGGCGCTCTTGGCGGCCTTCGTGGAGGCGACGGCGATGGTGGCCTTGGTGTTCTTGGTGACGTCCTTGACGGTGCCGTTCGCGGCCGTGTGCACGATCAGCTCGCCGCCGAGCACCGGCAGGCCGCCGTAGGTGCGGTCATAGCGGGTGTGCACCGTGCCGTCGGCGTCCTTGAGCACGGACTGGACCACCAGTGCCTCCTGCGCGCCCAGGCCCAGGGCCCTGGCCGTGGCGGCGCGGTGGGCGGTGGCGTCGGCTATCAGGGCGGCCCGTTCGGTCGGGCTGAGCTTGACCTGCAGCGCGCCCGCGCGGGGGGCGGCATCGGCGGAAGCGCTCCGGGCCCATGCCGGGACCGGAGTGTCGGTGCCGGCATGGGCGGTGCCGGCCGGAAGCGCCGCGGCGAGCATCGCGGCACTGGCTGTCAGCACTCCTGCGACGACAGCCTTTCGGGGGGAACGTCTCACTCTGAGCTCCTTGGAAGACGACCGAGAGCCTCGGCCGTTGGGGAATCGGGCGGATCGGTGACGAGCCGTCCGGTGGGGGACCGATGAAGTGATGTGCCATCAACTTCCGCTGAGGGCATGCGCGTTACGCGCATGATCTCTGCGTGAGAACGCTCAGAAGAGTGCCATGGTTGCGTTAACATGTCATTACGTCAGGGTGAGTTGGCTGGTATCGCGCCCTCAGATGTCCCGTACGTCAGCGGATGTCACAGGACAGGGCGTCGGCTCCGTGCGCAGGAAGACCGGCTTTCAGCCGTCCGCCGTGTCAGCGGTCGCGGGGAGACGACCGCGGGCTGTCCGTGGGGGATTCGTTCGCCTTGCGGCGGCTCTTGAGGACGCCGAGGACCACCGGGACCAACGACAGCAGGACGATCGCGATCAGGATGATCTCGACGTGGGCCCTGACGAAGCCGACCCGGCCGAGCCAGTAACCGGCGAGCGTGACGCCCGCGCCCCAGCCGACGGCGCCGATCACGTTGTACGTGAGGAACGTGCGGTACCTCATGCGCCCGGCCCCCGCCACGATCGGCGCGAAGGTCCGCACGATCGGCACGAAACGGGCCAGGACGATCGCCTTGGGCCCGTACTTCTCCAGGAACTCGTGCGCCCTGTCCAGGTTCTCCCGTCGGAAGAACCTGGAGTCCGGCCGGTTGAAGAGCCTGGGCCCGAAGAACGCGCCGATCGCGTAGCCCACCTGGTCGCCGAGCACGGCGGCCACCACGAGGAGGACGATCACCAGCCACAGCGGCTGGTGGATGTACCGGCCGTCGGCGACGAGCAGGCCGGCCGTGAAGAGCAGCGAGTCGCCCGGGAGGAAGGCGAAGAGCCCCGACTCGGCGAAGACGATGACCAGGATGCCGATCAGACCGAAGGTCGAGATCCAGTAGTCGGGCGACCACCAGTCGACTCCGGTCGCGAGGGTCGTCATGGGCACGGCGCCGGCGCTCAGCGCGTGCCGGACTGCTTCTGGCCGGTCTGCCAGTGCACCCGCCGTCCGGTACCGGCGCGCGGAGCCACCGGCTCCGGCTCGGCCTCGACGGCCACGCTCATCGGACCGGACCCGACCGTCGTGCTGCCCATGACCCGGTCGGTCTCGGTGTCGACGTAGACCGCGGACCGCGAACCGAGCCCGGTCGCGACGTACATCTGCCGCCCCTCGTAGCCGAGCGCGAGGCCCTCCGCGCCGCCGGGCACACGGAAGCTGCGCGCGACCGTGCCCATCTCGGTGTCGATGACCGACACCTCCTCGTTCCCGAAGCCGGAGGACACGTACACCTCCGACCCGTCGGGCGCCACGGCCAGCGACTCCGCGCCGGCCTCGACCGGCACGGAGTCGAGGACGGTCGCCGCGCGGGTGTCGAGGACGGACACGTACTCCGTCCCGTTGCCCGTGCTCACGTACGCCAGGGTGCCGTCCGGGCTGACGGCCACGTCGTAGGCGGCGGTTCCGGTGCCCAGTTCCACGGTCGCCACGACCCGGCCCCGGCGGGCGTCGATCACCGACACGCTGCCGGAGAGCAGGTTGGCGACGTAGACGCGACCGCCGTCGGGGGAGACCGCCAGGCCCTTGGGGAAGGTGCCGACCCGCACCGTGCGCACGACCCGGTTCCCGGCCGTGTCGATGACCGAGACGGTCCCGGAGTCGGCGTTGGTGACGTAGGCGCGCCGGCCGTCACGGCTGACGGCGACTCCCTCGGGCCGGTCACCGACCCGGATGTGACCGACGACCCTCGCCCGATTCGTGTCGATGACGCTGACGGTGCGCGAGTCATGGCCGCCCGGCACATAGGCACGGTGCATCCGCCGGGACACGCCCACATCGGCCGCGCCGGACGGCACGGACACCGTGTGGGTGACGGTCCGGTCGTCGGTGTCCAGGAACGACACCGTCCTGGCGGTGGCGTTGGCGACATAGGCACGGTCGGTCGCGTCGTCCTGCTGCGGCGGCACCGGAGTCGCGGCACCGGCGGGCGCGGCCGCCGTCGAGGCGGCGACGGCGGCCGCCGCCAGGATCGCCCGCAGCCGGCCGACGGACCGACGGCGGGTGGCGTCCTGCGAGTCGCGTGCCGGCACGGGGGGCCTCCAAGAGAGCGGCGGAAAGGGCAGCCCCAGGCAGGGGTGCGGGGCCTGGGCCCTGTCCCTTCTTCCCGTACCGGGCGGCGGTCGGGACCGAAGGACACGGCTTGTCGCCCGACCGGCAGACACCACGCGCCCCGATCGGGTGAATGCGACGGCCCGGTCACGACGGCCCGGCCGCGCCGACCCGCCCAAGCCCCCGGGCGTGCCTACCTTCCGACGGTGCCTCCGTCCCCACCGTCTCCTGGCCGACGCCTCCGGCAGGCCGCGACGGAGGCTGAAAGGACCCGTGAATGCCTGTGTTCGCATCCGTCGGACGCCACCGCCGAGGCCTCCACCTCGCCGGCGCCGCCGTGGCGCTCGGTGCCCTGTCGGCGGCCCTCGGCACCGCCCCCGCCCACGCCGACCTGCCCGGCGCCTCCCCGGTCCTCACCCGGGCCCCCTACCTGACGGATCTCACACCCGGCTCCGTCCGGGTGACGTGGGCGACCAGCACCCGCAGCCGGCAGACCGTGAAGTACGGGCCGCTCGGCAACTGCACGGCCAACTCGGTCACGTCCGCCACCCTCGGCACCACCATGACCGTCAACGGGGTCACCGAGTACAGCAACTCGGTGACCGTGCCGAACCTCAGCCCCGACACCCCGTACTGCTACCGGGTCTTCACCGGCGACGCCACCCCCATCGACCTGCTCGGCACCAACTCCTCGCCCGCGTTCACCACGATGGTGCCGGACGGCTCGCCGGCCCCCTTCACGTTCGCGGTGCTCGGCGACTGGGGCGACACCACCAGCAACGGCGTCAACAGCGGGGCCCTCAACCAGGACCAGGCCAACGTCATGTCCCGGCTGGCCGCCAGCGGCGCCCGCTTCGCCCTGTCCACCGGCGACGTGGCCTACCCCAGCGGCAACCAGACCAACTACGGCGACCTCCAGCAGACCGGCGTCAACATCAGCGGCGTCTTCGCGCCCGAGTACTACGCGGCGCCCGGCCAGACCCTGCCGATGTTCTCCACCAACGGCAACCACGGCCGCAACACCACGTTCCTGCCCACCTGGCCGCAGCCCGCTGTCACGGCGGCCTCGAACGGCGTCTACTCCCAGGTCAGCTACCCGTCGTTCTTCGGCAGCACCCCGGCGAGCTACCCGACGACGTACTACGCCTTCAGCAGCGGCGGCGTCCGGTTCTACGTCCTCGACACGTCCTGGAGCGACGGCAACGTCGGCAACGCCGACGGGAACAACTGCGAGGGCACCGACCACTGCGACATCTACCAGGTCGACGCGGCCGCCCATTGGACGACCTCCTCGGCCGAGTACCAGTGGCTCCAGCAGGACCTCGCCGCCCACCCCGGCGGCGTCAAGGTCGCCGCCTTCCACTTCCCGCTGCGCTCCGACGACCCCACCGAGCCGGACGACGAGTACCTGAAGAACAACCCGGGCAGCACCGACACCCTGGAACAGCTGCTTCACGACAACGGCGTGAACCTCGTCTTCAACGGCCACGCGCACATCTACCAGCGCAACGTCGCCCCGCCCGGCGGCGTGCCGAGCTATGTGACCGGCGGCGCCGGCGCCAAGCTCAGCTCGGTCGGCGGCCACGGCTGCGACCCGACGGACGCCTACGCCCTGGGCTGGTCCTACAGCGCCAACGCGGGCAAGCGCTGCCCCTCCTCGGTGCCGATCCCCGCTGCCGACGCGAACGTCCACCACTTCCTGCTCGTCTCGGTCCTCGGCTCGACGCTGACGGTGACCCCGACGGACTCCCTCGGCAACTCGTTCGACACGCTGTCCTACGACTTCTCCGCCGACGGCACGCCTCCGTCCGCGCCTTCCCCCCTGACGGTCACCCGTACCGCCTCCACCACGATGAAGCTGACGTGGGGTGCGGGCGGCGACGACACCCAGCTCGCGACGTACGACGTGTACCGCGACGGGACGTACCTGGCCACGGTTCCGCAGACGGTGCTGACCTTCAGCGACAAGACGGCCGTCTGCCCGGCCTCGTACACCTACGAGGTCAGGGCGCGCGATCTGGCCGGGAACACGGCGGGGACGTCGACGCCGGTGACCTGCTGACCGCTCGCCCGGGGTCCGTTCGCCGCTGCTCGCCAGGGGCGGGGCCGGACGACCGGGCGGCGCGCAGCCGGCGCACCGCGAGCGGGGTGACGAGCAGCAGGGGCACGGCCACGCCGACGAGCGCCCAGTAGCCGCGGGAGGGGTCCGGCCGGGCGACCGGCCGGACGGGGCTGTTCCCGCTGTCCTGGTACGCGGCGGCCGCGGGGGCTCCGCGGAGGTCGCGCAGCACCTGCAGGAAGCGGTCGCCGTGGTCGCGGGAGGGTTCGACATGGGTGTTCTCGGAGAACTCGTTCCAGCTGATCAGCCCGATGGCGTCCGGCGAGGAGCGCAGCGCGGCCGCGTACGTGGCGGCCAGCGTCGCACCGTCGCGGCGGGGGACGGGCCTGGTGCCGCCGACGAGCTGCGCGTCGAAGCCGGGCGAGCAGGGGGCCAGCCAGATCTTGTGGTCGGCGTGCACGGCCCGTGCCATGTCCTGGAGCTTCTCGGCGTATCCGGGGGTGGTCTCGGGGTCGGCGGAGGACCAGTAGTAGGCGTCGCCGTCGGTGACGTCGGCGATCCGCCGGTAGCCGTCGACGTTCTTCTCGCTGGCCAGCACCTGCAGTTCGCCGCGGACGCCGGAGGTGACGGTCGCGACGTCGTCGTGGGAATAGCGCCAGGTCCCGCTCCAGACGGTCAGCGGGCGGCCGCCGACGCGCAGCATGGCGGGGCTGTCGGCGAAGTGGTCGCGGAAGTACCGGAAGTCGGCGGCGACCTGGTCGACGGGGAGCGGTCGGCGGTGGAAGTCCAGGCTCTGGTAGATCATGGCGAGCTTGAAGTTCCTGGCCTCGGCGGCTTCGACGAGCTTGCGCAGCCGCCGGTCGTTCACGGTGCCGTGCTTCCAGCCGACGATGAACCCCTCGATCCCCGCGGACCTGGCCTCGGTGATCTGGCGGTCGATCACCTGTGTGTCGTCGCTCGAGTACGGGCCCGCGAGCGGCAGGTCCGTCTTGGCCCGCTGCCAGGAGCCGGGGCTGAACCACTGGTAGTAGTAGGCGAGCAGTGGCGGACGGGAGACCTCGCCGGTCGGGGGCGCGACGGCGGGCCGGGGGCCCGGCGATGCGGCGCTGAGGCCCGGCCAGCACAGGAGGAGTGCGGCGAGGAGGGCCCAGAGCCGCCGCATCATCGGGACGCCGCCCCGGGGCACGGGGTGGGGGGCGCCTTCTCCGCTCCCTCCGGCTGCTCGGGCTCTTCCGCCGGTACGGGCTCACGCGGGCCGCCGGCGCCCCGCCCGACGCCGCTGCCGCTGCCGACGCCGCTGCCGGTGCCACTGCCGGTGCCGGGGCCGCTGCCGGGGGCCGGGCCCGCGGCGGTGCGGCGGGTCCGGCGCCTCAGCCGGATCACGACCGGTATCCCGATGAGCAGCAGGCCGGCACCGGCGAGGACGAGGACGTCGGTCAGGCTGACCACGGTCACGTCGGCCGTGACCGACTGGGACAGCTGGATCTCGCGCGGGTTCGCGCTGCCGCCGGGGGCCTTCACCTCGACGGTGTACCGGCCGCGCGGCAGGTGCGACAGGACGGCGGTGTGGTCCGGTCCGAGCGAGACGGTCGTGACGTGCCCTGCGGGGTCGGTGACGGTGGCCTTGTCGCCCGTCGCGGAGCCGAACAGCGCGTCGTGGGCGGTGACCGTCAGGTCGTGGAAGGCGCCGGTGAACGTCAGGTGCCGGTCGGGGCCGGGCCGGAAGCCCTGCCGTCCGGCGCCGGCGAGCTGGACGCCGTCGTAGACGAGGCTCCGCAGGGTGTAGTCGAGCGGAACGGGCGTCAGGCCGCTGTTGCGGAAGACGGGCACGACGCCGTCCAGCCAGGTGGTCCCGGACACGGACAGATCGGTGATGCGCGCGTCGGAGCTCCTGACCTGCACCGCCGATACCAGGGACGGGTCCAGGGGCGCGCCGTGCTGGTCGGTGAAGGCGACGGTCACCGGGTACTGCACGGTGAAGCCGGCCGTGATGGTGTAGTCGGCGCGCAGCGGCAGCCCGTCGACGTGGCTCCTGAACGCCTGTTGCGGGTCGCGCTGTCCCGCCCAGCGGGTGAAGCGGTAGTGGGCGTCCGGGGTGTCGACGGAGGTGTCGAGCAGGCGCAGCGACTGGCGGTCCGCGGTCCGGGCGCCGGTGTACGTGGCGGTGCCGTCGGAGCCCGTGACGAGGGACTGGCCGCCGAAGACCAGCCGGACGCCGGGCACCGCCGGGACCGTGCGGATGGTGACGGTGACGTTCGGGTCGGCTCGGTGCGTGCCGGTGCCGGTGGCGGCGACGGCGGGGTGGGCGGCGGCGGCCGGCCCGGCGAAGCCGAGGAGCAGTGCCGTCAGCAGGGCGAGGAGCGCGGCCGCGTGGCGGCGTGCGGTACGGCGGTTCACGGCCGGCTCCTTTCCGGCGCACGGGACTGCGCCGAGGGGTCGGAGGGAGCCGACGGTGCGGACGGAGCGGACGGGCCGGACGGAGCGGACGGGCCGGACGGAGCGGACTCGCCGCGCGGAGCCGACGGGCCGGACGCCGGCCGGTCGGCCGGGGCCGCGGGGGCCGTGGAGCGTCTGCGGGCGGTGAGCAGGACGGTGCCCGCGACCAGCAGTGCGGCCGTGCCGAGGACGCCGCCGTAGACCGCGTACACGACGGTGGCGTTCACCGGCCGGACGACGGGCCGCGCGGAGGGGACGGCGAGCACCTCGGGGGGTCGTGGCGCGGCAGAGAAGTCGAAGGCGGCCGCGAGGCTCGCGGCGGTGGTGTCCCGTCCGCCGAGGGGTGCCAGGTTCCAGTTGTCCTCGATGAAGCGCAGCGCCGACGAGGAGTCGAGGACTCGGTGGTCGATGTGCCCGGCAGGTGCGTAGGCGCTGATCAGGAGGGCCGGGACGCGCAGGCCGCGCGGGCCGTCGGCGGCGGCGGGCGGGGCCACGTGGTCGTACCAGCCGCCGGAGCCGTCGTGGCTCCACAGCAGCGCCGAGCTGTCCCAGTAGGGGCTGAGGGCGAGCTGGGTGGCCAGCGAGCGGATCAGCTTCTGGCCGGGCGGGATGGCCCGCGCGGAGCGCTCGGAGGAGCCGGAGCTGGCGATGTAGGCCACCGACGGCAGGGTGCCGTTGTCGAGGTCGCGGTAGTACTGGTCCAGGTCCACGATGTGGGAGGCGAGGGCGGGGTCGTCGACGAAGCGGGCGTAGCCGAGCAGCGGGGCGCGTACCGGCTGGGTGGCGCCGGGTGCGTGGTAGTTCTCGCCGGGCCGGTAGTCCTCGACGTAGAACTTCCAGCTGACCCCGGCCTGCTGGAGCCGGTCGAAGATGGTGGTGCGGCCGCCCGCCGAAGGGGCGGCTCCCGAGACCCAGTAGGAGCGTTCGGTGGCGGTGCCGTAGGGCACGGAGGCGAAGAACTTGTCGAAGAGCACGTAGCGGTCGGCGGCGGCCCAGTCGAACGGCACGTCACGGGCGTCGTAGTGGCCCATGACGGTCGTGCCGTCCCGGCCCTGCCGGGTGTACGCGGACACGAAGCCGTCCATGCGCCCGCCGTTGATCTGCTGGGCGATGATGCTGCGGCTCGGGGCGAGCGGGGCGGGGGCCTTGGCGTGCAGGGCGTAGGGCCGCACGCAGTCGGAGGCGGGGCCGCCGACGGTGCGCGGCTGGCAGGCGTCGGCGGGAATGCCGTCGGCTCCGGGGTAGGTGCCGAAGTAGTTGTCGAAGGTCCGGGGGCCCTGCATCACGTAGATGAAGTGCTGCACGGGGGTGGTCGCGCGGTGTTCGGCGGCGGCGCCGCGGCCCGGGTCGGGGCCGGGTTCGGCACCGGTCGCGGTCGCCGCCGTGGTGGGGCCGAGCAGCAGTGCCGCGCCGGCCAGCGCTGTCAGCAGACGGACGGTCAGCGGCTTCATGGCACACGCACCTGGTAGATGACGATGACCGGAGTGGGCGTCGGGTCGGCGGAGGACGCGGGAACCCGCACGGGGGAGGTGTAGACGGCCCTGCCGTGGTACTTGTCGACCAGCTGCCGGATCTTCTCGCCGTAGAAGGGGGCGCGCCGGGCGGTGTAGGAGTCCCAGACGACGTACTGGAACTCGCCGTCGCGCAGTGCGCGGTCGGGGTTGGGCACCGGCGTGTACGAGGGGTTGCGGTAGAGCCGGTTGACGCTCACCGAGAGGGCCGAGACGGGTTTGCCTCCGTAGAACTGGAGCACGTTCGCGACGGAGGGGCCGCCGGCGAGGAGCCGTGCCCCGCCGGGCACGTGGTCGCGCACCCACTGGCCGGCCTCTCGGCCGCCGGCGAGGCCGCCGGAACCGGCGAGGAACGAGCCGGTCGGGGTGGCGGTGATCCGGCCGGCCGCGGGGAGGGCGAGGGAGAGCGCGACGGCGAGCGCGACGAGGACGGCGCCGGCGGCGGACAGCCGGCGGGGCGACACCCGCAGCCGGCCGACGCGCGGCTTGAGCCCGGCCAGGGCGCCCAGGGTGCGGCCGGCGAGCACGGCGAGCGGCGGCGCGATCGGCAGCAGGTACGGGAAGCCCTTGACGGGCCACAGGGTGAAGAACAGCACGGGCGCGGCGATCCAGCACAGCAGCAGAGCCTCGCGCCAGCCGTTGCGGCGGCGCAGCCAGACGAGGCCGATGACGGCGGCCGCGAGGACGGCCCAGCCGAGGACCTGCGGCACCGTGGTGGCGTAGAAGCCCATCGGGTGGTTGGCCCGCCGGAACAGCTGCCACTGCAGGTAGTGCTGGCCGGTGGCGGTGCGGCCCGAGATCCACATCGCGAGCGGGAAGGCGACGACGACGAGGGCGAGGAGGCCGGTGGCGAGTACGGCGTGCCGCCAGCGAATCTTCACCGAGCGGCTGAGGACGAAGAACACGTACAGGCCGCAGACGAGCACGAGCGCCGTCTCCTTGGAGAGCGCGGCGGCCCCGAGCGCCCCCGCGGCGCCGAGCAGCCAGGGCAGCCCGTCGCGGTCGGCCTGCACGTACCGTACGACGCAGTAGAGCGCCACCGTCGCGCACAGCGTCATCAGCCCGTCGAGCAGCACCTGACGGGTCACCACGACGTGGTACGGCATGACGGCGAGCAGCAGCGCGGCGGCGAGCCCCGCGCCCCGGCCGTACAGCCTGCGGGCCAGGAGATAGGTGACGCCGACGGTCACGACGCCGACGACGGCGGCGACCGCGCGGGCCGTGAACTCGTCGGTGCCGCCGCGCAGGAAGAGCGACAGGAAGCCGGTGAACAGCACGGGGTGGGCGCGGAAGACGGGGAACACCGGCTGCATGGCCGGGTCGCCGGCCAGGGAGGCTGCGGTGCCGGTGTAGACGGCCTCGTCGCTGTTGAAGCCGATCTGGGTGAGCTGCCAGAACCGCAGGAAGGCGGCCAGGGCGAGGATGGCGGTGAGCGGGAGGACGGTGCGGACCATCCGGTCGGCGGTGGGGCGCCGGCGCGGGCGGACGCTGCGGTGGGCCTCGGGGCCGGGGGTGGTGGTCCGCGCGTCGGTGTCGGCGGGGGAGTACGTGGGACGGCTCATGGCGTCCTCCCACCGGGGTCGTTCGTACGGGAGGAGCGGGGGTCGGTCGGCACGGCGGTGGAGAGGGGCCCGAGGCCGGAGCGCACGGGCTGCGGTGCCGCGCCCCCGGGTGTCTCCGGCTCCCAGTGCGGCCACGGACTCTCCTCGGCCCCGGGGACCCGGCGGCCGTTGACCGACGGCCGGTCGACGGCGAGGAGCCGGGGTATCTCGTCGGCCCACCCGAAGCGGTCGGAGGCCAGCACGCGGGTCCGGACGCCGGAGAGGAAGCCGGACAGGACGTCCCGCTCGCGGCTGCGCAGCCGGGCGTGGTCGAGCCCGTCGACGATGATGGCGGGGGCGAAGTACCGGAAGGGCGGGAATCCGTACGCGTCCTCGGTGTTGACGAGCAGCCGGCTGACGGTCTCCTCGTGGCCGAGCTCGCTCAGGCGGGGCTCGCCGCGCTCGATGACGAACAGTTCGGTCACCTTGACCGCGCTGCTCAGCCGGCAGTCCACGAGCCGGTCGACGGCGTACTTCGGCGGCGGGACGACGATCTGGGTGACCGCGTTGATGCCCATGATGGGGAGGTTGTGGCGGGCGAGGGTGAAGGCGAAGGAGCGGCCTTCCTTGGAGTGCAGGCGGCTCTGCCGCTGCAGCCGGTGCCACTCGCGGGGGGTCAGGTCGTCCGAGCGCACGGCGTGCAGGGTGTGCGCGCTGATGGTGAGCGGCTTGGGGAAGCACAGGGCGTTGCCGCCGGCGTCGACGACGGTCATGTCGTCGGACAGGAACCGCCCGTCGTGCTCGCTCAGCAGCCGCAGCACCGTGGACGTCTTGCCGGTGTCGGTGAGCGCGGAGAGCATCACGCCGGTGCCGCCGAGCTCGACGCACGCGGAGTGCAGCAGCATCCGGCCGCGGGAGACGAGCACGAAGCGCAGCAGCGCCTCCAGGACGTTGGTGTAGACGACGTGCGGGGAGCGGGCGAGGAGCGGGCTGACGACGACGTCGATGGGGGTGCCTATGTCGACGCGGAAGTTGGCGCCGAGGCGGCCGAGCTGCTCCTCGTACTGCACGGTGGTGGGCTGCGGTGCGCCGCGGCCGGGGATCTCGGTCATGACCGCGCGGTGGCGCGGGAACCGGCGGCCCACGTCGCCGACGCGGACGGTGATGTCGCAGGAGTCGGGCGGTACCCACTGGGCGCGGAAGAACTCCAGCTCGGGCAGGCGTATCTGGGAGCCGATGGTGACGGTGCCGGCGATGTCGTAGCGGTAGGTCAGGTACCGGGGGCGCTTGGGGTGGGCCGGGGCGGCCTCGGGGGCCTCGGGCGCCGTGGTGGTGGCGCTGGGTTCCGGGGCTCCGGGGAGGGTGGCGCCGGGGGCCACGAGGACGCGCACGGGGTCGCGGCGGGCTCCGTCGTCGCGGCGGCCGCGGTAGATGAGCAGGTCGCTGAAGAGGAACCGGACCACGAAGAGCACGACGAGGCTGATGACGTTGGCGGTGAGCAGTCCGACCCCGGCGAGGACGAGCGCCTGGAGGAGGGGCAGGCGGCCGAGCAGCAGCAGGTTGTTCAGGGCGAGGAAGGCGATGCCGCGGACGAGGGCCGCGCGCCTGCCGCCGCCCTGGCCGCCGCGGTAGACGAGCGTCTCCAGGAGGGCCCAGTTCCACAGGGAGGACACCTGGGTGGCGAGCGTGGCGCCGAGGAGCTGATGGAGTCCCACGACGGTGTGGAAGAACCAGAGGGCGGCGGTATTGACGGCGATGCCGCTGAGGCCGACGAGTCCGAAGGCGAAGAACCGGGCGGTGGTGCCGAGGCCGGGGCGGTCGGGTGCGGCCTGCCGGCCGCCGCCGCGACTTCCGCCGGGCTCGGGCCGGCGCAGCCGGGCCAGGTGACGGAGGAACCGCAGCCCTTCGCGCAGCGAGGCCTTGGACGTGCCGGCCGCGC
Source organism: Streptomyces sp. R44 (assembly GCF_041053105.1). Taxonomy (NCBI): domain Bacteria; kingdom Bacillati; phylum Actinomycetota; class Actinomycetes; order Kitasatosporales; family Streptomycetaceae; genus Streptomyces; species Streptomyces sp. R44. The sequence goes on along the minus strand of NZ_CP163444.1, from coordinate 1,105,934 downwards.
GGGGCGCGAACCGGTAGGAGACCTCGGCCACGCGGGCGCCCGGGTGCCTGACGAGCAGTTCGAGGAGCACCTTGAAGCCGAGGGGGCTGAGCCGGTCCAGGTCGATCGCGGCGGTGCGGAAGGCGAAGAGCCCGCTCATGGGGTCGCTGACGCCGGCGAGACGGTGCGGGAAGACCGTCTTGGCGAGCACGGTGCTGCCGCGGGAGACGAGCCGCCGGGTCGGGCCGTCGAGTCCGTCCCCGGTCGATCCGGACCCTGCGTAGCGGGTGCCGACCACGATGTCGACGCCGTGTCCGAGGGCGGTGCGGGCGAGGGCGGCGGCGGCCTGGGGCGGGTGCTGGAGGTCGGCGTCCATGACGAGGGCCCACGCGCCCCGGGCGTGGCGTGCGCCCGCGAGGACGGCACCCGCCAGGCCGCCCTCCCGGGCGCCGCTCTCCCGGTGGAGCATGCGGACCGGTAGCCGGCAGGCCGGGGCGTGCCGCGCGGCCGTTGCCGGGGTGTCGTCGTCGCTGTCGTCGACGAAGAGGATCTCGACGGGCAGCCCGTCGAAGGCGGGTTCCAGGGCACTCAGCAGCAGCGGGACGGATTCGCGCTCGTTGCGCGTCGGGATGACCAGGGTCAGCCGGGGCCGGGAGCGTGGCTGCGGGTCGTTCAGCTCGGAGCACTCGGTGCGGGTGATGCGGTTGCCGTCCATGTCAGCGGCCTCCAGCGGAGGACGGGGCAGACGCGCTGTCGCCGTACGTCTACGCGTTAAACATACATATTGCGCCGCCTTGTCATGCCTGTCAATAAATGTCCACTTATGGTGTAAATATATGCCTTCAAGGCGTTCGGATATAGTCGGTACCAGTCGCAGTGCGACGTCGAGCCGGAGGCACCCCATGGCCAGCAGCCCCCAGCCGGACCGCCGGAAGGTGGACATCGGCCACAGCACGGAGCGCCGCCGCGGCCGGCGCCGGCTGAGCCGTGAGCGCGTGCTCGCCGCCGCCCTCGACGTCGTGGACCACGAGGGCCTGTCCGCCCTGAGCATGCGGCGGGTGGCCGCCGAACTCGACGTCGAGGCGATGGCGCTCTATCGCTACGCACCCAGCAAGGACGCGCTCCTCGACGGCCTCGTCGAACAGCTCTACATCGAGCTGCACGCGGACCTCGACCGCGAGGAGCCCGCCCCCCTCGGCCAATCGCCCGACCTGCCCGCGTGGCGCGCCGAACTCCTGCGCGGCGCCTGCGCCCTGTACCGCGTCTCCCTCGCCCACCCGCACGTCGTGCCGCTCCTCGCCACCCGGCTCCTCGCCGTCCCGCTGGCCCGCCGCCCACTCGCGGTCCTGAAGGCCCACGAGCGGGTCCTGGCCCTCCTCGAGCGCGCCGGGCTCGACGAACGGGGCGTCGTCACCGCGTACCGGGCGGTCACCGCCTGGGTGCTCGGCTACATCTTCAGCGACCTGCGGGCCATGGTCGACAACCCCGACGAGCCCGATCCGGCGTTCCGCCTGGGCCTGCACCTGATGCCGGCCCACGAGCTTCCCCGGCTGCGTGCGACCGTGCCCGCCCTGGCGGAGAAGGGCGGCTACCAGGAGCTGACGGAGGGCCTCGACGCGCTGCTCGACCGCATCCTGGCCTCGGCCGCCCCGCGCGAGGACGAGGCGGCGGACCCGGCCTAGTCCGTCGCATACCCCCTCCCCGTATGATGGCCGGGTGGAGTCAGAGGTGAAGAGGCGCCCGAGGGCGGCGACGTGGTGGAGCCGTCTCGTGCTCGCCGCCGTGCTGCTCGTCGGCATCGTGCTGATGCACGTCCTCGGTCACCCCGGCGAGCGGGCGGACGCCGCGCACGAATCGGGCGGGCACGTGTCCGCAGCCTCGGAGGAGCACACGGGGGCCCACGCCGGCCATGCGAAGCAGCCCGCGCCCGCGCACGGGGCGGCCGGTGCCGCGGCCGTGTGCCTGGCCGTGCTCGGAGCCGGGATCGGACTCCTGCTGTCCGTCCGCGGCGTGCTCGTACGCCGCCGCGGAGCCGGCGCACCGCCGCCCGCGCGCATCGCCCACGCCCTGTGGGCGATCCCTCCGCCCACGCCACCCGGATCCCTCCTGACCCGCCTCTCCCTGTTGCGCATATAGGCGGACCGGCCGCTCCACGCACCGAGCGGAACGCCGCCCTGCTCACGCAACGACCACGTCAAGAGGTTCCCCCGTCATGTCCCGACCCACCCGTCGTACCGTCCTCGGCGCCGGCCTCGCCGCCGCCGGCACCGGTCTGCTCACCGCCTGTTCCGGCTCCATGAACGGCATGGACCACTCCGCCGGCGCGGGAGGCACGTCGCCCGGCGCCGACTACCTCGCTCCGGACGGCAAGGAGGTCGGCGCGGCCGAGGCCCTCCGCCGCCCCGGCCCGGAGCGCAGGTTCACCCTCACGGCCGTCGAGACCCCGCTCGACCTCGGCGGCGGACGGACCGTCCGCTCCTGGGCGTACGGGGACGACCTCCCCGGCAAGGAGATCCGGGTCACCGCGGGCGACACCCTCGCCCTCACCCTCGCCAACCATCTGCCCGAGGCCACCAGCATTCACTGGCACGGACTCGCGCTGCGCAACGACATGGACGGGGTCCCCGGTCTCACCGGGCGCGGCATCAGGCCGGGCGGCTCCTTCGACCACCGCTTCGCCGTCTCCCACCCCGGCACGTACTGGTTCCACCCCCACTCCGGCGTCCAGCAGGACCGCGGCCTGTACGCCCCGCTGATCGTCGAGGACCCCAAGGAGCCCCTGGCGTACGACAAGGAGTGGGTGATCGTCCTCGACGACTGGGTCGACGGCGTCGACGGCTCCACCCCGGACGCCGTGCTCGCCGAGCTGAGCAAGGGCATGGGCGGCATGGACCACGGCGGCTCCGGCTCCGGCTCCGGTGGCATGGACCACGGCGGCTCCGGCCACGACATGTCGAGCATGTCGATGACCACGAGGAGGTCGCCGTCGCCGAAGCCGGCCGGCCCCTCCCGCATGCTGATGGGCGCCACGAGCGAGCTGCTCGGAGGGGACGCCGGGGACGTCGGCCACCCGTACTACCTCGTCAACGGCCGTACGCCCGACCAGCCGCAGACCTTCACGGCCAAGCCCGGCGACCGGATCAGGCTCCGCGTCATCAACGCCGGCGGCGACACCGCCTTCCGTGTCGCCCTCGGCGACCACGCGTTCACGGTCACGCACGCCGACGGCTTCCCCGTCGCGCACGCGAAGGCCGACGCGCTCCTGCTCGGCATGGGCGAGCGGCTCGACGCCATCGTCACCGTCGGGAACGGGGTCTTCCCGCTCACCGCGCTCGCCGAGGGCAAGAACCGCACCGCCCTCGCCGTCCTCCGTACCGGCGGCGGATCGGCGCCCACCGCCTCCGCACGCCCGAAGGAGCTCGACGGCAAGGTCGTCCACGGCGGGCAGCTGAAGGCCGCCGAGGCCGTACGGCTCGCACCGGGGCGTCCGGACCGGACGATCGAGTTCGAGCTGACCGGCTCGATGATGACGTACGACTGGGCCATCAACGGCAAGAAGTACGACCCCGCTCAGCGCCACCCGGTCCGCTCGGGCGAGCGGGTCCGGCTGTCCTTCGTCAACCGCACGACGATGTGGCACCCCCTGCACCTGCACGGCCACACCTACGCGCTCGCGGACGGCGGCGCGCGCAAGGACACCTCGATCGTGCTGCCGGGCAAGCGGCTCGACGTCGACTTCGACGCCGACAACCCCGGCCTGTGGATGATCCACTGCCACAACGTCTACCACGCGGAATCCGGGATGATGACGGTGCTCGGCTACCTGCGGTAGGGCACCCGCGCCCCCTGCTCCTGCGGTCACCGTCCATGCCGACGGCTCGCTTTGTGTGGCGTGACCACATGCCCCATGGTCTGTCGGCCCACCTACCGTGGGCGGACCCGCTGCCAGGACGGGCAGCGGGGGGACGCGCCACGGGCGCACGAGTGGGGGAGGCCGCGACATGGCCGACAGACGGAGTCCGGGGCGCCGGTGGCGGCTGCGCGCAGCCCGTGTCCTGGCCGTGGTGGGGGTCGTCGCGGCCGCCGTGGTGGCGTCACCCGCCGCCGCGAGCGGCGCGACGCCTCCCCCGTACCTCACCCTGGAGGCGAGCTACGGGGCCGGGACCGTCGGCAACGGCTGGGAACGGGTCGAGCGCTATCTCGACACGACCACCGGCTTCCGCACCGAGGGCTTCCCGGCCGACGGCCGCGGCGACCAGGACGGCAAGCGCGTCACGTACTTCGGCGGCGTCTCCCGGCCTTCCTCCGGCCGGTTCCTGCTCTACTCGGCCCCCGGCTGGAACACCGGCAGCCGCTCCACCCCCGTCCTCCTGGTGCACGGGGCGAACGACACCGCGGACCGGGCCTGGGCCAACCCCGGCGAATCGGGCGGCTACGGCTGCGGCGCGGCCTCCTGCCCCTCCACCGGCCTCATGCAGTACCTCGCCGAGCGGGGCCACCGCGTCTTCGCCGTCGGCTTCGCGCACAAGCAGGGCGACAACCTGATGCAGGCGCAGATCGTCGGCGACGCGATCGCCGTCATCAAGGCGAAACTGGGCGTCACCTCGGTGGACCTGGTCGGCTGGAGCAAGGGCCAGATGTCGACCCGCGCGTACGTGTCCTCCCTGAAGCCCGCCTGGGGACGGGCGTACGCCGGTGACGTCCGCCGCCTGATCACCCTCGGCGGCCCGAACGGCGGCTACGACTACCCGTACGCCCACGGCTGGGCCCACGACTTCTCCATCTGGCCGGAGTGCGGAGGCAAGGTCAACGCACCCTCCCCGCACTCCCACATGACCTGCTACGGCCTCTACACCTCACACCCCGAGTTCTCGATGACCCCGTCCGGCGGCCAGGACAACTACCCCGGGCAGCGCCAGATGCTGGCCCGCTGGGACGGGGTGTACGGAGTCGACGGCGCTGCCCAGGACTGGTACACGACCTACTACGGCGGCCAGGGCTTCTACACCGCCGGCACCGGCATCCAGGCGGCCATCGACGCCGGATCGCTGATCGCCCCGCTGCGCAGCGCCGGCGTGCCCGCCTCCGTCACCACCTACCTCCTGGCCGGCGGCTCCGCCGACATCGTCGGCATCTTCAACGAGAACCGCGGCCCCAGCGACGGCGTCGTCTTCGTCTCCAGCGCCCTCGACAGCACCGGCATCCCCACCGTCGGCGGCAAGGCCACCATCGCCTCGGCCAACCACCTCGAACTGGGCTGGCACAGCACCGCCGCCGCCCAGGTCGCCACCTGGCTCTCCTGATCCACCCGCGACTGCTTCACCCGCGACCGATGCGCACGCGGCTGATCCACCCGCGACCGATCCACCGCGACTGATCCACACGTGACAAGGACCTCGACGCCATGACCCCGCTCCACACCCGCCGTGTCACCACCGGCCGGCTGACCCAGCAGATCACCGAGGCCAGGACCGAGGGCGAAGCCGTCGTCTTCGTCCACGGCAACGTCTCCTCCTCCGCGTTCTGGCACTCCACGCTCACCACGCTGCCCGACCGGTACCGTCCCCTCGCCGTCGACCTGCGCGGCTTCGGCGGCACCGACCCGCTGCCCGTCGACGCCACGCGCGGCCTGCGGGACTACGCCGACGACCTCGCCGAGCTGCTCACGGCCCTCGGCATCGAACGGGCCCACCTGGTCGGCTGGTCCATGGGCGGCGGGGTGGTCATGCAGTTCCTGCGCGACCACCCGGCCGCGGTGCGCTCCGTCACCCTGGTCAGTCCGGTCTCCCCGTACGGCTTCGGCGGCACGCACGGAGCGGACGGCACCCTCAACTCCCCGGACGGGGCCGGATCGGGCGGCGGCACGGCCAACCCGGAGTTCGTCCGGCTGCTCGCCGAGGGCGACCGCGGCCAGGACTCCCAGGCCTCGCCGCGCACCGTCCTGACGACCTGCTACGTCAAGCCGCCGTTCGAGACCGAGCACGAGGACGCGTACGTCGAGTCCATGCTCGCGACCCGCCTCGGCGACGACCACTATCCGGGCGACAGCAAGCCGTCCACCGCCTGGCCCGGCGTCGCGCCCGGCACGCGCGGCGTCCTCAACTGCATGGCACCGAACCACTTCCGCGTCGACGACCTGCACCTCGTCGACCCCAAGCCGCCGGTCCTGTGGATCCGGGGCGAGGACGACATCATCGTCTCCGACACCTCCCTGTTCGACCTGGCACACCTGGGCGCCATCGGCGTGGTGCCCGGCTGGGAGGGCATCCCGGCGCAGCCGATGCTGGCCCAGACGCGTCACGTCCTGGACCGGTACGCCGCCGCCGGCGGGAGCGTGCGGGAGGTCGCCGTGGCCGACGCCGGGCACGCCGTCCACCTCGAACGCCCCGAGGAGTTCGGCACGGCACTCCTGGAGGTCCTGTCGGCATGACGGTCTGCCGTACGCGGCAGGGGGAGGTCCGCGGCCGGACCTCCCCCGACGGGGTGACCTCCTTCCTCGGCATCCCGTACGCCGCCCCGCCCTTCGGCCCGCGACGCTTCCGGGCGCCCGCCCCGCCGGAGCCCTGGACGGGCGTACGCGACGCCACCGCCCACGGGCCGACGGCACCGCACGCCCCCTACGCCCCGCCCTTCGACGCCCTCATCCCGGAGGACGACATCCCGGGTGAGGACTGTCTGAACCTCGGCGTCCGGACCCCGGCCCCGGAGCCGGGCGCCGGCCTCCCCGTGATGGTCTGGCTGCACGGCGGGGCGTTCACCAACGGCTCCGGCTCGGCGTCCGGATACGACGGAAGCGCCTTCGCCCGCGACGGCGTCGTCTGCGTCACGCCCAACTACCGCCTGGGCGCGGACGGCTTCCTGCGCCTTCCGGGCCGCCCCGACAACCGGGGCCTGCTCGACCAGATCGCCGCACTCCGCTGGGTCCGCGACAACATCGCCTCCTTCGGCGGCGATCCGGACCGGGTGACCGTCTTCGGCGAGTCGGCGGGCGCGATGAGCATCGGCGCCCTCCTGACCACCGAAGCGGCCCGGGGTCTCTTCCACCGGGCGATCCTGCAGAGCGGCGCCTGCCACCACTTCCTGCGCCCGTCGTCGGCCGCACTGATCGCGGCCCGCCTGGCGGAGAGACTGGGGATCGAGGACGCGACCCCCGAGGCCTTCGCGTCCGTGCCCCGGCACGAACTCCTCGCGGCCCAGGCGGAGTTGCGTACGGACGTGGCCGCCGACCCGGATCCGGCGCGATGGGGCGAGGCCGTCCTCGACATGATGCCCTTCGAGCCGGTGCGGGACGGGCTCGCGCTCCCCGGCGCGGACTGCGAGGTCGACCTCCTCATCGGCAGCAACCGCGAGGAGTACCGCCTGTTCCTGGTCCCCACGGAGCGCCTCCACGTCTTCCCCGAGCCCAGGCTCCGTGCGATGACCGCGGCCTACGGCCTCGACCCGGCCGAGGCCCTGCCCGTCTACCGGGCCGGCCGCCCGGACGCCACGCCGGGCGAGCTCCTCGACGCGGTGGCGACGGACTGGTTCTACCGGATCCCCGCCGTCCGCCTCGCCGAGTCCGTGCCCGGCTCGTACCTCTACGAATTCGCCTGGCGGTCCCCGCAGTTCGACGGCGCCCTCGGCGCCTGCCACGCCCTGGAACTGCCCTTCGTCTTCGACCGCCTCCACGACCCCTCGTACGCGCCCCTGCTGGGCGCCGACCCGCCCCAGGCCCTCGCGGACGCGATGCACGGGGCCTGGGTCCGCTTCGCGAAGACGGGCAGTCCGGGCTGGAAGGCGTACGACAAGGTGGACCGTACGACGATGACCTTCGGCGCCGCACCCGGGCCCGTCCCCGTCGCCGACCCGCGGGCGGGGGAACGGCAACTCTGGGAGGGGGTGCGCTGAGCGGCCGTCACCGTTCGAGGAACCGCCGCAGTCCGTCCCGTACGCCGTCCGTGGGCACGGTGGCGGCGAAGCAGGCCGCCTCGACGGCGAGGCCCTCGTCGATCGACAGGTTGATGCCGCGGGTGACCGCGCGCAGGCAGGCCGCCACGGCCGTCGGTGCGTGACGGACGATGCGCCCGGCCAGGTCGTGTGCGGCGCCGAGGAGTTCGTCGGCCGGTACGACGCTGTTGACGAGGCCGATCTCGGCGGCCCGGACCGCCGGGATCGGATCGCCGGTCAGGATCATCTCCAGGCCGCGCTTGCGGCCGACATGGCGCGGAAGCCGCTGGGACCCACCGAAGGGCGGGGGGAAGCCGAGGGAGACCTCGGGCTTCGCGAAGGTCGCGTGCTCGGCGGCGATCGCGAGCGGCGCCGCCTCGGTGATCTCGCAGCCACCGCCGTACGCCAGGCCGTTGACCGCGACGATCACGGGCTTCGGGAACTCCTCGATCCGCCGGGTCAGCGCGTGCCCCCGGCGGACGAACTCGCGCAGCGCCCGCTCGGGACCGCCCGCGATGCTGCCCGCCAGGGACGGGATGTCGGCACCGGCGCTGAACGCCCTGTGCCCGGCGCCGGTCAGGACGACGGCCCGGACGCGGTCGTCGGCCTCGACACGGTCCAGTGCGGTGAGCAGGGCGTCGATCGTCGGATGGTCGAGGGCGTTGAGCTTGGGTTCCCTGTCGAGGGTGATCGTGACGACGTGGTCGTCCCGCTCGGTGCGGACCGTCATGCCGGATGCTCCGTTTCGCCTGAGTGCGGACGCACCGAGGCTAGGAGCCGCCGTCCAGGACGATCCATCTATTGTCCTGGATACAACCCCTGTCCCTTCCCCGTCTCCGCAGGTGCCCCGCATGCGACCGCCCTCCTACAAAGCCGTCGTCGACGAGTTCGCCGCCGCCATCCGCTCCGGCGCCCTCCCGGCGGGGAGCCGGCTCCCGACGCACCGCGCCCTCGCGCGCGAGCGGCGGATCGCGCTGGCCACCGCCACCCGCGTCTACGCCGAACTCGCCGCCATGGGACTGGTCGTGGGAGAGACGGGGCGCGGGACGTTCGTCCGCGAGCAGTCCGGCTTCGACGGGCTCGAACCCTCGCGCGCGCTGCCCGTGCCCCGGACCGCGGACCTGTCGTTCAACCAGCCACTGGCCCCCGGGCAGGCGGGCCTGCTCCGGCAGGCCCTGCGCGCGCTGGCCGCGACGGGTGACGCCGAGGCGCTGCTCCACCAGCATCCGCCGGGCGGACGCCGGCGCGACCGGGCGGTCGTCGCCACGTACCTGCTCGACCGGGGGATCGACGCCGCGCCCCGGGACGTCCTGCTGACGGGCGGGACCCAACAGGCGCTGGACGTCGTCCTGCGCGCCCTCACCCGGCCCGGTGACGTCCTCGCCGTCGACGCGCTCAGCTACCCGGGCATCAGGCTCCTCGCCTCGGCGCACGGCCTCGACCTGGCGCCGGTCCCGGTCACGCCGACGGGACCGGACCTGGACGCCCTCGACCGGCTGTGCCGGGACCGGCCCGTCCGCGCGGTCTACACGATGCCGACCGTGCACAACCCGCTCGGCTGGGTCCTGGACCGCGAGCAGCGCGACCGGCTCGTCGCCGTCGCCCGGTCGCGGGACTGCCTGATCGTCGAGGACGGCACCTACGCGTTCCTCGACGCGTCGCCGCCCCCGCCGGTCCAGGCCCTCGCGCCCGAACGCACCTGTTACGTCGCCGGTCTGTCGAAGAACGTGGCATCCGGCCTGCAGTTCGGCTTCGCCGTCCTGCCCGCTCCGCACGTGGAACGGGTCACCCGGAGCCTGCGCGCGGCGGCCTGGGGAGCCCCGGGGCTCGTCACCGCGCTCGCCACCGGCTGGCTCTCCGACGGCACGGTGACGCGCCTGGAGTGCGACCGCCGCGAGGACGCGGCCGTCCGCCAGGGCATCGCCCGTGCCGCGCTCGACGGCATGGACGTCACCGCGCACCCGAGCGCGTACACGGTGTGGCTCGGCCTGGAGCCCCACCAGCGCCCCGACCACGTCGCGGCCGTGCTCGCGGGGGCGGGGATCCTCGTGTCCACCGCGGACGCCTTCGCCACCGGGCCCCACCGCCCGCAGGCACTGCGGCTGGCGCTGGCCACGCCGCCCGTGGGGCAACTCCCGGAGGTTCTCCGGCACGTGAGGGCCGCGATCGAGGCGATCCCGCCGTGACCCCCGGCTACTTCTTGGTGCGGGTGACGACGGCGCCGAAGAGGGCCAGGCCCTTGATGACCACCCGGGGTGTGCCCGGCGTGCCGATGCGGCGTGCGGCGCGCTTGTCGAAGACGCCGAAGAGCCCGAGCCCCCGCACCTCGACCTCGATGTCCTCCGGGACCACGATCTTCGTGCCGCCCCACAGGGCGACGGCGCGGATCTCGGTGTCCTGGCTGCTGAAGCGCGCCTCGGAGAGGTCGATCTCGCCGCCGCCCCACATCGACCAGAGCGTCATCCGGGGCGGTACGACCCAGGCGCCCTTGCGCTGGAAGCCGCCGAAGACGCCCGCGACGAAGCCGCGGGAGGTCGGTGGCCGGTCCACCACGAGCGCGTCCCGCGGGCCCGGCCGCGGCAGGCCGTGGCAGGCCTGCTCCAGGTCGCCCCGGGTGCGGGAGGCGTGCACCTCGTCGAGCCGGGTCGTGAGATCCGCGAGCGGCAGCCTGCCGTTCTCGACGGCGGCCCGCAGTCGCTCCTCGGCGTCGAGGCGCTCGCGGTCCGAGGCGAGGATGTCCAGGTCGTTCCGGTTCATGTCGACCCTCCGAGATGGGCGGCGAGGACGGAAGAGAGTGCGGTGCGATAGGCGGCGTCGTGCCCCGGCTCGTCGGGGTCGTGGCCGAGGTCGGCGAGCCAGTAGCGCCGGCCGAGGGCGTAGCCGTACGCGCCGGACATGGCGAGCAGGACGACCCTCTCGATCCGCGCCCGGTCGGGACCCTCGGGCGGGGGGAGCACCGAGCGGACGCCGTCCTCGATCGCGTCGACCAGGCGGGAGAGGTTCGTGGGGGAGTCCGGGGCGGGCTCGCCGTCCCAGCCGTGGAGCTGGGACCACGTCCACAGCCGGACGTACCGCTCGTCGGCGAGGATCTCGAAGAGCACCTCGGTCATGCCGGCCGCGTACGGCACGCTGCCGTCGGCCCGCATCCGTTCCCGTACGAGCTCCCGCTTGCGCTCGTTCTCGCGCTCCAGGACGGCCCTCACGAGCGCCCGGTAGGTCCCGAAGTAGTGGGTGACGAGCCCGTGCGTGACCCCGGCCGCCTCCGCGACCCGGCGCAGCCCCACACCGTCGGGTCCGTGCCGTGCGATGAGCTCGGTGGCGGCGTCCAGGATCTCGGCGCGCGCCTGGTCCGGGGTGCGCCGGCGTCGTGCGGCGGGCATGGCCGCTCCCTGTTGGCAGAGTGGACAATATCTTGTTGTCCACTCTGCCAACAGGAGCCGTGCCGGTCAACTCGCCCAGAGCGGTGCGCAGATGAAGCCGGGCGTGGCGGGGTGGCCGATCACCGGCGGCACCGTCTACGGTCGCCGCATGGACTGGAACGAACGTTCGCGCCATGCCGGCTGTCCGTATGAAGGAGTTGAGTGACCGGATTCCGGAACCACTGGCCTGAATGGCTCGACGGAAGGGCCCCCGATCATGGAAACTGATCGTCAACGGGCCTTCAAGTGGGCCCAGTTCGACGAGAACTGACATTTGCGGGGGGAATCATGGCAACACTTGCTCTTCGTCGGTCGGCGCGCATAGCGGGCGCGCTGGCCGGAGCGGCACTGATCGTCGGCGCCACGACCGGCGTCTCGAACGCGGCCACGACGCCGCCTCCGGGGGCCACCGCGTTCACCGGTACGGCCAACTATGGGGTGACCACGAGCACGCACCCCGACACCGTCGGCTGTAACGGCTACAAGGTGGTCGGATCGGGGACCGTCACCGGAAACCGGATCGCCGGCACCGGCACCTGGTCCCAGACCGAGGACGCGTGCACCGCGACCGTTCCCGGCCAGTGGGACATCAACGGCAAGGTGACGGTCACCCAGACCGACGGCTCGCACCTCTACTTCACCTACCACCTCAGCGCGCCGGTGACCTCGAGCAACATGGTCTACCCGTCCGGCACGTTCACCATCACCGGTGGCGACGGCAGCTTCGACGAGGCGGTCGGCGGCGGCAAGATGAACGCCACGGTCAACCTGCTCGACAAGGCCCACGTCACCGCTGCCCTGGACGGCTCCATGGGCTTCCGCTGGCAGATCTGATCCCACGAGCGAAAGGGCGCGTGCGGCGCCCTCGGGGCCGGCTTCGACACCGTCGGAGCCGGCCCCGCCCTTCTGTCCACGACGCGCGTGTCGAACGTCTCGACGGAGGGGTGCCCGATCGGGGAAGCTGTGCCCAACAGCCCTTCTGCAAAGGGTAGTTGGGCTTGAGCTGACGCATTCGGGGGAGAACATGGCAACAGTTGCCCGTCACTGGTCCGCGCGCATCGCGGGTGTCGTCGCCGGAGCGCTGCTGATCACCGGCGGAACGACCGGCGTCACCGTCGCCGCCGGGACCGGCCCCTCGGCGATCGTCGCCGGGACGTACCTTCCCACCGTCGAGATCACCAGCAACTTCGCGGTGGTCGCCACCCCGCATCCCGACACCGTGGGCTGCAACGGCTACAACGTCACCGGGACGGGGACCTCCACCGGCAGACCGGTCACCACCGCCACCTGGGCCCAGAAGGAAGTCGTGTGCACCGCGACCATCCCCGGCAAGTACGACATCAAGGGGACGGCGACGATGACCCAGCCCAACGGTGACCGGCTCAACATCAGCTACGCGCTCACCGCCCCGCTGACCTCGGACACCATGGTCTACCCCACCGGCACCTTCAAGATCATCGGCGGCTCGGGCAACTACGAGTTCGCGGCCGGCAGCGGCAAGATGAACGCCCGCGTCAACCTCCTGGACCACGAGCACGTCAGCAGCTCCCTGCTGGGAGAGATCCAGTACCTGGGCTGATCCCGTCCTGTTCACCGCGCACTTCCAAGGGGCCGCACACCATGAAGAGCACGATGCAGGACCGCGAACTGCTGGTCCGCGACATCCTCGCGCACGGGCAGCGCGTGTACGGGGAGAGCCGGGTGGTCCGATGTTCCGACGGGCCGACCGCACGCTCCTTACAGTCCTTCGCCGACATAGCCCGCCAGGCCGAGCAGCTCGCCGCCGCACTCGCCCGGCTCGGCGTGCAACGCGGCGAAAGGGTCGCCACACTGGCCTGGAACACGCCCGAACACCTCGTCGCCTACCTCGCCGTTCCCAGCATGGGCGCGGTGCTCCACACCCTCAACCTCCGCCTGCACCCCGACCAGTTGGGCTACATCGTCGAGCACGCCGAGGACGCCGTCATCCTCGCCGACGCGACCCTCCTGGACATGCTCGGACCCCTGCGCGACCGGCTGGGCGGCGTACGGCACGTCGTCGTCATCGGCGACGCACCGGACCCGGACCTCCCCGCGCACATCGCCGTCCACCGCTGGGACGAGCTCCTCGCGGCCGAACGCCCCGGATTCGACTGGCCCGACCTGGACGAACGGGAAGCGGCGGCGCTCTGCTACACGACCGGCACCACCGGCGACCCCAAGGGCGTCGCCTACAGCCACCGCTCGATCACCCTGCACACGCTCGGCGTCTCCGCCGGCGCCGGATTCGCGATGCACGACGGCGACCGCGTCCTGCCGATCGTCCCCATGTTCCACGCCAACGCCTGGGGCTGGCCGTACGCCGCCTGGCTGGCCGGCTCCGACCTGATCATGAACGGCCGGCAGCTGCACACCCCCGACCTCGCCCGGATCATCAACGAGGAGCGGCCCACCGCGGTCGCCGCGATCTGCACGATCTGGAACGGCCTGGTCCACCACGGCGAACAGCACCCGCTGGACCTGAGCGCCGTACGGCTCGCCGGCTGCGGCGGCGCGACCCCGCCGCGCGCCCTGCTCAAAACGCTCAAGGACCGCTACGGGGTCCGCCTCAAGCAGGGCTGGGGACTGACCGAGACCAGCCCCCTCGCCACCTTCGCCGTCCCCCCGCACGACACCCCCGACGAGGACGAGGTCGACTGGCTGGCCAAGAGCGGCCGCGTGATGCCCTTCGTCGAGGTGCGCCTGATCGCGGAGGACGGCAGCGAACAGCCCTGGGACGGCACCTCGGTGGGCGAACTCGAACTCCGCGGACCGTGGGTCACCGGCTCGTACCTCCACACCGAGGACTCCCCGGAGAAGTTCCACGACGGCTGGCTCCGCACCGGCGACCTGGGCGTGATCGAACCGGGCGGCTGGGTCGTGGTCAGCGACCGGCTCAAGGACGGCATCAAGAGCGGCGGCGAGTGGATCTCCACCATCGAGCTCGAGAACGCGATCATCGAGCACCCCGCCGTCCTGGAGGCCGTCGTGGTCGGCGTGCCCGACCCCCGCTGGGAGGAACGCCCGCTGGCCTGCGTCTCGTTGGTGCCCGGAGCCGGGGTCGACGGGGACGAGCTGCGGGAGTTCCTGGCCGGGCGGGTGGCACGCTGGTGGATCCCGGAGCGGTGGTCCTTCGTGGACGCCGTACCCAAGACCAGCGTCGGCAAGTACGACAAGCGGGCCGTGCGCGCCCTGTACGGGGACGGGACGCTGGACGTCTGGACACCGGGCGGGCCCGGGGCGGCCCGGGAATGAGAGCGAGAGGCGGCGCCCCGGACCACCCGGGGCGCCGCCTCTCGTCCGTGACTCAGGCCGCGGACAGCCGCTCGGCCTCCGCCAGCAGCTGCCGCTGCTCGTCGGGGCCGAGACCCAGCTCCCGTACCCACCGGAGGGTCAGGACGAGGCGCGCCTGCATCGTCCGCTCGGGGTCCGGGTGCTCACCGCCGCGCGCCGCCGTGGCCTCGTTCAGGCCCTCGGCGATCAGGCGGGCGAGGGCCGCGGGATCGAAGTCCTCCGCGCCGGCCTCCAGGGAGCCGAGGAACTCCCCGACGTACCCGTCGATCTCCTCGGCTGTCGCGCCCTTCGGGAAGCGGCGACGGGCCGCGATCCCGAAGGCGGCGCCGACCGCGCGCCCGTACCGCGGGCCGGCGGGGTCGAGCGCGGCGGACTTCTGCGCGAACCCGATGAAGTCGAACGCCAACAGGGCGCCCAGCACGTCGAGTTCCGTGGTGGTGGCGGTGGTCATGACGGCTCACCTTCTGCCGTGGCGGAGTCGGTCGTGGTGCTCTGCGGGCCTGCGGTGATCGCCGCCACCGCGCGCTCCGCGTCCCGGCCGACGAAGCCGATCAGCGCCGAGCCGCGGGTACGCATCCGGTAGAGGCCCAGATAGTGGCTGCCGGGCAGCACGCCCGTGCCCTCGGTGTGCCGGGGCTGCCCGTCCTCGTCCAGCATCCGCGGGTCGAGCCAGCTCCAGTCGGTGCGGTAACCGGTCGCCCAGATCACCGCGGACGGCTTCACGCGCTCGCCGTCCGCGACGAGCAGCTCGGCGCCGTCGGCCCCGGTGATCCGGCCCACCGTGCGCATCCTGCCCGCCGCGACGAGCTCCGGCACCCGGTCGCCGACGATCGGGTCCGGTGCCTGCATGTTCACCGGCAGGCTCATCACACCGAGGACGCTCATCCACCAGAACATGTCCCGGCCGACGACCGTCTGCGGCAGGGGCGGAGAGACGGCCTCGCCGCAGCTGAGCACCACGCTGTGCGTCTCGGACAGCTCCGCGGCGATCTGCCGCCCGGAGTTGCCGTCACCGACGACCACCACCGTCCCCGGCGGCACCTGCCCGGCGCCCCGGTACTCGCTGGTGTGCAGCGTGGGCACGTCCGGGCTCAGCCCGGCCGCGAAGTCCGGGAGCCGCGCCGCACCGAACGCACCGGTCGCGATCACGACCTGGGCGGCCCGGCACGCGCCGTGCGCGGTGGTCACCAGATAGCCGTCCCCGTCCTCGCGCAGCGACAGCACGCGATGGTCGGTCAGCACCGGGAGTTCGAACCGCTCGGCGTACTCCCGCAGATAGGCCACCACCTCGTCCTTGCCGGGGTAGTGCGCCCCCTCGCCGGGGAAGGGCAGACCGGGCAGGCCGGAGAACTGCGCGGACGTGAACAGCTTCAGCGAGTCCCAGCGCCGCGCCCAGGTCTCGCCGACCTCGCTCCCCGCGTCGAGCAGCACACACCGGATCCCGGCCTGCCGCAGGTGGTAGGCGGCGGCGAGGCCGGACTGCCCCGCCCCGATGACGGCGACCGGCACGGTCGCCGGCAGCGCGCTCGTCGGCCGCCTCGTCGGATCGGCCTGATCTCTTCCCATACGGAATGTCCTCACTTCGTGGACCTGGAGCCCGCGGAACCGCGGGACGGGTCCGGGGTGGTTCGGCCGGACCGGAGCGGAACCGGTCCGGGGGTGGACCGGCAGAAAACCGGTCCGGGGGCGGACCGGCAGAAAACCGGTCCGGGGGCGGACCGGCAGAAAACCGGTCCGGGGTGGACCGGCCGGGCCGCCCGCGGGGCGGCCCGGCCGGTTCGGGTCACCGCGCGTCGAGGGCCCGGCGCAGCTCGCCGGCCAGGACGCGCAGCCGCTCGCCGCGCATCACCGTGTAGTGGTCGCCGGGTACGTCGACGAGGCTGGCGTCACCGGGGAAGTACCGCATCCACCGGTTCGCGGTCTCGACCGTCGCACCGCCGTCCGCCGCACGCAGCGACACGACCCGCCCGGCGAAGCCGCTGGGCGCGTAGCCCAGCAGGGCCCGGTAGTTGTTCCGGAACCGGCCCACGATGGCGCTGAGCGTGTCGAGGTCGATGTCCTCGGACAGCGCCCCCGCTCCCCGCGCCTCGGCGTGCAGCACCTCCACCGGCGGGCGGCCGTCGAAGGCCTCCACCGGCAGCTCCCAGTCGACCCCGGCGAGACCCGCCAGGTCCCGGGCGAACCAGGACAGCAACTGCTCGTCGGAGACGGGCGCTCCCTCGGCCGGCCCGGGCTCGACCATCAGGTCGATCACGGCGAGGAGCTCCACCTCGGCGCCGGCCGCGGTGAGCTGGGCCGCCATCTCCAGGGCGATCACGCCGCCCATCGACCAGCCGCCGAGCCGGTACGGACCGTCCGGCAGCGCCTCCCGGACCGCCGTGACGTAGTGCGCGGCCATCGCCTCCACGCTGGTCAGCTCCGTGTCCGGCACCTGGAGCGCGTAGAACGGCTGCTCCTCACCCAGGAGTTCGGCGAGCTCCGCGTAACAGAGCACATCACCGCCGACCGGGTGGACGAACACCAGGGGAGTCCGCGACCCGCCCGTGCGCACCGGCACCAGCGCCCTGCGGCCGGTCTCGCCGCCGTCGGCCTCACGCACCGCCCGGGCGAGCAGCTCGATCGTCGGACGGGCGAAGAGCGTCGACAGCGGCAGGCTGCGGCCGAGGCCGCGCGCGATCCTGGCCATCAGCCGGACCGCGAGCAGCGAGTCCCCGCCGAGGTCGAAGAAGCTCGCGGTCACCCCGATCTCGGAGACGCCGAAGAACTCCGCCCAGATCTCCGCGAGCCGGCGCTCCACCTCGTCGCGCGGCGCGACGAACCCGGAGCCTTCCACGGCGACCTCGTCCGGCGCGGGCAGGGCCGCCCGGTTGACCTTCCCGTTGTCGCTGAGCGGCAGCTCGTCCAGGACGAGGACCCGCTGCGGCACCAGGTGCGCCGGGACCACCCGGCGCAGCGCCTCGGTGATCTGCTCCTCGGTGTCCTCGCGGCCCTCGTCGAGGACGACGTACGCGATGAGCCGCTTGGGCCCGTGCTGCTCGCCCGCCGCGACGACCGCGGCGCAGCGCACGCCCTCGCACTGGGTGAGCCCGGCCTCGACCTCGCCCAGCTCGATCCGGTAGCCCTGGATCTTCACCTGGGAGTCGAGACGGCCGAGGAACTCGATGGTGCCGTCCGGCAGGAAGCGACCCATGTCGCCGGTGCGGTAGAGCCGCTCGCCGGTGACCGGGTGGTGCAGGAACGCCGCGCGGGTCTTCACCTCGTCGTTCAGGTAGCCGCGGGCCAGTCCGACGCCCGCGATGTAGAGGTCGCCCGGCACCCACACCGGGCAGGGCCGCATCGTGCCGTCGAGGACGTGGAAGCGCTGGTTACGCATCGCCTTGCCGTACGGGATGCTCACGCAGTCGTCCGGGACCTCGCCGATGGGGTGCAGGATCGACCAGATCGACGCCTCCGTGGCACCGCCGAGGCTCCACAGCTCGGCGTCCGGCAGCAGCAGCCGGATCCGCCCGGGCAGCGACACCGGTATCCAGTCGCCGCTCATCATGACCAGACGCACCGGCAGCCCGGTGAGCCCGTTCGACAGGGCGTGCTCGGTGAACATCTCCATCAGCGCGGGCACGCTGTTCCAGATCGTCACCCCGTGCTCGGCGACGAGCTCCGCCCAGCGGGCCGGCTCACGGTGCGCAGCCGGTTCGGGCAGCACCAGCGCGCCGCCCACCGACAGCAGTCCGAAGACGTCGTACACCGACAGGTCGAAGTGCATCGCGGACAGTCCGAGAGCCCGGTCCGCCGCGGTGACGCCGTACCGCTCGTTGACGTCGACGACCGTGTTCAGGGCCGCGCCGTGCTCGATCATCACGCCCTTCGGCAGCCCCGTGGAGCCCGAGGTGAAGATCACGTAGGCGAGGTCGCCCGGCTTGGCGCCGGACTCGCCGAGCGGGCTGTCCTCACCCGTGTCCCCGGCGCGCACCACGGTCCTGACCACGCCCTCCGGCCAGTCCGCCGTGTCGTCCACCCACGGCTGGGTGACGACCTGGCTGATCCCGGCACTGTCGAGCAGCACGTGCAGCCGCTCGACGGGCACCCGGGCGTCGATCGGGACGTACGCCGCCCCCGACCGCAGGATGCCGAGCGCCGCGACGACCTGCTCCCAGCCCTTGTCCATGACGATCGCCACCAGGTCGCCGGGACCGGCCCCCTGGGCGCGCAGCGCGTGCCCCACCTGGTTCGACCTGCGGTCGAGCTCCCCGTACGTCAGGGTCAGCGCCTGCGAGATGACGGCCGGCGCGTCGGGCGTGGCCTCGGCCTGCGCGAGCACCGCGTCGTGCAGCAGACCGTCGGGCACGGGCCCGTCGGTGGCGTTCGCCTCGGCCCGTACCTCCAGATCGGCCGCCGGTACGAGCGCCGGCCGGGGTCGCTGCCAGGCCTCCGGGTCGCGGCACAGCTCGTGCAGCATCCGCTGGTACGCGGCGAACATGGCGTCGACGCAGCCCGCCGGGAACAGCTCCTCGATCACGTCCCAGTTCAGGACGAGCTCACCGGCCTCCTCGACCGCCTGGTGGTCCAGCCACACCTGCGGGGTGCGGACCGAACTGCTCACCTGACGGCCGTTCTCACCGATCCCCGCGAGGTACTGCACGACTCCGCGCTCCTCGGTGTCCTGCCGGCCCGCGAAGTTCACCAGGCTCGTGAAGACGACCGGCGCCGCGGCACGCACCGAGGCGCCACGGGCCCGGTTCAGCTCCCTCAGCACCTGCACACCGCTGACCTGGCTGTGCTCCATGTCGCTCCACAGCCGGGCCTGCACCTCGCTCGCCCGGGCGGCGAAGGTGTCCTCGGCCGCGTCGCGGATCTCCAGCATCAGCGTGGTGGAGAAGTTGCCGATGACGTCGCTCACCTGCGGATGCAGCGGCAGCCGGTTGAAGTACAGCAGGTTCAGCGAGAAGTCGGGCGTGGCGCTCCACTCCGCGATCACCTGCGAGTACGCCGTGCACAGCGCCGCGGACGGGCTGACCCCGGCCGTCGCCGCGTGCTCCTTGAAGCGGGCCCACTCCTCCTTCGGGAGCGTCGCACCGCGGTGGTGGAACACCGGCCGGTCCAGGCTCGACGGAGCCACGGCCAGCGGCAGCTGGGGCGCGGCCGGCAGGGTGTCGAGCCGGTCACGCCAGTAGGCGAGCGCCCGGTCGTACTCGGGCCCGCCCTCCAGCTCGCGGGCCTGCCGGACGTAGTCCCGGTAGCGAAGCTCCAGCGCCGGCAGCTCCTCACCGCGGTAGTGCGCGGCCCACTCCTTGAACAGGATCGACGTGCTGAAACCGTCGATGATCAGGGCGTCGAACCCGGCGTGCAGCCGGATCGTCCGGTCGTCGGTCCGGGTCACCCGCACGTCGAACAGCGGCCAGCGCGCGGTGTCGAAGACCTGGTGCCGCATCTCCTCGTGGACGGCGGTCAGCGCGGCCTCGCGCTCGGCCGGAGCCAGGGCGGACACATCGGTCTCACGGATCACATAGGCGGGGACCTCGCGCTGGACGCGCTGCTCGCCCTCGGCGGTGAAGACGGCCCGCAGCATGTCGTGGCGCTCGACCATCGCCCGGAAGGACGCGGAGAGCCGGTCCAGGTCCACGTTCTCCAGGTCGATCTCGATCTGGAAGTAGGTGGAGGTGTTGCCGAGCTCGAAGGCGTCACCGCGGCCGACGAGGTACGCCTGCTGGAGATCGGTCAGACCGAACGGCTCGTAACGCTCCGCGTCGTCGTCGGCGGGGGCGCTCCGCGGGGCCTCCGCTTCTGTTTCGGAGCTGTCGGCGCCGAGGCTCTCGCGTACGTCCCCGGCGATGTCCTCGGTGCTGCGGCCGTTCAGGAACGCCGTCATCGGCAGCAGGACGTCGAACTCCCGGTTCAGGGCCGTCCGGATCTTCATCGCGATCAGCGAGTCGAGGCCGAGCGCCTGCAGCGACTGCCCGGTGTCGAGCCGGGCCGCCACGGTCCCGAGGGCCTGGGCGACGGTGCGGATCACGAGGGCACGCACCGCATCGGGCGCTGCCTCGGTGGTGTCGGCCGGGGCCGGCGTCGCCGGGACCGTGGCCGGCCGGCGCGGTGCGGACACGACCGGCGCCACGAGGTCGGCCGTGGGCGCCTGGGCGGCGGCGGGTGCCTGGATGGCGGCGAGCTCGGTCGCCGGCCGGTTCAGGGCCGGGACGAAGCGCACGCCGTCGGCCTCCGCGACGAGACGGCCCTGCGCCGTGAGGAGCCGGATACGCGCCCGCGTGCCGTCGTCGAACAGTTCGGCATGACATCGAAGCGCGTCCTGAGCGCCGCCGCGGTCGTAGTGGACGAAGCGGTCCAGACCGGCCGGCACCAGGGCGGGGCCGTCGGCGGGGAAGCAGACCAGCGCCGTCTGGAACATGGCGTCGACGAGCCCCGGGTGGATCAGATACGGCTCCGCCTCGCCGGGCAGGGCGGACCGCAGCTCGGCCGTGGCCTCGCCCCGGCCGAGCCTGATCCGCTCCACCCAGCGGGCGGCGGAGCCCAGGTAGAGGGCGCGCTGCCACAGCATCCGGTACAGCTCGTCGCCGGTCAGCTCGCGGCCCGAACCCACCGGGGCGAGCGTCACCGTGGGCGCGGCCGGCGCACCGGCCTTGGCCCGGCCGTGCGCGTGCAGCTGCCAACCGCCCGCCGAGTCCTGCGCGTAGTAGCGGAACTGGTCGGCGTCCAGGACGAGCTGCGCGGCGCGCTCGGCACCGCCCGTCGACGGGTCGACGCCGACGGGGTCGAGCACCAGGTCGACGGGGAGTTCGAGCTCCTCCACGGATACCGGCCCGGTCCCGGCGAACTCGGTCACCGCCTCGATCACCGACTCGACGAGCACACCGGCGCTGACCACCGGCCGTCCGCCGACCACGAAGTCGCCCAGGCAGGGGTGCGCCACCGGGTCGAGCCGCGGGGCGAACTGCGCCTGCGCGAGCGGCGACGACGGCATCCGGACGCCCAACAGGTCGCCCGGCTCCATGGGCTGAGCCACCGTTCGCGGTGCGCTGCGAGGCGCGGCGGGCTCGTTCACGAGCCAGTAGTGCGTGCGCTGGAAGGGGTAGGAGGGCAGTTCGACGGTGCGGGCGTCGAAGGGGGCGAGCAGGGTGGGCCAGTCGATGGTGACGCCGTGGGACCAGGCCTCGGCGGCGGATTCGACGAAGCGGGTGAGTTCGCCGGTGTTGCGGTGGAGTGTGCCGACGACGGCGCCGGTGTCGGCGAGGGTTTCGGTGATGCCGGAGACGAGGACGGGGTGGGCGCTGACTTCGACGAAGACGACGTCGGGGGCGGCCAGTTGCTCGACGACCTCGGCGAGGCGCACCTTGCTGCGCAGGTTGCGGAACCAGTAGGCCCCGTCGAGCTCGGCGGTGTCGAGTACGCCACCGGTGACGGTGGAGTGGAAGGCGATGCGGCCGGACTGCGGGCGGACGTCCTTCAGCTCGTGGGCGAGGGTGTCCTGGATCTCGTCGACGTGGGCGGAGTGGGAGGCGTAGTCGACGGGGATGCGGCGTGCCCACAGGCCGGAGGCCTCGCACTGGGCGAGGAGCTCGTCCAGGGCCTCGGGCTGACCGGCGACCACAGTGGACGACGGGCCGTTGACCGCCGCGACGGAGACACGGCCTTCCCAGCGTGCGAGCAGCTCCTCCGCCTGCGTCTCCGGGACGCTCAGCCAGGCCATGCCTCCGCCGCCGGACAGGACGCGGAGGGCCTTGGAGCGCAGGGCGACGACGCGGGCGCCGTCCTGCAGGGACAGGCCGCCCGCGACGACCGCGGCGGCGATCTCGCCCTGCGAGTGACCGACGACCGCCGTCGGGTTCACACCGGCGGTACGCCAGAGGGCGGCGAGGCCGACCATCATGGCCCAGGAGGCGGGCTGGACGACGTCGACCCGGTCGAGGCCGGGGGCGCCGTCCTCGTCGCGCAGGACGGCGGTGAGGGACCAGTCCACGAACGGCGCGAGGGCCGTCTCGCACTCGGCGATGACCCGCGCGAACTCCGGCGAGGAGTCCAGGAGGGCCGTGGCCATGCCGACCCACTGCGAACCCTGACCCGGGAACACGAACACGACGGAAGCGCCCGACGTGCGGCCCGGCTTCGCGCCGGAGACAGCCGCGGTCACGCCGTCGAGTTCCCCGGACGCCAGGGCGTCCAGGCCGGCGAGCAGCCCGTCACGGCCGTCGGCGCCGGGCAGCACGGCCCGCGACTCGAAGGCGGAGCGCCCGGTGGCCAGGGAGAGCGCCACGTCGGCCGCGGTGAGCTCGGGCCGTTCCCGTACGTACGCGGCCAGCCGCTCGGCGGCCTGGGCCAGTGCGTCCGCCGTACGCGCCGACACGAGCCACGGCAGAACCGCGCCGTCCAACCGGTCCGCGTCCGAGGGGACTTCGGCCGGGTCCTCGGTGGGGGCTTCGGCGAGGATGATGTGGGCGTTGGTGCCGCTGATGCCGAAGGAGGAGATGCCGGCGCGTCGGACCTTGCCTTCTCGGGCGGGCCAGGGGCGCGGTTCGGTGAGGACTTCGACGCCGCCGTCGGCCCAGTCGACGAGTTCGGTGGGCTTGCTGATGTTGAGGGAGGCGGGGACCTCGCTGTTGCGGAGGGCCATGACCATTTTGATGATGCCGCCGACTCCGGCGGCGGCCTGGGCGTGGCCGAGGTTGGACTTGAGGGAGCCGAGCATGAGGGGCCGGCCGTCGCGCTCGCTGCCGTAGGTGGCGAGGAGGGCCTGTGCCTCGATGGGGTCGCCGAGTACCGTGCCTGTGCCGTGCGCCTCGACGGCGTCGACTCCGGCGAAGGTGACGCCGGCGTCCTGGACGGCGGCTCGGATGACGCGCTCCTGTGCGGGGCCGCTGGGCGCGGTGAGTCCGTTGGAGGCGCCGTCCTGGTTCACGGCGGTGCCGGCCACGACGGCAAGGACCTTGTGGCCCAGGCGCCGGGCGTCCGACAGCCGTTCGACGACCAGGACACCGACGCCCTCGGCCCAGGCCGTGCCGTCCGCGTCCGCCGAGAACGACTTGCAGCGGCCGTCGGTGGCGAGGCCCCGCTGCCGCGAGAACTCGATGAAGGTGTGGGGCGTGGACATCACAGCGGCGCCGCCCGCCAGGGCGAGCGAGCACTCGCCCGACCGCAGGGCACGGACCGCGAGGTGCAGCGCCACGAGCGACGACGAGCACGCCGTGTCGACCGTCAGGGCCGGGCCGTGGAGGCCGAGCGTGTAGGCCACCCGGCCGGTGGCGACACTGCCGGCGGTGCCGGTCAGGAAGTGGCCCTCGGCCTCCTCCGGAAGCCGGCCGCCACCGCCGTAGTCGTGGTACATCACCCCGGCGAACACCCCGGTGTCACTGCCGTGCAGCGAGCCGGGCGTGATGCCCGCCCGCTCCAGGGCCTCCCACGACACTTCGAGCAGCAGTCGCTGCTGCGGGTCCATCGCGAGCGCCTCGCGCGGCGAGATCCCGAAGAAGGCGGGGTCGAACTCGGCGGCCTCGTGGAGGAACCCGCCGTGCCGGACGTACGAGGTCCCGGAGTGGTCCGGGTCGGGGTGGAAGAGGCCGTCCAGGTCCCAGCCGCGGTCGGCCGGGAACTCCGAGATCACATCGCGCTGTTCGGCGACGACGCGCCACAGTGCCTCGGGCGAGTCCACCCCGCCGGGGAAGCGGCACCCCATGCCGACGATCACGATCGGGTCGTCGTCCGTCCGAGGGGCGACGGCCGTGACGGGCTGCGCGGGGGCGCTCTCGGCACGTTCCCGGGCGAGCGCGAGCGTGAAGTCCACGACGGCGGCCGGCGTCGGGTGGTCGAAGACCAGCGTGGCCGGGAGCCGGAGACCGGTCGCGGAGTTGAGGCGGTTGCGCAGCTGCACCGCGAGGAGCGAGTCGATGCCGAAGCTCTTGAACGGCTGGTCCGGGTCGATCCCGTCCGTCGACTGGCTGCCGATGACCGCGGCGAGCTGGGCGCGCACGACGTCGAGCAGCAGGCGGCGGCCCTCGTCCTCGGACATCCTGCCGAGCTTGCGGCGCATGCCGGACTCGCCGGAGCGCCGCTGGGGGACCCGTACCAGGGAGCGGAGCAGCGGGGACAGGGTTCCGGCGAGGGCGTCGGAGCGCAGCGAGGCCGGGTCGAGGCGGGCCGGTACGAGCACGGCGTGGTCGTCGGCGAGCGCCCGGTCGAGGAGTTCGAGGCCCTGCTCGGTGGAGAGCGGCGCGATGCCGCGCGTCGAGAGGGTGTCGTCGTCCAAGTGGCCGGTCAGGCCGGTGCGTTCGGCCCACAGGCCCCAGGCGAGCGAGGTCGCGGGGCGGCCGGCGGCCCGGCGGCGCGCGGCGAGCGCGTCGAGGAAGACGTTGCCGGCGGCGTAGTTGGCCTGGCCCGGGTTGCCGAGCACGCCCGCCACCGAGGAGAAGAGGACGAAGGCCGCGAGGTCGTGGTCGGCGGTCAGTTCGTCGAGGTGCGCGGCGGCGTCCACCTTGGGGCGGAGGACCGCCGCGAGCCGGTCCGCGGTCAGCGACTCGACGACGCCGTCGTCGAGCAGACCCGCGGTGTGGACGACGGCCGTGAGCCGGACGCCGTCCAGGAGCCGGGCGAGCGCGTCACGGTCGGCGGTGTCACAGGCGGCGAGAGTGACCTCGGCACCCGACTCCGACAGTTCGGCGGCGAGTTCCTCGGCTCCGGGTGCGTCGGCGCCGCGCCGGCTGACCAGGAGCAGGCGTCGGGCGCCGTGCTCGGTGACCAGGTGCCGGGCGACCGAGGCGCCGAGCACGCCGGTGCCGCCGGTGACGAGCACGGTGCCGTCCGGGTCGAGCGGGGTGCCACCGGTCGGATCGGCGACGGACGTGTGCCGGACGAGCCGCGGGGCGAGGAGCGCGCCCGCTCGCAGGGCGAGCTGCGGCTCGGTGAGCACGGCCCCGGGCACGGTCCCGGCGTCGTGCGCCTCGTCCGTGTCCAGCAGGGCGAAACGGTCCGGGTGTTCGGACTGGGCGGTCCTGATCAGGCCCCACACGGTGGCCTGGGCGGGGCTGTCGACCTCGGGGCCCGCGGCGCCGTCGGTCAGCACCAGCAGGCGGGAGCCGGCGAAGCGTGCATCGGCCAGCCACTCCTGGACCAGTGCGAGCGCCCAGCGCGCCGCCCGATGGGCGGCCCCGGCGAGATCGGCTCCGGTGCTGTCGGAGTCCTGCGACGTGTCCGGACATCGGTCGGTGCCGGGACATCGGACGGCGACGACCTGCGGCACCGCGTCCGGTACGTCGGCCAGATCAGCGACCAGGCACACCTCGGCGTCGGCCGTGCCGGCGGGGACCGGCTGCCACTCGACACGGAACAGCGAGTCGGTGCCGCGCCCGGCGGCCAGGTCGGCGGTGAACGGCCGCATCGTGACGGAACCGGCGGACAGCACGGGCTTCCCCGAGGCGTCGGTGACGCGCAGGGCCACCCCGTCGCCCCGCGGGCTCAGCCACACCCGCAGGGCGTCGGCGCCCTCGGTGTAGCGGCGGACACCGGACCAGGAGAAGGGCAGGACGGTGCCGCCGTCCTCGCGGAGCAGGCCGACCGCGTGCAGGGCCGCGTCGAGGACCGCCGGGTGCACGCCGAAGGCCGTGGCGTCCAGCTCGGCCGGCAGGGCGACCTCGGCGTAGACGTCGCGGCCGGAGCGCCAGGCGGCGCGCAGGCCCTGGAAGGCCGGGCCGTAGTCGTAGCCCGCCTCGGAGAGGGTGTCGTAGCGGCTCTCGACGTCGATCTCGTGGGCGCCGGGGGGCGGCCACTCGACGAGGTCGAAGTCCGCGGACTCGTCGTCGAGTTCGAGGGTCGCCGCGGCGTGCCGCGTCCACGGGACGCCCGTGTCGGCGTCCTGCGGCCGGGAGTGCACGGCAAGCTCCCGCTGCCCGTTCGCGGCCGGCGGTTCGAGGGTCACCCGGAGCTGTACGGCTTCGTCGGCCGGGAGCAGCAGGGGCGCCTGGAGGGTCAGCTCGGCGAGCCGTCGCCAGCCCACCCGCGCGCCCACGGCCATGGCGAGTTCGAGGAACGCGGTGCCGGGCAGCAGGACGGTGCCCTGTACGGCGTGATCGGCGAGCCACGGCTGGGTGTCGAGCGCGAGACGGCCCGTGTAGACCAGCCGGTCCTCCTCGACCAGCTCGACCACGGCGCCGAGCAGCGGGTGCCCGGCCGAGGCCAGGCCGAGTCCGCGGGCGTCGGTGGAGGCGGGTTCGGGCTCCAGCCAGTAGCGCTGCCGCTGGAAGGGGTACGAGGGCAGTTCCACGGCGTGGGCGCGGTAGGCCTGGAGGACGGTCGGCCAGTCGATGGTGACGCCGTGGGACCAGGCCTCGGCGGCGGATTCGACGAAGCGGGTGAGTTCGCCGGTGTTGCGGTGGAGTGTGCCGACGACGGCGCCGGTGTCGGCGAGGGTTTCGGTGATGCCGGAGACGAGGACGGGGTGGGCGCTGACTTCGACGAAGACGACGTCGGGGGCGGCCAGTTGCTCGACGACCTCGGCGAGGCGCACCTTGCTGCGCAGGTTGCGGAACCAGTAGGCCCCGTCGAGCTCGGCGGTGTCGAGTACGCCACCGGTGACGGTGGAGTGGAAGGCGATGCGGCCGGACTGCGGGCGGACGTCCTTCAGCTCGTGGGCGAGGGTGTCCTGGATCTCGTCGACGTGGGCGGAGTGGGAGGCGTAGTCCACGGGGATGCGGCGTGCCCACAGGCCGGAGGCCTCGCACTGGGCGAGGAGCTCGTCCAGGGCCTCGGGCCGGCCGGCGACCACGGTCGAGGAGGGGCCGTTGGCCGCCGCGACGGAGATGCGCCCGTTCCATGGCGCCAGCAGTTCCTCGGCCTTGTCCTCGGGGACCTTCAGGGAGGCCATGCCTCCGCCGCCGGACAGGACGCGGAGGGCCTTGGAGCGCAGGGCGACGACGCGGGCGCCGTCCTGCAGGGACAGGCCGCCCGCGACGACCGCGGCGGCGATCTCGCCCTGCGAGTGACCGACCACGGCGACCGGGTTCACACCGGCGGCACGCCAGAGGGCGGCGAGGCCGACCATCATGGCCCAGGAGGCGGGCTGGACGACGTCGACCCGGTCGAGGCCGGGGGCGCCGTCCTCGTCGCGCAGGACGGCGGTGAGGGACCAGTCCACGAACGGCGCGAGGGCCGTCTCGCACTCGGCGATGACCCGCGCGAACTCCGGCGAGGAGTCGAGCAGGGCCGTGGCCATGCCGACCCACTGCGAACCCTGACCCGGGAAGACGAACACGGCGCGGGAGGGGGACACGCCGTTCTCGCCGTCGACCTCCCGGGAGGCCAGGGCGTCCAGACCGGCCAGCAGCCCGTCCCGCCCGTCGGCGCCGGAGACCACGGCCCGGGACTCGAAGGCGGAGCGGCCGACGGCGAGGGAGAGCGCCACGTCGGCCGCGGTGAGCTCGGGCCGTTCCCGTACGTACGCGGCCAGCTGCCCGGCCGCCTCGGCCAGCGCGTCCGCCGTACGCGCCGAGACCATCCACGGCAGTCCCGAACCCTCCAAGGAGCCGTCCGGCGTCGCCTCCTCGGCCGCCTCGGCCGGCTGCTCGACGGGGGCTTCCGCGAGGATGACGTGGGCGTTGGTGCCGCTGATGCCGAACGACGACACGCCGGCGCGCCGGACCCTGCCCTCCTCGGCGGGCCACGGGCGCGGCGCGGTGAGCACCTCGACGCCGCCGTTGGCCCAGTCGACCAGCTCGCTCGGCCTGCTGACGTTCAGCGAGGCGGGCAGTTCGGCGTTGCGCAGCGCCATGACCATCTTGATGACGCCGCCGACACCGGCGGCCGCCTGGGAGTGCCCCAGGTTGGACTTGAGGGAGCCCAGCATCAGGGGCTGCCCGTCGCGCTCCTTGCCGTACGTGGCGAGGAGCGCCTGTGCCTCGATCGGGTCGCCGAGCACCGTGCCCGTGCCGTGCGCCTCGACGGCGTCGACTCCGGAGAAGGGCACCCCGGCGTCCTGTACGGCGGCCCGGATGACGCGCTCCTGCGCGGGGCCGCTGGGCGCGGTGAGGCCGTTGGAGGCGCCGTCCTGGTTCACGGCCGAACCGGCCACCACGGCAAGGACCTTGTGGCCCAGGCGCCGGGCGTCCGACAGCCGCTCGACGACCAGGACACCGACGCCCTCGGCCCACGCCGTGCCGTCCGCGTCCGCGGAGAACGACTTGCACCGGCCGTCGGGAGCGAGCCCCTTCTGGCGGGAGAACTCGACGAAGATGCCCGGTGTCGACATGACCGTCACACCGCCGGCCAGCGCCAGCGAACACTCGCCGGACCGCAGGGCGTTGACCGCCAGGTGCAGCGCGACCAGCGACGACGAGCACGCCGTGTCGACCGTGAGGGCCGGGCCCTGCAGGCCCAGGGTGTAGGCGACGCGGCCCGAGGCCACGCTCGACGTCGTACCGGTGAGCCCGAACCCGGTGGCGGCCGCGCTCGCCTCGCCGAGCCGCGGCCCGTACTCCTGGGCGATGGCTCCGAGGAACACGCCCGTCGACGTGCCGTGCAGCGCACCGGGCGTGATGCCGGCCCGCTCCAGGGCCTCCCACGACACTTCGAGGAGCAGCCGCTGCTGCGGGTCCATCGACAGGGCCTCGCGCGGCGAGATCCCGAAGAACGCCGGATCGAACTCGGCGGCGCCGTGCAGGAAGCCGCCGTCGCGCACGTACGACGTCCCGGAGTGGTCCGGGTCGGGGTGGTAGAGGCCGTCGAGGTCCCAGCCCCGGTCGGTCGGCAGACCCGAGATGACGTCGCGCTGCTCGGCGACGACGCGCCACAGCGCCTCGGGCGAGTCCACGCCGCCCGGGAACCGGCAGCCCATGCCGACGATCACGATCGGATCGTTGGTCCCGGCCTCCAGTTCACGGACCCGCTGCCGGGACTGGTGGAGGTCGACGGTGAGGCGCTTGAGGTAGGCGACGAGCTTGTCGTTGTCCGTTGTTGTCATGGTGGTGAAGCCCCCGTAGACGTGGTGGAGCCGTGCGCGCGCGGATTTCCGGGCATGGCTGCCCGGGCGGCGTGCCCGGGGGCACGCCGCGCCGCGGCGAACAGGATGAGAGGGGTGAGGGTCCGGCTTCGCGGACGTCGGATCAGAGTTCGGAGTCGATGAACGCGAGGAGTTCGTCGACCGAGGCCGACTGGACGCGTGCGGACAGATCGTCCTCGGCAGGGGCGCGCTGAGCCGGCACCCGGGCCGCGAGGGCCTGGAGCCGCTGGACGATCTCGGCGCGCACATCGTCCTGGGTGTCGTCCGGCAGCTCGACGAGCGCCTTTTCCAGCCGGTCGAGTTCGACCAGGCCGGACGCGGCCGAGGAGTCGCCGGATCCGGTGGAGGATTCCGCTTCGGCCGGGGCCAGTTCGGTGTGCAGATGGCCCACGACCGCGAGCGGCGTCGGGTAGTTGAAGAGGAACGTGGCCGGCAGCCGCAGACCGGCGGCGGTCTGCAGTCTGTTGCGCAGTTCCACCAGGGTGAGGGAGTCGCAGCCCATGTCCTTGAAGGGCCGGTCGGCGGGGATGCCGGTCGCGGAGGACCGGCCGAGTACGGCGGCGGTCTGCACCCGGACGAGGTCGAGGAGCAGTTCCTCCCGCTCGGCCTGGCTCAGTGCGGCGAGCCGGTCGCTCAGGGTCTCCGTCGCCCGGGGCGCGGCCGTGGCCGCCGTGGCCCGGGCCGGTCGCGGGGCGGCAGGTGCCAGGTCCCGCAGGACGGCGGGCAGTTGGGAACCGAGGGCGCCGAGCGCGGCACGGTCCAGGGGGGCGGGCACGAGCGCGGGGGAGTCCAGGCGCAGGGCCGCGTCGAGCAGGGCCAGGCCCTCCGCCCGGTCGATGGGCGCGAGTCCGGTGCGGGCGATGCGTACCCGGTCGGCTTCGGACAGGGTGCCCGCCATTCCGGCGGCCCCCGGCCGTCCGGCCGTGTCCGCCCACATGCCCCAGGCCAGCGAGACCGCGGGCAGCCCCCGCGCCTTGCGGTGCTGGGCCAGGGCGTCCAGGTAGGCGTTGGCCGCGGCGTAGTTGCCCTGCCCGGCGCCGCCGATGACGCCCATGACGGAGGAGAAGAGGACGAAGGCCGCGAGGTCCTGGTCCTCGGTCAGCTCGTGCAGGTGCCGGGCCGCGGTGGCCTTGGCGGCGAGCACGGTGTTCAGGCGCTCGGGGGTGAGCGCGGTGATCACGCCGTCGTCGAGCACGCCGGCCGCGTGGACGACGGCGGTGAGCCGGACGCCGTCGAGGAGCCGGGCGAGCGCGTCACGGTCGGCGGTGTCGCAGGCCGCGAGGCCCACCTCGGCACCCAACTCGTGCAGTTCGGCGGAGAGTTCCTCCGCTCCCGGCGCGTCGGCGCCGCGGCGGCTGACCAGGAGCAGGCGGCGGGCGCCGTGCTCGGTGACCAGATGCCGGGCGACCAGTCCGCCGAGGGCGCCGGTGGCGCCGGTGACCAGGACCGTGCCCTCCGGGCCGAGGACCGGGGGCAGGGTGAGGACGACCTTGCCGATGTGACGCGCCTGGCTGACGTACCGGAAGGCCTCCGGTGCCCGGCGGACGTCCCAGCTGCTCACCGGCAGCGGGGTCAGAGCCCCCGAGGACAGCAGCTCCATGACGGCCGTGAGCATCTCGCCGATCCGCTCGGTCGGCTCCTGGAGCAGGTCGAAGAAGCGGTAGTCCACCCCGGGATGGCCGGCCGCGACGAGCGCCGGGTCGCGCAGATCGGTCTTGCCCATCTCCACGAAGCGACCGCCGTGCGGCAGCAGCCTGAGGGAGGCGTCCACGAACTCGCCGGCGAGCGAGTTCAGTACGACGTCCATGCCGCGGCCTTCCGTGGCCGCGCCGAACGCCGCCTCGAAGTCCAGGGTGCGGGACGACGCCAGGTGCGCGCCGCCCAGGCCGAGGTCGCCCAGCGCGTCCCACTTGCCGGGACCGGCCGTGCCGTACACCTCCGCACCCAGGTGACGGGCGAGCTGGACGGCGGCCATGCCGACGCCACCCGCCGCCGCGTGGATCAGGACCCGCTCGCCCTCGCTCAGACCGGCGAGGTCGACCAGGGCGTGGTAGGCGGTCAGGAACACGATGGGCGCGGACGCCGCCTCGGCGAACGTCCAGTCGGCGGGCATGACGGCGACCCGCCGGTGGTCGGTGACGGCCGTCGGGCCGAACGCGCCGGAGAACAGGCCCATGACGCGGTCGCCGACGGCGAGACCCGTGACACCGGGCCCGACCTCGGTGACGACACCGGCGCCTTCGAGACCGAGGGGGCCGGGGTCGCCGGGGTAGAGACCCAGCGTGCCCAGGACGTCGCGGAAGTTGACGCCCGCGGCGCGCATCGCGATGCGCACCTCACCGTCGCCCAGCGGCGCCAGGGCCTCCGGGAAGGGTTCGAGTGCCAGGTGGTCCAGAGTTCCGCGCTCGCGCACCACCATCCGCCACGCGGCCGTGCCGGCCGGGGGCACCAGGGCGCCGCCGGCCGAAGCCGGGCCGAGCCGGGGGACGAGCAGAGCGCCTTCGCGTACGGCGAGTTGAGGCTCGGATCCGACCGAGGGCAGTGCGGTACGGCAGTCCTCCGCCGTCTCCACGTCGAGGAGCCCGACCCGCCCGGGGTTCTCGGTCTGCGCCGAGCGCGCCAGACCCCACACGGCCGCGAGGCCGGGGTCCGCGTCGGCGTCCGGCGCCGTGGCCACGGCCGCCCGGGTGACGAGCACCAGGCGGGAGTCGGCGAGCCGGTCGTCGGCCAGCCACGCCTGGAGCAGCGCGAGCGCGCGGTGCACGGCGGGCAGCGAGCCGCCCGTGGAGCCGTCTCCGGGCTCCGTGACCGGGGCGAAAACCACCTCGGGGGCGGGAAGCCCCGCGTCGAGGGCCTCGCCCAGGGCCGTGAGGTCGTCGTACCGGGGACCGACGCCCAGGTCGGCGGAGCCGAGCGCGGCGGCCGACGGGGACGCCTCCCCGTCCGGCGTGGCCGGCTTCCAGTCCAGGCGGTGGAGGGAGCGCGGGACGGCCACCTCCTCGCTGACCGGGCGCAGGACCAGCTCCTCGACCTCGGCGACCACGGCGTGGGACTCGTCGAGCAGCGTCAGCGACACCGCGTCGGGCCCGGTGCCGGTGATCAGCGCCCGTACGGCACGGGCGCCCGGCTGGTGGACGGTCACGCCGCGCCACGAGAAGGGCAGCAGCCGGCGGCCGCCGTCTTCGAGCGCCGTGATGACGATCGGGTGCAGGGCCGCGTCGAGCAGCGCCGGGTGCAGCCCGTACGAGGCGGCGTCGGTGACGGACGCCGGCAGGGCGACCTCGGCGAGCAGGTCGGTGCCGTGCCGCCGTGCGGCGCGCAGGCCCTGGAAGACCGGGCCGTAGGCGTAGCCCGAGGCGGCCAGGTCCTCGTAGCAGCCGTCGACGGGCAGGGACTCGCCCTCGCCGTCGGGCCGGGCCGCGGCCGGCGCGGGGGCTCCGTCGTGCGGGGTGAGCGCGCCGGTGGCGTGCAGGGTCCACGGCTCGACGGCGCCGTCCGGTGTCTCGGCGCGGGCGTGCACGGTCAGCGTCCGCTGACCGTCCTCGCCGGGCGCGGCCACCACGACCTGCACCTCGGTGCGGCCGTCCTCGGGGATCACCAGAGGGGCGACGAGCGTGAGTTCGGCGACGCGTGGCGCGCCGGTCCCCGAGCCCGCGCGGGCGGCGAGTTCGAGGAAGGCGGTGCCCGGCAGCAGGACCTGGCCGAGGACGGCGTGGTCCGCGAGCCACGGGTGCGTGCGGCGGCCGAGCCGGGCGGTCAGGACGGCCTGCCCGGATTCGGCGAGCTCGACGGCGGGTCCGAGCAGCGGGTGCCCCGCCGGTCCGGCGGTGCCCTGCGCGGTCAGCCAGTAGCGCTCGCGCTGGAAGGCGTACGTGGGCAGGGCGGGCGTGCGCCCCGCGCCGAACACGACCCGCCAGTCGGGGCTGCGGCCCCGGACGTGCAGCGAGCCGAGCGCGGAGACCAGGGTGCGGCGCTCGGACCGGCCGCGGCGCAGCACCGGGACGAACGC
The DNA here is from genome assembly GCF_041053105.1 of Streptomyces sp. R44. NCBI lineage: Bacteria > Bacillati > Actinomycetota > Actinomycetes > Kitasatosporales > Streptomycetaceae > Streptomyces > Streptomyces sp. R44. Next base: position 1,072,300 of record NZ_CP163444.1, on the reverse strand, counting down.
GAGCGCGTCGTCGTCCAGACAGTCCTGGCCCAGTGCCGAAAGGACACCGTCCGGGCCGAGTTCGAGGAAGGTCCGCATGCCGAGCCCGTGCAGGGCGGCCAGGCCGTCGGACATCCGGACCTCACGGCGCACCTGCCGCACCCAGTAGTCGGCGGTGACCTCGACGGGCTCACCGGTGACGGTGGAGACCATCGGGACGCGGGGCTCCGCGTAGTCGACCCCCGAGGTGACGGCGGCGAACGCGTCGAGCATCCCGTCCATGCGGTGGGAGTGGAAGGCGTGGCTGACGACGAGCCGGCGCGTCTTGCGGCCGAGGGCGGCGAAGGAGGCGGCGACCTCCTCGACGGCCTCGACGTCGCCGGAGACGACGACGGCCAGCGGGCCGTTGACGGCGGCGATGCTCACCTCGTGCTCGCGGCCCGCGATCAGCGCGGCCACCTCGTCCTGCGAGGCCTGGACGGCCGTCATCGCGCCACCGGAGGGCAGCGCCTGCATCAGGCGGCCGCGCGCGGCGACCAGGGTGCAGGCGTCGGACAGCGTGAGGATGCCCGCGACGTGAGCGGCGGCGAACTCGCCGATGGAGTGTCCGAGTACGGCGTCGGGGGCCAGACCCCGGTGCTCAAGGAGGCGGTACAGCGCGACCTGGAGGGCGAAGAGAGCACACTGTGTGTTCTCCGTCCGGTCGAGCGCCTCGGCGTCGTGGAACATCACCTCGCGGACCGGCGGCGTTCCCGGCACGGAGGCGCGGCAGGCGTCGAGTTCGGCGCAGACCGCGTCGAGGGCGGCGGCGAAGACCGGCTCGGCCTCGTACAGCTCGCGCCCCATGCCGACGCGCTGACTGCCCTGCCCGGTGAAGAGGTAGGCGAGACCGTCGTCGGTACGTGCCGTGCCGAGGGCCAGGGCGGAGTGCGGTTCGCCGCGGCCGAGCGCGGTCAGCGCGGCGACGGCCTCCGTGCGGTCCTCGGCGGCGACGGCCGCGCGGTGGTCGAGGGCGGTACGGGTGGTGGCGAGGGCACGGCCGAGGTCGGCGGCCGACACCTCGTCGAGGGTGTCGAGGGCGTCGACGAGCGCGGTGGCCTGGGCGCGCAGCGCCGGTTCGGTGCGCCCGGACAGCACCCACAGCGGCTGGGCGTCGTCGTCCCCGGCACCGGTCTCCGGCGTGCGGGGCGCGGTGGGGGCTTCGGCGAGGATGATGTGGGCGTTGGTGCCGCTGATGCCGAAGGAGGAGACGCCGGCGCGTCGGACCTTGCCTTCTCGGGCGGGCCAGGGGCGCGGTTCGGTGAGGACTTCGACGCCGCCGTCGGCCCAGTCGACGAGTTCGGTGGGCTTGCTGATGTTGAGGGAGGCGGGGACCTCGGCGTTGCGGAGGGCCATGACCATTTTGATGATGCCGCCGACTCCGGCGGCGGCCTGGGCGTGGCCGAGGTTGGACTTGAGGGAGCCGAGCATGAGGGGCTGCCGGTCGCGCTCGCTGCCGTAGGTGGCGAGGAGGGCCTGTGCCTCGATGGGGTCGCCGAGCACCGTGCCCGTGCCGTGCGCCTCGACGGCGTCGACTCCGGCGAAGGTGACGCCGGCGTCCTGGACGGCGGCCCGGATGACGCGCTCCTGCGCGGGGCCGCTGGGCGCGGTGAGGCCGTTGGAGGCGCCGTCCTGGTTCACGGCCGAACCGGCCACCACGGCAAGGACCTCATGGCCCAGACGGCGGGCGTCCGACAGCCGCTCGACGACCAGGACACCGACGCCCTCGGCCCAGGCCGTGCCGTCCGCGTCCGCCGAGAACGACTTGCAGCGGCCGTCGGTGGCGAGGCCCCGCTGCCGCGAGAACTCGACGAAGATGCCGGGCGTCGACATGACCGTCACACCACCGGCGAGGGCGAGCGAGCACTCGCCCGACCGGATGGCGCGCACCGCGAGGTGCAGCGCGACCAGCGACGACGAGCACGCCGTGTCCACGGTCAGGGCCGGGCCCTGCAGACCGAGGGTGTAGGCGACGCGGCCGGAGGTGACGCTCGGCGTGGTCCCCGTCAGGCCGAACCCGGCGGCACCCGCACCCGCCTCGCCCAGCCGCGGACCGTACTCCTGGGCCATCACACCGGCGAACACGCCCGTCTGCGTCCCGCGCAGCGAGTCCGGGGCGATTCCCGCCCGCTCCAGGGCCTCCCAGCACACCTCCAGGTACGCGCGCTGCTGCGGGTCCATCGCCAGCGCCTCGCGCGGCGAGATCCCGAACAGCTCGGCGTCGAACTCGGCGGCGCCTTCGAGGAAGCCGCCGTCGCGGACGTACGTGGTGCCCACGTGGGCGGGGTCCGGGTGGTACAGGCCGTCGAGGTCCCAGCCCCGGTCGGCCGGGAAGCCCGAGATGACGTCGCGCTGTTCGGCGACGACCCGCCAGAGCGCCTCGGGGGAGTCCACCCCGCCGGGGAACCGGCAGCCGATGCCGACGATCACGACGGGGTCGTCCTCGTCGGTACGGGCCTCGGGCGCCGTCGCGGCCTCGTGCGGGGCGTCGGCGAGCAGCGCCGCCAGCCGGGCGGGACTGGGGTGGTCGTACACGACGGTCGTGGGCAGCTTGCGTCCGGTGGCGGTGACGAGCCGGTTGCGGAGCTCGACGACCATCGCCGAGTCGATGCCCAGCTCCTTGAACGTCCGCCGGGGCTCGACGTCGGCGACGGAGTCGTAACCGAGTACGGCGGCGGTGTGGGCCCGTACGAGCTCCAGGGCGGCCGGGCCGGTCAGGGTGAGGTCCGGCTCGGCCTCGGGGGTGTCCTCCGGGAGCGGCGCGGTCTGCTGCGCCGGCGTGGCGGGGGGCGTCAGGGGCCGGGCGGCGTGGGGCTGTCCGGAGATCCAGTGACGGCGGCGCTGGAAGGCGTACGTCGGCAGCTCGGCGCGGCCGCTGCCGGCGGGCAGGACCGTGGACCAGTCCACCTCCGCGCCGTGGCAGAACGCCTCGCCGAACGCGAGCAGCAGGCGCTGCCGTCCGCCCTCGCCGCGGCGCAGGGTGCCGAGCGCGGCGACGGGCAGGTCGGCGGCCTCCGCGGTCTGCTGGACGGCGAGCGCCAGGACGGGGTGCGGGCTCATCTCGATGAACAGCTCGTGCCCCGCGTCGAGCAGCGTTCGTACGGCGGGCTCGAAGGCGACGGGTTCGCGCAGGTTGCGGTACCAGTAGTCGACGTCCAGCTCGGAACCGTCGAGGGCGGTGCCGGTCACGGTGGAGTGCAGCGGCACGGTTCCGGCGCGCGGTGCGACGCCGGCGAGTTCGGCGGGCAGCGTGTCGCGTACGGCGTCGACGTGCGGGCTGTGCGAGGCGTACGCGACGGGGATGCGCCGGGTCCTGACGTCCTCGCCGTAGTGCGCGGCCAGGGCGTCGAGGGCGTCCCCGTCACCGGCCACCACGGTCATGCCGGGGGAGTTGACGGCGGCCACGCTCAGGCGGGGGAATCCGGCCAGGTCCTCGCGGACCCGGTCGGCGGGCAGCGACACGGTGAGCATGCCGCCGCCGCGACCGGCGAGCGCGCCGAGAGCGGTGCTGCGTACGGCGATGAGCCGTGCGGCGTCGTCGAGGGTCAGGGCACTGCTGACGGTGGCGGCGGCGATCTCGCCCTGCGAGTGGCCGACGACCGCGGCCGGTTCGACACCGGCCTCCCGCCACAGGGCGGCGAGTCCGACCATCACGGCCCACAGAGCGGGCTGCACGACGTCGTCGCGGTCCAGGGCCGGGGCACCCGCGGTCCCGCGGAGCACGTCGGTCAGCGACCAGTCGCGGTACGGGCGGAGCGCCCGCTCGCAGTCCTCGACGACCCGGGCGAACACGGGGGAGCTGTCGAGGAGTCCGGCGGCCATGCCGGCCCACTGGGAGCCCTGGCCGGGGAAGACGAACACGGCCTCGCGGACGGTCCGGTGGCTGCTGCCCTCGACGGCGGCCGGGGTGACGCGGGCGTCGGCGACCGCGTCCAGGGCGGCGAGGAGCTCGTCACGGCCGGCGCCCGTGAGGACGGCGCGGTGGGTGAAGGCGGTGCGGTCGTGGGCGAGGGCGCGGGCGACCTCGGCGACGTCGGACTCCGGGTGCGCGGCAAGGTGTTCGCGGAGTCGGGCGGCCTGGGCGCGGAGGGCCTTGTCGCCGCGTCCGGACAGCACCCACGCGAGGGAATCGGACGCGTCCGCGTGGTCGGTCGGGTCCGGCTTGTTCTCTTCGGTCGAGGCGGCTTCTCCACGCCATTCGCCGAGGACCAGATGGCAGTTCGTCCCGCCCATTCCGATCGATGTCACACCCGCGAGGAGCGGGCCGTCGGGATGCGGCCACGGCCCGGTTTCGGTGGCGGCGGCGAGGCGAAGATCCTCGAACGGGATCTGCGGATTGGGGGTCTGATAGTTGAGCGTGGGAACGATTTCCCGCTCTTTGATGCAGAGAATCGTCTTGACGAGTCCCGCTATGCCCGCGGCGCCTTCGAGGTGGCCGATGTTCGTCTTGACCGAGCCGATCCGGAGAGGACGGTCCGGAGTGCGGGAGGAGGAGAATACGGCGCCCAGAGCAGAGGCTTCGATGGGATCACCGATCCGGGTTCCCGACCCGTGTATTTCGATGTACTGCGCGTTTCCAAGAGGTAAACCGGAGTTCTCCCAGGCCTTGCGTATGACCTGTTCCTGGGCTTTTCCGTCAGGTGTGGGAAGCGTGTCGCTCGCGCCGTCGTTGCCGACGGCTCCACCGTGCAGCAGACAGTGGATGCGGTCCCCGTCGGCGATGGCCCGACTGAGGAGTTTCAGCGCGACCACGCCGCCGCCCTCACCTCGCACATACCCGTTCGCCCGGGCGTCCAACGAGTAACATCGCCCGTCGGGCGAGAGACTGCCGAAGGCCGCGAGGGCCTCGGTGCTCTCCGGCGCGACGTTGAGGTTGACGCCGCCGGCCAGCGCCGTCACGGACTCGCCGCGGCGCAGGCTCTCGCAGGCCAGATGCACCGCGACCAGCGAAGACGACTGCGCGCTGTCGACCACCATGCTGGGGCCCTGGAGCCCGAGGACATAGGAGACGCGGTTCGCGATGATGCCCCGGTGCAGGCCCGTCACCGTGTGCGCGGAGGTGGCCTCGGGGCCGGCCGCGTGAGTGAGGGCCGTGTAGTCGTCGGCGATCGCGCCGACGAAGACGCCGGTGGCGGTGCCGGCGAGCGTGGCCGGGACGATGCCGGCGTCCTCCAGCGCCTCCCAGGCGAGCTCCAGCACGAGCCGCTGCTGCGGGTCCATCGCGGCGGCTTCGCGCGGGGATATCCCGAAGAACTCGGCGTCGAAGGTGTCGACCCGGGGCAGAAAACCACCGGGGCGCGGCGAACTGTCCTCGCGGACACCGAGGTGCGCGCGATCAGCGGGCGGCTCCGCAATGGCGTCGCGGCCGTTCCTCAGAAGATTCCAGAATTCGGCAGGGCTCGCACCACCGGGAAAACGGCAGGAAAGCCCGACGACGGCGACAGTACGGTCATCTGCCGCCCCAATCTGGGCATGGCGGATCATAGTGTTCTGCTCCCCCCGTGAAGCACGATCAACGGCGTTGCCGACTCAGCGGCCCTGCCCGTCTCAATCTCGTTTCGGACCCTAGCACCGAGGCGGCGCTCCGTAAACCAATGGCCAGGACGGCGAGTTGGTATGCAAAACGAATGTGACGGATAGTCCGGGGGGCTCTTGCGCAGGCTCGATGAGACGGTCGTCTCATACGTGTGAAATGGGCATGGCCGAGGCCTCCGGTCCCGGTGACACCACCCTCCGGACGTCTTTCGGGAGGGTGGAGATCAGGCCGGGGCAGGAGGCCGGAAGCCGGGGGCGGTTTCAGTCGTGCTTCGCCGCCGGGTGTGCCTTGGTGAGGGTGCAGACGCCGTCCACGCACTGGCGCTCCAGGCGGCCCCGGGAGATGGTCTGCGCCAGGCCGACCATCCAGCAGGTGGGGCAGCCCTTGAAGGCGATCAGTGCCAGCGGGGCCGCGAGCAGGGTGGCCGGGCCGGCGACGGGCACCATGGCGATCGAGCCGATGATCAGCCCGAAGCCGATGACGCCGCGCGCCAGGTGGCGCGGGACGGACTTGCTCGCGAAGTTCGGCGCCGCGGACGGCGCGGCGGCCCGGGTCGCGGACGGTGCGGTCACCGGGGACTGCACGCCCTCGGGGGGCTTCACGATGTTCACGGTCTTCATGGTCGTGAGTCTCCTTCGACTGGTCGGTCGATGGCCTGATCTGGTGCCTGGTCGGTCGCTTCCAGCGCGTGACGCAGCGCCGCGCGTGCCCTGTGCAGCCGCGACTTCATGGCCGCGGTGCTCAGGCCGAGCGTGTGAGCGACGGTCTTGCCGGGCAGGCCCTGGACGTCCCGCATGATCAGGACCTGTCGCTGGTCACGGGGAAGGGCGCTGACCGCGGCCGCGATCCGCTCCACCTCCAGCCGGTACAGCACCGCCTCCTCGGCGGACGGCTCCGCGCTCGCCTCCGGTTCGGTCGGTACTTCGTCACGTCGGGCGACGAGCAGCCGTACCTGCCGGAGGCACTCGTTGCGCACGATCCGGAACATCCAGGAGGCGAGCGCGCCGGTGGCCCGCAAGGTGCCGATCTTCCGGTACAGGATGATCAGCGCCTCTTGTGCCGCGTCCTCCGCGTCCTGCGGCGAGGCGCACAGCGATATGGCGAACTTGCGCACATGCGGCTGCGATTCCATGACGACGGTGGTGAGCGACGTGACGTCGCCGTCCTGAGCGGCCTTGATCAGCCGCTCGTCAGGCCAGGGGAAGCGTTGGTTCATGCGCTACTCATACCGGAAGGCGCCCCGCGCGCAGGCGCTGGTCAGCTTCGGCTCTTGTTGAAGCGCCGCATCAGGTGCCAGCTGCACGCACCCACGAGCACCACGCCGACGACGATGAGGGCAGTGACCATAATTGCTGTTTCCTCCCGATTCGGTCCGGCCCGTTCGGCCGGTACACACATAAGAGACGGGGAGGTCCCGAGAGGATTCGCCTCGCGCCGAAGTTTTTTTCGAACCGCTCCGAGGCCCCGGGCCGACGGTCGGCGAAGGGCCGTCTACCTGCCCCGGAGCAGGTCGCCGACCGCCGCGACGCCCGCCGTGATGGCACGCTCGCCGACGTTGCCGAAGCCCAGGACCAGCCGCACGGGCCCCGGCACCGGCGCGCTCGTGCGCGGGGCGCGGCAGGCGCTCATGCCGTACAGGCCGACGGAGCGTGCGCGGGCCGCGGCGACGAGGGTCCGCTCGTCGGCCGGCCCCCGGAGGTGGGCGACCGCGTGGAAGCCCGCCGCCAGGCCGGTCACCCCGACCTCGGGGGCGTGCTCGGCGAGCGCCGCCACCAGAGCCGTACGCCGGGCCGCGTAGGTCGCCCGCATCCGGCGCAGGTGCCGGTCGAAGCGTCCGGACTCGATCAGTCCCGCCAGGGCGAGCTGGTCCAGGGTGGGCGACCCGCGGTCGCTCCGCAGCTTGTGCTCGACGATCGTCCCCGCGAGCGCGGCCGGACAGAGCATCCAGCCGATGCGCAGCGCCGGCGCGAGGGACTTGCTCACCGTGCCCAGGGAGATCACCCGGTCGGCGGCGAGCCCCTGCAGGGCGCCCACCGGCACCCGGTCGTAGCGGAACTCGGCGTCGTAGTCGTCCTCGATGATCACCGCGTCCCGGCGCCTGGCCCACTCGATCAGCGCGACCCGCCGCTCGGGTGCCAGGGCGACACCGGTGGGCCACTGGTGGGCGGGGGTCACGACGACGGCGCGGGCACCGGTCGCGTCAAGTGCCCGCACATCGATGCCGAGTTCGTCGACCGGCACGGGCACCGCCGCCATGCCCGCCGAGGACGCGGCGGCGGAGACCGCGGCCGGCGAGCCCGGGTCCTCGTACGCCACCGTGCGGACGCCCGTCCCGGCCAGGGCGCGCAGGGCGAGACCGAGGCCCTGGGCGTAGCCGGAGCAGACCACGATCCGTTCCGGATCCGCCGCGGCCGCGCGCACGCGCCGCAGATATCCGGCGAGGACCTCGCGCAGCTCCGCACTGCCGCGCGGGTCCCCGTAGCCGAGCGCCGAGGCCGGCATGGCGCGTGCCGCCTCGCGCGTGGCCCACAGCCAGTCCGCCAGCGGGAAGCCGGCCAGGTCCGGGACGCCCCAGGTGAAGTCGGCCATGAGACGGGCGGGGGCCGGGGGCGGTGACGAGGGCGCCGGCGGTGTCCCCGCGCCGGTGGCGACCCGGGTGGCGGATCCGACGCGTGTCACGAGGTAGCCCTCGGCCTGGAGTTGGGCGTAGCACTCCTGCACGAGCCCGCGGGACACCCCGAGCATCCGCGCCAGTTCACGGGAGGACGGCAGCCGTTCGCCGACCCCGAGCCGCCCGGTCCGGATCGCGTCGCGCAGCCCCAGTTCCAGCTGGGACCGCAGCGGCTCGCCGCTGTCCCGGTCGACGACGAGGAGCAGCTCGGGCGACAGACCGGACCACTCCAGAGGCATGGAATCGGATCTTACCCACGAGCCGCCCCGCCCCTAGCGTCCTCGTGTGACCAAGATGCTGAACTCCCGGGCGGAGAGCGCCGGTTCGCGGCCGCCCCTGGTGACGCGGCCGCTGCTGCTGCGTTTCGTCTCGATCATCGGCGCCTCGACGAGCTTCTATCTGCTCCTGTCGGTCGTCCCCCTCTACGCCGAGGAATCCGGCGGGGGCCACGGCGATGCCGCCGGGCTCACCACGGGCGCCCTGATGCTCGCCACCGTCGGCGGCGAGCTGGCCACTCCCCGGCTCGTCGCCCGCTTCGGCTACCGCCTCGTGCTGGGGGCGGGACTCGTCCTCCTCGGCGCGCCCGCCTTCGCGCTCGCCGCCTCCGGGAGCCCCGTCTGGATCACGGCGGTCTGTGTCCTGCGCGGTCTGGGCTTCGCCTTCACCGTCGTCGCGGGCGGCGCCCTGACGGCCGCGCTCATCCCGGCCGAACGCCGGGGCGAGGGCCTCGCGATCGTCGGCATCGTGTCCGGAGTCCCGTCCCTGGTGGCGCTGCCGCTGGGCGTGTGGCTGGCGGCGCACGTGGGGTACGGGCCGGTCTTCGCCGCCGGAGCCGTCGCCGCGCTGGCCGCCGTCGTCTCGGTGCCGGGACTGCCGGACCGCGAACCGGCCTCGGAACGGGTGCTCGGGGTGACGGCGGGGATGCGGAACGCCGCGCTGTTCCGGCCCACTCTCGTCTTCGCGGCCAGCGCCCTCGCCGCCGGGATCCTCGTCACCTTCCTCCCGCTCGCCGTTCCCTCGGCCTCCGCGGGTGTCGTCGCCACGGCCCTGTTCGCCCAGTCCGCGGCGGCGACGGCGGCCCGCTGGGTGGCCGGCCGGCACGGCGACCGGCACGGTCCCGCCGTCCTCCTCCTGCCCGGCCTCGCCCTCGCGGCCGGGGGTACGCTGCTCACCGCCCTGACCCGCAGTCCGGTCGCCGTCGTCATCGGCGTCACCGTGTTCGGGATCGGCTTCGGCGTCACCCAGAACGCCACCCTGACCCTGATGTACGCGCGGGTCCCCGCCTCCGGTTACGGAACCGTCAGCGCCCTGTGGAACGTCGCCTTCGACGCGGGCATGGGCGTCGGGGCCGTCGGCTTCGGGCTCCTCGCGGCCCGCACCGGCTACCCGTCGGCCTTCGCCCTCACCGCAGCCCTGATGCTCACGGCCCTCGTCCCGGCCTGGCGCGACCGCCGGACGGAGAGTGCGGAGCAGGCCCTGGGGGAGAGCGCGTCGAGCGGCCGGTAGCGCACGCCCGTCGCGTCCGACGCCCTCACATGTGCGGCTGGCCGTAGTACCGGGCGAACTGCTCCAGATAGGTGGGCTCGCCGGAGTACTTCGCCTCGTCGAAGTCCGGGGCGTCCTTGATCTGGTCCTTCGTGCGGTCGACGTACACCTTCTCCTCGGCGGTGTCGATCAGCTCGATGGTCCCGGCGGGGAGGAGCACCCGCCTGCCGAAGATCCACACGCCCACGTCGACGACCAGATGCGACGAGCCGACCTCCTCGCTGTGCTTGTCGATCTTCCCGATGGCGCCGTCGGTGGCCTCGACCTTGTAGCCGACGAGGTCGACGCCCTGTCGGTACCCGGTGCCGGGGCGGTAGTTCCAGATGTCGAACTCACTCATGGGGGACCCCTCTCCGTCTCCATGGTCTCGTGGGCCGCCGGGGTACGCACGTCGTCACCCGCGGTGACCCGAACAGGTGAGGCGTGTGCCCATTCGGCTCCCGCCCCTTGCCGACGCCGCCCGCACCGGCAGGCTGTGGGTGTGAGAGTGCCCCTGCTCATCGGAGTGACGACGGCCCTGGTCGCCGCCCTGTCCGCCTGCGGTGCGCCGCAGGCGCGCGTGGACGGAGCGACCGACGCGGGCCGGTTCTTCGAGGAGTCCCTCGCCGCCGGGAACTTCGGCGTCGCCTGCGGGCTGCTCGCCCCGGAGAGCCGTGAGCAGCTCGAAGAGGGGGAGAAGAAGCCGTGCGCGGCGGCGCTGCCGTCGCAGGAGCTGCCGCGCGGCGGCGCCGTGCGGAGCGTGGACGTCTACGGCCGGCAGGCGCTGCTCCGCCTCCGCGGCGACATCCTGTTCCTGTCGCAGTTCGACGAGGGGTGGCGGGTGACCGCCGCCGGATGCGCGCCCGGAACGGGCGACACGCCGTACAGCTGCGTACTGAAGGGGGCGTGACGTGCGGACGCTGTTCGTCGTGTGCGTGGTGACCGTCGTGGGCGGGCTCGCCTACTTCAGCGTGATCGGAGCGATGCACCGGTGACGGACGACCGGGCCCCGAAGGGCGGATTCTGGCGGTCGAACAGTCTCACCCTCGGTTTCGGGGTGGCGTTCCTGGTCGTCCTGGGCGCCCAGGCGGTCGCCGGCCGTGCGGAGTTCAACGAGCAGCTCGCCGTCGAGGGACTGCAGCAGATCGGCTTCGGCGAGTACCTGATGTCCTCGGACTTCGCCGTCGACGTCACCGAGAACTGGCAGTCGGAGTTCCTCCAGTTCTTCCTGTACATCTTCGGCACGGTCTACCTGCTCCAGCGCGGCTCCCCGGAGTCCAAGGAGCTGCACAAGGCGGGCACGGAGAGCGAGCGCGAGCAGCATATGGGTGACCACGCCCGGCCGGACTCGCCCCACTGGGCCGGTACGAAGGACTGGCGGCAGGCCGTGTACTCCCGGTCCCTCGGCCTCGTCATGGCCACCTTCTTCCTGCTGTCCTGGCTGGCGCAGTCGATCTCCGGCGCCGCCGCCTTCAACGAACTGCGGCTGCGGCAGCTCCAGGCCCCCGTGGCCTGGCACGCGTACCTCGGCTCCGCCGACTTCTGGAACCGGTCCCTGCAGAACTGGCAGTCGGAGCTGCTGGCCGTGGCGGCGATGGCGATCCTCTCCGTCTATCTGCGCCAGCGAGGCTCCCCCGAGTCCAAGCCCGTGGGCGCCGCGCACGAGGCCACCGGCGTCGAGGGCTGACGCCGGCGCCGGGCGGACCCGCTGGTTGCCGGACCGGCGCGGTTCTACCGTGGAGAGATGGTCTCCCGTCCCGCCGGGCGTCGGTCCCGGGCCGGGCGGATGCTCGATGCGATCCGCCGGGCCGGGTCCGGGCGGATGCTCCGGGGGATTCGCCGGATCCGGGCCGGGCACCGGTGGGCTCCGGTCAGGGAGCTGGGCCTCTGGCAGCGCGCGCTGGGGTTCGCGGCGCTCGCCTTCCTCACCCTGGTGCCGCTCCTGATCGTCGTGTCGGCGGCGGACGCCGACGCGGGCAGCGGGAAGGGGTTCGCGCAGTGGCTCGGTGACGGCATCGGGGTCTCCGAGGCGGCCAGGGCCGAGATCGAGCGGCTCTTCGCGCTGCCGGGCCAGGTGCGGCGGACCACGACGGCCTTCGGCCTGGCCCTGCTCGCCGCCTTCGGCCTGACGTTCGGGACGGTGGTGCAGAACGGATACGAGAAGGTCTGGGACCTCCCGCCGGCCCTGCTGTGGGCCCGGTGGAGGCACGTGCTCTGGCTCGCCGTGCTCATCGGGCTCCTCTACCTGTTCGCGGTCTCCTCGTTCTGGCAGGGGACGCCGGCCCGTGGGCTCGCCACCGCGCTCACCGGCACGCTGTTCTTCTGGTGGTCGCAGCGCCTGCTGCTCGGCGGCCGTGTCGCCTGGCTCGCCCTGCTGCCCGGGGCGATGTGCACCACGCTCGGGCTGGTCGGGCTGCGGATCTTCTCCCGGCTCGTCTTCTCCCCGCTGATCGCGTCCAGCGCCGTCACCTACGGCCCGTTCGGCGCGTTCCTCGTCATCCAGACCTGGCTCGTCGCCGTGGGCGTCGTCGTGTTCGGCGGCGCGCTCACCGGACGCCTGATCGACGAGGAGTTTCCGCAGGTGATGCGTGCGGGGGGACGCCGCGGGCGGCCCCCGGGGACACCGCCTCCGGCGTGACGGAGATGCGCGGAGTCAAGCCGCCTCGCGGCAACTCCCTTAGACGCACGGGTGGTTGACGAAAGGTCTGGACCAACTTACGGTCTGCTGGAGCGCGCGCCACGCCCAGGACCACCCCCCACGTCCCCAGGAGCACGCATGCCAGGCCCTCGGATCACCCGTGTCCTCGGAGCGGGGCTCACCACCCTGCTCGCCGCCACCGTCCTCGCCGGCCCCGCCGCCGCCGAGGACACGAAGCCCGCGCAGTCCCCGTCCTCCGCCGCCGCGGACACCTGCGCCCTCAAGCCGAGGCCCGCCGGGAAGGTGCTCCAGGGGTACTGGGAGAACTGGGACGGCTCGGCCAACGGCGTCCACCCGCCCTTCGGCTGGGCACCCATCGACGACGCGCGCTTCGCGGCGCACGGCTACAACGTGATCAACGCCGCGTTCCCCGTGATCCGTTCGGACGGGACGGTGCTGTGGGAGGACGGCATGGACAGCACCGTCCGCGTCGCCACCCCGGCGGAGATGTGCCGCGCCAAGGCCGCCGGGGCGACGATCCTGATGTCGATCGGGGGCGCCGCCGCCGGGATCGACCTGAGCTCCCGCGCCGTCGCCGACCGCTTCGTCGAGACGATCGTGCCGATCCTGAAGACGTACAACTTCGACGGCGTCGACATCGACATCGAGACCGGCCTCGTCGGCAGCGGCAGCATCGGCACCCTCTCCACCTCGCAGGCCAACCTCGTGCGCATCATCGACGGGGTCCTCGCCCGCATGCCCGCCGGCTTCGGCCTGACGATGGCGCCGGAGACCGCGTACGTCACCGGCGGCAGCGTCGCGTACGGGTCGATCTGGGGCGCGTACCTGCCGATCGTCAAGAAGTACGCCGACAACGGGCGCCTGTGGTGGCTGAACATGCAGTACTACAACGGCAGCATGTACGGCTGCTCCGGCGACTCCTACTCCGCCGGCACGGTCGCCGGGTTCGTCGCCCAGACCGACTGCCTGAACCGCGGGCTCGTGATCCAGGGCACCACCGTCAAGGTCCCGTACGACAAGCAGGTCCCCGGCCTCCCCGCGCAGCCCGGCGCCGGTGGCGGGTACATGACCCCGTCGGCCGTCGCCCAGGCCTGGAACCACTACGGCGGCTCCCTCAAGGGCCTGATGACCTGGTCGGCCAACTGGGACGGCTCGAAGAACTGGACCTTCGGCGACAACGTCAAGGCGCTCCAAGGACGATGACCCCCGCCTTCCCCTCGCCTGTTACCCGCCGGTAGGCAATGATGGTGGGCGACCATCCACACGGCCGGGGGCTGACGGTGACGACGTACGACGAGAAGACCAGGGTGCACGCCTTCCGGGACGACGCCCTGGGGGAGCACGACGCCGTCGGGCTCGCCGCGGCCATCCGCCGCGGCGAGGTCGGCGCCGCCGAGGCCGCCCGGGACGCGGCCGAGCGGGTGCGGGCCGTCGAGGAGCGGCTCCACGCCGTCCAGGTGCACGCCGACGCCCCGGCGCCCGGCACCGCGACCGGCGGCGCCTTCGCGGGCGTCCCCACCTTCGTCAAGGACAACACCGACCACCAGGGGCTGCCCACCGGCCACGGCAGCGCGGCCTTCACGCCGAAGGCCGCGCGCCGGCACGCGCCCTTCACCGGGCAGTTCCTCAGCACCGGCGTCACCGTGCTCGGCAAGACCCGGCTGCCCGAGTTCGGCTTCAGCCCCACCACGGAGTACGAGAACGCCGAACCCGTCCGCAACCCCTGGAACACCGGCCACTCCGCCGGCGGATCCTCGGGCGGCAGCGCCGCGCTCGTCGCCGCCGGCGCGGTCCCGATCGCCCACGCCAACGACGGCGGCGGATCCATCCGGATCCCGGCCGCCTGCTGCGGGCTCGTCGGCCTCAAGCCGACCCGCGGCCGGGTCGTGCCCAACGACCAGAGCCGCCGGCTGCCCCTTGACCTCGTCGTCGACGGGATCGTGAGCCGCTCCGTACGGGACACCGCCGCGTTCCTCGCCGCCGCCGAGACCCACTGGCGCAACCCGAAGCTGCCGCCCGTCGGCCTGGTCGAAGGACCCTCCGGGCGACGCCTCCGCATCGGATTCCTCCTGGACTCGCCGAACGGCGTCGCCTCCGACACCGTCACCCGGGAAGCCGTCACCGAGACGGTGACGCGACTCGAAGGGCTCGGGCACACCATGGAGCCGGTCGAGATGACCATCGACCCGCGCTTCACCGAGGACTTCCTCACCTACTGGGGGATGCTGTCCTTCCTCCTCGGCGCCACCGGCCGCACCCTCGGCCAGGACTTCGACCGGCACCGCATGGACGGCCTCAGCCGCGGGCTGCGCGATACGTACCGGGAGAACTGGCGGCGCACCCCGGGCGTACTGCGGCGGCTCAAGCAGACCAGGGTCGCGTACGCGGCGGCCTTCCGCGGACTCGATCTGCTCCTCACCCCGGTCCTCGCCCACCCCGCCCCGCCGATCGGCCAGCTCGCCCCGACGGTCCCGTACCCGACGCTGATCGAGCGGATCCTCCAGTACGTCGCGTTCACCCCCGTCGACAACGTCGTCGGCACCCCGTCGATCTCCCTGCCCAGCACCCGGGCGACGGACGGAGGGCTGCCCGTCGGCGTCATGTTCTCCGGTCGCCCCGGAAGCGAACGGACCCTCCTGGACGTGGCGTTCACCCTGGAGGCGGACCGGCCGTTCCGCCGGATCCAGGACGCGTGACCGTGCGGTGAGGCGCCGGCCGGTTGGGGCAACAGGTCGAATTCCGGGCCGCCGGCCGAAGCGCCGCACCGGTCGGCGGCGGGCCGTCCTCTAGCCTCGGCCGGAACCACCGACCCGTCACGGAAGGGGAGGCTCGTGCCCTCTCGGCTCAACCCGTACATCACCTTCGACGGCGACGCCCGCCAGGCCATGGAGTTCTACAAGGAGGTCTTCGGCGGCACCCTCGCGCTCAACACCTACGGCGCCTCCTTCGGCGACAAGGACGCCGGAGACAACGCCGACAAGATCATGCACGCCATGCTGGAGACCGACAGCGGCTTCACCCTCATGGCCGGGGACGTCCCCCCGGGCATGCCGCACCAGCCCGGCACCAACATCGCCGTCAGCGTGAGCGGCGAGGACGACGGCGAACTCCGCGGCTACTGGGAGCAGCTCTCCGGCACCGGCACGGTCTCCGTCCCGCTGGAGAAGCAGATGTGGGGCGACGTCTT
Organism: Streptomyces sp. R44; assembly: GCF_041053105.1. Classification (NCBI taxonomy): domain Bacteria; kingdom Bacillati; phylum Actinomycetota; class Actinomycetes; order Kitasatosporales; family Streptomycetaceae; genus Streptomyces; species Streptomyces sp. R44. Next base: position 1,056,705 of record NZ_CP163444.1, on the reverse strand, counting down.
CGGCATGTGCACGGACCGCTTCGGCATCACCTGGATGGTCAACATCACCAGCCCGGACAGGGCCTAGTCGGCGACCCGTTCGGCGAGGCGCGCCATGGCCCGCTCCAGTTCACGGCGCGCCCCGAACGGCACCAGCGCGGCCCGCCCCGGGACACGGACGCCGCCGGTGAGCGCCACCCGGGTCCCGCCGGCCTCCTCGACCGCCGCCATCCCGATGACCAGGAACCGGCTCTGCAGCCAGCACCAGCCCGGCCGCAGCACCCCGTGGAACCGGGCCCCCAGGCCGTAGCGGCTGCGGGCGAGGGCCTCCACCCGTTCACCGTCCCGGCGCACCACCCGCACCGACCGCATATCGGGCTGGAACTCCCCGAAGCCGCCCTCCAGATCGCCCATCACACCCCACACCACCTCCAGCGGCGCGGGCAGCACCCGCTCCACGATCCGCGCGCCCCGGACACCGGCGCCCATCACCCGCAGCCGGCGCACGTCGTCGATCGCCATCCCGTCCCTCATGCGGACCACGCCCTTCGGAAGCTCTGCCGTGCCCGGTGCAACCGGGACTTCGCCGTGCCGGCCGGCACTCCGAGGAGCGCCGCCGCGGCCTCCTCGTCCATCCCCTCGACGTCCCGCAGCACCAGCACCGCCCGGTGCGCCGGCGACAGCCGGGCCAGGACGTCGCCGATGTCGGCGGCCAGCTGCGGATCGCCCCGCTCCGGCACGTCGGGCAGCTCCGCCGGCCGCGCCCGCGCCGCCCGCCGGGCGACCCGGACCGCCTCCCGTACGGCGATCGCCCGCACCCACCCGTACAGCGCCGCGGGCTCGCGCAGCGACCGCAGGGAGGTGAAGACGGCGACCAGGGCCTCCTGGGTGGCGTCCGGCCCGTCGTCGAGGGCGATGGGCCCACAGATCCGGGAGATGTACGGGGTGAGGTGGTCCAGCAGGTCGTGCAGGGCCAGGGTGTCGCCCCGCCGGGCGGCCCGGACGAGCGCGACACCCCGGTCGACGGGACCTGCGGCCTCAGCGGGCGGCACGCAGGGCCGTCCAGCCGAAGACCAGGCTCAGCGGGGTGTACAGCAGCGCGTTCAGCCAGGGGAAGGCCGCCCCGGAACCGTCCCGGCCCACCACGATCCACAGCAGACCGGCCGCCCCGCGCAGCAGCATCCCGCCGGCCACGGCGTACGTTACGAGGCGCGGGACCCGACCGCGGATCCCGCGCGCCCGGGCGGCCACGGCGACCGCGGCAGCGCCTTCGACCACCGCGAGCGGCAGCACCACCGCGGGCCCGAAGGACACGACACTGCCGAGCACCGCGAGCGACAGCCCCCGCTCGTCGGCGGCGGGCCACGTCAGCCCCGTCGCCCAGTAGACGTGCACCAGCGCGAGCACGGCGAGCAGCACGGCGACGGCACGCCCGCCGCCGGCCGCACGAGGCCGCTCGATGTCGATGACCGCCATGGGGTCCCTCCGTATCGGGTCGAGGTCGAGATCGCATCAGGCGCCCCGTGCGCCGACACCTGAAGGAGGACCCGTACGCGCCGAACGTTCCCTGTGATCCGGGTCACGTCCACTCCGGGGCGTCTATCCGATGTCGACCACCCGGGCCCACTCCGGCGGCCCGGCCGGCACATGGTGGGGGTCGTCCTCGTCCCACGAACGGAACCGTCGCGCGCGCGGGAACAGGCCCACCACCGTCCGGCACGGCGGCCGCGTGGCCGGCCACGGCGTCTGACCGTCGGTCAGCACCACGAGCACGTCCGGGCGCGGCCGTGCCCGCAGGGCCGCGGCGAAACCGGTCCGCAGATCCGTACCGCCACCGCCCAGGAGCGGGATGCCCTCGGCGCGGCACAACGGATGGACGATCCGCGCCGCCGCGTCGCACGGCAGCACGGTGACCAGATCGCGCCGCCCGCCCACCGCCCGGGAGATCGCGGCGACCTCCAGGAGCGCGCTGCCCAGTTCGGCGTCGCTGACCGAACCCGAGGTGTCGATGACGACGGAGACCCGGGGCGGACTGCGCCGCAGGCTCGGCAGCACCGCGCCGGGCACGGAGGCGGAGCGCCGCGACGGCCGCCCGTACGAGTAGTCGTCCCCGGCGCCGGAACCACAGGCCGCCGACCTGACCGCCGCCCCCAGCAACTCGCGCCACGCCTGCGGCGGATGGAACGCCTCCTCGGCCCACCGCCGCCAGCCCTTCGGCGTGTTCCCCGGCCGGCCGGTGATCGCCCGGGCCACCCGGAACCGTACGGCGTCCTGCTCCTGGGCGCTCAGGCCCCGGGCGCCGTCCGCCCCCAGATCCCAGGCCCGGTCGAGGCCGTCGGCGCCGCTGCCGCAGTCCAGCCAGCCCGCGTCCCTCGTCCGCGCGCCGAGCTGGAACTGCCGCAGATAGTCCTCCATGAGCTCCCCCTCGGAAAGCCCCAGCATCGCCGGATGAACCGCCCCTTCGGGCATCGGCAGCCCGTCGCCGAACACGTCGTCGTTGATCTCGCAGTCCGCCGCGATGTTCATCCGCAGCCGCTCGCCCGAACCCGTGAGACCGCGCTCCCGCGCCACCCGGTCGCTGCGCCCGTGGTGATCGCGGAGCAGATGCGTCACCTCGTGCACCCACACGCCGGCCAGCTCCTCCACCGGGGTCCGGTCGACGAACGCCGGCGAGACATAACAGCGCCAGTGGCGGTCGACCGCCATCGTCGGCACCTCCCGCGACTCCACGGTGTGCAGCGCGAACAGCGCGGTCGCCAGATACGGCCGGACGCGTACGGCGTACAGGCGGGCGGCGTACAGCTTCTCTAGGTTCAGCGCGTTCTCCAGGTCCAGCGCGTTCTCCAGAGCCAGCGCGTTCTCCAGAGCCAGCGCGTTCTCCAGATCCAGCGCAGCCTTCGGCACCGCTGCGGCCGGCCTCATCGCCGCGCCCCCGTGCCCGCCCCCGCGCCCGCCGCCGCACGGCCGCCCGCCCGGTCCGCGCGCCGCGACAGGGACACCACGCCGGCGAGCCGCTCGATCGACTCCGGAACGTCCCAGTCCTCCCGGCGCAGCCCCGCCAGCGTCGTCGCCGGCACCACCACCAGATCCGGGGCGCCGGACTCCAGCGCCCGGACGAGCAGCGCCCACGCCGCATCCCAGCGGGACTTCTCCGGGCGACGGCCGACCGCCTCCACGACGCCCTCCAAGGCCGCCTGGCGACGGTCCCCGCGCTCGGGCAGCTCGGCCCCCTCGGGGTCGGCGAGGAGCAGTTCGGGATCCGGGAGGTCCATCCGGTCGAGCCAGGCCAGGAGTTCGAGCCCCGGCCCGTCCCCGACGACCCCCCTGACCAGCTGGGAGAGCACGTCCCGCGTGACACCGGCGGCGGTCGCGAAGGCGATCAGCCGCAGCGCCATCTCCCAGCTCCGGGGCGAGGGCCAGGGACCGCCCCGCAGCGCCTCGCCGCCGGGCAGCCGGTGCACGAGCGCCGGACGGGCGGTCAGCAGCCCGCAGACCGCCCGCCGGGCGACGTCCACGGCCTCCGTCAGCTTCTCCGGGTCGAGCCGGGGGAGCGTGGTGCGCGGCCAGACGCCCCCGAGGCCGCGGACCACGACCTCGGCGTCGTGGGTCCAGCGCAGATGGACGAAACGGTTCGCCAGCGGCGGGCTCAGCTCCCAGCCGTCGGCGGCCGAGGACCGGGGGTTGGCGGCGGCGACGATCCGCACGTCGGGCGGGAGGACCAGGGTCCCGACCCGCCGCTCCAGGACGAGACGGAGCAGGGCCGCCTGGACGGCCGGGGGAGCGGTGGACAGCTCGTCCAGGAACAACAGGCCCCGGCCGGCCCGCACCAGACGCACGGCCCACTCCGGCGGGGCCATCGGCACGCCCTGTTCCGCGGGGTCGTCGCCGACGACGGGCAGACCGGAGAAGTCGGTGGGCTCGTGCACGCTCGCGATGACCGTGGTCAGCGGCAGGTCGAGCGAGGCGGCGAGCTGGGTCAGCGCCGCGGTCTTGCCGATGCCGGGCTCACCCCACAGGAGGACGGGAAGGTCGGCGGCGACCGCGAGGGTCAGCGCCTCCAGCTGGGGGTCGGGCCGGGGCTCGGTGGTGGTGTCGCGCAGCAGGGACAACAGGGTGCCGGCGACGTCGAGTCCGGTGGACGAGGCCGCGGCGGAGGACATGAGCGTGGGCATGGGTGATCACCTGAGGAAGGAGAGGAGGGAGACGGGGTCTCCGTCAGCGGGACGCGGAGGAGGAAGGGGAGGCGGACGTGGCGTGGCGCGGACGCGCGCCACGCGTGCGCGTGCGGCGGCTGTCGGGGCGGGTTCTGCGGGCGGGTGGGGCAGGGGGCGCGAGCTCCCGTCCCGGCGCGGGCCCGAAGAGCCCCGCCCGGTACAGCCCGTAGGTGACGCGCTGCCGCGCCGCCGCCTCCAGCGCGTCCCGGAGGGCGCCGTCGCGCAGCAGTGCGGCGGGACCGAGCAGGCCCTCGACGACGGCCAGCGCCCCGGCGATGTCACCGTGGTCGAGCCGCTCGCGGACTCCGGTGAGGCAGTCCGGACGCCGGTGCGCCTCGTCGACGGCCCGTACGCAGGGGAGCGCGGTGCCGGTCAGCGCGACGAGGAGCTCCTCGCGCCGGAGTTCGGCCGGGTCGTGGTCGAGCGGTGTCAGTACGCCGTCGACCAGACCGATCCGGTGCCGGGCACCCCGGCAGTCCACCAGGCGTGGTGCGCCCGCCCGGTCGGGCGGCCGCGGCGCACCGCTCGGCTGGTGACCGGGCACGAGCGCGGCGGCGACCAGCGGGTGCAGCTGCCCGGCCTCGATGAGACCGGCGCGCAGCAACCGCAGATCGGGCAGTAGCCAGGTGGCCGCGTCCGGCAGGACGGGCGGCGTGTCGGAGGCGCGCCGGGCGGGCGCGGTCCGGGACGCCGGGGACGACCGGGCACCGGTCGGGTCGGCGTGCACGAACAACCGCTGCCCCTTGCCCAGGCGTACGGCCACGGGGCCCGCCGGCCGGCCCTCGGCGCGCAGCAGGATCGCGGCTTCGTCGGCCCACCGGTCCACGGCCCCGTGCGGCCCGCCCTGCGGCAGTCCGGGATCCCGCGCGGGAAGAGCGTCCGGCGGTCCGTCGGCCCCGGAGCGCGTGCGCAGTTCACCGGCCCGGCTCGCGTCCCAGAGATGGCGGTGCAGGTCCAGCCGGAACCGGGGGTGCGGATGGGGGTGTGGAGGGGAGTGCGCGGGGCCCGTGCCGGAGGACGGATCCCAGAGCGCGAGGCTGATCCGCTGCCCGGAGTCCGCCCAGGCGGGCGCGGTCCGCGCCACCAGGTGCAGGGGGCGCGCACGCTCGCGTCCCGCGGTGCCGTAGCGGGCGAGCGCGACGGTGAGGCCCGGGCGCAGCAGCCCGTCGGGGGCGATCCTCGGCATGTGCCAGCGCAGCAGGTCCGGGGCGAGCAGGCGCAGATCGGCGCGCACGCGGGCCGCGAGCTCGGTGCCGTGACGGCGTGCCAGGGCGCGGAGGTCGAGATCGACGTCGACGTGGGCGGCGGCGCAGGCGCCCGCCCAGTCCCCGGCCCGACGGCGGGTCGTCGCGGTCTCGATCATGGAGGGCGGCACGGCGAACTCGCGCACGCGCAGCCAGCGGGAGAGGTGGGAATCCTCGTACGCGGAGGGAGAGGCCATCAGCACTCACCTTGCGCGGACGGGACCCCCGATCTGTGAAGGAGGTGAGTCATCATCGCGATCACCGTACCGCCTCCCGCCGGCGGCGGCACGCGCTTTTTCGCGCGGAGGACCGGCACGCCTACCCGTCGGCGGCGGCCCGTCCGGGGGCGCCCGTGGCGGCCAGGCCCTCGCGGGCGCGGTCGTACTGCTGGGGGTGGTCGCCGGCGTCGGGCAGCGAGAGGGCCGTGGCGAACTCCTCGTGGGCCTCCGCGCGACGGCCCGCCGCCGCGTAGGTGCTGCCGAGGCGGATGCGGATCTCCATCTCCAGCCAGGTGCTGGTGTGTTCGGTCAGATTGGACAGGGCCTCGTGATGGGTGTCGACGGCCGTGCGCAGCTCGCCCCGGGCGTGTTCGGCGGTGGCGAGGCGGGACAGGGCCGCGGCGTGCAGCGGCGCGTCGTCGGCCTCGCGGGCGAGGTCGGCCGCCCGCCGCAGCAGGTCCGCGGCCTCCCCGGCGCGACCCAGGGCCAGTCGGGCCTCGGCGACGAAGCACAGGGTGCTGCTGATCGTGCGGGGCCGGCCGTTCTTCTCCGCGAGCGCGAGGACCGGCAGGAAGAGCTCAAGTGCCTTCTCGTGACGGCCCTGTTGGTGGTGGATCATGCCGAGGTTGCAGGCCACCACGTTGGTCAGCCAGTCGTCGCCGTGTCCCGCCGCCAGCTCCACCGCCTCCTCTAGGTGCGCGGTTCCCTCCGCGACGCGGCCCTGCGTCCACGCGCAGACGCCGAGGCCCGCGACGGCCCGCGCCCGGTCCCGTACGCCGGTGCTGGTGCGCAGCGCTTCCGTGAACCAGGAGTGAGCCTGCCGGAAGCGCCCCTGGTGGACGTCGACCACCCCCATGCAGGTGCGGAGCGAGGACGGCATCCGCCGGTCACCGGCCCGGTCGGCGCAGGGCAGGGCGATTTCCAGGGCCGCCCGGCACTCGTGCGGGTGCCCGTGCCGGAGCAGATGGTCCACCAGGGCCTCCGCGATCCAGCAGGCATGGTCGAACTCCCCGGCGGCGGCCGCGTACGCCACCACGTCGACCAGCTCCCCGCCCGCCGCGTCCAGCCACGCCGACGCCTCCCGCCGGCCGGCGAACGGGGCGCCGGTGGTGTCGGGGCCCGTCGGGAACGCGTCCGGACCCCAGTCGCCCGCGAGCCGACCCGCCACCGTGTAGAGGCTCAGGACGGCCGCGCGGTCCGCGGCCGCCTCCCCGGGCGCCGTGGCGGCGAGCTGCCGGGCGTGGGCCCGGACGAGGTCGTGCAGCCGGTAGCGGCCCGGATGCGGCTCCTGGAGCAGGCTCGCGTCGACCAGGTCCTCCAGGATCCCCTCGGCGTGCGCACGGGGACGGCCCAGCGCGGCGGCCAGCCCGAGCCCGTCGAACCGGACCGTCGGGACGACGCCCAACACCCTGAATCCGCGCCGCATTTCGGGTTCGAGCCGGTCGTACGAGACCCGGAAGGCGGCCTCCACACTGCGGTCCTCCGCCCGCAGCTCACCGAGGCCGTGCGCGTCGTCGGCCATCCGGCCCGCCAGGTACGACAGGGTCCAGGACGGGCGGTTCTGCAGCCGGGAGCTCGCGATCCGCAGCGCCAGCGGCAGACCGCCGCAGCGCCGGGCGAGTTCCGCGGCCGCCTCCGGCTCGCGGTCGGCCCGGGACTCCCCGAGGAGCGCGCGCAGCAGCCCGACGGCGTCGCCGGCGCCCAGGGGTTCCACCGTGAGCCTCGCCTCGGCGTCGAGGCCGGGCAGGCGCCGGCGGCCCGCGACGAGGACCCGGCTCCCCGGTCCGGCGGGCAGCAGCGGCCGGACCTGCTCGGCGCTCCGCGCGCCGTCCACGACGAGCAGCAGCCGCAGCCCGCTCGTGGCCGCCCGCCAGGCCGTCACCAGGTCCTCCAGGCCGTCCGCGTCGTCCTGCCCGGCGGGGAGCTCCCCGGCGGCGCCCCGGACCGTGCGGAGCAGCCGGCGCAGGGCCCGGTGCGGGCCGTCGGCGCCGTGCGCCTCCAGGTCCACGAACAGACACCCGTCGGGGTGCTCGTCGGCGAGCGCCCAGGCGGCGCGCACGACGAGCGCGGTCTTGCCGACCCCCGCCGTCCCGTCCACCGTCATCACGGTCACCGCGCCCGGATGGACGGGAGCGGTCAGGACGCCGAGCTCCGCCTCACGCCCGACCAGGCGGGCGGTGTCACCGGGGAGTTCGTTGCGACGGGGGCGGACGGTGCTGCCGGGCCCGGCCGGGTGGCCGGCGTCCCCCGGCCGGTCGGGGGTCCTGCCACGGCCGGCTTCGACCGCTCGGCCGAGAGTCCCCGTACCGGCGCCGGTCGGCCGGCCGGGGGTCTCTTCGCGGCCGGCGCGAACCGGTTCGTCCGGGTCCGCGGCGGTCGCCCGCAGGGCGGACGCGCCCGCGATCCGTGCCGCCCGGCCGAGGAGCAGCGCGTCGTCGCGGCGCAGGACCGCCTGGTGCACGCGGCGCAGGTCCTCGCCCGGCTCCACGCCCAGCTCGTCGAGGAGTCGGGCACGGGTCTCCCGGTAGACGGCCAGCGCCTCGGCCTGCCGGCCGCTGCCGTACAGCGCGCGCATCCGCAGGGCGGCGAGGGGTTCGTCGTACGGCAGGGCCACCGGCGCCGCCATGAGGCCGTCCAGTGCCTCCTGGTGGCGCCCGAGCAGGACGAGGCACTCCGCGCGCTCCTGGTGCAGGGCCCGGCGCAGCCGGACGAGCCGCTGCCGCTCCGTGTCGGCGAGCGGACCCGGCAGGCCGGGCAGTGGCTCGCCGCGGAGCAGCGCGAGCGCCCGGCCGCCCGCGTCGAGGGCGCCGGCGAGGTCCCCGGAGGCCTTCGCGTGCCGGCCGAGCGCCGCCTGTTCGGCGAGCTCGGCCAGGTCGGTGCGGGCTCCGCCGGGCTCGAAACGGTAGCCGCCGCGCCCGCCGCCGATCACCGACCGGCCGGGCCCGGCGTCCGCCGGGTCCAGGGCCCTGCGGAGCGCGTACACATAGCTCGGCAGGACGCGGTGGCCGGTGCCCGGCGGTTCGGCCCCCCAGACGTCGTCGAGGAGCTGCCGGTACGTCACGAAGCCCGGGGCGCGCAGCACCAGGGCGGCGAGCACCGCCTGCCGCCGTACCGGACCGAGGACGACCGGGACGTCACCGCGCAGGGCGCGCACGGGCCCGAGCAGATCGATCCGCAGCGCTCCGCCCGGGCCGCGGCCCCGGCCCTTCGGTTCCCCACTCACGTCGTCGCCCCCACGTCCCCCGTGCGCGCGGTGCCCGCACCGCTTCCCCAGACCTTCGCTTCAGCAGCATTTCATCGGCCTTGCAGCGCGGCGCGACAGGGTGGGCGCCGTCGGGCCGGCTGCCGCCGTGGGGGCGGCAGCCGGCCCGCGTCGTCGAGAGAGGGAGACAGCGCCATGTCACAGTCCGGCAGCACACCGGGCGCGCGGCCCGCCCGCCGCGCCGCCCGATGGGAGCGCTACCGGGTCACCCACCCGTTCTCCGCGAAGGACCAGGCGGGACTGTGGGGGGCGATCGTGGGCGTCGTCGCGCTCGCCGTCCTGCTCGGATGGGCGCTCGACATGAAGGGCGGCGTCGTCATCGTCGCCGCGGTCCCCTTCATCGTCTCCTGGTACGAGAACCGGCGGACGGCGTTCCAGTTCGACGCGGCCGGCGTCCGGTTCGGCGCCGTCCCGCTGCCCTGGAGCGACATCACCGAGTTCGTCGTGGCCACCCCGGAGGGCGGCACGCACGCCCTGATCGGGGCACGGCTGCGCCCCGGCGCGGCCCTGCCGGCGGGCGGGCCCGTGCCCGCGCACGACCCGGACATGCCCGCGCCGATCCATGTCGCCGTCCTCCGCGCCAAGTTCGACCTGCGGAAGATGGTGACCAAGGCCCGCGTGTACGCACCGTCGCACCTCCGGATCGTCGTCGCCGACCCGTCCGGCGAACGCCTCGCGACCTGAGGCCTCCCGGTCGACAGCGAGGACGAAGAAAGGCCCGTCATGCAGCGCCCGCCGCAGCCCTGGTACTCACCGCACCCACCCCGACAGCCGGTGCCGGGCAACCCGTACGCCCCGGAGGGATACACCACGCCCGGGCCGCCGCCCCGGCGCGGACGCTTCGGCAAGGGCCCGGTGCTCGCCGCGGTCGTCGCCCTGCTGCTCCTCGCGGTGGGCGCCGGCGGGTACGCCGTCGGCGGCGGCCGGTGGACCGGTCCGACCGCACCGGTGGCCGAGCGGACCCCGCGGCCCGCGGGGACGCCGACCCCGTCCCGTACCCCATCCGTCCGCCCGCCCGAACCGAAGCGGATCCCGACGTCGGAGGAGATCAACGCGGGGCGGAAGCCGGGGGACGCGCAGGCGTGGATCGTCGACGACCGGACCGATCTGCCCCGGCGCTCCATCGAGGCCCGCGACCTGTGGATCGTCGGCGACACCGTCGTCCAGGCCCTCTACAAGAAGGTCACGGCCTTCCGCCTCTCGGACGGCGCCGAGCTGTGGAGCGTGGACCTGCCCGCGCCCGTCTGCGAGACCCCCGCCCATCCGACTCCGGACGGCAAGGTGGTCGTGGTGTACCAGAACCGTGAGGCCTGGACCGGATACCGCTGCGACCAGCTCCGGATGATCGACCTCCGGACCGGCAGAGCGGGCTGGCACCGACAGCTCGCCGAGACCGGCGCCGGGGACGACACGATCATCGTGAACAGCGCCCTGAGCGGCGACGTCCTCGCCGTCGGCCAGAGCATGAAGGCCGCCGCGTACCGCGTCGGCGACGGCAGCAAGCTCTACGACATCCCCGTGGAGAACCCCGGGAAGTGCCACCCCGACGACGTGGCGGGCGGCACCCGGCTCCTGGTGAAGGCCGACTGCGCGATCAGCGTCGACCGGACGAAGAGCTACAGCCTGCTCCGCGCCCTGGAACCACGTACCGGGAAGGTCCTGTGGCGCTTCCGTACCCAGTCGGGATGGGAGATCGGCAAGGTGCTCTCCGTCGACCCGGCCGTCTTCACCACCTTCCACGCCACGAAGCGCACCGCCGACTGGCGGATCGTCGTCCTGCGGCCGGACGGGAAGCCCCGCACCACCATCGACCCCCGGCCGAAGGGCTTCGCGTACTGCGCCGGCACGGGGGACTCGGGCGAGGACATCGAGGACTGCCCGGGCACGCTCGTCGGCCGGAACGCCGTCTACCTCGGCGGTACGGACCGGGTCGGGGCCTACGACCTCGGAACCGGGAAACTCGTCTGGGGCGTGAAGTCCGCGGACAGCACCCTCCATCCCCTGCACGCGGAGGCGGGCTCCTCGGCTCTCGTCTACGAGGCCGCCTCGCTCCGCCGGCCGGGCGGAATCCTCCGCCTCGGCCCGGGCGGCGCGGACACCGAGCAACGGGTCCTGAACCACCCGGAGTCCGCCCGCTCCACCGAGTACGGCATGCTCGCCGGCCACCTGGCCTACGCGAAGGGCCGGATCGTGATCACGCCGTCTGGCGTGAGCGGTGACGACAGGGTGCACGAGGCCCGGATGCTGTCCTTCGGCCCGGAGCCCTCGTGACCGGCCGGCACGGGGGACCCGGGACCGGTCCCGGGGACGGCGATCACCTTCGTGACGTGGCCCATGGTTCCGTTGATCCCGCACCGGACCGGGCGCGCCTCAACTATGTTGCTTCCGTGGACCAGTTGATCACCGAAGATCCGACGCGCATCGGCCCGTACCGCCTCATCGCCCGGCTCGGCGCGGGTGGGATGGGACTGGTGTACCTCGGCCGGTCCGAGGCCGGGCGGACGGTCGCCGTGAAGGTGGTGCAGGCCGAGTACGCCAGGGAACCCGAGTTCCGCCGGCGCTTCGCGCGCGAGGTGGAGGCCGCACGCCGGGTGGGCGGGGAGTGGACGGCGGCCGTGCTCGACGCCGACACCGAGGCTCCGGTGCCGTGGGTGGCGACCCGGTACATCCCCGGGCCCGACCTGACCACCGTCGTGGCCAAGGACTTCGGTCCGCTGCCCGAGCACTCGGTCCGCGTCCTCGCCCACCGGCTGGCCGCGGCGCTGCAGTCCGTGCACGCGGCGGGACTGATCCACCGCGACCTGAAGCCGTCCAACGTGCTGGTGACCGTGGACGGGCCGCGCGTGATCGACTTCGGCATCGCGCGGGCGATGGACGGCCTCGGCGGAGACAGTCTGCACACCCGTACGGGCATGCTGATCGGCTCGCCGGGGTTCATGTCGCCCGAGCAGGTACGCGGGCTCGAACTCACCCCGGCCAGCGACGTCTTCTGCCTGGGTGCCGTCCTCGTGTACGCCGCCACCGGGCGGCTCCTCTTCGGCGCCACCGACACCGGCCTCAGCGCGCACCTCTTCCGGATCGCGGAGGACGAGCCGGACCTCACGGGCGTGCCGGACTCGCTGGTCGATCTCGTACGGGAGTGCCTCCACAAGGACCCGACGCGGCGGCCGACACCCTCCGAAGTGGCGGTGCGCACGGCGACGGACCCGGCGGAGGAGTGGCTGCCCGGCTCCGTACTCGCCCAACTCGGCCGCCATGCGGCCAAGTTGCTGGACTTCGCCCCCGAGACGCGGGCGACGGTTCCGGACCCGCGGATCCCCGTGCAGGCCCCGCCGCACCCCGCCTACACCCCGACCACGCCGGCGGGCGGCAATCCGCCGCCCGGGTTCGGGCCCGTCGTGGACGCCGTGCCCGGAGCGTGGGGCCCGCCCACCGCCCCGGCCGGCCGGACGGACCCGTCGCCCCGGCGGTGGGCCGGACTCGCCGTCGCCGCGCTGGCGCAGTTCCTGGTCCTCGTCGGCTCGACGAGCACGAACGCGGCGCTGCCGGTGATCCAGGCCGACCTGGCCCTCTCCGTCGACGACCTCCAGCTGCTGCCCTTCACGTACGGGATCGCCTTCGGTGCCCTGCTCCTGCTCGGCGGGCACCTCAGCGATCTCCTGGGCCGCAAACGGGCGGCGATCATCGGCCTCGCCGGCTACGCCGCCGCCTCCGTGCTCGGCGGAATCGCCCCCGCCACCCCCGTGTTCCTCGCGGCCTACGCCCTCCAGGGCGCGTTCGCCGCGCTGCTCTCCTCGGCCGCCCTCGCCCTGGTGGCCGGCGAATTCACCGACCGGAAGGAGCGCGGCACGGCCTTCGGGATCTACGCCGTGTTCGCGGGCGGCGGCCTGGCCGTCGGAGCGTTCACGGGCGGCTGGCTGGTCGAGACCCTGAGCTGGCGCTGGTGCTTCTACGCCGCCGTCCCGCTCGCCCTCGCCGCCGTGATCCCCGCGGTCCGGCTGGCGGACGACCGGTCTGCCCGCACCCCGGCCCGCCTCGACGTACCGGGCCTGCTGCTCGGCACCGGCGGGCTCGCCGCTCTCCTCTACGGCTTCCACCGGGCGGAGGTCGCCTACGGCAGCGGATGGACCACACCCCTGACCGTCCTCCTCCTGCTGCTCGGCGCGGCCCTCCTGGTGACCTTCGCCTGGTGGCAGACCGGCACGAGCAGCCCGCTCGTCCCGCCGGGTCTCTTCGAGGACCGTGACCGCGTCGGCTCCCTCCTCGCCCTGACCCTCGTCGGCATGAGCACGCCCACCGTTTTCCTGGTCCTGTCCCTGTACCTGCAGGCCGGCTTGAGCTACACGCCGTCCCGGACCGGACTCGCCCTGCTGCCCCTGGCCGCCGCCGTCCTCGTGGCCGCCCAGGTCTCCGGCCGCCTCCCGGCCAGGCTCGCGCCCCGCCTTCTCGCCGTCCCGGGCCTGGTCCTCGCGGCCGCCGGCGTGGGACTCCTGGCCCGGCTCGAGGCCGACAGCTCGTACACCGGCCTCGTCCTGCCCGGCATCCTCCTCCTCGGTCTGGGCCTCGGTCTGGCCCTCGGGCCGCTGCTCGACACCGCGACCGGCGCGTCCGGCCCGCAGGGCTCCGGCGGCACGGCGGGCACGGTCCTGGCGGCCCAGAGCCTCGGCGGCCGGCTCGGCGTCCCGCTGTTCGGCAGCATCATCGCCTCGGGGATCTCCAGCCGCCTGTCAGAGGTCGAGGGCCTTCCGCAAGCCCTGACGGAAGCGGTCAGCCGCGGCGCGCTCATCGACCCGCACCACCTCCCGGCAGCGGCGTCCGGTGCCGTCGCGCAGTCGAACGCGGCCGTCCTGAGTTCGTACTCCGTCGCCCTCTGGTCCACGTCCGGCCTCCTGCTCCTCGCGAGCCTCCTGGTGGGCCTGCTGGTCACGACGAGGGCTCCTGTGCGGGACTGACGGTCCGCGCCCGAGGGCGCGCCAATTGGCCCTTCGACAACCCCGTGGTGTAGAAAGCCCCGTCGATCAATCATGATCACGACATCGAGCTCTCTACATTCGGGGGAATGGAAGAATGACCTCAACTCGCCGTGTCCTCAGCGCGATCGCGCTTCTCGCCGCGCTGAGCGGCATCGCCGCCTGCGGCCCGGAGGACCCCGGCGCACAGGGCACCACCGGAGGTTCCGGCGCCGCCGCCGCGCCGTCGGGTACGGCGTCCAGGACATCGGACCCCGGCGAGGCCGGAGACGGAGCCCCGGCCGACGACGTCGACGGTGACGGAAAGGGCGGCGACTGCGGCACGCCGCCGACCCTGCCGGCCGGGCTCATGAAGCTGAAGGTCCAGCTCATGCGTGACTCCGGCGGCTTCGAGGCCGCCGAGGCCAAGCCGCACTGCACGCCGAACGACTGGATCTACGGCGCCGAGCAGGGGGACCCGACCAAGCACTACGTCCTTCCCGACGACGTCAAGGCGTATCTGGCCCTCGGCCCCGGCCAGACGAAGCAGGTCGACCACGAGCAGCTGGCGCTGCACATCGACCGCTGCCACGCCCAGGAGATCGGGGCTCCCACCGAGGACTACCCCAAGGTGGAGGCCCCCTACGGCTGCTACGGCAATGTCTACGAGGTCACGCTGAACGCCAAGGGCGAAGTGGACACGATGAAGGAGATCTGGAGCGTCTGACGGCGTCCGCCGCACCGGCCGGAGTCCAGGCTCCGGCCGGTGTGACCGTCGAACCGTCCGCTCAGCCGCCCCGCCGGACCTTCGCCGCCCGGCGGGCCTCGGCCGTCTTGCGGGCCTCGGCGGCGCGGCGGGACTCGTTCTTCGCGCGGCCCGGGCGGCCCGGGGTGGTGCCGATGCCCCGGAAGGCCGCGCCGCCGCGCTTCCCGCCCTCCTGGCTCGGCGCGCTGCCGTCGACCGGCACGCCCGAGGGCTTCCGGGCGCCGGTGATCCGCGTCAGCTCGGCCTCGCCGGAGCGGACCCGGGTGGTACGGGGCCGGATGCCCGCCTCCGTCATGAGCTGGGCCACGTCCCGACGCTCCTCGTCCGTCACCAGCGTGACGACGAGCCCGGACTCCCCGGCGCGCGCGGTGCGCCCGCCGCGGTGGAGGTAGTCCTTGGCGTCGGCGGGCGGGTCGACGTTGACGACCAGGTCGAGCTCGTCGACGTGGATGCCGCGCGCCGCCACGTCGGTGGCGACCAGGACGGTGACCTCGCCGGTCCTGAAGCGGTCCAGGGTCCGGGTCCGCAGCGGCTGCGACTTGCCGCCGTGCAGGGCCGCGGCCCGCACACCGCTGCCGAGGAGGTGCTTGGTGAAGCGGTCGACGGAGGCCTTCGTGTGCAGGAACATGATCACGCGCCCGTCGCGCGCGGCGATCTCCGTGGCCGTGGCGAACTTGTCGGGGCCGTGCACGTGCAGCACGTGGTGCTCCATGGTGGAGACCGCGGCGGCCGAGGGGTCGACGGAGTGGCCGGCCGCGTCCTTGAGGTAGCGCTCGACCAGCGCGTCGACGTCCCGGTCGAGCGTGGCCGAGAACAGCATCCGCTGGCCGGCGCCCGGCACCTGGTCCAGGATCTCGGTGACCTGCGGCAGGAAGCCCATGTCGGCCATCCGGTCGGCCTCGTCGAGGACCGTGACGGCGACCCGGTCGAGCCGGCAGTCCTTGCGCTCGACGAGGTCCATGAGCCGGCCCGGGGTGGCGATCACGACCTCGGCGCCGTCCCGCAGCGCGGCCGCCTGCCGCCCGATCGACAGACCGCCGACCACGGTGGCCAGGCGCAGCTTCAGGACCTCGGCGTACGGGGCGAGGGCGTCGGTGACCTGCTGCGCCAGCTCGCGGGTGGGGACCAGGACCAGGGCGAGCGGCCTGCGGGCCTCGGCCCGGCGCCCGGCGGTGCGGGCGAGGAGCGGCAGGCCGAACGCGAGCGTCTTGCCGGACCCGGTCTGCCCGCGGCCCAGGACGTCGCGGCCCGCGAGGGCGTCCGGCAGCGTGGCGGCCTGGATCGGGAAGGGCGCTTCGACACCGCGGCGGGTGAGCTCCGCGAGCAGGTCGGCCGGCAGGCCGAACGCGGCGAAGGTCGTGGCCGCCGCGAGGGCGTCGTTGCGGGGCGTGGTGGTCATGCGGCACCTGGTCCGTCGGAAAGGTCTGGAAAAAGCGACGGGCCGGGGCCCGCACCACAAGGGTGGGGTCCCGGCCGCGTCGGACGTGTCAACGTCAGGCGGGGAGGATGTTCTCCGCCTGGGGGCCCTTCTGGCCCTGCGTGACGTCGAAGGTCACCTTCTGGCCTTCCTGGAGCTCACGGAAGCCCTGGGTGGCGATGTTGGAGTAGTGGGCGAACACGTCCGGGCCGCCACCCTCCTGCTCGATGAAGCCGAAGCCCTTTTCCGAGTTGAACCACTTCACGGTGCCGTTAGCCATGTCATATCTCCTTCGGGGCGTAGCCCTGGAACCCGCACTGTGCGGATCCCGGCGTCGCCGTGATGATTGCCCCGTCCGGAAAACTGCACCGAAAACACATAAAGTGCCTGACGATGTCGAATCGTCAAAGGCACTTGTCAGTTCTTTGGGAACCACGACTGCAACTGATCTCGACTGTAGCACGGCATCCGGTGGCCATGCTAGAAAAATGTCCGATTCTCCCGATTGCTGTGCCGGGCCGTCAGGACGAAGGTGACCGTGACGAGCAGCGCCCAGGCGCCGAACTTCGCCAGGGACACAGGCTGCCAGCCGTGCAGCTGGTCGGGATAGCTCCAGGCGCCGACGTAGGTGGCCGCGTTCTCGGCGACCCAGAGGAAGAAGCCGATCAGGACGAACGACAGGGCCAGGGGCATCCGGTGATCGCTCTCGCCGACCCGGAACCGGACCCAGGTCCCCGCCGTCGCGGCCAGGAGCAGCGCGGCCAGGGCCCAGCGGGCGTCGGGCAGCCAGTGGTGGCTGAAGAAGTTCACGTACACGGCCGCGGCGAGGGCCGCCGTGATCCGCGGCCGGTAGCCGGTGAGCCGCAGGTCGAACAGGCGCCAGGCCCGGCAGACGTAACTGCCCAGCGCCGCGTACAGGAACCCGCCGTACAGCGGGACGCCGCCGAACTTCGTCAGGCCGTCCTCCGGATAACTCCACGAGCCCATCCGCACCTTGACCAGCTCGAAGAGGAGGCCGATGGCATGGCACCCGGCGATCACGGCGACGTCCCGGCCGGTGTCCCAGCCGACCTTCCACGCGAGGAGGGTGAGGCCGACGCCGTACAGGAACAGCAGGTCGTAGCGGGCGACCGGCAGTTCGGGCAGCAGGGTGGAGACGGCGATGCCGGCGACGAGCGCGACGGCGAAGGCGCAGCAGCGCGCCTCCAGGACCGCGAAGCGCAGCAGCTGGCGTATCCCTTGGGTGAGCGTCCTCATGGCGGGAGGGACGCGGGGGCACCCGTGTTCGGTTCGCCGTGCGGAAGTGCCGTCGGAGATCAGACCGCCGGGGACGGGAAGGTCGGGTACTCCACGCCGGAGACGTGCTGGACGACCCGGATGACCTGGCACGAGTAGCCGAACTCGTTGTCGTACCACAGGTACAGGATCGCGTTGTCGCCGTCGACCTTGGTCGCGCCGGCGTCGACGATGGACGCGTGGCGCGAGCCGACGAAGTCCATCGAGACGGCGTCGGGGGCCGTGGTGAAGTCGATCTGGCGCTTCAGCGGCGAGTGCAGCGAGACGTCGCGGAGGTACTCCAGGACCTCCTCGCGGGTGGTCTCGCGGCCCAGGCGCAGGCTCAGGATCGCGATCGAGACGTCCGGGACGGGGACGCGGATCGAGCTGCCGGTGATCGGGGCCTTCAGGTCGGGCAGCGCCTTGGCGACGGCCGAGGCGGCACCGGTCTCGGTGATCACCATGTTGAGCGGCGCGGAACGGCCGCGGCGGTCGGCCTTGTGGTAGTTGTCCAGGAGGTTCTGGTCGTTCGTGAACGAGTGGACCGTCTCCACGTGGCCGCGCAGCACGCCGTACTCGTCGTCCATGGCCTTGAGCGGCGGGACGATCGCGTTGGTGGTGCAGGAGGCGCAGGACAGGATCTGCTCGTCCGGCTTGACCGTGTCGTGGTTGACGCCGTGCACGATGTTCGGCACGTCACCCTTGCCGGGCGCGGTCAGGACGACCTTGTCGATGCCGGGGCGCAGGTGCTTGGAGAGGCCCTCGCGGTCCCGCCACTTGCCGGTGTTGTCGATGAGGATGGCGTTCTCGATGCCGTACGCCGTGTAGTCGACCTCGGAGGGGTCGTTGGCGTAGATCACCTTGATCGTGTTGCCGTTGGCGACGATGGTGCTGTTCGCCTCGTCGACCGTGATCGTGCCCTGGAACTGGCCGTGGATGGAGTCGCGGCGCAGCAGCGAGGCGCGCTTCACGAGGTCCTGGTCGCCGCCGCCGCGGACGACGATCGCGCGCAGGCGCAGACCGTTGCCGGAGCCGGCCTTCTCGATGAGGAGGCGGGCGACGAGGCGGCCGATGCGGCCGAAGCCGTAGAGGACGACGTCGCGGCCGTCACGGCGCTCGATCTTGTTCTCGCCGGTGGCGCCGGCGACGGCCTCGGCGGTGAACTCGGCGACCGAGAGACCGCGGTCGTCGGTCTTGTAGTCCGCGGCCAGCACACCGATGTCGATCTGGCAGGGGCCCAGGTCGAGGGTCGTGAGCGTCTCGAGGAACGGCAGCGTCTCGGTGACCGAGAGCTCCTCGCCGTCGATCTGCCGGGCGAAGCGGTGGGTCTTGAGGATGCTGACCACCGACTTGTTCACCAGGGAGCGGCTGTGGACCAGGAC
Source organism: Streptomyces sp. R44 (assembly GCF_041053105.1). Classification (NCBI taxonomy): domain Bacteria; kingdom Bacillati; phylum Actinomycetota; class Actinomycetes; order Kitasatosporales; family Streptomycetaceae; genus Streptomyces; species Streptomyces sp. R44. Next base: position 1,037,999 of record NZ_CP163444.1, on the reverse strand, counting down.
GGTGACGTCCTGCTCCCGGTGCAGCTTCCCGATGATCGGGATCATCGACTCCGCGATCTCCTCGCGGTTCTTCCAGCTGGTGAACGAGTCGTCATTGACAGTCACAAGATTATCTTTCGAGCTAGGCGGCGCTCACATGTTAACCCGCGGTCGGTTTGATCAATCAAGGGGTGCCGAACCGTACGATGGGTCACGTCGGGAGCCGCCGCTGTCGGGCGGACCCACCTACCAGGATGCGGGGGCACGGTGGTGAAGTTCGGGCTGCTCGGATCGCTCGTCGTCCACGACGGGACGGAGTTGCGGCCGGTGACCGGCCTCAAGGTCCGCGTCCTCCTCGCCGCACTCCTGCTCCAGGCCAACCGCACGGTCTCCCGGGACGCCCTCAAGGAAGCCCTCTGGGGCGCCTCGGTCCCCGCCAGCGCCGACGCCGCCCTCGCCAACCACCTCACCAGGCTCCGCCGCGTCCTCGCCGCCGCCGACGGCGGCACCGACGAGCGGCTGCGCACCGTCGCCCCGGGCTACCAGCTGACCGTCCGCGAGGGCGAGCTCGACGCCGACGTCTTCGAGGCCGGGGTCCAGGCCGTCCGGCAGGCGTACCGGCGGGCGGACTGGGAGGCGGTCCGCCGGGAGGCCGACCTCGCCATGCCGCTGTGGCGCGGCACCCCCCTCGCGGACCTCGCCCCCTACTCCGAGACCGAGACGCCCGCGCTCCGGATCCACCAGCTCGCGGAGGCGCGGCTCCAGGCCCTCGAATGGAGCTTCGACGCGGAACTGTGCCTCGGCCGCCACCAGGAGGCCGTCGCCCCGCTCACCGCCCTGGCGGGCGAGCACCCGCTGCGCGAGGGCTTCCACCGGAGCCTCATGCTCGCCCTGCACCGCTCGGGCCGCCAGGCCGAGGCCTTCTCCGTCTTCCAGCGGCTGCGCCGGAGCCTGGTCGAGGAGCTCGGCACGGAACCCGGCGCGGCCGTCCAGGAGGCGTACGCGGAGGTGCTCGCGGGAGAACCCGCGCCCCGGCCAGGCCCGCACGCCGCCTCGACCCGCCCGCCCTTCCAGCTGCCGTGCGAGGCCGACGCCTTCACGGGCCGGGAGGCCGAGGCGGCGACCGTACGGGCCCTCCTGGGGGGACGGCCCGAGGCCGGTGGGAACGGGCCGGGTCCCGGAGCGGTCCGGGCCGTCGTGGTGTCCGGCATGGGCGGCGTCGGGAAGACCGCCCTCGCGGTCCACGTCGCTCACCGGGTGCGCGAGGCGTTCCCCGACGGCGCCCTCTACGCCGACCTGCGCGGCTACTGCGTCGGCGGGGCGCGCACGGCCCACGAGCTGCTCGCCCGGTTCCTGTCCGACCTGGGCGTCCACCAGGACGCCCTGCCCGAGGACACCGACGACCGCGCCCTGCTCTTCCGCTCGGCGCTCGCCGAGCGCCGGGTGCTCCTGGTCCTCGACAACGCGCGCAACGCCGCCCACGTGGCGCCCCTGCTGCCCGCCGGCGGGCCCAGCGCCGCCCTGATCACCAGCCGCCAGCTCCTCGCCGACCTGCCGGGCTCCGCCAAGGTCCCGCTCTCCCCGCTGCCGGAGTCCGACCAGCACGCGCTCCTCGCCCGGCTCGCCGGCGCCGAGCGGGTACGGAGCGAGCCCGAGGCGCTGGCCGCCATCATGGCCGCCTGCGGAGGCCTGCCGCTCGCCCTGCACATCGTCGGCGGACGGCTGGCCTCCCGGCCCTCCTGGCCCCTCGCGCTCCTGGCGAAACGGCTCACCCCCCACCAGGGCCGGCTCGACACCCTCGCCATGGGGGACTTCGACGTCCGACGGACCTTCGCCATGAGCTACGTGGCCATGCGGGACAGCGACCAGCCGCTGGAGCGCGAGGCCGCGCGGGCCTTCCGGCTCCTGGGGCGGGAGTGGTCGGCGCACGCGGTCACCCCGCAGTCCGCAGCGGCGCTCCTCGACGTCACGGAGGCCCGGGCCGCCGCCGTCCTCGACGTCCTCGCCGACGCCCACCTCGTCCTCAACCCCGAGCCCGACCGGTACCAGCTGCACGACCTGCTCGGCGAGTACGCGGCGCAGCGCGACGAGGAGGACACCGAGGAGGAGCGCACCACGGCGCTCCTCCGGCTGCTCTCCTGGTACGCCGCGGCCCTCGCCGCCGCGACGCGCGCGGCCACCCGCGAGACCCAGTCCCCGCCGCCGCTCGACCCCGAGGCCCTGAAGAACCTCTCGCTGCCCGAGTTCGCGGACGACGACGAGGCGATCCGGTGGACCGCGAAGGAGCTGCCGGCCGTCCGGGACGCCCTCACCCGCGCCGGGGAGCTCGGCCGCTCCGACATCGCCTGGCGGCTCGCCGTGGGCCTCTTCGGGCATGCGAGCACGCACTGGTGGACGGGGGAGTGGGACGCCTGCCTGGAGCAGGCCATGGACATCGCCCGGGCCCACGACGACCGGCTCGGACAGGCCTGGCTGCACCGGCGCACGGCCGTCGCCCACGGCATGGCCTTCCGCAACGAGGCCTGCCTCGACCACCTCCGGATCGCCCTGGACCTCTTCACCGAGCGCGGCGACCTCGCGGCCCGGGCGTCGATCCTCGGCAACATGTCGGCGTTGTACCTGCAGTCGGAGGACCCCGAGCAGGCGCTCGTCCACGCCGAACGCTCCCGTGACCTCTACCGCGAGGCCGGGAACGCCCGCGGCGAGGCGCTCCTCCTCAGCCGGATCGCGGACGTCCACAAGATGCTCGGCGAACCGGACCTGGCGGCCGCGGACTACCGCAGGGTCATCGAGCTGATCCGCGGGACCGGCCACGGGGTGTTCCTCGCCACCGCCCTCACCAACTACGGCGACGTGCTGCGGGTCCTCGGCGACCGCGACGAGGCGTTCGAGGTCCTGGCGGAGGCGCTGTCGATCCGCCTGCGGATGGACGACCAGGGCGGTACGGCCGACTGCCTGGTCTTCACCGCCCGGGCCCACCACCACTTCGGGGAGTGGGAGGCGGCCCGCGAGACCTGGGAGTCGTGCCTGGAGCTCGCCCGCCGGCACAACCTCGCCAAGCGGATCGACGAGTGCCTGGAAGGCCTGAAGGCCCTCGCGTCCCGGGCCGCGGAGGAAGGGACCCGTGCCGGCTAGCGGAAGGCCAGGGTCCGGAACTCGTTCCTGACCCGGGTCAGCGGGTCCGGGTCCCGGGTGAGGCGGAGCCGGTTGGTGAGCAGCACGGCCCAGCGGCCGCTCGCGGGGGAGACCCACAGGGCCGTGCCGGTGAAGCCGAAGTGCGCCCAGACGTCCTCCGCCGGTTCCATGCCGGGCGCCGGATGCCAGAAGAGGCCGCGCGGCGGGATGAGCGGGCCGGTGTGGACGCGCAGCGAGGCCGCGGTCCACTCCGCGGAGAAGGTGCCGGGCACCGGGACGAGCAGATGGCGCAGGAAGCGGCCGATGTCGGCGGTGGTGGTGAAGACCCCCGCGATCCCGCAGGCGCCGCCGAGGAGCCGGGCCGAGAAGTCATGGACGACGCCCCGCAGCGGAGCGCCGCTCTCCGCGTCGTACTCCGTGGGCGCGCACCGCCGCCTCGCCCCGGCCGCCAGCGGCCCGTACCGCGTCTCCGTCATGCCGAGGGGCGTCCAGACCCGGTCCTCCGCGAGCCGGGGGAGCGGCTGCCGGGTGAGGTGCTCGGCGAGGTAGCCGAGGATCAGCGCCGCCCGGTCGGTGTACGCGACGGCCTCCCCGGGCCGGTGCCGGAGCGGCTCGGCGAGGACGCCGTCGCGGACGTCCTGCGGATCGGAGCCGTACAGGTGCCGGAGGTTGGCGCGGAGCGGCAGGCCCGCGGTGTGGGTGAGGAGGTGGTGCGCCGTGGCCCCGGCGAGCGGCCGGCCGGCGGCCTCCGGCCAGTACGAGCCGAGCGGGGCGGTCAGGTCGAGCTTCCCGGCGTCGACGAGGGTGCCGACGACCGCCCAGACCGTGAGGATCTTGGTGAGGCTGGCGACGTCGAAGAGCGTGTCGGGCAGTGCCGGTCCCCCCGGGTCCGACGGTTCGAGCAGCCCGACCGCCCCGGCCGAGAGGGTCGTACGGGCGTCGCCCACGGCCCACGCGGCGCCGGGGTACGTGCCCGCGCGCGCGGCCTCGCCGAGGAGCCGCTCGAAGGGGTCGCTGCGCTGTGCCAAGGCGTGCCTCCGACGGTCCGGGGAGGTTCGGTGCGGCCCGGTCGAGGGGCGACGGGCCGCGCTCCGAAGTCATGCCCCGGCCGAACGGGAAGACACCCTTCCGTCAGCGGCGGTCGCCGCCCTGCCCGCCGTCCCGGGCGCCGTCCTCGGCGACCGGCTTGCAGGTCACCTCGTCGCGCGGGGTGTAGTGGGTCTTGTACGTCTCGCGCTTGACCTCGGCGCCGCCGTTCTTGAAGACGCGGTCCACCGAGATGTCGAAGCCCTCCAGGGGCGGCTGCGGCACACAGGCCTCGCCGGTGCCCTCGCGCTTCGTGGGCTGCGTGAGGTTGGTGCGCGGCCCGGCGACCGCCTCCACGGAGTCGTACTTCTTCGTGCCGAGGAAGCTCACCGTGACCGAGTGGTCGGTGGCGCCCGCCTTGATGTAGATCGGCTTGCCCGTGTCGTTGCGGAACTTCAGGTCGAGCGAGCCCCAGGCGACGGTCGCCTCGCGGCCGGCCGGGTAGCGCTCGATGTAGAAGGAGTGGGCACCGTGCTCCACGGGCTGCACGCCGGCGAAGAACATGGCGTTGTAGACGGTGGTGGCCATCGCCGACACGCCGCCGCCGGGCGCGGAGCGGTACGAGCCGTCGAGGATCATCGTGCCGTCGACGAAGCCGTTGTCCGGGGTCCGCTCGCCGACCGTCCTGTTGAAGCTCCACACCTCGCCCGGCTGCACCAGGGAGCCGTTGATCAGCTCGGCCGCCCGGCCGATGTTCGTCGTCCGGTACGGGGCGGTGGGGAAGTTCACCGTGAACGTCGACATCTGCTCCTTGATGCCCAGGCGGGCCAGGGAGCCGGAGGAGAGCTCGGGCTCGGTGACCCGGGTCGCCACCGGAGCCGTACGGGCCGCGTCGCCGGACTTGGTGAGCAGCGGGCGTACGGCGTCGCCGAGGGCCTTCGCGGTCACCTCGTGGCCAGGGCGACCGTCCGACTCCACGACGACCTTGCCGTCCCGTACCCCGAGGGAGGCCTCCACGGGCGCGCCCGTCAGCGCGGCGAGGGGACGCGCCACGTCCGGGTCGCGCAGCAGGGCGTTCTCGTCGAGGGAGGCGGTGAGGCGGCCGCCGTCGTTCTTGACGGTGAGGTGGTCGCCGAGGGTGGCGGCGGAGATCCGCACCCGCTGGTCGCCGGCGGTGAGCGTCACGGGGCCGGAGACGGCCGGTTCGGCGTACGTGTCGAGGAACCGGGTCACCTCGGCGGCGGGCAGCTTGGGCTGGGTCAGGGCGACGGGCAGCGTCACCGGGGAGGCGCCCGTGGCGGCCGGGTAGGAGGCGCGCAGGGCCTCGGTGGCCTGCCCGGTGTCCAGCTTCCGGCCCGTCACCGGCTGGGTCGCGACGGCCTTGCCGTCCCGGAAGGCGACGGAGCCCTCACGGACGCTCAGATCGCTCTGCTTCGCCAGGTCGGCGACGGTGGCCCGGGTCTTGGCCTCGTCGTACGCCAGGACCGGCTGGACCTCGCGCTCGCCGGAGGAGAACAACCGCCCGATGACCGTGAAGGGGTCATGGGACGGGTCGGCGGCCCGGTCGGCGGTCTTCGCCACGTCCACGGTCAGCCCGGCGGACGCCGGGTCCACGGTGGCGGCGCGGTCGCCGACCCGCACGGGTATCGGCGCCTTCCAGGAGGCCGGGGCCGCGGAGGTCAGCTCGGCCTCGGCCTCGGCACGGCTCATGCCGCCGATGTCCACGCCGTCGACCCGGGTGCCGGCGGATATGTCGTCCCCGGTCGCCAGCAGCCCCGCCACATACAGGCCGCCCGCCGCGACCGCCACCACACCCGTCGCGATCGCCACCGCCCGAAGACGCGGTCGGCGCCCCTCGCGGGGCGTCGGGTCAAGGTCGGTCGTGGAGCGGGGCACGCGCTCTCCCGGTGCGTCGAGGGAAGGGGGGAACCACACGACGGTACGCCGAAAGAGTGTCTTATGCACATAAGGGCGGTTTGACCTGCGGGGATACGGGGCGCTTAGGACCGGCTACGGAACGTACGCCCACCGCCCGTGTGGGCCCGCGCCCGGGCGGGCGGTACCCCGCCGCCGTGTGGGCAATCGTCCCGCTGGGCGGGACGGGTGGGCACACGGGACGGCGCCCTTCAGCGGCGCCTCCGCGTTCCGCGCCCTGGCCCGCACCACCTTGCGCGGTGCGCGACGTGGTGCGGGTTCAGGCGCGGAAGCCTCTGGCGCCGGCAAGGGCGCCGTCCGTTGTGCCCACCCTCCCCCAAGCTCTCGGCTTCGCTCGAGCAGGGGGGACCCCCATCGCCCCTTGCGGAACGCCTGCCCACAACGGGGTGGGCACCGCTCCTTGCGGAGCGCCTGCCCACAACGGCGGGCCGCATAAGCTGGGGTGATGCCTGACAGCACCGGGCCCCGGCGTCCCGGCCCCCAGTCCGTCGAGCGGGCCCTCGCCGTGCTCGACGTCGTCGCCGACGCCGACCGGCCCGTCGGGGCCAAGGCGCTCGCGCGGCGGCTCGGCTGCGCGCTCTCGACGGTCTACCACCTCACCGGACCCCTGCTCGCCCGCGGCTACCTCGTCCGGACCGCCGAGGGGTACGCGCCCGGCCCCCGCGTCCCGGCTCTGTACCGCTCGCACCAGCGGCACCACGGGCTCGGTGCCGGGACCGGGGAGCTCCTCGGCCGGCTGCGGCGGGCCACGGGAGCGGAGGCGTACCACACGGCCTACCGCGACGGCCTGATCACCGTCGTCGACACCACCGCGCCGGTCACCGACGCCGGACACCCCTTCAGCCCGGGCCCCGAGGCCCGCGCCCACGCGACCGCGCACGGAAAGGCTCTGCTCGCCGCGCTGCCGCGCCCGCTGCGCCGCCGCTACCTGGCGGAGCACGGCATGGCTCGCTTCACCGAGCGGACGATCACCAGCGCGGAGCGCTTCGAGGCCGAGATGGACCGGGTGCGCGGCCACGGCTTCGCCGTCTCCGTGGGCGAGGCCGACCTCGCGTACACCTGTCTCGCCGTGGCCCTGCCCGAGCGCGGCGACGGCATCGTGCACGCCCTCTCCGTCTCCCTGCCGACCGCCGAGTTCGGCCGGCGGCAGGGCGAGATCCGGGCCGCGCTGACCCGTGCCGTACCCGCCTTTCCGATCCTGCCGGAATCCTGAGCCGTCCCGCTCGCCCCGCCGGCTCCGCCCGCCGCAGGGTGGACGCATGATCTTCATCGCCGTCCGCTTCACCGTCCGACCCGACCACGCCGACCGCTGGCTCGACCTGGTCGACGACTTCACCCGCGCCACCCGCGCGGAGCCCGGCAACCTCTTCTTCGACTGGTCCCGCAGCGTCGACGACCCGAACGTGTTCGTCCTCCTGGAGGCTTTCGCCGACGCCGAGGCGGGTGCCGTCCACGTCGCCTCCGAGCACTTCACCGCCGGCCTGGCGGCCATGGCCGGGGCCATCGCCACCACCCCCGAGATCATCAACGTCGAGGTCCCGCAGCAGGGCTGGGGCGCGATGGCCGAGCTGGCCCCGACCGGCGCCTGAGCCGTTCCGCCACGGCCCCCGGCCCCCGCCGCCCCGCCTGATAGGTTCGCGTGCACACGCAGGCGGGGGCGGCGGCCCGAGGGGAGAAACGGGACATGGCGGTGAGCGGGCGGCAGACCGGCAGGCCCACCCTGGAGGAGGTCGCGGCCCGGGCCGGAGTCGGCCGCGGCACGGTCTCCCGCGTCATCAACGGCTCCCCGAAGGTCAGCGAACAGGCCAAGGCCGCCGTCGAGCGGGCCGTCGCCGAACTCGGCTACGTCCCCAACCGCGCGGCCCGCGCCCTCGCCGGCAGCCGCACCGACGCCGTCGCCCTGGTGATCCCCGAGACCGAGGCGCGCCTCTTCGCCGAGCCGTACTTCCTCGACATCATCCGCGGCGTCAGCGCCGAACTCGCCGACGCCGACAAACAGCTGCTGCTCACCCTCATCCGCAGCGAACAGGAGCGGCAGCGCTTCGAGCAGTACCTCGCCGCGCAGCGCGTGGACGGCGTCCTGCTCGTCTCCGTGCACGCCGACGACCCGCTGCCCGACCAGGTCCGCGCCCTCGGCCTGCCCGCCGTCCTCAACGGCCGGCGCACCGAGGCCGAGCGCGTCGCCTTCGTCGACTCCGACAACACCGGCGCCGGGCGGACGGCCGTCGCCCACCTCGTGGCACGCGGCCGGAGCCGTATCGCGACCGTCACCGGACCGCTCGACATGTACGTGGCCCGCTGCCGCCTCGACGGCTACCGCGAGGGCCTGACGGAGGCCGGCCTCGCGCCCGACGAGACGCTGGTCGCCAACGGCGACTTCACCGAGGAGGGCGGCCGCCGCGCCATGCGGGAGCTCCTGGACCGCCGGCCCGACCTGGACGCCGTCTTCGCCGCCTCCGACGTGATGGCGGCCGGCGCGCGGAGCGTCCTGCGCGAGGCAGGCCGCCGGGTCCCCGAGGACGTGGCCCTCGTCGGCGTCGACGACTCGGCGGTCGCCCGGCACATGGACCCGCCGCTGACCAGCGTGCGCCAGCCCATCGAGGAGATGGGCCGCACCATGGCGCGCCTGCTCCTGCAGGAGATCGCCTCGCCCGGCGACCCCGACGACCAGCCCCGCCGGATGCTGCCCACCGAGCTCGTGGTCCGCGCCTCCTCCTGACGCGGGAGCAGCCGAGATGCAGCCCTCCCGGGGGCCCCGGAGAATGGACACCGTACGGGGTCCGTATCCGCGACCAGGGCGCTGCCGACGGCGTCCGACCCGGCAAGGGGGCGGTGGACGATGTCGCTGCGCCGGCCGAACCGGCATGCCACCGAGCGCCGGGCCCTGCGCACCTGGACCGTCGTCTACCTCCTGTTCGTGACCCTGCTGACCGTCGCGTACCTGGAGATCCCCGCCCGCCACACCACCCTCTGGGCGCTGATCGGGCTCAGCGGCGTCGTCGCCATCCTCGTCGGCGTCCATCTGCACCGGCCCGCCCGCCGCTGGCCCTGGCTGGTCCTGGCCGCGGCGAACCTCACCTTCGTGAGCGGCGACACCGCGTACAACGCCCTGGAGGCCTTCTTCGGCCAGACCAGACCCTTCCCGTCCATCGCCGACGCCCTCTACCTGGCCACGTATCCCCTGTTCGCCGTCGGCCTGTTCGGGTTCATCCGCTACCGGGCCGTCGGCCGTGACCTCGCCGTCCTCCTCGACGCGCTGATCCTCACCTCGGGCCTCGCGCTGCTCTGCTGGGTCAACCTGATCACCCCGCTCGCCCGAAGCGAGGACATGACCTGGACCGAGAAGGCCATCTCCATCGCGTATCCCCTCGGCGACGTGCTGATGCTGGCGATGCTCGCCCGGCTCCTCGTCCCCGGCGGACTGCGCTCCCGCTCCGTGCAGCTCCTCACCCTCGGCACCTGCGGCATCCTGGCGTCGGACGTCATCTACGGCATCCTCCAGCTCAAGGGCACCTGGATGGTCGGCACCCCCTGGGACCTCGGCTGGGTCGTCTTCTTCACCGCCTGGGGCCTCGCCGCCCTCCACCCCTCCATGACCGGCCTGACCGAGACCGCCCCCGAACCGACCCCGCGCATCGCCGAGCGGCGGCTCGCGCTGCTCGCCGGAGCCTCCCTCGTCGCCCCGGTCCTGCTGCTCCTGCAGTCCCTGCGCCACGACCGGAACGAGGACATCGGCGTCATCGCGATCTTCTCGGCGATCATGTTCCTGCTCGTCCTCGCCCGGCTCTGGGGCATGATGCTCGACCACGGCAAGGCCGAGGCCCGGGAACGCAGCCTCAGGGTCGCCGCCGCCTCCCTCGTCGCCGCCCTCAGCCCCCGCGAGGTCGCCGGAGCGGTCGAGACGGCCTCCGCCACCCTCTTCGGCCCCGGCCCCTCCCACCGGGTCCTGCTGCTCACCCGGGACCGCCGCGGCGGCCTGACCGCCGTGGCCACCGCGGAACACCCCTGGAGCTGCCGCACCGACGAGCTGATCCGGCCCCGCGGCACCCCCTGGCCCGAGCTGGTCGCCGAAGGGGCCCGGCTGCTCCCGGTGACCCGCCTCGACCCGTCCATCACAGCCGAGATCACGCCCGAGTCGCACGCCCTGTTGTGCCCGCTCGAGCTCCAGGTCCCCGCCGGAGGCGAACCGGTGCTCGGCGTGATGCTCTTCGCGGGACCGGAGAAGAAGCTCGCGGAGATCGCGGCACCCGCCCAGTCCCTCGCCTCCCAGGCGGCCCTGGCCCTCGAACGCTTCGGGCTCAGCGAAGAGGTCAACCGCCGCACCAGCGAGGCCTACTTCCGCACCCTCGTGCACAACACCTCGGACGTCATCCTGATCGTCGACGACGACGACAGCATCCGGTACGCCAGCCCCTCCGCCGAGTCCATGTTCGGCCGCTCGCTGCTCCCCGGGACCCCGCTCGTCGACCTCCTCGCCCCCGCCGACACGGCGAGCGCCCTGCGTCTCGTCGCCGACGCGCGCGCCCGCGGCGCCGCCGACGCCCGGGACGACTGGAAGCTGCTGCACGGCGGCTCGGGCGAACTGGAGGTCGAGGTCCGGTGCAGCAACCTGCGCGACGAGCGCACCGTCCACGGCCTGGTCCTCACCCTCCGGGACGTGACCGAGCAGCGGAAGCTGGAACGGGAGCTGACCCACCGGGCGTTCCACGACTCGCTGACCGGGCTCCCCAACCGCGTCCTCCTCCTCGAACGCATCGAGCGGGCGCTGCTCCGCGGCCGCCGCGAGTCCACCCTGACCTGCATGCTCTTCGTCGACCTCGACGACTTCAAGGTCGTCAACGACACCATGGGCCACTCCGTCGGCGACGAACTCCTCGTCGCCGTCGCCCGCCGCCTCACCTCGGTCCTGCGGCTCACCGACACCGCGGCCCGGCTCGGCGGCGACGAGTTCGCCGTCCTCATCGAGGGCGCGCGCGAGCCCCGCGACGCCGAGGCCCTCGCGGCCGAGATCGTGCACACCCTCAGCCAGCCGTTCCACCTCACCGACGGCGCCGTCTCCGTGTCGACCAGCGTCGGGATCGCGACCGTGCTCGACAGCGCGCACGCGGAGGAGCTCCTCGGCCACGCCGACCTCGCCCTGTACGCGGCCAAGGCCGCCGGCAAGAAGCGGTGGCGGCTCTTCCACCCCGAGCTGCACTCCCGGCTCGTCGCCCGCCACGAACTCCAGGCGGGCATGGACAACGCCATCGCCGACCACGCCTTCGCCCTGCGCTACCAGCCGATCGTCGAGGTGGAGGAAGGCGCCACGGCCGGCCTCGAAGCGCTCATCCGCTGGCCGCACGCCCGACGCGGCATGGTGCCGCCCGACCAGTTCATCACCCTGGCCGAGGAGAGCGGCCACATCATGCCGCTCGGCGCCTGGGTCCTCGAACACGCGGCCCTCGACATCGCGCGCTGGCAGCGCATGCACCCCCGCCAGTCGCCGCTGCGGGCCAATGTGAACGTCTCCCCGCGGCAGTTCCGCGACCCCGGCTTCCTCGAAGAGGTGCGGCGCGCCCTCCACTCCTCCGGGCTCGCACCCGACTCGCTCTTCCTGGAGCTGACCGAGACCGTACTGATGCGCAAGGACGCCCAGATCCGGACCACCATGGCCGCCCTCAAGGAGCTGGGCGTCGGCATCGCCATCGACGACTTCGGCACCGGATTCTCCTCGCTCAGCTACCTCCGCGAGTTCCCCATCGACGTCCTCAAGGTCGACAAGTCGTTCATCGACGACATCACCACCGACCTGCAGCAGGTGGCGCTCGTGGAGGGCATCGTGCGCATCGCCGACGTCCTCGGCCTCCAGGTCGTCGCCGAGGGCATCGAGCACGAGGAACAGCGGGCACTGCTCGCCCAGATGGGCTGCCGGTACGGGCAGGGCTACCTCTTCGCCCGCCCCATGACCGCCCACCAGACCGAGTCCTATCTGCACCGCTCCCCGCCCGCCGCCACCGGGCCGACCGCCCGCCCCGCCGTCCGGCTCGCGGGCCCCGTCCCGGCGGTCCGCACCGTCCGGCCCCCGCGCGAGTCCCGCTGGCGGGACCTGGAGCACCTCCAGCGGACCAGCCTCATGTGCGACGCCGTCATCGACGAGGTCGACGGCCGCCGCATCCGCGTCGGCGACGACTGGCTCATCGACTTCGCCTCCTGCAACTACCTCGGCTTCGACCTCGAACCCGCCATCATCGAGGCCATCGAACCCGAGGTCCGGCGGTGGGGCACCCACCCCAGCTGGTCCCGGCTCATCGGCAGCCCCCGGCTCTACCCCCGCATCGAGGAGCGGCTCACGGAACTCCTCGGCGCCCCCGACACCCTGCTGCTGCCCACCATCACCCTCATCCACCAGTCCGTCATCCCGCTCCTCGCCGGCACCGGACAGGTCTTCGTCGAGGCGCAGGCCCACCGCACCGTGTACGACGGCTGCGTCGGCGCCCGGGGACAGGGCGCCGAGATCCACCGCTTCCGCGCCGACCAGCCGGAGGAGCTGGCCGCGCTGCTGCGCGGCGCGCCCCCGGAGGCGGGCCGGCTCGTCTGCATGGACGGCGTCAACAGCATGACCGGCAACTTCCCCGACCTGCCCGTCCTGGCCCGGATCTGCCGGGAGAACGGCGCCCTGCTGTACGTCGACGACGCGCACGGCTTCGGCGTCATCGGCGAGCGCCGCGATGGCGAGAGCAGCCCGTACGGCTCGCGCGGCAACAGCATCGTCCGGCATGTCGGCGAGACGTACGACAACCTGGTCCTGGTCGGCGGCTTCTCCAAGGCCTTCTCCTCGCTGCTCGCCTTCCTCGCCGTACCGAGGTGGCTCAAGGACCACCTCAAGGTGGCGGCTGCCCCGTACCTCTACTCGGGGCCCTCGCCGACCGCCTCGCTCGCCACCGCCCTCGCCGGGCTCGAACTGAACGACGAGCGGGGGGACGAGATCAGGGCCCGCCTCTACCGCAGGACGGCCCGCGTCCTCGACCATGTGCGGGCCCTGGGCATCGCCACCCCCAACACGGACGGCCTGCCGATCGTGGAGATCCCGCTCGGCGACGCCCGCGACCTCGACGCCGTCGCCACCTTCCTCTGGGAGCACGGCATCTACGTGACGCTCGCGTCCTATCCGCTCGTCCCGCGCGACCGGGTCGGCTTCCGCGTCCAGATCACCGCCGCCAACACCGACGAGGAGATCGACCAGCTGTGCACCGCCCTCACACAGCTCGCCGCGCGCTTCGCGCTGCAGCCCGCCGAGGCCTCCCGTTCCGTCACCGCCGGAAGGCCCGCGGAGGAGTGATGGACCTGAATCCGCCGGGCCCCCAGGAGACGGGCCGGGTCCGCCGCAACCGGGACGCCGACTGGAACGCCTGGCCGGTCGACGCCTACCTCGCCGAGAACTACCGCAGGCTCCACCCCTGCGACATCGGCGTCATCCGCCATCACGCCGCCGTCTACCGGCGCTTCACCCCCGGCAGCCTCTCCCGCACGGTGGAGCTCGGCGCCGGACCCAATCTGTACCCGCTGATGCTCGCGGGCGCCGCGAGCCGCGGCGTCGACGCCGTCGAGCCCAGCGCCGCCAGCGTCCGCTATCTGCGCGCACAGCTCACGTACGGCATCGACGACAGCTGGCGGCCCTTCTACGCCCTGTGCCGCTCCCTCGACCCCGCCCTCCCGGCGGAGTGCGCGGAGGCGCTCCACCGGGTCAGGGTCGTCCGGGGCACCGCCGACGACCTGGTCCCCGGCACGTACGACCTCGCCTCGATGAACTTCGTCGCCGAGAGCGTCACCGAGGACTTCGGCGAGTTCACCGCCGTCTGCGACGCCTTCGTCCGCGCCGTCAGGCCCGGCGGGACGCTCATCGCCGCCTTCATGGAGCAGATGCCCAGCTACCGCATCGGCACCGGCCCGGTCTGGCCCGCCTGCCCGGTCGACGAGCCCGCCCTGCGGGCCGTGTTCGTCCCCCGTACCACCGGCCTGCGGATCACCCGGCTCGCGAAGGACCGCACCCTGCCCGAGTACGGGGACACCGGCGTCCTGCTCCTCTCGGCGACCCGGCCGGACGGTTCGCCGTGACCGGTACGGGGGTGAGGCCGGGCCGTCAGGCCAGCAGCTCCCGGTAGAGCGCCGCGTACCGGGCGGCGAAGCGCTCGGGGCCGAAGTGGTCCTCGACCAGGGCCCGCCCCCGCTCCGCGAGCATGTCCCAGGAGCGCGGCTGGTCGAGCAGCCACGCCAGCTGCTGCCCGGTGCGGCGCGCGTCGCCCGCCGGGGCCCGCAGCACGGCATGGCCGAAGTCGGCGAACTGGGGGAGGTCGCTGAGGATCGACGGCCGCCCGGAGGCCAGCGCCTGGAGCACCGTGAGCGGGATGTCCGCGTGGCCGCCGAGCCGGGCCGGCGGGAACAGCAGCACCTGGACGGAGGCCAGCAGGGCGTGCATGTCGTCGACGTATCCGCGGACGTCGACCTCGGGCAGCCCGGCCGCGCCGGCCCGCTCCCGCAGCGCCTCGTCGAGGGCCTCGGCGTCCTGCCCCGGCCGTCCCCGCATCGCGAGCACCAGCCGGAACCTGGCCCCCTCGCCGTGGGCCACCGCAGCCGCCTCGATCGCGATCTCCGCCCCGCCGTGCGGGTCGTGGTGACCGGCGAAGAGGACCACGGGAAAGCCCTCGGGCCGCGGCAGGTACGGCCACTCGTCGAGCCGGACCATGGGCGGGACCACCCGGACGTCCCCGAACTCCGCCGCCCGCAGCCGGCGGGCCATCGACTCGGACAGGGCGACCGTGGTCCCGAGCGGCCGGGCGCGCCGCAGGGAGCGGTTGTCGGTCACCCCGGGCACGGTGTGCACCACCGGCCGTCCGCTGAGCAGCAGCGGGCGCAGCCAGGAGAAGGCGGGGAAGGCGCGGCCGATGCTCAGGAAGGCGTGCACGAGGTCGACCCGGCGGGCGAACACGGCCCCGGCGAGCGCCGACTGCGCGCGGAGGGTGATGTGCGGCCCGCCGTCCCGGGACAGGACGCGGACCGGCCGCCCGCGCTCCGGCGGGGCCTGGCGCCGTCGCGGCCCCTGGGTGAACCAGACGAAGTCCACGTCGGGCAGGGCCCCGAGGACGTCGGCGGCCAGCCGCACGCCACAGGCCTCCGGACCGTCCAGCGCGCCGGCGGTCAGGAGCAGGACACGGGGCCGCCGCTCATGGCGCGGCATCGGGCACCTCCGAGGCGTCCGGTCCCGGCGCCCGGCACAGCGGGGAGGGCCGCCGGCACGCGACCCCCGCCCGCCCGCCCGCGCCGGGCGCGAGGACGGGGACGGTGTCCGGGGCGGTCACCCCACACCTCCCGCGGTCCGGGCCCGGGTGCCGCGCAGGCGATCGGATTCCCAGGACACGGCGGGGTCGGCGGCCTCGGGCAGCAGATACACCTCGGGCGCCCGCGGGATGCCGCCCCCGGGGAACAGCGTCCCGGTCTGCGTCCGGTAGCCGCGGATCAGCTCCGCCTTCCGGTCGAGGTCACGCTCCCAGGCGCGGGCCACCAGACGGTGCCGGCCGGTGAACTCCGCGTCGGCGGCGGCCGTCTGGTTGAACGGGAACTCGCTGTAGTACACGACCCGGCGGCCGCTGCGCTCCGCGACGGTGCGGGCCAGGACGTGGTCGGCGTGCCCGCCCACGCCGAGGGGCGCGAGCACCAGGCCGCCGGAGCGGGCGGGCAGCAGCGCGTCGACGACCTCCCCGGCCACGCGCAGCGTCTCGGCGTCGTACGAGGAGACCCGGCCCCGGGACAGGTGCAGGCGGTACGTGGGGTACACATGCGCCAGTTCGGGCAGCACCCGGGACAGCCGGGCGGTGCCCGGGCCGATCCGCGGCAGCCGCCGGAACAGCCCGTCGACCAGGCCGACATGGCGCCAGTCGGCGTCGAGCAGCTCCAGGACCCGCCGGTCCTCCGCGCGCCGGTCGGCGAACAGCTCCTGCGCGTCCCGGGCCCCGGCCCGCTTCAGGTACTGCCGGGCGGAGAGGGTGTACGGAGGCGGCGCGGCCTCCGTGAACAGCGTCGCGACCGTCACCGGGGCCCGCCGCCCCGCCCAGCCGAGCAGCGCGCCGCAGGACAGCACGGCGTCGTCCAGATGCGGTGAGAGCACGAGCATCGGGACGCCGGTGCCCAGGACGGTGCGGACGAATCCGGTCAGCGGGTCGTCTGCCATGACGACGCACCCCTCTTCCTCGGCCGCCGCGCGGCGGCGGGTGAGTCGAGCAGCCGATGGGCCAGGGCCAGATAGCGGCCCGTCGTCTCGTCCCACGTGTAGTGCCGCGCCGCGATCCCGGCGCGGTGGCCCAGTCGGCGCCGGAGCGCCGTGTCCGTCGCCAGTTCGGTCATGCGCGCCCCGAACGCCGCCACGTCGAACGGCGGGACGGCCACGTCGCCGCCGTCGCGCATCCAGCGCAGCGCCGGCAGGTCGAAGTGCAGCACCGGCTTGCCGTACGCCATGCCCTCCAGGGCCACCAGACCGAAGGTCTCGTGCCGGGACGGCATCACCAGGAAGGCGCTGTCGCGCAGCAGCTGGCGCTTGCGGGCCTCTCCGGCGGGTCCGACCCAGTGGATCCGGGGTTCGGGGCCGCGGGCGTGGGCGGCGAGGAGCGCGGTGAGCCGGCGTTCCTCCGCGGGGGGACCCGTGCCCGCGAGCAGCAGGTCGAGCGGCGGCCGGGCCCGGTCGTAGGCGTCGATCAGCAGGTCGAGGCCCTTCACCCAGGTGTCGATCCGGTCCAGGAAGAGGATGAACTGCCCGGCGCCCAGCCGGGCCTCGTCAGGGAAGGGCTGTTCCACCCCGTTGGGAACGACCTGTACGTCGGCCCGGGGGCTGAGCCTGCGGATCACCGATCCGTCCGCCGCGTTCGTCACCACGATGTGCCGGTAGCAGCGCAGGCCGAGCCGCTCCACCAGGAAGAACGGCACGTGGTGGCGCCACCACGGGGCCTCGGCGCCCCCGTGGTCGATGCCGACCACGGGGGCGCGGGTCGTCAGGGGCAGGAAGCTCGTCGAGTACGGGGGAGTGAAGTTCTCCAGCCACAGGTCGTGCCGGATCCGCCGGGCCGCGAACGGCAGCATCGCGAGGAAGAGCAGCCTTCCGGTGCGTGGGCCCGCCCGGCCCACCGGGAGCCGGACGTACCGGATGCCGTCCCGGTCCTCGGTGCCGCCGCGTCGGCCCGCCGTCACGATGGTCACCCGGAAGTCCTCGGCGAGCCGCCGCGCCACCTTGCCCGCGAGCAGCGGCCCTTCGCCCCGGTGGGCGGGGTCGTCCGCGTCGTCGTAGACCGACAGCACCACGTGCCGCCGCTCCCCGGCCGGCTCGGGCTCCGGCTCGGCGACCACCCGCTCCCGTTCCCACACCGTGTCGAGGATCCGCTCCAGGGCCGCGCCCGCCACCAGGGACGGGGCCCGTGCGCCGTCGAGGCGCGCGATGCCCGTCAGCCGCAGCGACCAGCTCCGGTAGCGGCCCCACCGGGCGGCCGGTGATCCCTCGGTCTCCTCCCGGCCGCGGACCGGCCGGGCCCAGGGCCCCGTCTCCACCAGCAGCGTCAGGGCGTAGCCCGCGGCGATCCGGCAGAAGGCGGACGCCGTCCCGGAGGAGGCCGGCGGGTCGAACCTCACCAGGCCGTCCAGCGGGCCGCGGTCGGTGACGACCACGGCCTGCCCGCCGTGGGCCCGCGCCCGCGCGAACCGCCGGGCCGCGGCGATCCGGGCCGCGAGCTCGGCGGCTTCGAGGAGCGCGTGGACACGGCGCAGCCGGGGTCCCCGGCGCTCGGGATCCGAGGCGCGCCGTGCCCACCCGCCCCCACCCGGTTCCCCGGTCTCCCTCACGCGTGGCGGAACCGGGAGTCGGCGGCACAGGAAGCAGCCGTGGCCATGGACGGTGACGACGGTGACGCCGCGCTCGCGGAGCAGTCTCCCGAGCCGGCGCACCAGCGAGGACGTGCCCGCGTCGTCGGGACCCGACACGGCGACGAGCAGGGGTCCGCGGAAGCCGGTCATGGCACCCGCCTCCCCGGCTTCCGGGCCCGCACCGGGGCGGGGGCGCGGAAAGGGGCGGCGCGGTGGGTCGCACCGCACCCGCCGAAGGGGCCGGGTGAGCCTGATGAGCCGGACGCGCCGGACGATCGGCCGGAGCCGCGACTCCGTCGCGCGGTGCGGGTGTGGGCCGTACGCGCGCGCCGTCGCCGCCCTGCGCCGCGCGGCCTGCGGGTCAGGCACAGGGGCGCGGGGACATGGCGGCCGATCCGGTCGGTGGCGCGGCGGGCGGGATGGGCCGTCGGACGGTGCGGGGGGCGGCAGAGCGAGCGGTGCCGGGCATCGGCGAGGGGCCAGTCGGTCACCCGCCGCAGGGGGTGCGGCACGGGTGCCACCGGCGTCCGGCTGGAATGGATGGAGGTCACGACGAGCCTCTTCCGGCAACCGACCCTGCCGAGGGTGTGCGCTCACTGTCTGGTTTGTCCAGAAATGTTGCTCATCTCAGCGTTAGCACCCTTGGGGCCGTTTCGTCAACCGGAAGCGTCCCGCGAGCCGCGCAAAGGGGTCCGCGTGAGGCGCGACAGGGCGTTGTGCGGTCGCTCCTGGAGGAGGGCGCCGAGGATACGGGCGCCGTCGCGGATCGTGCGGGGATGCGACGGGCCGTGACGGCGGGGCAGTTCGAGACTCGGCACCTCGGCGACGCGCAGCCCGTAGTGCAGCGCGTGCGTGACGAGTTCGGCGCCGAGCTCCACCCCGTCCTCGCGCAGGTCGAGGAGGTCGACGAAGGGGCGCCGGAACGCACAGAATCCGTACCAGAGATCCGTCAGGTGCTGGCCGTAGAGGCGGCGGGCGACCCGCAGCAGAGCGCGGTGCCCGATCCGCCGTGACAGCGGATAGTCGGCGTAATCCCCGCCCGCGATGAAACGCGATCCCTTGACGAAGTCGTAACCGCTTTCCAGGTAATGCAGGTAATGCGGGATCTCCTGCGGCGACATGCTTCCGTCGGCGTTCATCAGAACGACCAGATCCCCGGTCGCGGCGAGCAGGGCCGCGTGCGGAATGTCGCCGCGGGTGAAGTCCCAGGCCCCGAGCCGGAGCACGCCGAGCCCGGCGCGCTCCTCGGTCCCTCCGGCGGGTCCGCCGATCAGGACGACCTCCCGCACGCTCGACGGCACCTGGTCGAGGATCCGGTCGAGCGCCGCTCCCGGGTCCCCGCCGTCCGGACGGGCCGTGAGGACGAGGCTCACCGTCAGGGTGCCAGAACCGGGTGCCCGGTCGGTCGACCGGCGCAGGGGATGCGCATGCGAATCGCTACTCATCGGTACGGCCTTCTCGCCGGCCCGGCCTCTCGATGGCCGGCCCGCGTTCTCAGAATCCTGCGCCCGGGGCGACGCCGTCAAGAAGAGCGGAAGGATATGCGGACCCGCGCGAAAGGATGACCCGCTCTGCCGCCGGGTCATTCCCCCCTGTCACCAGGTTGTTTCTGCACGCGATCCCCCGGAGGAATACAATCCGGTCATGGCAGGGCGAATTGAGGACTACGCCCTCGTCGGTGACCTGGAGACCGCCGCGCTCATCGGGACCGACGGGTCCGTCGACTGGTGGTGCGCACCCCGCTTCGACTCGCCCGCCTGCCTCGCCGCCCTCCTCGGCGAGCCGGACCACGGCCGATGGATCCTCGCCCCCGTCGGCAACGGCCGCTGTACGCGCAGGAGTTACCGCGGCGACACGCTCGTCCTCGACAGCGTCTGGGAGACCCTCTCCGGAACCGTCCGGATCACCGACTTCATGCCGCCCCGCAGCCCGGGCGAGGACTCCCCGAGGATCGTCCGCATCGTCGAGGGGGTCGCCGGACGGGTCGCCGTACGGGGCGAGTTGAGGGTCCGCTTCGACCACGGCAGCATCGTGCCCTGGACCCGCGCGAAGGACCGGCGCACCGTCGTCTCCCTCGCCGGGCCGGACGCCGCCCACCTCTCCTGCGGGCCCGGCGTCGAACTGGACGTCACCCCCGACCGTACGAGCTGCGAGTTCACCGTCACGGCCGGCCGCCGGGTCGCCTTCGTCCTCGGCTGGAGCCCCTCGTACGCCCCCGCGCCGCCGCCCGCCTCGCCCGCCGGTGTCGCCGCCGCCCTCGCCCGTACCCTCGCCTTCTGGAACGACTGGGCAGCGAACCTGCGCTACGAAGGGCCCGCCCGCGAGGCCGTGCTCCGCTCCCTGCTCACCCTCAAGGCCCTCACCTACGCCCCCTCGGGCGGCATCGTCGCCGCCGCCACCGCCTCGCTGCCCGAGTCCGTCGGCGGCGGCCGCAACTGGGACTACCGCTTCTGCTGGCTGCGCGACTCCACCTTCACCCTCTCCTGTCTGCTCCGCAGCGGATACCGCAGGGAGGCCCTGGCCTGGACCGACTGGCTGCTGCGCGCCGTCGCGGGCGACCCCGCCGACCTCCAGCCGGTGTACGGGGTCGAGGGGCAGCGGCGGCTGCCCGAGACGTACGCCGACTGGCTGCCCGGCTACGAGAACTCACGCCCCGTCAGATTCGGCAACGCCGCCGTCGGCCAGTTCCAGCTCGACATCTACGGCGAGGTCCTCAGCACCGTCTACTCGGCCGTCCGGGCCGGCGTCGACCTCGACCCCGCGGCCTGGTCCCTGGTGGCCTCGCTCCTGGAGTACCTCGGCAAGCGCTGGCGCGAACCCGACGAGGGCATCTGGGAAGTCCGGGGCCCGCGCCGCCACTTCGTCCACTCCAAGGTCATGGCCTGGGTCGCCGCCGACCGTGCCGTCCGCCTCGCCCGCCTCGCCGGACTGCGCGGCTCCCTCGCACGCTGGCAGGCGCTCCGCACCGAACTGCACGCGGAGATCTGCGCCCGCGGATGGAGCGAGGAACAGGGCTCCTTCACCCAGTACTACGGAAGCCGGCAGGTCGACGCCACCGCCCTGCTGATCCCCCGGCTCGGCTTCCTCCCGGCCGCCGACCCCCGTGTCCTCGGCACCGTCCGGGCGATGGAACGGCTCGACGACCACGGCTTCCTGCGCCGGTACGGCGACGCCCGCGACGGCGGCACGCACGAGCTCGACGACCTCGGCGGCACCGAGGGGAGCTTCGTCGCCTGCACGTTCTGGTACGCCGACGCCCTCGCCGTGACCGGCCGCGCCGACGAGGCGAGGGCCGTCTTCGAGCGGGTCCTCGACGTCCGCAACGACGTCGGGCTCCTCGCCGAGGAATGGGACCCGGTGGCCGGCCGTCAGCTCGGCAACATGCCCCAGGCGCTCAGTCATGTCGCCCTGGTGAACACGGCGTTCACCCTCTACGGCACACGCCGCCACGACCGCGACCGCGCCGGCCGGCTCGCTGTGGCATGATCGCGTCGACTTCCGGCGCGGTGCTGGAAGATCGAGGGGGGACCGTGTCCTGGTACATGGCGATTCCGAGCGCCGTGGTCGCATTGCTGGCTCTCGTCGGCGGGACGGCCACGCTCCGCAGCGGCTGGGTGATGCCCTGGCAGCGCGGCTACGTCCACCGGCCGCGACTCTTCGGCTGGGCCCAGCTGTCGATGGGGGCCGCGCTGGCGCTCCAGGCGGCCACCGCGCTCCTCGACGACCGGGGAGCGCGCTCCACCGTCCAGGGCATCGCCCTGGGCTTCCTCCTCGCCGGACTGATCCTCCTCGTCCTCTCCCAGCGCCCGCGCCAGGACGCCTGACCCGCCTCCGACGTGTCGTTCGGGTGAGTCCAGCGGGCGCCACGGGCGCGCATGGGTTCGAATCGGGGCATGGCTTCCTACGACAGGCTCCGCGCCGGCGGCTCCCCGAGGCCGCTGGAGACCGGTGACACCTGGTGGTACGCCGCCGTGGCCGGCGAAGCCGCCGGCTCGTTCAGCACACGGGTCCGCACCCGGACCCGCCGTGCCTGCCTCGGGGCCGTCCTCCTCCTCACGGTCATCTACGCGGGACTCGTGCTCACCGCGACCGGCCGCCGCTGGGGCGACGCCGCCGTCACCGGCCGCCGCGCCGACCCCGCCGCCGCCACCCTGCTCCGCGAGCATCCCTCCCTCGCCGGGGCCACCACCGTCTCCCTCGTCCTCGGCTGCGTCCTCCTCCTCGCCACCGGCCTCATACGCAAGCGGTACGCCCTCACCGGCGCCGCCGCCGGAGCGGTCGTCACCGCCCTCGCCGTCACCGGACTCCTCCAGCGGTACGCCCCCCGCCCCCGGCTCGCCGACACCGCCGGCCTCGCCACCAGCGGCTTCCCCAGCGCCCAGAGCACGCTCGCCGTCGGCATCGCCCTCGGCCTGGTCCTCGTCGCCCCCTACCGGCAGCGCGCCCTGGCCGTCGGCGCCGCCACCCTCTGGGCCGTCGCCGTCGGCGCGTACACCCTCGCGGCGGGGCAGCACCGGCCCGGCGACGTCATCGCCGCCGCCCTCGTCGTCCTCGCCGTGACCTCGGGCCTCCTCGCCGTCATCGCCCGCCGGGGCAAGGTCCGCCCCGGCCCGCGCCGGGGACCCGCCCTGCCCGGTCTCCCGGTGACCGTCCCGCTCGCCCTGCTGGCCCTGGGCGGCCTCGGAGCGGGGCTCTGGCTGCTCGGCGACACCCTCGCGCTGCCCGCCACCGCCCCGTACGACCCGGCCGAGCTCCGGCTCGCGCACCGCTGCGGCCAGGCCCTCGCCGCCGGCGTCGTCGCCGCCACCGGACTGATCCTGCTCGCCGTGCTCCGGCGCGTCGACGTGGACGGCGCCCCCGCCGCGTACCGGCTCGGCGGGCCCTTCGTGGAGGCCGCCGGCGTCCCCCGCGACGCCGAGCTCGTGGGGCCCTTTACCGAGGAGCACGATCACGAGATATCTTGATGTCGAGCAATCTCGCATACGCAGACGTGGAGCGGAGCACCCGGTGACTGACTCGACCATCATCTACACCCACACTGACGAGGCGCCCGCCCTGGCGACGTACTCGTTCCTGCCCGTGATCCAGGCGTATGCCTCGCAGGCCGGAGTCACGGTCGAGACGCGTGACATCTCCCTCGCGGGCCGCATCATCGCCGTCTTCCCCGAGTTCCTGGAGGAGGGCCAGCGCATCGCCGACGCCCTCTCCGAGCTCGGCGACCTGGCCAAGACGCCCGGCGCCAACATCATCAAGCTGCCGAACGTCTCGGCGTCCATCCCGCAGCTGAAGGCCGCGATCGCCGAGCTCCAGGCGCAGGGCTACGCCCTCCCGGACTACCCGGACGACCCGCAGACGGACCAGGACAAGGACGTCCGCGCCCGTTACGACAAGATCAAGGGCTCGGCCGTCAACCCGGTCCTGCGCGAGGGCAACTCCGACCGCCGCGCGCCGGGCTCGGTCAAGAACTACGCCAAGAACCACCCGCACCGCATGGGCGCCTGGACCCCCGAGTCCAAGACGAACGTCGCCACGATGAGCGAGAACGACTTCGCCTCCACGGAGAAGTCCGTCGCCATCGCCAAGGACGACACCCTCCGCTTCGAGTTCACCGCCGCCGACGGCACCGTCAGCGAGCTCCGTGCGCCGCTGAAGGTCATCGCCGGCGAGGTCGTCGACGCCGCCGTCATGCGCGCCGCCGCCCTGCGCACCTTCCTCGGCGAGCAGGTCTCCCGCGCCAAGGCCGAGGGCGTGCTCTTCTCCGTGCACCTCAAGGCCACGATGATGAAGGTCTCCGACCCGATCGTCTTCGGCCACGTCGTCCGCGCCTTCTTCCCGAACACCTTCGCGAAGTACGGCGAGGCGCTCGCCGCCGCCGGCCTGTCCCCGAACGACGGCCTCGGCACCGTCCTGAACGGCCTCGACGCCCTCCCGAACGGCGCCGAGATCAAGGCCTCCTTCGAGGCCGAGCTCGCCGAGGGCCCCGCCCTGGCGATGGTCGACTCCGACAAGGGCATCACCAACCTGCACGTGCCGTCCGACGTCATCGTCGACGCCTCGATGCCGGCCATGATCCGCACCTCCGGCCACATGTGGGGCCCGGACGGCCAGGAGGCCGACACCCTCGCGGTCCTCCCGGACCACAGCTACTCCGGCGTGTACCAGGCCGTCATCGAGGACTGCCGTGCCCACGGCGCCTTCGACCCGTCCACCATGGGCTCCGTCCCGAACGTCGGCCTCATGGCGCAGAAGGCCGAGGAGTACGGCTCCCACGACAAGACCTTCGAGATCGCCCAGGCCGGCACCGTCCGCCTCGTCGACTCCGAGGGCACCGTCCTCCTGGAGCAGGAGGTCGCCGAGGGCGACATCTTCCGCGCCTGCCAGACCAAGGACCTGCCCATCCAGGACTGGGTCAAGCTCGCGGTCACCCGCGCCCGCGCCACCGGCGCCCCGGCCGTCTTCTGGCTGGACGAGAACCGCGCCCACGACGCGCAGCTCATCGCCAAGGTCGAGCAGTACCTGCCGGAGCACGACACCGAGGGCCTGGACATCAAGATCCTCTCCCCGGTCGAGGCCACCAAGTTCTCCCTGGAGCGCATCCGCCGCGGCGAGGACACCATCTCGGTCACCGGCAACGTCCTGCGCGACTACCTGACCGACCTCTTCCCGATCCTGGAGCTGGGCACCAGCGCCAAGATGCTGTCGGTCGTCCCGCTGATGGCGGGCGGCGGCCTCTTCGAGACCGGCGCCGGCGGCTCCGCCCCGAAGCACGTCCAGCAGCTCGTCAAGGAGAACTACCTCCGCTGGGACAGCCTCGGCGAGTTCTTCGCCCTGGCCGCCTCCTTCGAGCACCTCGCGACGACCACGGGCAACAGCCGCGCCCAGGTCCTCGCCGACACCCTCGACCGCGCCACCGGCACCTTCCTCAACGAGGACAAGTCGCCGACCCGTCGCCTCGGTGGTATCGACAACCGCGGCAGCCACTTCTACCTGGCCCTCTACTGGGCCCAGGAGCTGGCCGCCCAGACCGAGGACGCGGAGCTGGCGAAGGCCTTCGCCCCGCTCGCCGAGACGCTCACCGCCAACGAGCAGAAGATCGTCGACGAGCTGATCGCCGTCCAGGGCTCCCCGGCCGAGATCGGCGGCTACTACCAGCCCGACCCGGCCAAGGCCGCGGCCGTGATGCGCCCGTCCGCCACGTTCAACGAGGCCGTCGCGTCCCTCGCCTGATCCGGCGCGGACCGTCGTCCGCCCCGGCGCGCGACGACCCGTACCGCCTCGGCGCGCGACCCGTACCGCCCCGGCCGGAATCCCTCCGGCCGGGGCGGTCCCGTCGGTGGCGCATCTCACCCACCGGTGTGACCCTGGAGGGCATGAGCTGGGCATCTTGGACGACCGCCGGTGTCTACACCGGGCGAGGTGGGGTGCTGACCGACGAGGCGGGTGTCCTCACGGGCGATGTGACCGTGCACACGACGTTCGCCGATCGCGAGGCACGCGTGGCCGTGCAGTACAGCGGCGCGTCCGACTGGTTCACCATGTCGGGCAGTCCCGTTCCGTGCGATTCGGAGGAGGAGAGCCGCGAGCTGCACGACGCCGTCGTGGCGGCCGTCCGGGAGGGGAACGGGGCCACGGTCCCGACCCTGCCCGCGGCACCACCGCGGTAGCCGTCGGCCATCGGAAAGTGTTATCCCTCCCTTGCCCACGGGTCTCCTGACGACGGGGGACTCGGACCAGGGATGAGGGAGCAGACCCATGCACAGCGACGAGCGACGCACCACCGCGCTGGTCAAGGCGGCCAGGGCGGGTGACGCGGACGCCAGGGACACCCTGGTCCGCGACCATCTTCCGCTCGTCCACAACATCGTCGGCCGGGCCCTCGACGGCCACGCCGACACGGACGACATCGTCCAGGAGACGATGGTCCGCGCCCTCGACGGCCTCACCGGCCTCCGCGACCCGTCGCGCTTCCGGTCCTGGCTCGTCGCCATCGCCATGAACGGCATACGGCGCCGCTGGCAGGAACGCCGTCGGGGGCCCGTCCCCGGCCTCGACCGGGCCGCGGAGCTCGCGGACCCGGCCGGGGACTTCACCGAGCTCACCATCCTCCGCCTCGGCCTCTCCGGGCAGCGCCGCGACGTGGCCCGCGCGACCCGCTGGCTCGACGAGGACGACGCCGAACTCCTCGCGCTGTGGTGGCTGGAGGCCGCCGGCGAACTCACCCGCGCCGAGCTCGCCGAAGGCCTCGGCGTCACCCCGGCGCACGCCGCCGTCCGCGTCCAGCGGATGAGGGAACGCCTCGACACCGGACGCGCGGTGGTCCGCGCCCTGGACGCGATGCCGCCCTGCCCGGAGCTCACCGAGATGCTCACGGCCTGGGACGGCCGGCCCTCCCCGCTCTGGCGCAAGCGGATCGCCCGCCATCTGCGCGGCTGCGCCGCCTGCGCCTCCCGCGCGACCGGCCGCAGCGGACTCGCCCCCGTCGAGGGCCTCCTCGTCGGCATCGGCCTCGTGCCGCCGCTCACCGTCGCGGCGAAGCTCGCGGACGCACCCGCGGTGGAGTACACGGCGTACGCGGAGACCCCTTCCGTACGGGGCGGCCGCTGGACCCCCCTCCGCCGCGCCACCGTCGCCGGCGTCGCGGCCGTCGCAGTCCTCGGAGCCGTCGCCCTCCTCGTACCGCCGCGGCCCGAGGCACGGGCCAGGCCCGAGCGGCCCCTCGCCGGGCCCCCGGCGACGACCGCCCCGGCCACGGTCTCCCCGAGCCCGGTGGCCACCGTCGCCGCCCCCGCGCCGACCACCGCCGCCCCCACACCCCGGCGCACCCCGCGCCCGACACCGGCCGCCGACCCGGGGGAGCGGGTCACCGCGCTCGTCAACCGCCTCCGGGCGAAGGCCGGTTGCGCCCCGCTGCGCACCGACCCCCGGCTCGTCGAGGCGGCCCGCGGCTACGCCCGGGACATGGTCGCGCGCGGCTTCTACGGGCACAGCAGCCCCGAGGGCGAGTTCGCGGACGCGCGGATCACCGCCGCCGGATACGACTGGAGTGCCTGGGCCGAGAACCTGGCGCGCGGCGCGGCCGACCCGGAGAGCGTCGTCGAGGACTGGCAGGACGGGGCGATGCACGAGCAGAACATGCTGGACTGCCGGTACCGGGACACCGGCGTCGCGTCGGTGCCCGGTCCGAGCGGACGGATCTGGGTGCAGAAACTGGCCGCCCCCGCCTCCTGAACGGGAGACGGCGGCTGCTCAGCGTCTGGCTCCGAAGTCCTGCACCCACCAGGGGCCGTTGGCGGCGAGGGTCACCCCGACGCCGATGTCCTTGAAGGAGCAGTTGAGGATGTTCGCCCGGTGGCCGGGACTGTCCATCCAGTCCGCCATGGCCCGGGCCGGGGTCTTCGGTCCGCGGTGGATGTTCTCGCCCCAGGTCGACCACGCGTACCCGGCGCCGGTGATCCGGTCGCCCGCGTCCCGGCCCTCCGGGCTGTGGTGCTCGTAGTAGTCGCGGGCGGCCATGTCGTCGGCGTGCCCCTGCGCGGCGGCCCGCAGGTGCCCCTCGGAGCGGAGCGGGTCGCAACCGGCCTTCTCGCGCTCGGCGTTGGCGAGCTCCACGACGTCCCGCACGAACCGGGCGGCCTTCCCGGCGGCCGCCGTCGGCCGGTCCGGGGCGGCGGCCGCGGTGGCCGTCGTGCCGGTCGCGGGAGTGGCCACGTACATCCCGGTCGCCACCGTGAGCACCACGGCCGCGGCTCCGCCGAGGGTGACGGCGGTACGGAACGACGGCCGGCGCGGAACGTGCCGCCGCGTCCCGCCCGTTCTCCGGTGCCTGCCCGCGGCGGAAGGCCGAGGGCTCGCGAAGCGGTCGGTGGGGTCGCGCTCTTCGGGCTGGCCGGGACGGTCGTGGTGCCGCATGGAGCTCCGCTCTCTCGCCGGGGTCGCCGTTCGGTCCGGCGCTCGGAGAGCCACCGGGGCGACGGCGGTAAGACTTTCCGGCTCCCGCCGCCCCGACACTCCTCGTCAACGCGGTGTGTCAACCCACGTCCGAGCCTTTCAGCCCTGCGGGATCACCGCCACCGGACAGGGCGCGAGGTGCAGCGCCGCGTGCGCCACCGAACCGATCCGCGGCCCGACGGCCCCGCGCCGGGCACGCCGGCCGACCACCAGGAGCTGGGCGCCGCCCGAGCCGGACAGGAGCACCTGGCCCGCGCTGCCCAGCTCGACGTGCTCGGTGACAGGCACGTCGGGGTACCGCTCGCGCCAGGGGGCGAGCGCCTCGCGCAGCGCCTTCTCCTCGTACGGGACGAGCCCGCCGGCCTCGTCCGCGAGCCGCATCGACGCCGGGCTGTACGCGTACAGGGGCGGCAGGCTCCACGCGCGGACGGCCCGCACCGCCGCCCCGCGCGCGGCGGCGGTCCCGAAGGCGAAGCCGAGCGCGGCCGCGCTGTCCTCCGGACTGCCCAGCTGACCGACGAGCACGTACCCCGAGGGCGGTTCGGCCTGCTCGCCGTCACGGGACCGGACGGCGACGACGGGGCGGGTGGCGCCGGCGATGATCTGCTGCCCGTACGAGCCGAGCAGGAAGCCGGTGACGGCGCCGTGGCCGCGCGAGCCGATGACGAGCAGCTCGGCCCGCTCCTCGGCGCCGAGCAGCGCGGCGACCGGGGTGTCGGGGAGCAGCTCGGTCGTGAGGTCGAGCCCCGGGTGGCGCTCGGCGAGCGTGGCCTCGGCCTCGCGCAGCACCGCGTACGCCGCGCGCTGCTGCTCCTCGGGGTCCTGCGCCAGGGGGATGTCGAGCGGTTCCCAGCGCCACGCGTGCGCGAGCCGTAGCGGGAGGCCCCGGTGCAGGGCCTCGCGGGCGGCCCAGTCGGCCGCGGCGAGGCTCTCCGGGGAACCGTCCACTCCTGCGACGATCTCACGACTCATCAGGCTGCCTCCGTCGGTGCGGTGACGGGCCCGCCGGGCGGCCGGCCCTGCTCCCTCCAGCTTGGGCCCTACGGCGGTGCGACGAGAGGGCCGGACGTCCCGACATGCCGGTCCTTCCGGCCCTTCGGGCCGTATCGCTGCTCAGGCGAGCAGGGTGAGCCGGGCGTGGGTGCCGTTGAGGTAGTGGTCCCCGATGTCGCGGAGCCGGTGGGCCGCCTGGGTGGGCGCGGTGAGCGCGCGGGCGTTGCGCCAGAAGCGGTCGAAGCCCGGACCGCCGCCCCGGACGTCGGCGCCCGCGGTGCCGTCGACGAGTTCCAGGATGCGGGTGGTGATGTGGACGGCCGCCCGGCCCGTGACGGTCTCGGCCGCCGCCACGAGGACGGCGATGTCGGCGCGTTCCTCCAGGCCCAGCGACCACTCGGCGAGCAGCCCCCGGGCGAGGGCGTCCGTCGCCCGCTCCACCACCGCGGCGGCGGCGTGCGCGGCCGTCGCCAGCTCCCCGTAGGCGAGGAGGAGGTACGGGTCGTCCCCGGCTCCGGCCGCCGCGACGGCGTCCGCGGCCGAAGGGCCTCCCGGGCGGTCGGCGAGGACGGGGCCCGCCTGCCCGGCGCGGCTGATGTCCCGGGCCTCGGCGAGCGCCCCCTCGGCGATGCCGAGCCCGACCTGGACGAGGAGCAGCCGCAGGGCCAGCGGTGCGAGGGTGGTGAAGGGCGCGACGGCGTGCTCGTCGTGCGGGAGGACCCCGAGGACGTGCCCGGGATCGACCGGGACGTGGTCGAAGGTGACGGTGCCGGCCCCGGCCAGACGCTGACCGACCCGGTCGGTGCCGGCGTCCGTGAACACCCCCGGGTGGGCCGGGTCCACGAGGACGACGAGCAGGTCGCCGGTGCCGCCGGGCCGGGCGCCGACGACGAGCCGGTCGGCGACGGTCACGCCGGAGGCGAAGGTGCGGCGCCCGTCGAGGATCCAGCCGCCGCCGGGACCGTCGGCGGGGGTGAGCGTGAGCCCGGGGCCGGTCTCGGCGCGCGGCGGTTCGACGCCGCCGGCGAGCAGCCAGCGCTCCTCGGCCGTACACACGTCGAGGGAGAGCGCGGGGGCCGGTGCCGGGGAGTCCGCGTCCCCGGCCTCGTGCGCGGGGCCGAAGAAGCGGCTGCTCCAGGACAGCGCGTAGTGGTGGGCGAGGAGTTCGCCGACCGAGCTGTCGGCGGCCGAGATCTCCCGTACGACGGCACAGGCGGCCCGCCAGTCCGCGCCCCGCCGGGTCGGTCCCGGCGCGGTGAGGAGGGCGGGCAGGCCGGCCTCCTGAAGCCGCGCGACCTCGTCGAAGGGGGCCTTGCCGGCCCGGTCCCTGGCGAGGGCGTCGACGGCGAGGTCGTCGGCGAGCTCGCGGGTGACACGGGGCCAGATCTCGTCGTCGGCGGGCCGGTCGGGTGGTGCTGCGGCGGTGCGTATCGCTGGTCTCTTCGGCGATTTCCTCGGCGTACTCACGTCACCTCACCCGATCCCTAGTATCCCCACTGGAATAGTAGGGATACTGACAGAGGTGGCCCTCAGGTCCCAAGAGGCGTCCACGAGTTGGACAGACCCGTATTGGTGGGCGAGACCGTGTCGGATGCGCGCAGGTGACGGAGGGTCGACCTCGTCCGGGTCAGGGGTTGGTCCAGGCCTCCGGATCGTCCGCGAGCGCGACGATCTCCGCCGGCAGCTTCGTCGCCGCGAGTTCCGCGAGGGACACCCCGAGCACTCCGCGGACGCTCGCCCGCAGCGCGATCCACAGCGTCAGCAGCGACTCGGCGGGACCCGTGTACGACAGCTCCGGCGGCCGCTCCCCACGCACCGAGACCAGTGGGCCGTCCACGCAGCGGATGACGTCCGCGACCGAGATCGTCTCGGCCGGCCGGGCCAGCCAGTAGCCGCCGTTGCCGCCGCGCTGGCTCTGCACCAGACCGCCCTTGCGCATGTCGCCGAGGATGCCCTCCAGGAACTTGTGCGAGATGTCCTGGTCCACCGCGATGGCCTCGGCCTTCAGCGGCCCCGCGTCCTGGGCGGCGGCGAGCTGGAGGGCGGCCCGCACCGCGTAGTCGGCCCTGGCTGAAATGCGCATGCGCGCATTATTCCGCACGGACGTGACCGGATCCGTGCACCCGTTCCGCCGGTCCGTTCCGCGCCGTGAGACGGGTCGTACCGCACCCTTGACGTCACCCGTGACCCGCCGGACACTCATGGACGGGAAACCGAGCGAACAGGTAGGAAACCATGGGACGCACCGGCCGGAGGGACACCTCACCCGCCGTGCCCCTCCCGCGCTCGCTGCCCCTCACGTCCCGCAGGCACATCGATCTGCTGCGGGTCTGCAGCGCCGCGAGTCGCCGTTCCCGCCCGGGCGTCCCGTCCGCCGAGGCCTGATCCGCCGGACCGGCCCCGGGCGCCCGCCGCGGTCCGCCCGTCTCCTCTTCCCGTACCTCTGCTGCCTCCGGGCCCCGCGCGGCCTCCGCGTCACACCGTCGTGACCGGGACGCCGCCCGCCGCCCGGCCCAGCACCGAGCACCCCCGAGGGAGAAGCATGTCCGTCGTCGTCCCGTCCTCGCTCCTGCCCGCCTCCGCCGTGCCCGCCTTCCGCGGCCGGATCGGCCGCGACGCGTGCAGCGGCCACTACGCCGTGCCCCACCGCTACCGCCTCCACGTCGAACCGTCCGACCCCCGGTGTCTGAGCATCGCCCTCACCCACAGCCTCCTCGGACTCGACGACACGCTCCCGCTGACCGTGCTCCCCGGCACCCCCGACACCCCCGACGGCGGATACGCCGTGCTCCGCCCGCTGTACGAGGCGAGCGCCCACCTCTACGCCGGCCCGGCCGCCGCGCCCGTACTCAGCGACGGATGGACCGGACGGATCGTCAGCACCCACGTCCCCGACATCCTCCGGGACCTCGCCCTGCGCTTCCGCGGCGACGGCCCCGACCTGCTGCCCGAGGAGCACCGCGACGCCGTCGACGCGATCGCCGACCTGTGCGAGCGGAGCGTCAACCGGGCCGCCCAGCGCGCCGGCGAGCTAGGCCTCGACGGCGAGGCCGCCCACCACGACCCGCTCACCGTCCTCTTCGCCGCGCTCGGCTCCCTCGAGCGCCGCCTCGCCCGCGGGCCGTACGTCCTCGGCGACGCGCCCACCGCCGCCGACGTGCACGTCTGGGTCACCCTCGTCCAGCTCGACACCGTCCACCGCTGGCACCTCGACGCCGCCGCCATGGACCGGGTCGCCGGACACCCCGCCCTGTGGGCCTACGCCCAGCGCCTCGCCGCCCGCCCCGAGTTCGCCCGCCACCTCGACATCGACGCCCTCCTGCGCCGCCACCGCGCCCACTGCCGCGGCCGCGAGGCCGCGGGCGCCGGGATAGGCCTCGTCGACTGGACCGCCGCGGCACCGCGCTGACGCGGCGGGCGCCCGGCCGGACGGCCGGGCGCCGCATCGCGCCGACGCGTGCGAGGCGTCAGCCGATGCGGTGTCCCGCCAGCGGCCCCGTGTCGTCGCCCGAGCCCGCGCGGACCCCGCGCAGGAACGCCTCCAGGGCCTCCAGGGAACTCGCCTCCGGCTCCCAGCCCAGTTCGCGCCGGGCCCGCTCGGTGGCGAGGAGCGGCAGGTGCCGCAGCGCGTCGAAGAGACCCGGGGAGGCCGGGGCGAGCCGCAGCCGCCAGGCCGCCGACAAGGCACCCCGTACCGCGCCCGCCGGTACCTTCACCGGCCGGGCGTGCAGCAGTTCACCCAGCGTCGCGCCGTCGATCACCGGCTCCGCGGCCAGGTTGAACGCGCCCCGGACGTCCCTCAGGAGCGCCCGGCGATAGGCGTCCGCCGCGTCCTCCGTGTGCAGGACCTGGAAGCGCAGCCCGTCGAACTCCGGGAGCAGCGGCAGCAGATCGGGCCGCACCAGCTGCCCCGGGAAGAACCGCCCGGCGAAGATCCGCCGCTGCCCGCTCGCCGACTCCTCCTTGAAGAGGAACGCCGGACGCATCCGTACCACCCGGGTCATCGGATGGTCCCGCTCGAAGGTGTCGAGGACCCGCTCCAGATAGGCCTTCTCCCGGGTGTACGCGGCGCCCGGCCAGCCGTGCGTCGGCCACGCCTCGGACACCGGGGCGCCGCCCTCGGGACCGGGGGAGTAGGCCCCCACCGAGGAGGCGTGCACCAGGACCGGCACCCGCGCCGCCGCCACCGCGTCGAAGACGCGGACCGCGCCCAGGACATTGGTCCGCCAGGTCTCCACCGGGTCGTGCGTCGGCCCGAACCGCCAGGCCAGGTGCACCACCGCGTCGGCGTCCGCCACGTACTGCGCGAGCCGCGGCTCGTCCCCCTCCCGGGAGAGGTCCAGCTCCGCCCACTCCACCCCCGGGAGTTCGAGTCCCGGCCTGCGCCGGGCGAGACCGAGGACCGAGCCGACGCCCGGATCGCGCGCCAGGATCCGGACCAGGCTCGTTCCGACGTTGCCGGTGGCGCCCGTGACGACGACGCGTCCGAGCGTGCTCGCGTTCATGTCTCCGACCCTCCGCCATCGGCGGAGGAAGCGCATTCCGGCGGCCTCCCCGTACAGCCCCGCTCACGGAGCGTGTCCGTACGGTTCGCGAGTGCGGCCGACGACCGCGACTATGAAGCGACTCAGGAGACAGGAGAACGGCCATGCTGCTGCCCGACAGGAACACCGTCGAACGGCTGCTCCGGCACTTCCGCGCCCAGGAGCGGAGCGTGCTGGACAGGCCGGGCGACCTGTCGGCCCGCCGGCGCTTCGAGGACACGGCGTACACCCTGTGCGTCCTCATGGGAGAACGCACCGCGCGCGAGGCCGTCCTCGCCGCCGAGCGGTACGTGACCTCGGGAGGAGATCAGGAATCGAGAAGCATCGCCATCGTGCCGCCACTAGCGTGACACCCATGACCTTCGCTCACGTGCTCGACGCGCTCGGCCACGGGCGCGAAGGATCACCGTCAGGAACCGCGCGAAGGCTGGAGACACGATGAGCAGGGCCCCGAGGGCGGACAAGCAGGCGTCCGCGCCCCACGCCGCCGACCGACACGACCTGATCCGCGTGCACGGCGCGCGCGAGAACAACCTCAAGGACGTGAGCATCGAGATCCCGAAGCGCCGCCTCACCGTCTTCACCGGCGTCTCCGGCTCGGGCAAGAGCTCCCTCGTGTTCGACACGATCGCCGCCGAGTCGCAGCGGCTGATCAACGAGACGTACAGCGCCTTCGTCCAGGGCTTCATGCCGACCCTCGCCCGCCCCGAGGTCGACGTCCTCGAAGGCCTGACGACCGCGATCATCGTCGACCAGCAGCGCCTCGGCGCCGACCCCCGCTCCACCGTCGGCACCGCCACCGACGCCAACGCCATGCTGCGGATCCTCTTCAGCCGCCTCGGCGAGCCGCACATCGGCCCGCCCAGCGCCTACGCCTTCAACGTCCCCTCGGTCCGGGCGAGCGGCGCCATCACCGTCGAGCGCGGCAACAAGAAGACGGAGCGGGCGACCTTCGAGCGCACCGGCGGCATGTGTCCGGGCTGCGAGGGCCGGGGCACCGTCTCCGACATCGACCTCACCCAGCTCTACGACGACTCCAAGTCGCTCGCCGAGGGCGCCCTCACCATCCCCGGCTACACCCCGGGCGGCTGGAACTACCGGCTCTACAGCGAGTCCGGCCTCGTCGACCAGGACAAGCCGATCCGCAAGTACACCAAGAAGGAACTCCAGAACTTCCTCCACCACGAGCCCGTCCGGATGAAGATCGCCGGGATCAACATGACCTACGAAGGTCTGATCCCGCGCATCCAGAAGTCCTTCCTGGCCAAGGACAAGGAGGGCATGCAGCCCCACATCCGTGCCTTCGTCGAGCGGGCCGTCACCTTCACCACCTGCCCCGACTGCGACGGCACCCGGCTCAGCGAGGGCGCCAGGGCCTCGAAGATCAGGAAGGTCAGCATCGCCGACGCCTGCGCGATGCAGATCAGCGACCTCGCCGACTGGGTCCGCGGCCTCGACGAGCCCTCGGTGGCGCCGCTGCTGACCGCGCTCCAGCTGACCCTCGACTCCTTCGTGGAGATCGGCCTCGGCTACCTCTCGCTCGACCGGCCGTCGGGCACCCTGTCGGGCGGCGAGGCACAGCGCGTCAAGATGATCCGCCACCTCGGCTCCTCGCTCACCGACGTCACGTACGTCTTCGACGAGCCCACCATCGGCCTGCACCCGCACGACATCCAGCGGATGAACGACCTGCTGCTCCAGCTGCGCGACAAGGGCAACACGGTGCTCGTCGTCGAGCACAAGCCGGAGGCCATCGCCATCGCCGACCACGTCGTCGACCTCGGCCCCGGCGCCGGCACGGCGGGCGGCACCGTCTGCTTCGAGGGCACCGTCGACGGCCTGCGGGCCGCCGGCACCGTCACCGGCCGCCACCTCGACGACCGGGCCGCCGTCAAGGAGTCGGTGCGCACGCCCACCGGCGCCCTGGAGATCCGCGGCGCGTCCACGCACAATCTGCGCGACGTCGACGTCGACATCCCGCTCGGCGTGCTCACCGTCGTCACCGGGGTCGCCGGCTCCGGCAAGAGCTCGCTCGTGCACGGCTCGATCCCCGCCGGCGAGGAGGTGATCTCCGTCGACCAGAGCCCGATCCGCGGCTCCCGGCGCAGCAACCCCGCCACGTACACGGGGCTCCTCGACCCGATCCGCAAGGCCTTCGCCAAGGCCAACGGCGTCAAGCCGGCGCTGTTCAGCGCCAACTCCGAGGGCGCCTGCCCCACCTGCAACGGCGCGGGCGTCATCTACACCGACCTGGGCATGATGGCCGGCGTCTCCTCCACCTGTGAGGACTGCGAGGGCAAGCGCTTCCAGCCCTCGGTGCTCGAATACCTCCTCGGCGGCCGCGACATCAGCGAAGTGCTGGAGATGTCGGTGACCGAG
Organism: Streptomyces sp. R44; assembly: GCF_041053105.1. NCBI lineage: Bacteria > Bacillati > Actinomycetota > Actinomycetes > Kitasatosporales > Streptomycetaceae > Streptomyces > Streptomyces sp. R44. The sequence continues at coordinate 1,002,180 of NZ_CP163444.1, read as the reverse complement.
GCCGAGGAGTTCTTCGGCTCCGGCGAGGCGCACACCCCGGCCGCGCAGCGCATCCTCGCCCGGCTCGCCGACGTCGGACTCGGCTACCTGAGCCTCGGCCAGCCGCTCACCACCCTCTCCGGCGGCGAGCGGCAGCGGCTCAAGCTGGCCACGCACATGGCCGACAAGGGCGGCGTCTACGTCCTCGACGAGCCGACCACCGGCCTCCACCTCGCCGACGTCGAGCAGCTCCTCGGCCTCCTCGACCGGCTCGTGGACTCCGGCAAGTCCGTCATCGTCGTCGAGCACCACCAGGCGGTCATGGCGCACGCCGACTGGATCATCGACCTCGGTCCCGGCGCGGGCCACGACGGCGGAAAGATCGTCTTCGAGGGCACCCCCGCCGAACTCGTCGCGGCCCGCACCACCCTGACCGGCGAGCACCTCGCGGAGTACGTCGGCGCCTGACCCCGGCGTCCGACCCTTCGACGGCGGCGGTCCGTGGCCTCGGTCACCGGGCCGCCGCTCAGTCCCGTGGACGGGGAAAGAGCGCCCGAGGCGCGTCCACGCAGGTGTCCCGCGAGGTGGGGCCGCCGAAGCGCAGCCGGTCGTACGCCGTGAACGCCGGCTCCAGGGCGTCGAGCGCGTCCACGCACGCGTGGAGGGCGCCCCGCCACTCCGGCGAGGGATCCGGCCCCGCCGCCGCGAGACGCTCGGTGATCTCCGCCGTCAGCCGCTCCTTGCGGCGGATGTTCGCCGGAGTCACCTGGTGCAGGCACACGTACCGGCCGCTCAGATACGCCGTCCACTCCTCCTCGCCCCGGACCGGGTCCTCCCAGTGCCCGGTGAACCAGGCGCGCAGGAGGTCGGCACCACCGGCCGCCTCGGTGAGCGCGAACAGATCGCGCGGCACCATCTCGGCGCCGTCCGACCGCAGATAGCCCGGCAGCGGCAGCAGACCCGCGAGCATCAGCCCCCGGACCTCGTCGGCGTCCCGGCCCCACCGGCCGCACAGCGTCTCCAGCGGGACGAACTGGGCGGAGACGTACGCGTCGTCCTCGGCGGTCATCGGATGTTCGCCGTTCACCTCGCGGAACCGCTCGGCGATCTCGGCGATCCGTACGGCGGCGGGCGCACTGTCCGTCATCGGGCACTCCTCGGGAAGTCCGCCCGGGCCGGTCCCGGACGGTGTTCCCGCAGGCTAGAAGCCGGATCGTGCGGCGCCCGCCGAACCGTCGCCGGCCCGGCCGGGTCCTGCGTCTCCCGTGACACCGCACGACCTGCGGCCCTCGAAACGGGACGTTCAGGCCCTGCGGGCCGTCCTGCGCCGCCACCCCCACAGGGCGAGCGCCGCTGCGCAGGCCGAGCCCACCAGGGTCAGCGGAAGCCCGGCCGACGGGCTCGACGCCGCCGCCTCCGGAGCCTTCCCGCCGGGCGCGGCCACTGCCTCCGCCCCCAGCCCCGCGCCCACCCGGGGCGCCACCGGCGCCGCCTTCCTCCCGTGCCCCTCACGGGCCACCGACACCGCCCGCGTGCCCGCGTCGGCCGCCGCCTTCGCCCGTACCGGGGCGAGCGAGCCCACCGGCTGCACCCGCCCCGCCGCCTCGAAGCCCCAGTCGAGCAGCTCCCGCGCCTCCTCGTACACGGCGAACCCGCCGCCCTCCTGAGGGTTCATCACCGAGACCACGAGCGTCCGGTCGCCCCGCCGGGCCGCCGAGATCAGGGTGTTGCCCGCGTTGCTCGTGTAGCCGTTCTTGATCCCCAGGATCCCCGGGTAGCGCTCCACGCCGTCCGCGCCCGTCAGGAGCCGGTTGGTGTTGGCGATCCCGTACGACCAGGAGCCCGCCGGGAAGTCCGCGTACGACGTCGAGCAGTACCGGGCGAACGCGGGGTCCTGGAGCCCCGTGCGGCCGAACACCGCCAGGTCGTACGCGGAGGACACCTGACCGGGGGCGTCGTAGCCGTCCGGGGAGACCACATGGGTGTCCTCGGCGCCCAGGGCGCGGGCCTTCTCCTGCATCTGCCGGGTCATCGACTCCCAGCCGCCGTTCATCTCCGCCAGGACGTGCACGGCGTCGTTCCCCGAGCTCAGGAAGACCCCGTTCCACAGGTCCGAGACCTTGTACGTGTACCCCTCCTTCACCCCGACCAGGCTGCTCCCGGCCCCGATCCCGGTCAGCTCGGCATCGGCCACGGTGTGCAGCTCGGAGGGCTTGTGGTGGGGGAGCGCGGTGAGCGCGAACAGGGCTTTGAGGGTGCTGGCCGGCGGCAGCTTCCGGTGCGCGTTCCGCGCGGCGAGCACCTCGCCCGACGAGGCGTCCGCCACCACCCACGACAGGGCGGACACCGAGGGCACGGAGGGCGCGCCCGGCAGCCGCTGCACCTGCGTGCCCTTCCGGTCGAGCCGTGCCGGGTCGACGTACTGGCGCGCGGGCGGGGTGGGCTCCCCGAGCGCGGTCGCGACCCGGGAGACGGGAGAGACGGCAGAGGCGGCGGCCGCCGGGACGGGCAGCACGAACAGCAGCGCCGCGGAACCGGCGGCGGCATGACGGACAGCTGACGTGACGATCATTCAGCCACCGTAGGAAGGAGGTGCGGACCCCGCAGATCGAAGTGCGCCGACCGGCGTAGCGGGTGTGGCGTTCGGCGGCGCGTCGTGCGTCCGCCCGGGTGGTGCCCGCCCCGTCGAGCGGGTGCGGACCCGCTGTCGGTGGCGCTCGGCATCACCGCCGAGCGGGGCCGGACCCGCTGTCGGTGGCGCAGGGCATCCTTGTGACGTGCCCTCATACCCGCATCAGAGCAACGCCGTTCCGGACGGGACCCCCGCCGCGGCCCCCGCCGAGCCGGCGGCCCGGTCCGTTCCCGGCCCCGCCGGTCCCTTCGGCGCGCCCGCGCTCCGGACCGACCGGCAGTCCCGCACGGCCCCCGTCGGGCACATGATCGTGTGTGGCGACGACGCCCTCGCCCACCGCCTCGCGCGCGAGCTCCACGAGGTGTACGGGGAGCAGGTCACCCTCCTGGTGCCGGCGCTGCCCGACACACCCCGCACACCCGCCGGCCGCACCGGCCGGGCCCTCGCCCTCTTCGGGCGGGTCACCGCCGCCGTCACCCGCACCACCGGGACCGGAGCTCCGGCGGCGCCCTCGGAGGACGGCGCCGAACCGACCGGCACCCTGCGGGTCGTCGAGTCGGCGGAGGCGGACGACCGGGCCCTGAGGGACGCCGGGGCGGAGCGCGCCTCAGCCCTCGCCCTCGTCCACGAGGACGACGAGACCAACATCCGGGCCGCGCTCACCGCCCGCCGCCTCAACCCCCGGCTCCGCCTGGTGATCCGGCTCTACAACCGCAAGCTCGGCCAGCACCTGGAAACGCTCCTCGACCAGGCCGCGGCCGTCGCCGAACCCGGTCTCGATCCCGAGAAGCTCGACGCCGCCACCACGGTCCTGTCCGACGTCGACACCGCCGCCCCCGGCCTGGCCGCGGCCGCCGTCGCGGGCACCAGCAAGGTGGTCCAGGCCGGGGGACTGCTGCTGCACGCCGTCGACCGGCCGCCCGTCGCGGGCCAGGCACCCGACCCCGGGCTCTGCACGCTCGCCCTGCTCTCCGCCACCGCCGGCGACCCCGCCGGCTGCGAGGGCTCCGAGCACAGCGGGGACGCGGGCCCGCGGCTCCTGCCGGACGACCGGACGGTGGCCGCCGCCACCGGACGGGCCGCCGTCACCCTCGAAGCGGTCACCCCGGCGGGCCCGGCCCTGCCGGCGGGCCGGCTCGCCGCCTCCGCGCTGCCCGTCGCCTCGCTCTTCTCCCGCCGGCTGCGCTGGTCCCTCGCGGGCGCCGTCGCCGCCGTCCTGGCGCTCGCCCTCGCCTCCACCTTCACCACAGGCGACCACCCGCTGCACGCCGCCTATCTGACGCTCCTCGACATCTTCGCCATCGGCGACCCGGCCGTCGGCGAACCGACCAGCCGCCAGCTGCTCCAGATCCTCGCCGGGTTCGTCGGCCTGCTCCTGCTGCCGGTGATCGTCGCCGCCCTCCTCGAAGGCCTCGGCACCTTCCGCACCGCGACCACCCTGCGCCGTCCGCCGCGCGGACTCTCCGGCCACGTCGTCCTCCTCGGGCTCGGCAAGGTCGGCACCCGCGTCCTCGCCCGGCTCCGCCGACTGAACATCCCGGTGGTGTGCGTCGAATCCGACCCGGAGGCCCGGGGCATCGCGGTCGCCCGCCGGCTGCGCGTCCCCACCGTCATCGGCGACGTCACCGAGGAAGGCGTCCTGGAGGCGGCCCGCATCCACCGCGCCCACGCGCTCCTCGCCCTGACCAGCGTGGACATCACCAACCTGGAGGCCGCGCTCTCCGCCCGAGCCGTCACGCCCGACCTGCGGGTCGTGCTGCGCCTGTACGACGACGACTTCGCCACCGCCGTCTTCCGCACCCTGCGCACCGCCCACCCCGGGGCCCTCACCCGGAGCCGCAGCGTCTCCCACCTCGCCGCACCGGCCTTCGCGGGCGCCATGATGGGCCGCCAGGTCTTCGGCGCCGTTCCCGTCGAGCGCCGGGTCCTCCTCTTCGCCGCCGTGGACGTCGCCGACCACCCGCTCCTGGACGGCCGCACGGTCGCCGAGGCCTTCCGCCCGGGCGCCTGGCGGGTCATCGCCCTCGACGGACGCGCGGCCGGCTCCGGCGAGGGCTGGCGCCTGCGGCCGGAGCGGCTGCTCGGGGTCGGGGACCGGGTCGTGGTGGCCGCCACCCGCCGCGGCCTCGCCGAACTCCTCGGCCGCGGCGGCCGGGACGAGCGCAGAGCGCCGGACAACTCCGTACGAACGGAGCGGGGTTGACCGTAGGATCTGACCACTCACGTGCCGAAACGGCCGGCAGGGGCCCGCAGCGGCCCCCCAACGGCCGTCAACGGCCCGCACGGGCCTGCCAGGGCCCGCACAGAGCCCGCACGTGTCCGCGACGGCCCGCATCCGCAGTCAGGAGCCCTTCCTTGAACACACCGCACACCACCACCCCCGCCGCCGGCCGCCCGCCGTACCGCATGGACCCCGCGGGCGGCTGCCCGCACGCGGCGAACGCCCGGCTGCTCGCCGAGGGCGCGGTGGCCCCGGTGGTCCTGCCCGGCGAGATCGAGGGCATGGCGGTGCTCGGCCACGACGCGCTCCGCGACTTCCTCTCGCACCCCGACGTCGCCAAGGGACCCCAGCACTTCACCGCCCTCGCCGAGGGCCGCATACCCGAGGGCTGGCCGCTGCTGACCTTCGCCACCGTGCCCGGCATGATCACCGCCGACGGAGCCGACCACCGCCGGCTGCGCACCCTGGTCAGCAGCGCCTTCACCGCCCGCCGGGTCGAGGAGCTCCGCCCGCGCGTCGAGACGGTCACCGCCGGACTCCTCGACGGACTCGCCGAGGCCGCCCGCGCCGGCGACGGCGTCGCCGATCTCCGCCGCCACTACGCGCTTCCGCTGCCCCTCGGCGTCATCTGCGAACTCCTCGGCGTCGACCCGGCGCACCAGGACCGGCTGCACCACCTCTCCAGCCTGGTCGTCGCCACCGACACCGAGCCCGCCCGGGCGGTCGCCGCCAACCGCGAACTCGTCGAGCTCCTGGCCTCCATCGCCGCCGCCAAGGCCGCCGCCCCCGGCGACGACCTCACCAGCGCCCTCATCGCCGCCCGTGACGAGGGCGGCGACCGGCTCAGCCAGCCAGAGCTCATCGGCACCCTGCTCCTGATGATCATCGCGGGCCACGAGACCACCCTGAACCTCGTCACCAACGCGGTCCGGGCGCTCTGCGCCCACCGCGACCAGCTGGCCCTGGTCACCGAGGGCCGCGCCGACTGGGCCGACGTGGTGGAGGAGACCCTCCGCTGGGACAGCCCGGTCAGCTACTTCCCCTTCCGCTACCCCACCCGCGACCTGACGGTCGACGGCACGGTCATCCCGAAGGGCACCCCCGTCCTCGCCGGATACTCGGCGGCGGGCCGCGACACGAAGGTCCACGGCCCGGACGCCGACCGCTTCGACATCACCCGCGCCGCGACGGTGAAGCACCTCTCGCTGGGGCACGGCCCCCACTACTGCCTGGGCGCCCCGCTCGCCCGGATGGAGGCCGCGATCGCCCTGGAGGCGCTCTTCACCCGCTTCCCCGACCTGGACCTGGCGGTCCCGGAGACCGAGCTGACCCGTCACTCCGGCTTCGTCGGCAACAGCGTCCGGGCCCTCCCCGTCCGCCCGGGCGTCTGACGCCACCGGCGCCGAAGAGCGGCCCCCGGGCCCGGGGGCCGGCCCCGGGGGCCCGCCGCGTCAACCGGTGCGCCCCCAGGCGGTCGCGGGGGAGGCGCGCAGGGAGGAGACGAGGCGCAGCAGCCGGTCCTCGTTCCCCGCGAGACCCGCGGCGCGCAGCGCCTCGTCCGCCTCCGCCATCGGATGGGTGAGCATCACCCCGGCGTACGGGGCGAGCTGCGGGTCGGTCAGCACGGCCTGAGTGGATTCGAGCAGCCGCAGGTACGCCTGGGCGGCCGCGCGCTCGCTGGCGGTGATCGTGGTCATGTCGGGCTCCCTCTCGACAGTTCGGCGCTCACCACCCTCTCGTACGGGTCTGACAATCGGGCTCAGGCCCGCCCGTCGAGGTGGTCCGACAGCCGTTCAAGGAAGACCCGCTGGCCGGAGACGAGCAGCGGAGCGGCGGCCTCCGGGGCGAACCAGCCGACCCGGTCGATCTCCGGGAACTCCTCCCGGATCCCGGACCGGGGCGGCCACTCCATGACGAAGGTCCCCGGCACCACCTCGGCCGGGTCGAGATCGCCCTCGACGGCCCACACGGTGACGAGCTTTCCGTTCCGCTGGCGGGACTCGCCGAGGGCGAACCACTCGCCGTCCGGGGCCGGGAGACCCAGCTCCTCCAGGAACTCCCGGGCGGCGGCGGCCTCGGGAGCCTCGTCGGGTTCGTACTCCCCCTTGGGGATCGACCAGGCCGACTCCTCGCGGGAGGCCCAGAAGGGCCCGCCCATGTGACCGATGAGGACCTCGACGCCACCGTCGGTCGTACGGCGGAAGACCAGAAGACCCGCGCTGCGCTTGTCCGGCATGCGCACCAGTGTGTCCGAAGGGCCCGGCCGCCGCAGCCCCCCGCGCGCGTGGTCCCGCCGCTACTCCTCGGCGTCGACCGTCACCGGTCCGCCCGCCGGGTCCAGGCCGGCGGTCCACTGCTCCCCGAGCCGCACCGACCGCCACGGGACGAGCGTCCCGCCCAGCCGCTCCCGCCGCAGCGTGACGCCGTTCTGGGCGACGGTCAGGACCGGCCGCACGAGCCGCCGTTCCGGACGGAGGAGCAAGGGGCCGGTCTCCGGGCCGAGGAGACCGGGCGTCACCCACCGCAGCGGGGCCGTCGCCGTCACGGGCACCCCGGCGGCCGGCCAGGGAGCGCCGCCGAGCCGTTCGAGCACCGCCCGCGCCGCCGCGCGCCCCTCGGCGGCGGCCACGAGCGCGGGCTCCACGCCGCGCAGCAGATTGCCGACGGCGAAGACCCCGGGCTCGGTGGTGCGGTAGCCATGGTCCGTCACGGGGCCCCGGGTGCCCGGGGCGAGGGGGAGGCCGCGGGCACGGACGAGCTCGTGCTCCGGGATCCAGTCGCCGGAGAAGACCACCGTGTCGCAGCGCAGCACGGCCGTCCGCCCGTCCGGGCCCCGCACCGCGACCCCGGTCAGCCGGCCGCGTCCGAGCAGCTCCGTCACGACCGTGCCGACGAGGACCGGGACCCCCGCGAAGGCGACCGCGGGGGAGGGCGGACCGGTGACGACGGCCGTCACCGCCACCCCCGCCGCCCGCAGCGTCCGCACCGCGCCCCGGGCCACCGGGTCGCCGCCGACGACCACCGCCCGCCGCCCGACGGACTCCCGGCGCGGCCCGAACCGCGCGAGGGTCCGCTGGAGTTCGCCCGTGGTCAGCACTCCGGCGGGCCGTGTGCCCGGCACGAGCCGGGCGCTGCGGGGCCGTTCGCGGGCCCCCGTGGCGAGGACCACCGCCCGGGCCCGGACGCGTTCGAGGCCGGTCGGGGCGGTGACGTCCAGGGTGAGGGGCCCCGCCCAGCCGGTGGCCGAGACGCCGGTGCGGACGACCGCGCCCGCCCGCAGGGCCTCCCGCAGCGCGCGCCGCGCGTACGCCGGGCCGTCCAGGGCGCGCCCGCGGGCGTCCGCGCCGAACCCCGGCCGGGAGCAGTGGCGCGGCACCCCGCCCGCCGTCGCCTCCCGCTCCAGGACCTCGACGCGGCCCGCACCGGCCGCCGCGAGCCGGGCGGCCGCGGCGAGCCCGGCGGGTCCCGCGCCCACGACGAGGACGTCGACCGTTCGGTTCACCGTGCCCCCTCCCCGTACGGTCGCTCCTCGAACAGGGCCCGCACCTCGGCGCCGCAGTGGTTCCCCTGGCAGCGGCCGCCGCGGGCGCGCGTCCTGCGCCGCAGCCCGTCGAGGCCGCCGGGCGGGATCGTGGAGGCGAGCGCGGCCCGGATCTCGCCCCGGGTGACCCGCTCGCAGTGACAGACGATCGACCCGAACTCCGGGTCCCGCGCGATGAGTCCGGCGTCGCGGTACGGGCGGGGGAAGGACTCGCCGAGGTTCGGCATCCGGACCGGGGCGAGCGGACGGGCCGGCCCCGGATCGAGGCCGCAGTCCGCGAGGAGGCCGAGGACGTGCTCGGCGATGGCCAGGGAGGCGGTGAGCCCGGTGGAGCGGATCCCGCCCACCGTCACGTACCGCAGCTCCGGATGGGCGGCGATCCGGTAGTCCTCCTGGCCGGTGGCGGCCCGCAGCCCCGCGTAGACGGCGGTGACCTCCTCGTCGAGCAGCGCGGGGAGGATCCGGCCGCCCTGTTCGCGCAGGCCGGCGAGCCCCTCCTCCGTGGTGCCCGTGGCGGTCTTGTCGTCCAGGTCCTCGGCGGTGGGCCCGAGCATGACGTTCCCGTACACCGTCGGCGAGATGAGCACGCCCTTGCCGAGCGGCCCGGGTACGGGCAGCAGGATGTGGCGGACGAGGTCGCGGGCGAACTTGTCGAAGACGAGCAGCTGGCCCCGGCGCGGGGTGACGGTGAAGTCCTCCCGGCCGACGAGCGCGTCGAAGGCGTCCGCGTGCAGACCGCAGGCGTTGACGAGGTGGCGGGCCCGGAGCACCCCGCGCCGGGTGACGAGCCGGTGGTACGGATCGCCCGGACGCACCTTCTCCACCCGGCAGTCGAGATGCAGGTCCACCCCGGAGCGGACGGCCTGCGTGGCGTACGCGAGGGTGGTCGTCCACGGGCAGATCACCGACTCGCCCGGCACTTCCAGCGCACCCAGGGCGCCCGGCCCCACGTGCGGTTCACGAGCGGCGAGTTCGGTGGGCGTCAGGAGGCGGGTGGTGCGGTGGCCGTTGCGCTCGGCCTTCTCCGCGAGGCGGGGGAGCGTCGCCCGTTGTTCCTCGTTCCAGGCGACGAGCAGCGCGCCCAGCGGCTCCACGGGGATGCCGGCCTCGCGCGCGTACGCGGTGAGCAGCCGGTGTCCCTCGCGCACGAGGCGGGCCTCCAGGGTGCCGGGCGCGGCGTCGAAACCGGTGTGGAGGATCGCCGTGTTGGCCTTCGAGGTGCCGTCGCCGACGTCGTCGGCCGCCTCCACGAGCGCGATGCGCAGCGGGTGACGGGCCAGGGCGCGGGCGATCGCGGAACCGACGACCCCCGCGCCGACGACCACGACGTCGTACTCCGCGGCCTCCCCGGCGGGGAGCGGCCCGGTCCGCGTGACGCTCATGCGGCCCCGCCGCCGGCGTCGTCCCCCGCGCGGGCCGCGCCTCCCGACCGCTCCACCAGCGCCGCCACCTCCGTACGGAAGCGTCCCAGGCGTTCCGCCGCCTCGTCGGCCGAGATCCGGGGCTCGTACACGGCCGACGGCTTCCACTCCGGTACGGCCTCGCGGAGGGTGAGCCCCGGGTGGTGGCCGAGCCGGGCGGCCGCGCCGACCCCGAGGGCCGTGGCGTCCGGCAACGAGGCGACCTCGACGGGGAGTTGCAGCAGATCGGCCTGGGTCTGCATGAGCAGGGCCGAACGGGTGAGCCCGCCGTCGGCGCGCAGCGCCGTCAGCGGCGCCCCCCGGTCCGCGGCGGTGGCCGCGGCCAGCTCCACGACCTGGGCGGCGACGCCCTCGCACAGGGCGCGCACCAGATGGCCGGGCCCGGTGTCGAGGCCGAGGCCGGTGAGCGAGCCGCGCACGTCCCCCCGCCACCACGGCGCGGCGAGTCCCGCGAACGCCGGGACGAAGGTGACGCCGCCCGCGTCCGGCACGCCCCCGCCGACCGTGTCGAGCTCCCCGGCCCCGGCGATCACGCCCAGGTCGGTGAGCCAGCGGACGGCCGAGGCGACCGTGTACACCTGGCCGTCGAGGCAGTGGGTGACGCGCCCGCCGAGCCGCCAGGCCACGCAGCTGACCAGTCCGGACGAGGCGCGCCGGGGCTCGTGGCCGGTCTGCGCGAGGAGGAAGGCGCCGGTGCCGTAGGTGCACTTGGCGGCGGCCGGGTCGTCGGCGCTCTGGGTGAGCAGCGCCGCCTGCTGGTCCACCATGAGCCCGGTCAGCGGCAGCGCGGGGCCGAACGCGGTCGTGGTGCCGACCGGGGCGTCGCAGTCCACGACGCGGGGGAGTGCCTCGCCGCCGAGTCCGTACAGGTCGAGGGCGGTCTCCGACCAGGCGAGCGTGTCGAGGTCGAGGAGCCCGGTGCGTCCGGCGGTGGCCGCGTCGGTGACGAACGCGCCGGTGAGCCGGTGGACGAGCCACGCGTCGCTGGTGGTGACCACACCGGCGCCGGCGGCGTGGCGGCGGATCCAGGCCATCTTGGGCGCCGCGAAGTACGGGTCGAGCGGAAGCCCGCTGATGCGGCGCAGCTCCTCGGCGTGGGCGTCGAGCCCGGCGCAGACGGAGGCCGCCCTGCGGTCCTGCCAGACGAGGGCGTCGGTGAGCGGTTCCCCGGTGGCGGGGTCCCAGGCGAGCACCGTCTCGCCCTGGTTGGCGAGGCCCACGGCGACCACGGGCGTGTCCGCCTCGGCGAGCGCCGCGCGGCCGGCCGTGACCACCGAGTCGTACAACTCACGCGGGTCGACCTCCACCAGGCCGCCGGGGAGGTGGCGGGGCCGGACGGGGGCCGTCCCGGTGCCGAGGACTCCGCGCTCGGGGCAGAGGACGAGGGCCTTCGTGCCGGACGTTCCCTGGTCGACGGCGAGTACCGCTCCGCCCGTCATCCCGCTGCTCCCGTCGTTCGACCGCTCCGTGATCATCCGATCACCGAAAAGGGTCAGGGTGCCGCCGCCCGGGGGCTTCGTCAAGCCTCCGCGGCCGAGCACGTCAGGTCTCCTGACGTACCTGACAGTAAGTCAAATTCGGTCTTTGGCCTAATAGTTACCGTCGCAAAAGAAAGTGGACCGGTCGCGTCCAGAGCCCTCTATAGTGATCGCCGATCAACGGCCGGGACGCCCGCCGGGGGACTGACCACCCCCTCCATCCACCGAGGACCCATGTCATCCACACCACGCCCCACCCCCTGATGGCCGGACACGGATTCCGGCCCGTCTACCACCCCGCCGGCCACGACCACGCCCTGCGCAACGCCGTCCAGGACTTACGCACCGGCCGCTGGGTGTCCATGGCCAGGCTGCTCGACGAGACCTCCGACTGGGAGGCCTGGACCCGGCGCACCCAGGTCCTCGCCGCCGTCGCCGCGGGCAGTGACGTCGTCCCCGCCTGGCGGGCCGAGCAGCCCGAGAGCCTCGCCGCCACCGTGATGCACAGCCGGGTCGCCGTCGAGCGGGCCGTACGCGCCCACCGCTCCGGCCACGCCCGGACCCGGGAACTCTGGCAGGAGGCCTGGACCGCCTGCCGCGACGCCTCCGAGCGCTCGCCCGCCGATCCCGTGCCCTGGGTCGGCCTGCTCGCCCTCGCCTCCCTCGACGCGCGCCAGCGCATGGCCGAGCACCGGCTGACCCCGCCCGCGCCCATGCTGCCGCCCGGCCCCTGGGGTCTGCTCGCCGAGGTGGAGAAGCGCGACCCGCACAACCGCGAGGCGCACCACCGCATGCTCCAGTTCGTCTACTCCCGGCACTCCGGACCCCTGTCCGAGGCCGTCAACTACTGCTACTGGGCCGCCAGTTCGGCACCCGTCGGCTCCGCCCTGCACGCCCTCCCGCTCTACGTCCGCGTCGAGCGCTACCGGCGCGAGCGGGGCCACGAGCGCGCCCTCGACCTGCACTGGGTCGCCGAGGACGCCGTACGCGACGCCCAGCGCGCCCTGGACACCTGGTTCCTCTTCTGCGCCACCGACGAGGCCTCCCTGCTCGACCTCAACCACCTGGCGCACGCCCTCTTCGGCGCCCTCCGCTTCGCCGACGCCGCCCGGGTCTTCGAGGCCCTCGGCCCGTACTACACGACCCTCCCCTGGGCCTACCGCACCGCTCACCCGGACGACCGCGCCCTCGCCGAAGAAGTCTTCCTGCGCGCCCGCGCCCGCTGTCTCGGCGGCTGACACGCCCGCCGCGCCCCCCCGCGCCCCCGAGCTTCCACCCCCCCCCCCCCGCCCCCCCCCCGTCCCCGGAGGTCCCCATGTCCCGCACCGAAGCCCCGATCGACACGACACACGAGCCACCTTCCCAGGACGAGGAGGCGAGACTGAGAGAGCTCGGCTACCAGCCCGTCCTCGCCCGCCGCATGGACGGCTTCGGCAACTTCGCGATCAGCTTCTCGGTCATCTCCGTCCTCTCCGGCTGCATGACCCTCTACGGCTTCGGCCTGGGCACCGGCGGCCCCGCCGTCATGCTGTGGGGCTGGGTCGGCGTCGGCCTCTTCGTCCTGTGCGTCGGCCTCGCCCTCGCCGAGGTCACCAGCGCCTACCCGACCTCCGGCGCCCTCTACTACATGGCGGACCGGCTCGGCGGGCGCCGCTGGGGCTGGTACACCGGCTGGCTGAACCTGCTCGGCCTGCTCGGCGCCATCGCCGGCATCGACTACGGCGCCGCCCTCTTCACCGGAGCCTTCCTCAACCTCCAGTGGGGCTTCGTGCCCACCCCGGGCTCCACCTTCCTCATCTTCCTCGCGATCCTGCTGCTCCACGCCGGGCTCAACCTCTTCGGCGTGCGGCTCGTCAGCGTCCTCAACTCGGTCAGCGTCTGGTGGCACCTGATCGGCGTCGCGGTCATCGTCGGCGCGCTCGCGTTCGTCCCCGACCGGCACCAGTCCGTCGAGTTCGTCTTCACCGAGTTCGTCAACGACACCGGCTGGGCCAACCCGTTCTACGTCGCCGCTATCGGCCTGCTCCTCGCCCAGTACACCTTCTCCGGCTACGACGCGTCGGCCCACCTCTCCGAAGAGACCTCCAACGCCTCCGTCACCGCAGCCAAGGGCATCGTCCGGGCCATCTGGGTCTCCTGGCTCGCCGGCTTCGCGCTCCTCGCCGGACTCACCTTCGCGATCCAGGACTACGCGGCCACGCAGAACAGCGCCACCGGCGTCCCGCCCGCCCAGATCTTCCTGGACGCGCTCGGCTCCGGCGGCGCCGCCGCCCTGCTGCTCGTGGTGATCGTCGCCCAGCTCTTCTGCGGCAACGCCGAGGTGGCCGCCGCCAGCCGCATGGTCTTCGCCTTCAGCCGCGACAACGCCCTTCCCGGCTCCTCGCTCTGGCGCAAGGTCAACAGCAGCACCCAGACGCCCGTCCCCGCCGTCTGGCTCGCGGTCGCCGTGGCCGCGCTGCTCGCCGTCCCCTCGCTGTACTCGGCCACGGCCTACGGCGCCGTCACCGCGATCAACGTCATCGGCATCACCCCCGCGTACGCCATCCCGATCTACCTGCGGCTGCGCGCCGGGAACCGCTTCGTGCCCGGCCCGTGGAGCCTCGGCCGCTGGAGCAGGCCGGTCGGCTGGACCGCCGTCGTCTGGGTGGCGCTCGTGACCGTCCTCTTCTGCCTGCCGCAGAAGTCCCCGGTGAACGTCGACACCATGAACTACGCCGTCATCGCGCTCGCCGTCGTGCTCGTCCTCGCCAGCGTCTGGTGGTACGTCGCCCGCCGCTCGTACGGCACGCCGACCACGTACGGAAGCGCCCGCGAGGAGGCGGAGATCTCCGAGGGCATCATCTGACCACTGGGGCCTGTCTTTCGGATCCTGCCGGGCTCGCCCGGCTCCCGTCCTCGTCCCGGACGGGAGCCGGAGCGCCGTCAGGCGCTGAACTCGTAGGTCCAGGCCGCCGACTGGGCCGAGAAGTCGATGTCGGTGATCTCCAGGGCGTGCCCGTGCTGGTCGCTGACGACCCGGTGGACGACCAGCCGGGCCGCACCGCCCTGCGTCGTCGTGGCGGGGCCCGGCGGGACGCCGACCGACTCCCGGTGGGTGATCCGCAGCCCCGCCTGGTGCATCCAGTGGTAGAGGAGCCGCAGGTCCGGCTGTTGGCGGCAGTCCCTGGCCCGCCGGTACCGGGAGAGCTGGGGGATCTCGGCGAGAGCCGGCCGGGAGAACCACGACACCGCCCGCTGCAGCGCCGCCCCCTGCGGCCCGAGCACCGTGTGCCGGTGGACCAGCGTCGGCTCGCCGGGAGTGAGCAGGAGCCGGGCCGCCAGGGGAGCGGGCGGCGGCTCCCAGGTCAGCGAGGCCCGCACCAGCGCCTCCGCCGCCCGCGGCCCCCCGGGAAACGTCGGCCGGCGGGCCGTCAGGGCGGGCGCGGCCGGCTCGGACGCGGACGAGTCGGCGGCGGCGAAGGTGCCGCGCCGGTCGGTGACCACGAGCCGTTCCTCCCTGAGGAGTTGGAGAGCGCTGCGGACGGTCTGCCGGTTGACGTGGTAGCGCTGGGAAAGCGATCGCTCCGAAGGGAGCCGGCTGCCGGGGGAGATGCGCCGCTGGGCGAGGTCCTCGCGCAGGGCGGCGGCGACCCGGAGATAGAGCGGCACTTCCGCCGCCGCCCCGGATTCGGGCTCGGCCATGATCAACCCTCTCTTTGCTCAGCGTGACAGCAGGGGGCCCCTGGGTGATCAATTCCTATCATTGGTCTAAACCATTTCGCCAGACCGGTCCGGCAGAGTGGCCGAAACGAGCGAGGCGCCTTGTAATGAGGTCACAGGTGACGGGCCGGTGGCACGGCTGCGGACAGAAGCGGGTGAGGCCGGATGACGACTCCTTCGGAACGGGCCGCGAGGGGCCGGGCGGCCCGCAAGCGCGTCCCCCGCTCCTCCCACGGGCGCTGGATACCCAGCTCACAGCGCCCCGCCCCGCTGGACGTCCTGGAGCGCGAGTCCCAGGACCGGCTGCCCGACCTCGTCCCCCTCCGGTACGGCAGGATGGCGGTCTCCCCCTTCGCCTTCCTGCGCGGCGCGGCCGGCGTCATGGCCGCCGACCTCGGCGCCCAGCGCCACACCGGGCTCACCGTGCAGCTCTGCGGCGACGCCCATCTGCTCAACTTCGGGGTGTACGCCTCACCCGAACGGACGCTCCTCTTCGACGTGAACGACTTCGACGAGACCCTCCCCGGCCCCTTCGAATGGGACGTCAAGAGGCTCGCCGCCAGCGTCACCGTCGCCGCCCTCCAGAACGGCAGCGCCAAGCCCAAGGCCCACCGCGCGGCGCTCGTCGCCGTCGAGGCGTACCGCACGGCCATGCGCCGCCTCGCCGACCTGGGGGAGCTGGAGGTCTGGTACGAGCGGATCTCCGCCGACGACATCCTTCACGTCGTACGCGGCCAGGACCGCGCCCGCCTCACCAAACGGCTCGCCGGCGCCCGCCGCCGCACCAGCCTCCAGGCCCTCGGCAAGCTCACCGAGCGGGACGAGGCCGGGAACCGGCACATCGTCGACGACCCGCCGCTCCTCGAACGCGTCACGGACATCGACCGGGCCACCCTCGGCAAGATCTTCAGCGACTACCGCAGCTCCCTCCCCGAGGAGCGCCGCGTCCTCCTCGACCGCTACCACTACGTCGAGGCCGCACGGAAGGTCGTCGGAGTCGGCAGCGTCGGCACCCGCTGCTTCGTGCTCCTCCTCGAAGGCCGGGACGACGGCGACCCCCTCATCCTCCAGATCAAGGAAGCCGGCCGCTCCGCCCTCGAACCGTATCTGGCGCCGTCCTCCTACCCCCACCAGGGCCACCGCGTCGTCTGCGGACAGCGGCTCATCCAGGCCGCGAGCGACATCTTCCTCGGCTGGATGACCGGACCCGAACAGCGCCACTTCTACTGGCGGCAGCTGCGCGACATGAAGGGCTCCGCAGAGGTGGAGACCATGTCCCCGGCCACCCTGCGGGACTACGCGCGGCTCTGCGGCCGCGCCCTGGCCCGCGCGCACGCCCGCACCGGCGACCGGATCGCCATCGCCGCCTACCTCGGCGGCTCGGACGTCTTCGACCGCGCGGTGGCCGACTTCGCGCTCGCCTACGCCGGGCAGAACGCCGACGACTACGCGGCCCTCGGCGCGGCCATAGCCGCCGGCATGGTGACGGCGGCCCCGGGCGCCTGAACGCGCCGCGAGGCCGCCGTCACCCGTACGGCTCTACGCGTCGCGGCGCAGCGGCGGCTCGGCCGGGGTCTCGTGGACCGGCCCGAAGAGGACCGCCCGTGCCACCGCGGGGGCGAACAGCGCCGTCATCGGGGCGGTGAGGGTGAGCGCCCTGCGGAAGGGGATGCCGACGACCGGGTCGCCCGCGGCGCGCTCCTGCACCCGGCTCAGGTACCAGCCGACCGCCTTGTCCAGGGCGCCGGGAGCGGCCCCGCCGCCGACGGCGCCGGGCATCTTCTTGTCGGCGCCCGTCGAGATGTCCCAGGCCTGCTGCGAGGCCGCGAGCAGTGCCTTCTGCACGTTCCACGTGGTGGGCGTGCGCTTCGGGTCGGCCAGCGCCCGGCGCAGCGCGAGGGCGGTGAGCGCGGCGACGGCCATGCCCTGCCCGTAGATCGGGTTGAAGGCGCACAGCGCGTCGCCGGTGGCGAGGAAACCGGCCGGGCGGCGGCCCGGACGGTCGTACCGGCGCCGGATGTTGGCGGTCCTGCGGAAGCCGTACACCGGGGACACCGGCTCCGCCTCCGCCAGCCAGTCGCTGATCACGGAGTGCGGCATCCGCCGGGCGTACTCCTCGAACGCCCCCTCCTCGGTCGGCGGTTCGTTGCCGCGCAGCCCCGAGAGGGTGACGAGGTGGGTGCCGTCGCCGACGGGCAGCACGACGGCCCCGTACTCCTGCTCGGGGTTGGGCACGATGAAGTAGCCCATGGCGTCGCTGCCCAGGACCCCGGCCGGGGCGCGGTAGACCCGCGTGCCGTACGCGAGACCGGTGTCGATGGTCTCCTCGTGCGGCGCCTCGGCGCCGATCCCGGCCAGCCAGTCCGCGGACCTGGTGGAGCGCCCGGACGCGTCCACGACCAGATCGGCCTCCAGGACCCGGGTCTCCTTCTCGGCGCCCGCGCCGCGCTCACGCAGCCGTACGCCGCGCACGCGCGAGGAGTCACCGGTCAGGCCCACCGTCTCGTGGCCCTCGACCAGTTCGATGCGCGGGTCGGCGAACACCCGCTGCCGCACCAGCCACTCCAGCTGCGGGCGTGCGCCCGAGTAGAAGTGCGCGCTCGCGGGCGTCCGGCGGAACCACTTGCCGTTCTGCCACTGGACCATGTCCTCCGGGACGCCCACCTTGGGGGCGCCGAGCTCGCCGAGCTCCTTCATGAAGCCGGGGAGCAGCTCGTCGAAGGCCTGCTGCCCGCCCGCGATGAGGACGTGGAGGTGCCGGCCCTGCGGGACGCCGGGCCGCGCCTCGGGCCCCTCCGGGAAGCGGTCGCGCTCGACGACCGTCACCTTCTCGGCGTGCTCGGCGAGCACCCGAGCCGCCAGCAGCCCAGCGAGACTTCCCCCGATGACCACCGCGTGACGTGTCGCGCGGTGCCCCAAGTCGTCGGCCATACCCGCCCTTTCGTGTCGTGGAACTACAACTGACCAGTATCCACGTCGGTGCGGGCCGCGTCGCGGGCGCCGTCGCGCGCCCCGAGCCTCAGGTGCTCGATGTGGTAGACGGCCTCGTCGAGGAGCTGGGCGACGTGGTTGTCGTACAGGCTGTACTCGATGCGCCGCCCTTGCCGGACGCCGGTGACCAGACCCAGCGCCCGGAGCAGCCGGAGCTGGTGGGAGACGGCGGACTGCTCCATCCCGACGGCGGAGGCCAGTTCGGTGACGCCGCACGGGCCCTGGCGGAGCGTGGTGAGGATCATCAGCCGGGACGGGGTGGCGAGGGCCTGGAGGGTGGCGGCGATGGTGGCCGCGGACTCGGCGTCCAGGTGGGCTGCGGGGGTGGTCTCGCCGTTCGCTCCGTGTCCCATGCGCTCATCGTAGCGGCGCTCGTATGTCAATATGTGAAGACCTCTTCATGTATTCGAGTATGGTGGTGACCCTCCTCCCCGCCGCCCTCGAAAGAGGTGTCCCTCCCATGGCCCTCCCGGAGCTCGCCACCCCCCAGGCCCCGGCCTCCGTCCGCACACCGGCGCCGACCCACCGCACCCGGGCCACGACCCTGCCCGAGGTGCGCTGGGCGGCCCTCGCCGCCCTGGCCTTCCTCGCCGCCCTCCCGCTCGACCTGGCCGGCGCCCCGGCCTGGCTCCTGGGCCCGCTCTACGCGATCTGCTACGCCGCCGGAGGCTGGGAACCCGCCTGCGCGGGGCTCCAGGCGCTGCGCGAACGCTCCCTCGACGTCGACCTGCTGATGGTGGTCGCCGCGCTCGGTGCCGCCGCCATCGGTCAGTACCTCGACGGCGGGCTCCTCATCGTCATCTTCGCCGTGTCCGGCGCCCTGGAGGCCCTCGCCACCCGCCGCACCGCCGACTCCGTCCGCGGCCTCCTCGACCTCGCCCCCGCCACCGCGGTCCGGCTCACCGCCGGGGACTCCGCACACGAGGAGACCGTCGAGGCGGCCGACCTCGCGGTCGGCGACACCGTCCTCGTACGGCCCGGGGAACGGCTCCCCGCCGACGGCACCGTCCTGCGCGGCACGAGCGACGTCGACCAGGCGAGCATCACCGGCGAACCGCTCCCCGTCCCCAAGGCGGCCGGCGACACCGTCTTCGCGGGCACCCTCAACGGCTCCGGGGCGCTCCGCGTCCGCGTCGACAAGGACGCGGCCGACTCCGTCATCGCCCGGATCGTCGCCCTCGTCGAGGAGGCGAGCGCCACCAAGGCCCCCACCCAGCTCTTCGTCGAGAAGATCGAACAGCGCTACTCGGTCGGCGTCGTCGTCGCCACCCTCGCCCTCTTCGGCCTTCCCGTCGCCCTCGGCGCCGACGTCACCGAGGCCCTCCTCCGCGCGATGACCTTCATGATCGTCGCCTCGCCCTGCGCCGTGGTCCTCGCCACCATGCCGCCGCTGCTCTGCGCGATCGCCACGGCCGGACGCCACGGCGTCCTCGTCAAGTCGGCCGTGGTGATGGAACGGCTCGGCGCGGTCGACCGGGTGGCCCTCGACAAGACCGGCACCCTCACGGAAGGCACCCCGACGGTGACGGCCGTCCACGGCGACGCCTCCGCCCTCGCCCTCGCCGCGGCGGCCGAGCTGCCCAGCGAACACCCCCTCGCCCGCGCCGTGGTGGCCGAGGCCCGCGCCCGCGGCCTGGACATCCCCGAGGCGAGCGCGTTCGACGCGGAACCGGGCCGAGGGGTACGGGCGGTGGTCGGCGGCCGCGAGGTGCGGGTCCGGCGGGCGGCCGGGCACCACGCCGACACGGCCGTCGAGGTCGTCGTCGACGGCGCCGTCGCCGCCGTCCTCGACCTCTCCGACCGCCTCCGGGACGGCGCCCCCGAGGCGGTGGCGGCCCTGGCCCGACTGACCGGCCGCGCCCCCACCCTGCTGACGGGCGACAACGCGGGCGCGGCGGCGCGCATCGCCGCCGAGGCAGGGATCGACGACGTCCGCGCCGGTCTTCTGCCGCACGAGAAGGCGGAGGCGGTACGGGAGTGGGAGCGGGCGGGCGCTCGGGTGCTGCTCGTCGGCGACGGCGTCAACGACGCCCCGGCCCTCGCGGCCGCCCACACCGGCATCGCGATGGGCCGGGCCGGCTCCGACCTCGCCCTGGACACCGCCGACGCGGTCGTGGTCCGCGACGAACTCCGCGCGATCCCGGCGGTCGTGGCCCTTTCGCGCCGTGCCCGACGCCTGGTCGTCCAGAACCTGTGGATCGCCGGCGTCTGCATCGGCGCGCTCGTCGTGTGGGACCTCGCGGGCCACCTCCCGCTCCCCCTGGGCGTCGCGGGCCACGAGGGCTCGACGGTCCTGGTGGGCCTGAACGGCCTGCGGTTGCTACGGGATGCGGCGTGGCGGCGGGCGTCCCCCGTTGTGGGCGGGCGTTCCGCCGGCGCCCACCCCGTTGTGGGCAATCGTTCCGCTGGGGCGGTGCCCACCCGCCCGGACGGCGCCGATGCCGGCGCCAGAGGCTTCCGCGCCTGAACCCGCACCGGATGTGCGCCGCGGCTCGGGGTGCGGGTCCAGGCGCGGAACGCGGAGGCGCCGCGAGAGGGCGCCGTCCCGTGTGCCCACCCTCCCCCAAGCTCTCGGCTTCGCTCGAGCAGGGGGGACCCCCATCGCCCTGCGGAACGATTGCCCACACGGCGGGTGGCGGAAGGGCACCGCCCAGCGTGCCGGCCCTACTCCTCCGCGCCCAGTTCCGCCAGCGCGCTCGTCAGCCAGCTCACCCAGAACCGTTCCAGATCCACCCCGCCCCGCAGCACGAGATGCCGCAACCGGTCCGGTTCCGTCCGGCGGCGCTCCGCAGGGAAATCTCGCGCCTCGATCAGCAGGTACTCGTCCAACTGCGCCTGATGGAGAGCGAGATGGCGGCGCAGTTCGGCCCGCAGCCCCGCCGCCCCCACCATCGCCGCCGCCCGCATCCGCAGCAGCAGCGCCGACCGGAGCGGTTTCGGGTCCTCCGCCCTGCCCACCCAGTCGGTGAGCTCCGCCCGGCCCGCGGGCAGCACCTCGTACTCCTTCTTCTGCCCCCGCGCGGGCACCGGGGCGGGCAGGGCGCGGATGTGCCCCGCCTGCTCCAGTTTCCCGAGCTCGCGGTAGATCTGCTGGTGCGTGGCCGACCAGAAGTAGCCGATCGACTTGTCGAAGCGGCGCGTCAGTTCGAGGCCGGAGGACGGCTTTTCGAGCAGCGCGGTGAGGATCGCGTGCGGGAGGGACATGCTCGCATCCTAGGTTCGGCCGGCCAGGGTGATCACGGGACGGCGGTCAGAGGGTGGCGGCGAGCCGCGTGCCCTGGTCGATCGCCCGCTTCGCGTCCAGCTCGGCGGCGACGTCGGCACCGCCGATGAGGTGCACCGGGCGGCCGGCGGCGACCAGCTCCTCGTACAGGTCGCGGCGGGGTTCCTGCCCCGCGCAGAGCACGATGGTGTCGACCGGCAGGAGCTGCGCCTCGCCGTCGATGGTGACGTGCAGGCCCGCGTCGTCGATCCGCTCGTACGACACCCCGGCCACCATGGTGACGCCGCGGTGCTTGAGCTCGGTGCGGTGGATCCAGCCGGTCGTCTTGCCCAGGCCCGCGCCGACCTTGGAGGTCTTGCGCTGGAGCAGGTGGACCTGGCGCGGCGGCGCGTTCCGCTCGGGCGCGCGCAGTCCGCCACGGTTCTCGTACGAGGTGTCGACGCCCCACTGGCGGAAGTACGTCTCGGGGTCCTGGCTCGCGCCCTCGCCGCCGTCGGTGAGGAACTCGGCGACGTCGAAGCCGATGCCGCCCGCGCCGATGATCGCGACCCGCTCGCCGACGGGCGCGCCGTCGCGCAGCACGTCGAGGTAGCTGAGAACGCTCGGGTGGTCCTCGCCGGCGATGCCGGGGGTGCGGGGGGTGACGCCGGTGGCGACGACGACCTCGTCGTAGCCCTCCAGGTCGGCGGCGGAGACGTACGTGTTCAGGCGGACGTCGATGCCGTGCTCGGCGAGCTGGACGCGGAAGTAGCGCAGCGTCTCGTCGAACTCCTCCTTGCCCGGGACCCGCTTGGCGATGTTCAGCTGGCCGCCGATCTCGGCGGCGCCGTCGAAGAGGGTGACGGAGTGGCCGCGTTCGGCCGCGGAGACCGCGCAGGCCAGACCGGCGGGGCCCGCGCCGACGACCGCGACGCGCTTGGCGAGGCGGGTGGGGGAGAGGACCAGTTCGGTCTCGTGGCAGGCGCGCGGGTTGACCAGGCAGGAGGTGATCTTCAGGTTGAAGGTGTGGTCGAGGCACGCCTGGTTGCAGCCGATGCAGGTGTTGATGGTGTCGGCGCGGCCGGCGGTCGCCTTGGCGACGAAGGCGGGGTCCGCGAGGAACGGGCGGGCCAGCGACACCAGGTCGGCGCGGCCGTCGGCGAGGATCTCCTCGGCGACCTCGGGGGTGTTGATGCGGTTGGAGGTGACGAGCGGCACGGAGACCGCGCCCATGAGCTTCTTCGTCACCCAGGTGTAGGCACCGCGCGGCACGGAGGTGGCGATGGTGGGGATGCGCGCCTCGTGCCAGCCGATGCCGGTGTTGATGATGGTCGCGCCGGCGGCTTCGATCTCCTTGGCGAGCTGGACGACCTCCTCCAGGGTGGAGCCGCCGGGGACGAGGTCCAGCATGGAGAGGCGGTAGACGAGGATGAAGTCCTCGCCGACGCGCTCGCGGATCCGGCGGACGATCTCCAGCGGGAAGCGGACCCGGTTCTCGTACGAGCCGCCCCAGCGGTCGGTGCGCCGGTTGGTGGCGGCGGCGATGAACTCGTTGATGAGGTAGCCCTCGGAGCCCATCACCTCGACGCCGTCGTAGCCGGCCTCCTTGGCGAGCTCGGCGCAGCGCGCGTAGTCCTCGACGGTCTGCTCGACCTCGGCGTCGGACAGCTCGTTCGGTACGAAGGGGCTGATGGGCGCCTTGATCGGGCTGGGGCCGACGAGTCCCGGGTGGTAGGCGTACCGGCCGAAGTGCAGGATCTGCATCGCGATCCGGCCGCCCTCGGCGTGCACGGCGTCGGTGATCAGCCGGTGCTCGGCGACCTCCTCGGCCGTGGTCAGCTTGGCCCCGCCGTCCCAGGGGCGGCCGGCCTCGTTGGGCGCGATGCCGCCGGTGACGATGAGGCCGACGCCGCCCCGGGCTCGCTCGGCGTAGAAGGCGGCCATGCGCTCGAAGCCGTGCTCGGTCTCCTCCAGGCCGACGTGCATCGAGCCCATGATCACCCGGTTGGGCAGGGTGGTGAACCCGAGGTCGAGCGGGCTCAGCAGGTGCGGGTACGGGGTCATGGGGGCGTCTCCTCGCGCAGGGGTCGTCGACCTCTGTTCTAGGCGACCGCGAGGACCTTCTGCAACTAGTTGCAGAAGAATCCGGGAGTGATGTCTACTACTCGGTAGCCTGCCGGGCCGGCACGAGAGGACCCCCTGCGGTCCCGGCCCCCGCCGTCCCGCCCCCTGCGGTCCCGGCCCCCGCCGTCCGCGTCCCCGCCGTCCCCGTCCCCGTCCCCACCGTCCCGGCCCATGCGTCCAGGTCCTCCGGGGTCCGGGGCTCCGCCGCGTCCTCGCCGAGCAGCCCGTGGGCCCGCAGGAGGCGCGCCACCGAAGTGCCCCAGGGCCGGCGCAGCCGGGCCGCCGCCAGCAGCTCGTCGTCCGCCAGGAGCTCGGCGACCGGGCCGGTGCGCAGACCGGCGGGGGAGAGCACGGCCGCCTCGTCGGCCCAGCGCAGCGCGAGGTCCACGTCGTGCGTCGCCATCACGACCGTCGTCCCGCCCGCCCGGAGCCGTTCGAGCGCGTCGAGCAGCCGCTCCTGCCCGTGCGGGTCGAGCCCGGCCGTCGGCTCGTCCATGATCAGCACCCGGGGGCGCATCGCGACGGCGCCCGCGATCGCGGCCCGCTTCCGCTGCCCGTACGACAGCAGATGCGTCGGCCGGTCCTCCAGGGCCACGATGTCCAGCGCCTCCAGGGCCTCCCGCACCCGTAGCCGTACCTCCTCCTCCGGCAGCCCCAGGTTCATCGGGCCGAACGACACGTCCTGGCCGACCGAGGCCGCGAACAGCTGGTCGTCCGGATCCTGCACGACCAGCTGCACCGTCGTCCGCAGCCGGGTCAGCCCCTTCCGGTCGTACGACACCTCCGCCCCGTCCAGGAGCAGCGACCCGCTCCCGCACCGCAGCCCCCCGCTGAGCAGCCGCAGCAGCGTCGTCTTGCCGCTGCCGTTGCGGCCGAGGAGCGCGATCGCACGCCCCTCCGCCACCGCGAAGTCCACGCCCGACAGGACCGCGGGCCCGTCCTCGTAGGCGAAACCCGCCTTCACCAGCTCCACGACGGGGGTCGTCGGCGTCGGAGACGTCACGGAAGGAACCTTTCCAGTACGAGAGTGACGGCGACGAGCCCCAGGAGGAGCACGCCCGTCGCCGTGAGGAACCGCCGGGAGACCGCGCAGACGGGCACCAGGACCCGCAGCGTCCCGTCGTAACCGCGCCCGGCGAGCCCCGACTGCAGGCGCTGCGCCCGGTCGAAGGCCCGCACGAAGGTCGTCGCGCCGAGCCCGGCGAGCGAGCGCCAGGTTGCGGCCCGGGTGGTGTGCCCGAGCCGGGCCGCCTGCGCCTGCCGGATCTTCGTCAGCGAGTCGAGGAGCAGGAAGATGATCCGGTACATGACGAGCGCCACGTCCACCACGGGGGCGGGCACGCCGGCCTTGACGAGCCGGGGCAGGACGTCGGACACCGGTGTCGTGAAGGCGAAGAGCAGCACCCCGAGCGAGGCCGAGGCGGTGCGCAGGAGCAGCTCGCCCGCGTGGACGGGGCCGCCGGGCGCGAGGGCCACGAGCCCCCGCGTACCGCCCACCTCGAAGAGCAGCGGTACCGCCCCCGTGACGCAGAAGCCGAGCGGGATGCGGAACGCCCGCCACAACTGACGGCCCGGCACACCGGCGGGACCGAGCAGCACCGCGAGCGTGGCCGCCGCCACGAGCGGCGCGCCGGGCCACGGCGGCAGACTCACCGCGCACAGCGTCAGACCGAAGCCGAGGAGCGCCTTCTCCACGGGATGACGGCGGCGCCAGCGGCTGCTGTGCGCCGCCGCGTCGATCGGAAGCATCGGCGCTACGCGTCCGAACCGTCGGAGGAGGGGGCCTTGGAAGCACCGTCGTCCTTGGGCGCCCCGTCCGGTCCCGCCGCTCGGGCTGCCTCGGCCGCGGCCGCGCCCTGCCGGCGGCCGCGACGCAGGCCGAAGTAGTACGCCAGGACGCCGGCGCCGAGCGCCGCCTGGAGGGCGAACAGCGCCGACTCGATCTCGCCCGACGGCGGCTCGTACAGCGGGCTGAACCACGGCTTGTAGTCCGGCTGGAGCTCCGTGATCGCGGTCTCTGCCTCGCCGTCGGAGCCGGTGAAGGGCTGCTCCTTGTGGTCGCCGAGCCCGAGCGCCAGCGGCAGCACCGCGAGCGCGGCGACGGCGAGCAGCAGCAGCGCGTTGATCTTCGCGTTCCGGCTCATCGCGCCGCCGCCTCCTCGTGTCGCTCCGTCCGCGCCCCGCCCAGCACACCGAGCCGGGTCAGGTCTCCCTTGCTGGACTGCGTGAGCAGCCGCATCACGAGCACCGTGAGAAGGCCCTCGCTCACCGCGAGGGGGATCTGGGTCACGGCGAAGATCCCGCCGAACTTGGCGAGCGCGCCGGGCACCCCGCTGCCGGGGTCGGGGAACGCCAGGGCCAGCTGGACGCTGGTGACGCAGTACGTGGACAGGTCGGCGACGAACGCGCCGAAGAAGACGGCCACCATCAGAGGCGCGCCGAACCGCCGCAGCAGCCGGTACGTCCCGTACCCCGCCCACGGCCCGACGATCGCCATCGAGAAGGCGTTCGCACCGAGCGTGGTCAGCCCGCCGTGCGCGAGCAGCAGGGCCTGGAAGAGCAGGGTGATGGTGCCGAGGACCGCCATGATCGGCGGCCGGAACAGGATCGCGCCCAGACCCGTACCGGTCGGATGGGAGCAACTACCGGTGACGGAGGGCAGCTTGAGCGCCGACAGAACGAAGGTGAAGGCACCGGAGGCGCCGAGGAGCAGGGTGGACTCGGGGTTCGACCGCACCTCGCGGGTGAGCGCGCGCACCCCGTGGACGACGAACGGCGCGGCCGCGACGCCCCAGGCGGCGGCGTGCACAGGGGGCAGATACCCCTCGGCTATATGCATGGTGGGTAGACCCTCTCCAGCACCTCGTGGATGGACAACGCACCCTGGCCGGTCTCCTGGCTGACGGTCATACGGCCCGACTCCGCCTTCCCACACCGCCGCGGTCTCCCGCGACGGTCCAGTGGCTTCCCCGCGGTGTTCCCCGCGGGGGTGGAGCCGGACCTCCCGATCACAGTGGCGAGGGCCGCACCGGTACTGCACCGGTTTCCCGTACACCAAGGCCCTGCGACACTAATGCGTTGACCTGCTCGATCACAACACGGTCGCCACCCGGCGCGGCCTCCCGGTCACTCCCCGCACACGCCTGCGGCGCCCTCACTCCTTGCGATAGGCGTACGCCTCCGAGGCCGCGGCCGCCACCGCGTCGAGGTCCCCTCCGGCGCTCGCCGTCACCAGCGCGGCGACCGCGCCCTCGACGAACGGCGCGTCCACCAGGCGGCAGCCCTCGGGCAGTTCGTCGCCTTCCGCGAGGAGCGCCTTCACGGTGAGGACCGCGCTGCCCAGGTCGACCAGGAGCGCCACCCCGGCCCCCCGGTCGACGGCCTTCGCCGCCTCGCAGATCAGCTCGGCACTCGTCCCGAGCCCACCGTCCGGCGTGCCGCCCGCGGGCAGCACCGGCGCCAGGTCGCCGCCGCCCGCGAGGCCCCGGGCCAGTTCGGCGACGGCCGCCGCGACCGCCGCGCTGTGCGAGACGAGCACGATGCCGACGGGGGACGGGCTCATGCCACTCCCTCCGCCCCGGCCGTCTCGGCGAGCGCGGCGAACAGCAGCGCCGACGAGGTCGCGCCCGGATCCTGATGCCCGATCGACCGCTCCCCGAGGTAACTGGCCCTGCCCTTGCGCGCCTGGAGGGGTACGGTCGCCAGGGCGCCCTCCTCGGCGGCGGCGCGGGCCGCCCCGTACGAGCTCCGCAGCCCCGCCACGGCCGGCACGAGCGCGTCCAGCATCGTCTTGTCGCCCACCTGGGCACCGCCCAGCTGCGACACGGCCGCCACACCGGCGTCGAGCGCCTCCGCCAGCCGCGCCCGGGTGACCTCGGCGTCCTCGCCCAGTGTCTTCCCGGCGCGCCGGAGGAGCGTCCCGTACAGGGGACCCGAAGCGCCGCCGACCGTCGAGATCAGCTGCCGTCCGGCGGCGGTGAGCACCGCGCCGGGACTGCTCGGCGGCTCCTTTTCGAGGGCCTCCCTCACAGCGGCGAACCCCCGCTTCAGATTGGCGCCGTGGTCGGCGTCGCCGATCGCCGAGTCCAGCTCGGTGAGCCGGTCGGCCTCCCGGTCGACGTCCTCGGCCACCGCGGCCAGCCAGCGCACCAGGAACCCGGCGCCGAAAGTCTCCGTCATACCGTCACTCCCCATGACCATCCCCGTCTCACCGGCCCCAGCGCAGCGCGGCCGTCTGCACCGGAGCGTCCCACAGGCGCAGCAGTTCCTCGTCGACCTCGCACAGGGTCACCGAGCAGCCCGCCATGTCGAGCGAGGTCACATAGTTCCCGACGAGCGTGCGGGCCACCGGCACGTGCCGCTCGGCGAGCACCCGCTGCACCTCGGCGTTGAACCCGTACAACTCCAGCAGCGGGGTCGCTCCCATGCCGTTGACGAGGGCGATGACCGGCCCGGACGGGCGCAGGTCCTCCACGACGGCGTCGACGGCGAAGTCGGCGATCTCCCGCGAGGTCATCATGGCCCGCCGCTCCCGGCCCGGCTCGCCGTGGATGCCGATCCCCAACTCCAGTTCCCCCTCGGGGAGATCGAAGGTCGGGCTGCCCTTGGCGGGGGTGGTGCAGGCGCTCAGGGCCACCCCGAAGGAGCGGGACCGCTCGTTGACCCGCCGGGCGATCGCCTCGACCCGTTCCAGCGGCAGCCCCTCCTCGGCGGCGGCCCCGGCGATCTTCTCCACGAACAAGGTGCCCCCGGTCCCGCGCCGCCCCGCCGTGTACAGGCTGTCCGTCACCGCCACGTCGTCGTCGACCAGGACCTTGGCGACCTGGATGCCCTCGTCCTCGGCGAGCTCCGCGGCCATCTCGAAATTCAGCACGTCACCCGTGTAGTTCTTGACCACGAACAACACCCCCGCCCCGCTGTCGACGGCGGCCGCGGCCCGCACCATCTGATCGGGTACGGGCGACGTGAACACCTCGCCGGGACAGGCGGCCGCCAGCATCCCGGGCCCCACGAACCCCCCGTGCAAGGGCTCGTGCCCGGACCCGCCACCGGACACCAGCGCCACCTTCCCCGCCACGGGCGCGTCCCGCCGCACCACGACACGCCGCTCCACGTCCACGGTCAACTCGGGATGCGCCGCGGCCATCCCCCGCAGGGCATCGGCGACGACGGTCTCCGGAACGTTGATCAGCATCCTCACGGGTGTCTCCTCGGGATTGGGTGGAGGGGTGCACTTATTGGGTCGTCGCAGGTCAGATCGTGTTCAGCGGAATAGATGATCTTGGAGGTGAGTAGCGACCGAGGGAGCCTTCTGCCGATACTGGCGCTGACCTGATGCTGACTTCAATGACGGTATGTCAGCTACTCGTAGTGATTCCGTAGGTGGTGGTGGGGATTCCCGTCCTCGGCAGTATCGACGTTGCCGCCGCGAAGGTCACGTGGGCAAGGCTGATTCCGAGCGAGCGCGCTCTCGCCGGCCCAGGCGGACCGGGGGCCTCGGCTGTCGATGCGAGATGCCGCAACGTGCGGGCCCTGAGCGAGCGGGCGCCGGGGCTGTGTGCCGTCCTCGTCCTGCCCGGCCTGGCCAGCGGCAGTGGTTTCCTCGGCGGCGGCGAACGCGCGGTAGACGGGGGCAGCGAGGGGCCTTCCCGGCGTTCTTGCCGGACTTGATGACAGGCTTCCGGGCGATCTCCGGGGCGGGGACGCCCTTGGCCTTGAGCGCGCGGCCCGGAGATCGCCCGGGCGGGCCGCCTGGGTGAGTCTTTGACGGCTGGCTGGTGGACGGCGGCGTCGTGTGGCGGTGTGTCAATGGGCTGCCGTGGGGCGGTGTGGCTTGATCGGCGGGTGGTCCCGCACTGGGGCGGGAGCATCAACCGGCGTCCGCGGCGCCCCCTTGGCGCTGCGGCCTTTGTCGAGGAGTCACGATCGTGAGACTGACCCCGCTCCACGCGGCGTTCCGACGAGACGGAAGCGGAGGACCGCGGCGGCGACGCGCTGCGCTCCTGCTCGCCACGGCGGCCCTTCCTGCGGTGGCGCTGGTGGTGCCCACGGCGACGACCGCCGCGGCGGCGCCCGTGACCGTCACCTTCAATGCGGGCGCCAATCAGACCTTCACCGTCCCGGCCGGTGTCACCCAGCTCGACATCACCGCCACCGGCGCCACGGGTCAGAACGGGTCCAACGGCGGCGGCGCGGGCGGGATCGGCGCCACCGTCAGCGGCACCGTCGCCGCCACGCCGGGCACCACCCTCTACGTCAACGTCGCCACCGGCGCGGGCACCCCCGCCGGCTTCCCCCCGGGCGGTGCCGGCGGCGGTTCCAGCGACGTCCGCACCTGTAGCTCGACCGATATGGCCTGTGTCCTGACCGGCGTGCCCGCCACCGACCCCCGCCTCATCGTCGCGGGCGGCGGAGGTGGCGGCGGAAGCGGCGAAGGCGGGGTGTTCTCCGTTCCCCAGGCCACCGGCGGAGCCGCTGGAGACAGCGGGCAGGCCGGCGGCGACCGGCCGAACAGCGGCGCAGGGGGAGGCGGCGGAACCCAGACCGCAGGCGGGGCGAGCGGAGCCGCCTGCGGCGCCGCGGGCAGCACGGCCGGTGGCCCGGGTGTGGCCGGCACCGGCGGCACCGGCGGTGATCCCTACGGCGGCGCAGGCGGAGGCGGCTGGTTCGGCGGCGGCGGGGGCGGGGGCTGCGTACAGATCAACAGCGACGGCACCTTCGGGCCCGGCGGCGGCGGGGGTGGGTCGAACCTCGTCCCGCCGGCCGGTAACTCCGGACCCGCCGCGGGCCCGGCGCAGGTGACCATCACCTACACGGTGCCCCCCATGGACTGTGCGACCGCCACGCCCACCATCACCGGCACCAGCCGCAACGACGTCCTCACCGGCACCCCGATGGACGACGTGATCTTCGCGCTCGGCGGGAACGACGTCGTCAACGGCCAAGGCGGCAACGACCTCATCTGCGGCGGCTCGGGCAACGACACGCTCAACGGCGGTGCCGGCAACGACCGCATCGAAGGCGGCGGTGGCAACGACGACATCAACGGTGGCAGCGACGACGACACCCTCATCGGTGGCGACGGCCGCGACCGGATCCTCGGCGGCGACGGCAACGACACCCTCCAGGGCAACAACGGCAACGACGTCCTCGACGGCGGCGCCGGCACGAACACCAACGATGGCGGCGCCGGAAACAACAGCTGCACCAACCCCGGTCCCGGCCAGACCGGCGCATCCAACTGCAGAGCGTGACCACACCACCAAGACCGTGGGACGCCGGCCGACTGATCGCGCCGCCTCTGGCGCGGTCAGAGGCGCACGGTGATGAGGGCGATGTCGTCGCGGACGCCGCCGGCGACGCCGAGGCGGGCCAGGACGGCGTCCGCGAGGCGCTCGGGGCTCATGCCGACATGGCTGGCGAGGGTGTCGGTGAGCTGTTGCAGGCCGGCGTCGATGTCACGGTCGCGGCGTTCGATGAGGCCGTCCGTGTACAGCACCAGGTGATCGCCCGGGGTGTAGGGCAGGGCGGCTTGCGGGCGCGGGACGTGGTCGGGGCGCGCGCCGAGAGGGGGGTCGGTGGCCTGGTCGAGCAGGTCGCAGGTGCCGTCGGGGTGGAGCAGGACGGGCGGTGGGTGGCCGGCGCTGCTGTAGGCGATCTGATGGCGGCTGGTGTCGATGACGGCCTGGACGGCGGTGGTGGCCAGCGCGCCTTCGACGGAGCGGGAGTAGAGGCCGAGCACCTCCAGTGCCCTGGCCGGTTCGTGCAGGGCTCTGACGGCGGCGCTCAGCGCGCTGCGGAGCATGCCCATGACGGTGGCGGCCTCCAGACCGTGGCCCACAACGTCGCCGACGGCGACGGCGACGGCGCCGTCGGGCAGATCGACGACGTCGTACCAGTCGCCGCACACGTTCAGCGACCCGACCGCCGGCACGTAGCGCACCGCGATATCGGGGTGCCGGTTCAGGTCGGGCGAATGCAGCATGGCTTCCTGCAGGGTGACGGCGACCCGCCGTTCCCGCGCGTGCGCCTGCCGCAGTTCCGCATTCAGCCGCTGCAGCTCCCTCGCCCGCGCGTACAGCTCGGCCTCGATCGCCTCCCGCCGTCCCAGAGGTCCTCCCACAGAACCGGGTGAGCGGGAACGGACGAACTCAGTCACGTCCTCCACCCGGTGGATGATCCACGCCACCTGCCCATCCGGCCCGAGGACGGGGGTGTTGATCGGCGACCACCACCGCTCCTCGAACGTCCAGGCTCGGGACGGCACGGGGATGTCGTACTTCTGAACCGCCATCGTGTCCGGCTGTCTCGACTCCAGGACCCGGCGCAGCGAGGCGTTCAGGTTCCGCACCCCGTCCGCATTCGCATCCGCCGGATTGTCCGGGAAGGCATCGAACACGTACTGGCCGACCAGGTCCTGTCGGCTCCGCCCGGTGGCCTGCAGGTACGCCTCGTTGACGTCGACAATCACCAGGCCCGGATCCAGCACCAGATACGGACTGGGCGTCGCCACGAACAACGCTTTGTAGTCAATGCTCGGTTCCATCGGCTTGGCGTCCGTCCTTTCCGCTGCTCAACGGAGCCGTCGCCGACTCGGCGGAAACCCTGGCGGGTGCTGGCGATCACGACGGAGGAGAGGCGTTCGGCGTTCGGTCGACTCCCGAGCTCAATTGTCCCAGGGCGGACCCGACGGCACCCGATGGGACGGCAGCTGCCTCGACCAGGAACAGCTCGTCAAGGAAACCGGACTCAACCTGCTCCAGCTCGAAGCAGCCGCACGCTGGGGCGCCACGTCCAGGCGTGCCGGAAGACTTGTCCGGCGCCCCCGCCGGAAGGCGCCGCCCGGGAAGACTCAGGGGCGCAGGAGGGCCTTGATGGCGCGGCGCTCGTCCATGGCCTTGTAGGCCTCGGCGGCCTGTTCCAGTGGGAGTTCGAGGTCGAAGACCTTTCCGGGGTCGATCTTGCGGTCCCAGATGAGCTGGATCAGTTCGGGCAGGAACCGGCGGACGGGGGCGGGGCCGCCTTCCATGTGGATGCCGGCGAGGAACAGTTCGAAGCCGGGGATGTGGACGTCGTAGTTGACGCCGACGAAGCCCATGTGGCCGCCGGGGCGGGTGGCGCCGATGGCCTGCATGGTGGATTCGCGGGTGCCGACGGCCTCGACGACCGAGTGCGCGCCGAGGCCGCCCGTGAGCTCCTTGATCTTTGCCACGCCCGCGTCGCTGCGTTCCTCGATGATGTCGGTGGCGCCGTAGAAGCGGGCCAGCTTCTGGCGCTCGGGGTGGCGGGACATGGCGATGATGCGCTCCGCACCCAGCTGCTCGGCGGCCAGGATCGCCATCAGGCCGACGGCTCCGTCGCCGACGACCGCGACGGTCTTGCCGGGGCCGGCTTCCGCGGCGACGGCGCCGTACCAGCCGGTGCCGAGTACGTCGGAGGCGGCCAGCAGCGAGGGGATCAGGTCCTCGTCCGGCTGCCCGGGGGTGGCGACGAGGGTGCCGTCCGCGTACGGGATGCGGGCCTTCTCGGCCTGGGTGCCGATCGTGCCCGCCACGAATTCGCGGTGGACGCAGCCGGACTGGTAGCCCGAGCGGCAGATCTCGCAGGTGTTGTCGGAGATGACGAACGACCCGACGACGAAATCACCGGCCTTGACGGTCTCGACCTCGGATCCGACCTCTTCGACGACGCCGACGTACTCGTGACCCATGGCCGTGCGGTCGGCGGGCTCGATGCCGCGGTAGGGCCACAGGTCGGAGCCGCAGACGCAGGTCGCGGTCAGCCGGATGATCGCGTCGGTCGGCTCGATGATCTGCGGGTCGTCGCGGTCCTCGACCCGGACGTCTCCGGCGGTGTGCATGACTACTCCACGCATGGTGGTTCTCCTTGCTTCGTGTTTCCGGCGCCTGGGGCGCCTGTGTGTGATCAGGAAGGCACGGCTTCCTGCGAAATGAAGGGAAATGTTCCCGTGTGGCGTTGCGGTGTCGCCGTCCTGCGGTCTCGCAGCTGGTGCGCTAGCCGAGGGCGGGGCGGCTGCGGCGCTGCTGGATGAGTGCGATGGTGATCGTGGGGACGTGGGCCAGAGCGGCCATGACGGCGCCGACCACGGCCGGCCCGGCGGCCTGGAAGGGCGTGTCGAGGGTGAGCCCGGCGATCCAGGAACCGGCCGCCGTGCCGAGGTTGAACGCCGACACGGTCAGGGCCGAGCCCAGGGTGGGGGCCTTGCCCGCGAAACGGACGCCGAGGGCGATCAGGACCGGAGTGCCGAGGAACCCGGCAAGGCCGAGCAGGGCGACCAGCACCACCGTCGGGACGGCGAAGGCAGACAGCAGGCCGAGCGCCAGCAGGACCACTGCGGCCGACGCCGCGGCCTTGATCGTGGTCGCGTACGGGCGGGCGTCGCCGGCTCGGCCGCCGACGAGGAAGCCGGCCAGGGCTCCGGCGCCGAATCCGACGAGGACGAGCGGCACGAGACCCGCGGCGATCCCCGCCCGGTCGGTCAGCAGCGGAGCGATGTAGGTGTACGTGCCCAGCACGCCGGCGCTCGTGGTGGCGCAGGCCGCCAGCACCAGCCAGAGCCGGCCCGAGCGCAGCGCGGACAGCTCCGCGCGGATCGACGCCGGCTGACCGCCGCGGGGCCCGTTCGGGACCGAACGCGCGATCAGCGCCATCGCGGCCAGCGCCAGGACGGCCAGTATCCAGAAGGGTCCGCGCCAGCCCATCAGCTGTCCGGCGAACGCGCCGAGCGGCACGCCGACGACGTTGGCGAGCATGGCACCGGACCCGACCACGCCCACGGCGCGCGAGCTCGCGGCCGGGCCGGCCGCCCTGGTGGCCACGACGTTCGCCACCGCCCAGAACGCCCCGGTCGCCAGCGCGGTCAGGAACCGCGCGGCCAGCAGCAGCCCGAAGCCGTCACCGACGGCGGCGATCACGTGTCCTGCGGCGAAGACGCCCAGGGCCAGCACCAGCGTCCACCGGGCGGGCAGTCGCAGGGTCAGCATCGACATCAGCGGCGCACCGATGATCATCCCGACCGCGAACACGGTGATCGCCAGACCCGCACGGGCCACGCTCACCTGCAGGTCGCCCGCGATCTCCGGCAGCAGACCCGCCACCACGAACTCGGTCGTACCCATCAGGAACGTCCCCAGAGCGAGTACGTAGACCACGCCGGGAAGCCGGCGCGAGGCAGGTGGCCGTTCCGCGACACGTTCGTCGATGGGGGCGTGGAGGGTCGCTCCTTGCATGGTGGGGTCTCCAAGGGTTGTCACTGCGGGGTCGTGCATCCCAGAGAACCCGTATTCACGCAGGTCAGGAAGGTCGCGGTTATAGGGGGTACAAGCTCCACCTCCCATATCCACGCCGCGTGCCTACCGTGGAAGGCATGGACAAGCGACCCGACAACGCCTCCGACATCCGGGACTTCCTGGCCAGCCGACGCGCCAGGATCACACCGGAGCAGGCCGGGCTGCCCACCAGCGGTCGGCGCCGTGTGCCCGGCCTGCGGCGGGAGGAAGTCGCTGTTCTCGCCGGCGTCAGCACCGAGTGGTACACCCGCTTGGAGAAGGGCCACATCAACGGCGTGTCCGAAGACGTCCTCGACGCGGTCGCCCGCGCACTCCACCTCGACGACGACGAACGCACCTACCTGTTCGACCTCGCCCGAGCCGCCCAGCCGGCCGGCCGCGCACCCCGGCGCCGCAAGGCCGTCGACGTCCCGCCCCGCGTCCAGTGGCTGCTTGACTCCATGACCCTGTCCGCGGCCTTTGTCACCAACGGACGACTCGACATCGTCGCCACCAACGCACTCGCCCGGGCAGTCTTGTCACCCATGTTCAACAGCGACACGGCCGACGACCGCGGCCGCCCCAACTGCGCCCGCTACTACTTCCTCGACCCGGGCGCGCGGCACTTCGTCGCCGACTGGGACCAAGCCGTCACCCTCACCACCGCCCTGCTGCGCGCCGAGGCCGGCCGCTACCCGAACGACAAGGCACTGCGGGAACTCATCGGAGAGCTGTCCACCCTGAGCACCGAGTTCCGCACCCGCTGGGCCGCCCACGACGTCCGCATCCACCACGGCGGCGTCAAGACCTTCAACCACCCCGACGCCGGGCCCCTGGAACTCACCTACCAGCCGCTGGACCTGCCCCTGTCCACCCGCGAGGCGCACTCCCTGACCATCTACACCGCCGAACCGGGCTCTCCCGACGAAGACCGGCTCAAGCTCCTCGCCAGCTTGGCAGCCATCCCCGCCGGCCCCCAGGCACAACCTTCCCCCGCCACCCTCGCAGACCGCCGGGACAGGGCTGCCAACGCCGGCGACTCACCTCAGTAAGGGCGCCGGGGCCGCCACGCTGTGCGCGGTGCCCGCGAGAAGTCCACACCGCGGATCACCACCATCTCCTTCTTCGCCCTCGCCGCCTACGTCACCTTCGACGCCAGCCGGGCCCTGGCCGGCACCGGCGAGACCGACCGCTCCGCCCCACTAGAACCTAAGTGACCTGCGGGGGCACAGTCGTGTTCCGGCTCGTCCAAGAGCGGGTGTGCAAGGGTACGTGTGTTTGATCGCCGAGAATCCGGCTGTCAAGATCATCCGCTGTAGCGGTAGACCGTCGCATCGGTGGTCTGGTGAGCAACGGATAACGGGGAGTGCAGTCTTGAGGTTTCGCATGGGTTCGGGTGCAGTGGTGCTGGTGACGCTGGCGGCCCTCGCCACCGGTTGTGGGGCCGGCTCCGACACGACGACGAAACCGCCCGCCGGGGACAGTGCCGGAACCGGATCAGGCTCGGGCGGCTCGGCAGGCGGCAAGGCGGACTTCGGCACCGTCTTCACGACCGAAGAGAGGTTCAAGCAGGCGCTGCCCGACCCGGCGTCGATGGCTGGTTGGACTCCGCGAGACGCGAGCGCACGCATCGAAGAGGAGCCCAAGCCTGCGGGGCAGTGCGCTTCGGACACCGACTGGGAGTGCGCCAGAATCGCGCGCGGCGATGCGAACTTCGAGGCGTTCGGTGAGGAAGCCGACTTCGAGATCACGGCTTTCGCGGACAAGAAGGCCGCCCAGGACGCCTGCCGCAAGGAGAAGAACTGGTCGGCCAAGTACACCAAGGCGCAGGTACCGCCGGTTCCCGGCGTCGAGAGCCACGCGTACTACCGAAACGCCGGCGGCCTCGACGGTCTCCACCTCACCATGTGCCTGGGCACGGTCGTCGCCGAGATCACGCTGGAAGGCGAAGGCAGCTCCCTGGACCCCGCCACGGCCCATTCTCTCGCGCAGGTCTTCGTCCCCCGGATTCAGAAGGCCGCCGCAGCCTCCTGAATCCACGCAGTCGCACATCTGGATCGGTGTCCGCTGAGCCGTCTCGGCGGGCACCGACGTGTTGGTCCAAGAGCGCCTCCCGGAGTGGTGTACAAACGCTGCCCCAAACTCGTGCGAAGCCGCTCTGGCTTTGTTCGCGAGAGATGGTTCTGGCACGGTCTCCGTGAAACGACGCCGGCCTGCCTCGCACCCGCCTCTGATGTGAGCCGCCGACCTGCCGGTTCACCAGCAGCGCCGACCTCGAACGCCGAGGATCGGCTCGACTTCACGGAAGTCGTGCACGGGACCTGCCCCGCGCCAAGACCCGGCGCGGGGCAGGTCCGAACTGGGCGTCGTCGGTACGGGGCCACCAACCCCGGAATCCCATGCCCCAGGGACCGCGCTTCCGCCCCAGCCGCGCAGGTGAGTGGCCGTCACGTATGTGCGCGACGAGCACTGCTGGGTTCATGCTCCAGTGGCAATTTGGCCGTAGGGGATCCAGCCGCCGTGGCCGTCTCCACCGTCGTCGAGGTACGCCTCGATGGAGCCGTCGGGGTTGGTGTGGAGGTAGTCGGCGCGGCCTTCGCCGGTGATGTCGGCGAGGACGACCGAGTTCTGATCGTTGGTGACGCCGGTGGCGACCTGGCCGTATTCGTCCCAGCCGCCATGGCCGTCGCCACCGCGGTTGAGGTACGTAGTGAGCGATCCGCTGGTGTTGATGACGTTGTAGTCTGCGCGGCCGTCGCCGTCGAAGTCGGCGATGCGGACGCGGCTGAGGTCGCCGGTGACTCCGGTGGCGATCTGTCCGTAGGGCGTCCAGCTGCCGGAGGTGTCGCCGCCGCGATTGAGGTAGACGGACAGCGCCCCGCGTGGGCTGAAGGTGGTGTAGTCGGTCTTGCCGTCGCCGTCGATGTCCGCAAACCTGACGTGGTCGGCATCGGAAGTGGTGCCGGTGGCGACCTGGCCTATCTTCTTCCAGCCGCCGTGACCGTCACCGCCCTTGTTCAGGTGCACGGTGACCGAACCGGTGTCACCGATCAGGATGTAGTCGGCTCTGCCGTCGCCGTCGAAGTCGGCGAAACGTACACGCGTGGAGTCGCCGGTCACGCCGGTGGCGACCTGCCCGTACTCCTCCCAGCCGCCGTGACCGTCGCCCCCACGGTTCAGCCAGACGCTTACCGCGCCGAGGGTATTGACCGTGATGTAGTCGGAGCGGCCGTCGCCGTCGAAGTCGGCCCACTTGACCCGGCCCCAGCCGGCCTCGGAACCTGCACGCGGGGCGGTGGGGCGTTCGGCCAAGCCGGCGGTGACCGCGTTCTCTAGTCCGTCGTGGAAGATGCCGGCCATGCGTGCGTAGCCGAAGTCGCTGGGATGCAGCCGGTCGAACATCTCGTTCCCCGACAGAGCGGGGGGTTCGAGGTAGCGGTACTTCTTGCCGGCGAAGGTGGTGTACTGCAGTGCCTTGATCTTGGTGTTGAAGCTCGCGGCCTGTTCCTGCAGCCCGCCAGTGGTCGGGATCAGGCCTTGAGCCAGGACGGTGACGTTCGGCTTGTCCTGCACGATGCGCGTGACGAGATCGGAGAAGGCGTTGGCCGCCCGGGTGACCGCGCGCTGCTTGTCGGGATCCGGGTCCTTGTCGAGGTCATTGATGCCGATGTGGAGCAGGACAACGTCGGGAGCCGCGGCGGTGAGCCAGGTGTCGACCGAGGCGCGGATGTCACCGATGCGCGCTCCGCTGTGTCCCTCGTTGTCGGGGTCGGGTACGCCGGCCGACCCGGCCGAGCCGACGAAGTCGACTGTGTAGCGGGACTGCGTCGCACTCATGTTCCACAGCGGGAGCCTGTACCCGGCTCCGGTCTCACTGCCGGTGCCGGCTGTGATGGAGTCGCCGAGGGGCATCACCCTCAGTGGCGCGGGCGGCGGCGGGGTGGCGGCCGAGGCCGGAGAGCCGAAGGACACAAGGGCCCCTGTGATCGCAACCGCCCAGCCGAGCGGGATCGTACGTCTCATGTGATGATTCCATGATTGGGAGAGGCGGGGTTGGTGGTTGATGCTCCGGTGGCGGTCCGGCCGTAATCGCTCCAGCCGCCGTGTCCGTCACCGTCGTTGTTGAGGTCGGTGGTGAGGGAGCCGTTGGGGTTGATGACGTCGTTGCGATCCCGAACCAGTCGTCCGCCGACGCCGGCAAAGTGGTAGCGAGCGACACGGATGCCGGCGCCGGCAGGGTGGAGGCCACGGGCTTCTTCGGACCTGGCCTCGCGCGCCCGATCAGCCGATCGCGACGCCGGTGGCGACCTGTCCGAGCTGCTGCCAGCCGCCGCGGCCGTCGCCGCCGTTCCAGGCCCAGACGCTCGTGGCGCCGCTCTTGACGTCGGTGAGGATGAAGTCGGCGTGGCCGTCGCCGGTGAAGTCGGCGAACCTGACCCGGCTCTGCTCGGTGGTGACGCCGGCGGCGACCTGTCCGAGCTCCTGCCAGCCGCCGCGGCCGTCGCCGCCCCGGTTGAGGTACACCTGCACAGAACCGTTCGCGCCGATGGTGGCGTAGTCGGCCTTGCGGTCCCCGTCGAAGTCGGCCAGCCGCACGCGGGTCTGGTAGCGCGTGGCTCCGGTGGCGACCTGTCCGAGTTCCTGCCAGCCGCCGTGCCCGTCGCCGCCCCGGTTCAGCCACACCGACACCGCGCCACTGTCGGCGACCCTGATGTAGTCGGCTTTGCCGTCACCGTCGAAGTCCGCGATCTTGACTCTGCTTCGGTCGTTGGTGGCTCCGGTGGCGATCTGTCCGAGTTCCTGCCAGCCGCCGTGCCCGTCGCCGCCCCGGTTCAGCCACACCGACACCGCGCCACTGTCGGCGATCACGAGGTAGTCGGCCCTGCCGTCACCGTCGAAGTCCGCGAACCGCACCCGGGTCCGGTCGTTGGTGGCGCCGGTGGCGATCTGTCCGAGTTCCTGCCAGCCGCCGTGCCCGTCGCCGCCCCGGTTCAGCCACACCGACACCGCGCCACCACTCGCGAGGGTGATGTAGTCGGACTTGCCGTCACCGTCGAAGTCCGCGAACCGCACCCGCCCGTTGTCATCCGAGTCGGTGATGTACTTGAGGTTGATCTCCATGAACCGGAACTGCTTGTCGTCTCCGGTGAAGCCCTTCATGCAGTAGGCGGGGCCGGAAAGTGCCTGCACGTAGCAACCCGGGCCGCCACTGTAGAGCGTGGTGTAGTCGCCCTCGAGCGTCCCGTACTTCCATCCCTGGCCACCGTAGCTCCAACCCGTGTCACCGTCGGCCTGACAGCCCGTGGTGTACAGGTCGCCGTAACTGTTCGCGGTCAGGCAGATGTTGTACGCGCCGGAGTCCAGCAGGACCAGCATGTTCGTCCAGTTGCCCCAGTACTGCGTAGGCTTGCTGCCACAAGGTGCCTCGTACACCGGGTTGATGGCGGTCGGTGTGTCGGACGTCCCGGTCAGGCACAGGCCGGTCGCCTTGTTCTGGATCTGGTACCCGACCCCTTCCCAGGCTGACGCCGGGCTGCTGCCGATGACAGTGATGCCGATGGCCAGGGCGATGGCACCGATGAAGGCGAAGAGCCTCGATATCTTTTGCATGATTCCTCTCAGAAGACGGGCGAATGGCGCATACGTCGATGCGAGCAGAGTCCCCTCGGCGAGAGCCGAGTTCGGTCAGCTGCGGGCTATGCCGGCGCGGAAACGGCCAGATGACGAGGTTGTTGGCATCCTGCACGGCGAATCCGTCGCCGCCGGAGCCGTACGCCTCAGAAGCGTCGTCCGGTGTGAGCGATCGGCGTGCGGGACGACGTGGGATCCGGCAAGATCCGAAAGACGGCCCGGTCAGCGCACCGTGTCGGCCAGCGGCTGGTCCGTCGGCCCGTCCGCGAGGGCATCGGCGAGGTAGGCCGCGATGTCGGGGGCCGGGGGCTGCAGAATGTGCCGGACGAAGGACGTGCGCTCGTGGCCCAGGACCGGCAGCTCCCAGACGCAGCCGGTGTACGGCTCGGTGTTGACGACGTAACGGCTCAAATCGCCAGCGGTGCCGCCGAGATGGGGCTCGCCCGCGGAGGCGGTACGGGTGAGTACGACGTTGTCCCAGACCCAGCTGTAGACGCACAGGTACATCGCGTCGCGCCCTTGGTGCAGGACCAGCCAGCCCACCGGCGGGGTTCCGTCGTCGGGTGCGACGACCATCTCCGCGGCCGCGGCATGAGCGGCGTCGGTGATCTCGGCGGGGAGTTCGGTGCCGGGTTCGTTGGTCACGTGGTAGAGCTTCATCTGCCGTCCGCGGAGCGTGAGCGGGGGGAGGGAGCGTATGTGCTTCGGGTGGTAGGTCATGTTTGGACGGTAGGCGGGACCGACTGCCATCCTGTGTCAGTCTGGAGCGTGGTCAGGGGACGGGTTACCGGTTGTCGGCCGGTGAGGGGAGTTCAGGGTGCGGGCGAGCCGTCTGCTGTCGATGCAGCTCCTGCTGCAGACCCGGGACCGGATGACGGCTCGGCAGCTCGCGCAGGAGCTGGAGACGTCCGTACGGACGGTGTACCGCGACATCGCGTCGCTGCAGGCGGCTGGGGTGCCGGTGTACGGCCACGGCGGGCTGGACGGCGGCTACCGGCTGGTGGACGGCTACCGCAGCAGGCTGACCGGCCTCACGGACTGCGAGGCGGAGACGCTGTTCATGCTCCCGCCTCAGGGACCGGCGACGGACCTTGGCTTCGGCGCGGAGGCGATGGCCGCCCGCCTGAAGATGGCCGCGGCGCTACCGCCGGGAATGGGCGAGCGGGCCGCCCGAATAGGCCAGCGCTTCCTGCTGGACGCGACGTCGTGGGAGCCGGCGGCCCCCGGCACGGAGCTTCTCCCCGCACTGACCCAGGCGGTGAAGGAGTCGACGGCGGTACGGGCCGCATGCTCGGACGGGACGGAACGGACGCTGATGCCGTACGGAATCGTGCTGGAGGCCGGCCACTGGCACACGGTGGCGGGCTGCGGCCACGACATCCGGGCGTACGCCCTGGCAGAGCTGGCTGCCGTACGCCCTTCCGCTGCACGCTTCGTCGAGCCGCCCGCGGGGTTCGAGCTACGCCTGTGGTGGAGTGCACGGTGCCTGACGGAGGGCCAGGGCTCGCGGGTGTACGGGACCTGACCGGGTCCTGGGACCCGCGGTCGACTCATTGATCGAGCCGCTCGGAATGGATCAACCCTGGATCTGACTGCCTGGGCAACCACCCGCTCTCGGGGCTCGGTTGTGCCTCGATCAACCGGGCAGAAGGGATCGGAGCCATGTCCCTTTCACTCCGAAGAAGACTCGGCGCCGGTGCCCTGACCGTGGCCGCCCTCGAGGGGCCGCGCCGACCACGGGCGTCGGCCAGGCCAGCGAGGCTGCGACTTGTTCGGTCGCGTTCGAGGTCACGGTCACGCGGGTGGCCGGGCCGGACGCCGCGCGGACGCATCGGCCTCCTCGCCCTCTGCATCGCCATGCCTGTCTTCGCGATCACCGCCTGAGCGCTCTGCGTCGTTCGGTCGATCCGCGCATCGACAGGGCACGACGCCCTGTACCGCCTCTGCCGGCACGCATGGCAGCCCCGAGCCGCAGGGCG
Source organism: Streptomyces sp. R44 (assembly GCF_041053105.1). NCBI lineage: Bacteria > Bacillati > Actinomycetota > Actinomycetes > Kitasatosporales > Streptomycetaceae > Streptomyces > Streptomyces sp. R44. Next base: position 959,994 of record NZ_CP163444.1, on the reverse strand, counting down.
ATGACGGCGGCCCCTGCGGCGGACGCCACACAGACCACGGTGAACGCGTCAGGCGTCCAGGTCCACAGTGCCCCGGAACCGACGCGGCCGAGGGCCGCCACCAGAGCGGCCGAGGGAGCGCCACCGGCGAGACACCACAGGACAGTGGGGGCGAGACGCCGCGAACCCCCACGGCGGAGCAGGCGGAACGAGTGGAGAGCTTCCGCGAGGAGGACGAGGGCCAGGGCGGTGAGACCCCAGACGGTCGCGTAGTACATCGTGGCGGAGGGGGGTTCGGGGGCGGTTCCTTCCCTCGGCGCGGATGCGGGCCGCGCCGAAACCGACGTCCATGACGGCGCTGTCGTGGAGGAGGCCGTGGCGTGGTCCGGTCCGCCGAAGCGGAAGGCCTGCAGGTGGTCGACGGCCAGGTCGTCGAGCCGGAGCCGTCCGTCCTGCACGAGCGTGATCACGGCGCTGGCGGTGATCGGTTTGGCGACCGATCCCCACAGGAAGGGGGTGGAGGCCGTGACCGGCTCGCCGTTCCCGTCCGTACCCCAGGACCGCGCGTGGACCGGGCCGTCGGGGCCGACCACGGCGTAGGCGAGCCCGGGGGTTCGGGTGCCCTGCATGCGTTCGCGCACGTACGCGTCCATGGCCGCGAAACGCTTCGCCGGAGCAGGTGGGTTCGCCTCTGCCGGTGCCCTCTGGACGGGCTCCGCCGCTCCGAGTACCGCGTGGCCCGCGCCCTCGGACGCCCCCGCCCTGGCCGAGGTCGACACCGAGAGCGCCCGGCGGCTGCGCGAGGACATCGCCCGCGTCGTCCACAACGGCAAGGAGTGCGGCGAGGTCGATGAGCACCTGGACCCGCAGTCCGCCGCGGTACGCCTCGCAGCCGTGAGGGAAGGGCTCGCACTCCAGGTCTACCGCGAACCCGAGGGCGCCGCGGGACAAGCCGTCACCCGATTCGACGTTCCCCTGCTCGAAGCCGAGATCGCCGTCGTCTTCACCGGCGAATGCCGCCAATACACGGAATGAGCAGCACGCTCCGGCGAGGGGCGGCCCGACGCTCCGTGCGCCCCCTGGCACTCGGCCCTGCTGGGGGCGGACAGCCTTTCCCGTCCTCGGCAGTATCGACGCTGCCGCCGCGAAGGTCACGGGGGCAGGGCTGATTCCGAGCGAGCTGACGCCACACGGCCGCTGGAGTGGACGTTCCTGCGCGTCGAGGCGTCGCGCGGCATCGTGCGCGCCGCTGCGGGGGATCCTGGCACGGTGATCCGTTCCGGCTGGTCCGCTCCGCGCTGCCTGCGTGTTCTTCTGCTGCTTCTCTGTCTCGTTCTGCCCGCGGTGGGGGTAGCCGCCGCTGCTGAGGGCACCCCGACGGGCTGCCGAGCCGACCAGCTCAAGACGGCTGAGGTCACGGCGCTGGCCGAGTTCCAGCACCGTGGCAACGACTTCAGCATGGTCACGAGCACCATGGACATCAGCGTGCCCGCCGGCTGGACGCACGCCTCCGACCTGCTCCTGGACGCCCATTCACCGGCCTATCGGTCAGCCCTGGCGTGCCTGGTGGGCAAGCCCACGGACGAGTGGAACGACTTCCGTGATGACGAGTGGCGGTTCAAGCCGGTGACCGTGAAGGCCGACGGTCAGCGGGTCAAGGTTCACTACGAGGCTTCCACGTGGGTCCAGTTCAACTCCTCCGACGCTGTCGGCCCCTGGGTGCTGACCGTCTCGAAGGAGAACTGGCGCATCGCGTTGCGCCCTTCCGATGCTCTGAAGGGCGCCGACTGGGACAGGGTTCAGGTCGACCTGGGCGGACGGGGCGCCCTGACGGCCAGCCCTCGGCCGGCCTTCGGCGAGGGCGGAACGAGACTGAGCTGGCAGCACAAGCAGCCGGACCAGAATCCCACGGTCACTTTCCGCCCACCCGCGGTGCAGCATTGGGATTTCATCACGACCACCACGGAGGAACCCTGGCAGGTTTGGGAGACGTGGGGCATCTACAGTGCCTCGGCAGCGTTCTGGTACGTCGCCTCAGGTGCGTTGTTGCTCGTCGCGGGTCGGCGATTGAGGCGCACTCTGGCCGGTCCGACGACAGCCGTGGAGTCGAGCGCACTGCGCTATCTGCGGTGGTGGGCGATCCTCCTGATGTTCCTGGGCGTGCTCGTCTATCTCCATGACAACCTCTACCGGTGGTTCCAGAAGTTGGGGGGCTGGTACCACGATTACGAACCGACCGTCGCGGTCTTCGTTCTGGCTCTCCTCGGACCCGCGCTGTGTCTGTTCGGCAGTCGGTCGAAGCGTCTCCTCCTCAGTGTGGGCGCACTCGTCCTGGGAGTACTGGGCTGGTACGTGGCTGCGGAGGTGCTCGACTGGACCCTGCTCCCGACAGCCGACCAGTACCTGTCCACTCCGGGCTGGACCGTGGCGGCCGTGGCCTGCGCGGCACTGACGGCAGTGTGCTGGATCGGTGTCATCGCAGCAGGGCAGCGGATGCTCCTGATCAGAGAGACACGGATCCCGGCTCGCCTGATGGTCACCATTGCCGTGGCGGCAGCGGCAGCGACCCTCCTGTGGGCCTATCTCGCCTTCGACCGCTACTGGGGGCGGATCAGCTGGCTCGCCGATCCACGGTCGCCTGATCACCGGGCGCTGTGGGTGGACACGCTCGACTCCTGGTGGCAGTACTTCCCGGCGAGCATTCTGGATCCGCTGCTGGTCCTCGTCAGCATCCTGGCGCCGCTGCCCGTGCTGGGCGTCCTGCGGGTCTGCCGGGTCGAACAGCACGAGGAGGGCGCGTTCACACCCGCGCCTGCGGAGAAGTTCCTGCTCGCGGTCCTCTTCGCCATCACCTTCGCGCCCCCCGCGTACTACTTCGGCTTCTCCGCCTACGCCCTCACCCTGCTGCTGTGCCTGGGCACCGCCTGGGGAGTACTCGCGCTCGGGGCGTCCTTCTCCGTACTGGAACAGCCCTTCGCCGACAACGCGCCGCTGGGAAGGACGATCTCGCTGACCGACAGAGCCGACGTGCTGCGCCTGGCGCGCCGGTTCCGGGAGCTCCAGACGCGCCTCGGCCAACTCAGCACGTCGAACCCGGGGGAGCGTTCCGCCGAGCGGCAGTCGATCGAGGCCGAGATCGACCGACTGGACCAGGCGTTGCCGGCCGGAGTGAGACCCGCCGATCTTCCCTTCGCGTGTGGCCCGATGCCCACGTGGTGGGGCAACGCCCGCCGGGGAGCCGTCAACGCGTGCTTCATCGGGCTGCCCGCGACCGGCCTGCTGTACTGGGTCTACGTCGTGAAGGGAGACTCCTGGAAGGTGAACGCGGAGAATGCGTCGGGATTCGTCTGGATCATGGAGACGATCCTCATCTGGCAGGTCTTCTGGATCGTCGGGGGAGTCTTCCTCGGGGGGCTCTGGCGTGACCTGCCGGGCCGCCACGGGCCGACGAAGGCCCTCTTCGTCACGATCGCGTTCGCCGTTCCGGCGACGGCCGACTTCCTCATCGTCCAAGCGCTCGGCGGGGCCCTGCCCTCGCTGATCGGCCAGATCGCCGCGTTCGGCTCGGTGATGACGTGCACCGGCCTGATGATGGACCTGCAGACCTTCCAGGACGAGCGCCGCTACTGGCCGACCAACGCCAGTCTCGTCGCCTACGTCTACCAGATGCGCTTCGCCTCGTTGGCGTTCATCGTGGCTCAGCTGCTCGCGCTCGTCACCCTCTGGAAGACCTTCGCGGACGTGAGTACTTCCGCGCCCGGCCGATAGCCGCCCCCGCCGAACGGCCTGGGGGTGTCTTTCCGCAGCAAGCCAGGGCGTCGCGGCAGGTGCCCCCTACCGTGCCTTCGGCCGCAACGGCCGGCTGTAGAAGCCTGCACCGGGGGCCGGTCCGGCCCCGACGCATCCCTGCCCTCGCCTCGTGCCGCGGGCGGTCCCGGCCGCCCCCGCGGGCAGGGCCCGGGTTCTCGTGGGCCCTCGCGGACATGAGTGGCGCGGCGGTGGAAAGCCGCAGGGTATGACACGCACACCGAAGTCAGGACCGGGCGGGGCCGACGATCGCGGAGACAGTGGCCACGAGAACTCGGCGGGCCCGGGCCCGCAGGTGAAGGAGCGGGAACCCGACGGGCCCACCGAGCTGCCCAAACGGTCGTGGAAGGCCGTCATGCGCGGCACCGTGAAGGAATTCAGGGACGACGAGCTCGCCGACCGGGCCGCAGCGCTGACCTATTACGGAGTCCTGGCCGTCTTCCCCGCCCTGCTCGTGCTGGTGTCCCTCCTGGGCATCGCGGGGGAGTCCGTGACGAACCAGATCCTGGACACCCTGCGAAAACTGGCACCCGGCTCGGCGCGGGGCGTGATCATCGACGCCGTGCAGCAGCTCCAAGGCCACGCCGGCGTCGGATCGCTCCTCGCCGTCGTCGGCATCGTCGTCGCCGTGTGGTCGGCGTCCGGCTACATCGCCGCGTTCATCCGCACCTCGAACGCCGTCTACGACATGCCCGAAGGCCGCCCCCTGTGGAAGGTCCTCCCGCTGCGGCTGGCACTCACCGTCACGCTGATGGTCCTGGCCTGCGCCAGTTCCCTCATCATCGTCTTCTCCGGCTCACTCGCCCGGCAGGCCGGTGACGCCCTGGGAATCGGGGACACCGCCCTGACCGTGTGGTCGATCGCGAAGTGGCCGGTACTGGTCCTCCTCGGCACGGTCATGATCGCAATTCTGTACTGGGCCGCTCCGAACGCGAAGGGCCGCGGCTTCAAGTGGGTGACGCCCGGCAGTTTCCTGGCACTGGCGATCTGGATGGCGGCCTCGGCGGTCTTCGCGTTCTTCGTCTCGAACTTCGCCTCCTACAACAAGATCTACGGCACCCTCGCAGGCGTGATCATCTTCCTGGTGTGGCTGTGGATCACCAACCTCGCCCTCCTCCTCGGGTTGGAATTCGACGCGGAAATGGCCCGGCAGCGCGCGATCGCCGGCGGACTGCCCGAGGACGAGGAACCCTACGTCGAGCCCCGCGACACTCGTGCGTGGAGCGACGGCGATCGCCACCGGACGGAGCACTGACCCATGCGCGAGTACGGCTCGCCCTGGCCGCCCCGGGCCTGGGGCCGAGCCACCTTTCGCACCAAGCTGGTTGCCGCGCGGCTGCCGACGCGGTTACGGGGTACACGCGCCGTGACGACGACATGACCGCCCTCGAACCAAGGCAAGGTGTCCCAGCATGAGCAGGGTAGAGCGGCAGCCCCAAGCCGCCGACGACTCGGTGAGCGTCCTGGTTTCGCGCGCCTCCCAGCAGATATCCGAGCTGGTACACGAGGAGATGCGACTGGCCCGGGCGGAGATGACCCAGAAGGGCAAGCGCTACGGCAAGGGCGGCGGCCTTTTCGGCGCCACGGGAATCATCGGCCTTCTGGCACTCCAGGCTCTGACCGCGACCTGCATCGCCGCTCTCGCGCTGGTCCTGCCGGTGTGGGCGTCCGCCTGCATCATCACCGCGGTTCTGGGGATCGTGGCGGCCGGGACCGCGGTGGCCGGAAAGAAGCAGATCGCCCAGGCCGGTGCCCCGGCTCCCGAGCAGACCATCGACAGCGTCAAGGCCGACCTGGCCGAGATCAAGGAGAAGGCACACCGATGAACGACGACCCCCGAACCGACATCGGCACCCCCGCCCCTACCCCTGTCGGCCCCAGCTCTGCCGAACTGCGCGATCAGGTCGAGCGCACCCGCGACGAGCTCGGCAAGACCGTCGAGGCCCTCGCCGCGAAGGCCGACATCAAGGCCCAGGCCAAGGAGAGGACGGTCGCCATCAAGGACCAGGCCGCCGAGAAGGCAGCGCTGGTCTCCGAACACATCCGCGAGACGGCGGGGCACGCTGCACGACAGGTGAAGGACATGACGCCCCGTCCGCTCCTGGGCAAGGCCGGCCGGGCGACGACGGCCGCACGCGCCGGCCGCACCACGCTCCTGGTGGTCGGAGCCGCCGTAGCCGTCCTTCTGCTGGTCCGCCGCAGCCGGGGACATCACCGATGAAGACATCCAAGATCGCCTACAAGCCCGTCGGGCTGGCCCTGGGCACCCTCAGCGGCGTGATCGCAGGCGCCGCCTTCAAGCGGACCTGGAAGATTTTCGACGGCGAGGGCGACGCGCCCGGTGCCACCGACGAGGACCGGACGTGGAGACAGATCCTGCTCGCCGCAGCCATCCAGGGGGCGATCTTCGCCGTGGTCAGGGCCTCGGTCGACCGGTCGGGGGCCGTAGCGATACGGCGCCTGACAGGCACCTGGCCGGGCTGACCAGCCACGGTGCCGACCACCCTTCCCGATCCGGCCGGCACCGCCGCTGTACCGCCTGCTGACTCTGTGGGTGCTGTTTTTCGGTCCGCGTCAAGGCCGACATCGCGGGGACCATGAAAGCCGCCTCGTGGCAGGACCTGGTGGACGCGCTGGGCCGCGCCCATGACCGCCGCTACGACGAGAGCACGGCCGGCGAGGGCGGTGGCGATGGGGCTACTGGTCGGAAGATCCGGGCTCCGCGCGGCGGAAGAAACGTAGCGGCCCGGGCCGTTGCGGCGTGGCCGACGTACCCGACCTCAGCCGAGGCAGGAGACTGCCTCCACGGCCACCTTGTCTTCTTGCCCGGATGAAGGACCCCGCGATGCCGCTGCCTCACCCTCCTGAAGAAAGCGTCCTCATCGTCCGTACCGCCCCTACGCCGGCGCAACGCCGGTGAGCGGCGGTCGGCTCGGCCACGAGGCGGACGGCCGCGGCGTGGGCCGCACGGCACTCATCGTGATCGACATGCTCAACACCTACGACCACGAGGACGCCGAGGTGCTGGTGCGGTCCGTCCGCAAAGCTCTCGCGGGCATCAGGGCGCTGCTCGAGCGGGCGCGGGACGCCGGGGCGCCCGTCATCTACGTGAACGACAACTTCGGCCGCTGGCGTTCCCACCACGGCGAGATCCTCGAAGCCGCCCTGGCCGGCCTTTACTCCGACCTGGTGGAGCCGATCGCCCCGGACGAGGAATCCCTGTTCGTCGTCAAGGCGCGGCACTCGGTCTTCTTCGAGACGCCCCTGGCCTACCTGCTGGATCAACTGGGCGTCCAGCGGGTGGTGCTGTGCGGGCAGGTGACCGAGCAGTGCGTGCTCTACTCGGCCCTGGATGCTCACATCCGCCACCTCGACGTCGTCGTCGCCCTCGATGCGGTCGCCCACATCGACGCCGGTCTCGCCGAGGCGGCCCTGCGCATGATGGAACGCAACATGTCGGCCGAGCTTCGCGCGAGCCACGAGATCGCCCTGGAGGGTGTTCCTCCAGCGTGACAAAACCGCTCAGGACGCCGGCCGGGTGAGGACGGCTGCGGCGGCCTGAACGGCGTCCATGACGGTATGTCAGCCCGGGATCCCGGGGACGTAGGTGAACAGGCGGTCCGCCTCGGTGAGCTCCAGGATCCTGATCATCTGGTGGCTGGGCGCCGCCAGGATCAGGTTCTGTCCCCGTTCCAGCGCCCACAGTCTGGCCGACAGGAGGACGTTGAGTCCCGAGGAGTCGCAGAAGGAGGAGTTCTGCAGATCGACGACGACGTCCGAGCCCGCCGGGGCCCGGGTCAGGGCCGCCCTGAGCGAGGCGCGCAGTTCCTCCGCGTGTTCCAGGTCCATTTCGCCGCTCACGCGAACCACGTTCCGACCAGGTTCAGCGGGTGTGGTCGGGCCACGTGTGTGCGCGGTGTCGGTGGCCATGGTGCACCTCCTGTGTGACGCCAGGCTTCTGCCCTGTGCGCGTGCACCTATGCCTGTGCAGGCCATGCCGATGCCGTGACAACCGCGCCACCGAGGGTTCACCAAGCTTCCGAGACGTGGGCCGCGCTGCCGCCCTCGGTGGGAGGGAGCGGGCCCGTGCGAGCCTTTGCCGAGGGTGCGGACGCGGTGGTGGTGGGGGCCGGCGACGGGCGGCCCGAGCTCTTCTCGATGAGCCGGACGGCTGCGGTGGCGGTCTTGAAGAGGGGTTGCTTGGAGACGGGGTCCCAGTCGTTGACGATGGCCTCGTTGGCCGCTCGCCCGGGTACGGCCCCGTCCGGGCCCGAGCCGGAGGGCGTGTCCCAGTACCCGTAGTGGAACGGCACGAACAGCATGCCGGCCCGGATGTCCGTGACCCGCACGCGGCATCGGAGGGTCCCGCTCACACCGATGACCTCGACGAGATCACCCTCCGCCAAGCCCTGCGCGGCGGCGTCGGGCGGTGACATCTCCACCCACACGTCGGGGGCCGCCGCGTTCAGCTGCGGCGTGCGGCCGGTCTTGGTGCGGGTGTGGAAGTGGTACACGGTCCGCCCCGTCGTCAGCTGGAAGGGCCGCCGGTCCGTCGGGTTCTCGCGGGGCGGCACATACGCGGCCGTCCTGATCACGGCCTTCCCGTCCGGGTTCAGCCTCCGGTACGCCTCCTCCGATGCCGCCTCGCCGGTGGCGAGGTCCTTCCCGTACGACTCGCAGACATCCGGGCGTGCCCAGGTGATGCCCGCGTCGTAGAGACGGGGCGTACCGTCGGGCGCGTCCGGCGTGCACGGCCACTGGATGCCGCTCCCTCCGCGGAGCTTGTCGTAGGTCAGCCCCGTGTAATCGCAGGGCCGGCCTGCGCTGCAGCGTTTCCATGCCTCGAAGGCGGACTCGGCGTCGTGCCAGTCGATCAGCGGGCCGCCGTCCCGGTCCCGGAAGTCCATCCGCCGGGCGTAGTCGAGGAAGATGTCCAGGTCGGTCCGCGCCTCCCCGGGCGGCTCGACGGCCTTGTCGGACAGGTGCACGGTGCGGTCCGCGTTGGTGAAGGTGCCCGTCTTCTCGCCCCATGTCGCCGCGGGCAGCACGACATCCGCGAGCTGTGCCGTCTCCGTGAGGAACAGATCCTGGACGACGACGAACAGCCCGCTCCTCGCGAGGATCGCGCGGACGCGGGACAGCTCCGGCAGGGAGACGGCGGGGTTGGTCCCGCTGATCCAGAGCATGCGGACGGCGCCTCGTTCGGCGAGGCGGAAGATCTTCATGGCGTGGGTGGGAGGGGCGTCGTGGGGGATCGTCTCGGCGTCGACGTTCCACAGGCGCGCGAGTTCGGCGACGTGCTCACCGTTCGCCCAGTTGCGGAAACCGGGCAGGTCGCCGTCGGCGCCGCACTCACGGGTGTTCTGCGCGGTCGGCTGCCCGTTCATCTGGAGCACGCCGCAGCCCGGTCGGCCGAGCATGCCCCGGATCAGGTGCAGGTTGTTGACCTGGACCGCCGCCGCCGTGGCCTGGTGCGCCTGATAGACACCCTGGAGCACCGTCGACAGAAGCCGGTCGGCCGAGCCGAGCAGCTCGGCGGCGCAGCGGATCCTGGACGCGGGCACGTCACAGATGGTCTCGGCCCACTCAGGGGTGCAGTCGGCGACCCGGGCGGTCAGATCCTCGAATCCGACGGTGCGCCGGTCGACGTACGCGTGGTCCACGCGGTCCGTCCGGATGATCTCGTGCAAGAGGGCGTTGAGGAGGGCCAGGTTCGTTCCACCACGCGGTGCGAGATGGACCGCGGCCCGCCGGGCCACCGGCGTCGGACGGGGGTCCACGCAGACCAGGCGCGGCGGGTCGGGGCCGTCGAGCCGGTCGAGGATGCGCATCCACTGGACCGGCTGCGTCTCGGCGATGTTGTGGCCGAACAGCGCGATGACGTCCGCGTGGTCGATGTCCTCGAAGCTGCCGGGCTGCCCGTCACTGCCGAAGGACTCCTTGAGGGCTTCGGCCGCGGTCGCCGTACAGAGGCGTGTGTTGCCGTCGAGGTGGCGGGTGCCGATGCCCGCCCGGGCCAGGACGGCGAGGGTGTAGTACTCCTCCAGGAACAACTGTCCCGACGTGTAGAAGGCGATCGAGCCCGGGCCGTGCTCCTTGAGCAGCGTGCGCGAGCGAGCGACGACCTGGCCCATCGCCCCGTCCCAGTCCGTCTCGACGAGCCCCCTGCCCGCACGTACGAGCGGCCTGGTGAGCCGGTCGGGCGAAGCGTTGGCCTGCCAGGCGAACGCGTCCTTCGGCCCGAGCCGGCCGCGGTTCACCCGGTCGACGGCCCTCCCCCTGACGCCGACGATGACACCGTCCCGCACGGCGATGTCCATGGCGTCCCCGTCCGAGTGCAGCAGCGAGGCGGTCTGCACCCACCGCTGGACATCGGCCGGTCCGACCCCGGCGGCGAGTGACGTGTCCCGACGCGCGGGCCAGTGACCGTGTCGAGCGTAGGGCGTGCGGTTGCCCCAGGGGTGCGCGATCCTGTCCACCGAAGTGCTCATGGCCATGGCCACCTCCGAGATCCGTTGTTCGGGGCCCGAGGGGCGCCTCCCCTCCCGAACGTCACGAGCCGCTCCGCCGGGGCAGCACGTCCAGCAGTTCGAGCAGGTAGAGGAAGGCCTGGGCCATCGGCGCGCCGGCGGTGTCCTCGCCCACCCGCTCCCAGTCGATCCGTTCGCGCAGTCCCCGTGCCAACGGCAGCAGAGGACCGAAGTCGCAGTGGTGCTCGGAGAGCGCGAGGAGACGGGAGGCCAGGAGGTCCGTCGGCGCGAGCACGGGCATGTGCACGGAGTCCACCGGCAGCGTCTGGGCTCGGGCCAGGAGTTCGGCCGTGACGGGTCGCCCGGCGAGCGAGAAGATCAGGTCGATCTCCTCCCCGCCCGCACGGGCCTTCACCAGCCAGTCCTCGGGCGGGTCGACGATCCGGACGCCGCGTTCCCGCAAGGACTCCGCGACGACCTCGGCGTCCTCGCGCAGGACCGCGAAGTCCGTGTCGTGCTGGAGCCGGACCGGGATGCCGTGCGCGTACGCGGCGACACTGCCGACCAGGGCGAACGGGCGCCCGGACGCCTTGAGCGCGGCCCCGACCTCCTTCGTCGTCTCCAGGATCGCCTGCGTGTGGTCGAGCGGCAGGGCAGGAGGCGGCGTGTCGGGCGCACGCGGAGCCCCGCCGTGCGGCGCGCCGTGCGGGAGGACTGCCGATGCGCCCACCGCCGGCTGTGCGGCCGGGCCCTCCGTGAGATTCATGGCCTGCTCCTCTCCTCGCAGCCGGTGACGACGGCCTCGTGGCGGGACCTGCGTCTACCCACCCGCGGGGAGCCCACCCGTGCCGTCGCCGAGCAGGGCGCGGGCGTCGCGCTGCTCGGCGACCAGGGCGGGAGTTCGCACGCCCGGTCGGGCCGGCGCAGGCGGATTCGGGTGCGCCGCAGTGGGCAGTCGCCGGTGCGGACCGGCCCGGCGAGCCGCCGGGCGGCCACCTACGGAGAGGGGAGCCGTGATGGACGGAATCGTGCTGCTCCGTGACGACCACAAGACGGTGGAGAAGCTGTTCAAGGGTTTCGAGCGGACGGGTGACGACGACCTCCAGCGGAAACGCGAGCTCGCGGACAAGGTGATCAGGGAGCTCACCACGCATGCCTGGATCGAGGAGAAGGTCTTCTATCCGGCGGCCCGTGAAGCCGCCCCCGACACCAAGGATCACGTCCTCGAAAGCGTCGAGGAACACCACGCCGTGCTGTGGATGCTCTCCGAGCTGGACGGGCTCGATGCCGCGGACGAGCGGTTCGACGCGAAGATGACCGTCCTGATGGAGAACGTGCGCCACCACGTCGAGGAAGAGGAACAGGACTGGTTCCCCGACGTGCGCAAGGCGATGGGGCGCAAGCAACTGCTCGCACTCGGCGACCGCATGGAGGCGGCCAGGAAGGATGCGCCGGAGAGCCCCCTCGACGTGCCGAGCGCCGACGAGTAGGCCCTGCCGGAAGGCGGCGGAAACGAAGCACGCGGTGAACGCACCGTTCCGCGCCGTGGCGCGGGGGCCGGCTCCTCGGAGCCGGCCCGTTCCCGTTTCGGACGCCCCGGTCGTGGCAAGTCGCGGGACATGATGCACATCGGGTACACCATGATGACCGAGCAGGCAGGCCCGCGTGAGCTGGTCGGACACGTGGTCGAGGCGGAAAAGGTCGGGTTCGACTTCTCCGTGATCTCGGACCACTCCTTCCCCTGGCTGACCTCGCAGGGACACGCTCCGTACGCGTGGAGCGTCCTGGGAGCGGCGGCACAGGCGACCTCCGGCATTCCGCTCATGACCTTCGTGACCTGCCCGACCTTCCGCTACCACCCGGCGGTGATCGCCCAGAAGGCCGCGACCCTCCAGCTCCTCTCCGAAGGCCGGTTCCGGCTCGGCCTCGGCTCGGGCGAGAACCTCAACGAACACGTCGTCGGCCGGGGCTGGCCCTCGGCACGCGTACGCCTGGCCATGCTGGACGAGGCCGCCGAGATCATCCGCGCCCTGTTCACGGGCGAGTACGTGACCCGGCACGGCCGCCACTTCCAGGTCGACGACGCCAGGCTCTGGGACGTCCCCGACACGCCACCGCCCCTCGGCATCGCCGTGTCCGGGCCCCGCTCCTGCGCGCTCGCCGGGCGCCACGCCGACCTGGTGATCACCACGGAGCCGAAACGCGAGCTCATCGACGCCTTCGACGCCCAGGGCGGTGCGGGCAAACCCCGCATGGGGCAGCTGCCCGTCTGTTACGACACCGACCGGGACGCGGCCACGGCCCGTGCCCACGAACAGTTCCGGTGGGCGCTGGGCGGCTGGCGCCTCAACGCCGAGCTCCCGCTCCCGGCGGGGTTCGACCAGGCCTCCGAGCACATCCGGCCGGAGGACGTGGCGAAGAGCATCCCCTGCGGGGACGACGTGGACGCCGTCCTCGACGCCGCCCGCCCCTTCGCCGAGGCCGGCTTCACCGACCTCGCCCTCGTCCAGATCGGCGGCGCCCACCAACTGCCCTTCCTCCACTGGGCGGAGACGGCCCTGCTGCCCGCCCTCCGCGACCTGTAGGGAGCCCGACGTGGACCGCGCCGCACTCTTCGACATCGACGGAACCCTCGTCGACTCCAACCACCTGCACGTCGTCGCCTGGTGGGAGGCCTTCCGGCAGAACGGCCACCAGGTGCCGACCCACGCCGTGCACCGCGCCATCGGCCTGCCGGGCGAGCAGCTCATCGACCACCTGCTCGGCGGGGACCGCGACCGGTCGGACGACGACCGGCTCGGCGCCGCGCACGACACCCTCTACAGCACCTTCTTCGAACGCCTCCAGGCCTTCGACAGGGCCGGTGACCTGCTGCGGACGCTCGCGGACGACGGCTGGAAGGTCGTCCTGGTCACCTCGGCCAAGGACCGGGAGCTGGCCGCGCTGCGCCGCGCGGTCGACGCCGACGAGGCCCTCGCGGACACCGCCACGGCCGACGACGTCGAGGAGGGCAAGCCCGCCCCCGACCCCGTCGAACACGCCCTCCAGCTCGTCGGCGTGCCCGCCGACCGGGCCGTGTTCGTCGGCGACAGCGTCTGGGACATGCAGGCCGCGCGGCACGCCCGGGTGGCCCGCGCGGGTCTGCTGTGCGGCGGCATCCCGCGCGCCGACCTCGTCGAGGCGGGCGCCGCCGCCGTGTACGACGACCCGGCGGACCTTCTCACCCAACTGAAATCCAGCCCCTTCATGACCGTAGGGAGATGAACGACATGACCGGAGCCAGTAACCCGGATCCCGATCCCCGTCGCATTCCTGGAGTCGAGGCCGGCGGGGGCGTCCCCGCCGGAAGGACACCACCGGCCGAGTCCGGGACGGGCACGGCCACCGGGCCCCACCGGCCGCCCCGTCGCGGCTGGGCGGCCGGCCCGCTGCTCGTCGTGTGGCTGCTGGTCATCGCGTGCGCCCTGTTCTTCCTCGTGTACGCGATCGTCCTGGCGACCCACTGAATCCGAGAGGGGCGCGGGGAGGGGCTGAGGGAAGAACGTCGTCCTCAGCCGAGCAGCCGCAGCACCGCGCGTTCGACCGCGCCCCGGGTCGCCGGGTGACCGAAGCGGCCCTTCTCGCCCAGGCGTTCCAGCGCCGAGGCGATCGTGACACCGTCCTCGAAGCGGTCGACGACGAGCGGGTCGATGTACGAGGCCCGGCAGACCGCGGGCGTGTTGCCGAGGTAGTCGCTGACCTCCCGGACCGCCCGCCGCTCCGCCTTCGACCGCGCGGTGCGCGAATCGTCCGCCACAGGCGACGAGACCGCGAGGGCGACGGCGGCGAGGACCGTGGCGTGCCAGGTCCTGAAGTCCTTCGCCGTGATGTCGCTCCCCGCGTGCTCCCGCAGATACGCGTTGAGATCCTCCGCGTGGACGTCGTGCCAGGCCCGGCCCTCCCAGTACGCGAACAGCCGGTCGCCCCCGCCACGCCGCCGCAGCAGCGCGTGGACCACTCCGTACGCCGGCTCGTCGACGAGGGCCCTGGTCTGGCGGCGGCCCGACTTCGCCGGGTAGCCGAGGCAGACCTCCCCGCGCGCGCAGTGGGCGTGCTCGCGCAGCAGGGTGGTGAGGCCGTACGAGGCGTTGTCGCGCCGGTACTGCTCGCCGCCGACACGGAAGAAACCGAGGTCGAGGAGGCGCACCGCGCAGGCGATCACCCGTTCCCGGCAGAGCCCGCGCCGGTCCAGATCGTGCGCGACGGCCCGCCGCAACCGGGGCAGGCTGCAAGCGACCTGCCGCACGTGCTCGTGCTTCGCGGCTTCCTGCCGCCGCCGGAAGTCCTCGTGGTAGAGGTACTGCCTGCGGCCGGCCGCGTCCGTGCCGACGGCCTGGATGTGGCCGTTGGGCCAGGGACAGACCCAGACGTCCCGCCACGCCGGAGGAATCACCAGCGCGACGACCCTGGCCCGGTCCTCCGTGCCCAGAGGGGCGCCGTCGGCGTCCAGGTAGCGGAAACCCCGGCCGTGGCGGACGCGCCGCCAGCCCGGCCGGTCGGGATCGCTCGTCCTGAGCCGCACCTTTCCACTGTGCCGCCGTACGGTTCCTCCCGCCCCCGCCCCCGCGCGCGGATGCGATCCCTCCGCCGACGTGGTGGTCGTGGGGCCAGGCGTCGCCGGACTGAACGGACGTTTGCGGAGTCGCCCTCCGGGCAACCGCACCTCGCACAACGGGACGTGCCGAGCCCAGGAGGACGTCATGACCGCGACGAGACGCCTGACGGAGGCCGAGTGGCGCATCGTGGCGGAGGAGACGGCGCCGCGGCCACAGGCCCCACGTCCACCGGAAGGAGCCCGGGAGCGGGTCAACAGACGGTGGCAGGAGGTCCTCCAGGAGACCCGGGTCGCCCAGACCGGTGTCCAGATCCTGTTCGGCTTCCTGCTGAGCCTCGCCTTCACCGCCCGCTTTCGTGAACTCGACGGCTTCGACCGCGGCCTGTACGTCGTCACCGTCGTCCTCGCGGCCTCCTCGACGGCCGCTCTGATCGCACCGGTGTCCCTCCACCGCTGCCTCTCCGGGCTGCGCCTGAAGGAGGAGGTGGTGACCGCCGCCGGACGGCTCATGGTCTGCGGCATGGTCCTCCTCGCCCTGACCGTCGCCTGCACGCTCATGCTCATCCTGAACGTGGTCCTCGGCGGCACGCTCGCGGCCGGGATCGTCGTCGGCGGCGTGATGCTGTGGTTCGCGCTCTGCTGGTACGTCACCCCGTACCGCCTCCGGCGCAAGGCGCTGGCGCGACCCCCGGACGGAGGACCACGATGAGCGGCGACGAGAGCGAGTACCGGATAGCCCGATTCAGGGACCGGCTCGCGCGCGAGGACGTGGCCGAGCTCGGCGTGCGCGTCGAGGTACGGGGCGCGGCGGTCCTCCTGACGGGCACCCTCCCGACGGCCGACCGCCGCGACGAGGTCCTCCGGATCGCCGATGCGGAGCTGATCGGCATGCCGGTCCACGCGGACCTCCTGATCGCGTGCGCCGACCCTCCCGACAGGCCCGAGGAACTGCCGTGACCTCCCACGGTGACAGGGGTGACAGGAACGGGGCCGTCGTCCGCGTGGCGGCCGTCGGCGACATCCACCTGAGCCCGGACTGCCGAGGCCTCCTGCGCCCGTCCTTCGAGACGCTGCCGCTCTGCGCGGACCTGCTCCTCCTCGCCGGCGACCTCACGAGGCACGGCACCGTCCAGGAGGCGGAGGTGGTCGCCGGGGAGGTCCGGGACCTCGGCGTCCCCGTGGTCGCCGTGCTCGGCAACCACGACTACCACTCCGAGCGCGAGGCGGACGTCACCCGCGTTCTCACCGACGCCGGAGTCACGGTCCTGGAGGGGGACCGAGTGGTTCTGCCGGTCGCCGGCGGCAAGGTCGGCGTCGCCGGGGCGAAGGGCTTCTGCGGCGGATTCGCGGGCCGCAGCGCGGGGGAGTTCGGTGAGCGCGAGATGAAGGACTTCGTCCGCAGCGCCCGCCGCGGCGCCGAGGGACTCCACCGGGCCCTGGTCGACGTGTCCGCCGACGGCTGCGGGGCCAGGATCGCCCTGACCCACTTCGCTCCCGTCCCCGACACGCTCGCGGGCGAACCGGTCGAGATCTATCCCTTCCTGGGGAGCTATCTCCTCGCGGAGGCCATCGACGGCGCGGGCGCCGACCTCGCGGTGCACGGCCATGCCCACCTCGGCACGGAGCACGGCATGACGGCGGGCGGGGTGCGGGTACGGAACGTGGCCCAGCCCGTCATCGGCAGGGCCTTCGCGCTGTACCACCTGCCGCTCGCCGGGTCGGGTCCGATCGTCTGAGTCCTGTCCGGCCGGGCGGCGGCCAATTCATGTTGCAGTCGGGTCGATTCGGCCGGGCCTGGGGCTGCCACGACCCACCGGCCGATTTCGGCGACGGAACCAGGCCGGAAGCCGGAGACGGACCCAGCCGGGTCGGCTCGTCCGTCTCCGAAAGCGCACTGCCATGGGCCGCAGCGCCTGCCACTCCGAGGGGCGACGGTCTACCAGTAGTGCCGACGTCCACCGACGGCATGACCGACCGCACCGAGCACCCAGAGGATGGCACCGATGACCACGAGAATGATCCCGATGGTCCAGAGGATGCTGATTCCGGCCACGAAGCCGATCACGAGGCAAATAATACCGAGGACGATCATGGTGTCCTCCGATTCTATGAGTGCTTCACATGTCACGGTCGGCGACCTGCTTCCGGTCGCGGCGCAGAGCGGTCAGCTCCTCGGGTGCAATTTCGGACAACCGGTCGAATGCCCGGCATCCGTCGTACTAATCGCCACGTTCTGCCGCCCGCGCAGAACCAAGGCCCGGCGCCCACGGTCGGCCGTGGGGAGCGGCGTGGGGGTGGAGCCCGCTCCGGCGTAGGCTCGGATCATGCACTGAAGGGGATGGTGCGTATGTGCCGCTGGCTCGCGTACTCGGGTTCGCCCTTGCTGCTCGACGCGGTGCTCTACCGCCCGGAGCACTCACTCATCAACCAGAGCCTCCACGCGCGGATGGGCGTCGAGTCGACCAACGGCGACGGTTTCGGAGTGGGCTGGTACAGCTCGGACGGCGACGGAACGCCGGCGGTCGTCCGCGATGTCGGTCCGGCCTGGAACAACCGCAATCTGCGCGAACTCGCCGCGCACGTCCGCTCTCGCCTGTTCTTCGCCCATGTCCGCGCCTCGACCGGTTCCGCGGTCCAGCAGACGAACTGCCACCCGTTCCGCCACGGCCGCTGGCTCTGGATGCACAACGGGGCCATCGCGGACTTCCCCCGGTTGCAGCGCGACCTCTGCATGGCCGTCGATCCGGTGCTCTTTCCCTCCATGGAAGGATCGACGGACTCCGAGGTGATGTTCTACCTGGCCGTGACCTTCGGTCTCGACCAGGACGTTCCGGGAGCGGTGGCCGGCATGGCGGGTCTGATCGAGCGCATCGGCAAGGAACACGGCGTACCGGATCCGCTGCAGATGACGGTGGCCGTGAGCGACGGCGAGCGCGTGTGGGCCTTCCGCTATTCCAGCGAGGGAAGATCCCGCTCGCTCTTCTACAGCAGCAGGGCGGATACCGTCCGCCATCTGTACCCGGAGCTGGAGTACCTGAGGGAGATCTCCGACGAGACCCGCATCGTGGTCTCCGAGCCCCTGGGTGATCTGCCCGGCGTGTGGAACGAACTGCCCGAGGCCAGCTACGCGGTGGTACCTTCCGGCGCGCATGCCGATTACCTCGCGTTCTCCCCGAGATTCCCGTGACGCGCCGGTCCCGAAGGGAGACCTGCCCCGGCCGGGTGGGGCAGGCCGGGACGAACGCGTCCTCGGCCCTC
Organism: Streptomyces sp. R44; assembly: GCF_041053105.1. NCBI lineage: Bacteria > Bacillati > Actinomycetota > Actinomycetes > Kitasatosporales > Streptomycetaceae > Streptomyces > Streptomyces sp. R44. The sequence continues at coordinate 941,886 of NZ_CP163444.1, read as the reverse complement.
ACGCCCCAGGGGTGAGGACGGTGCGGGCCAGATCGCCGACGACATCGCTCAGACGCCCCCGCCGCAGATACGCGGCACGCTGTTGTGCCGCCCCGCCGCCGAAACTCCGCACGCGGTCGAGGAGTTCCGCCACCAGGTCGAGGTCGCCGGCCGCCGTCAGCCCGGGCGCCGCTCGCACCAGCAGCTGCTCCACCAAGGTCCCGGCCGGTGCGCAGTCTCCCCGTACCAGGTCGAGTCCCTCGCCCTCCATTCCCTGGCGCGCGGCGATGCGGTGCGCGGCCCGCAGGTGCGCAGGGGAGAGCGGGTGAGGCGGCCGTCCTTCGTCGATGTCCGACAGGAGGGCGTCCGCAAGGCCCCGGACCAGAGCGGTGAGCAGCACCACGACGTCGAGGTCGGCGTTCACGTCGCAGACCCGGATCTCCAGGGTGGGTACGTGCTCGGAAGGGCGTGCGTGCCAGTAGATCATTCGACGATCCAGCAGGGCGCCGGTCCGCACCAGGTGCGCGGCGAGGCGCTCGTAACCGGCTGCGTCGAGCAGAGGGGCGGGCCCGACTCCGGGCCAGCGTGCGTGCGCCACGGCCCTCCGGCTGGCCCAGCCGCTGTCCTGCCCCAGCGCGAAGGGCGAGTTCGCGGCGAGAGCCTGCAGCGTCGGCAGCCAGGGACGCATGTGGTTGGCCAGGGCGAGGGCCTGGTCACGGCCGGTCACACCCACGTGGATGTGGCAGCCGCACACCAGGCCGTCGTACGAACCCACCAGGGAGGGCCAGCGCGCGGCGATCCGCCCGTATCGCTCGCCGGGGGTGATCCCGGGCGAGCTCTCCGGGCGGCTGACAGGGGTGCCGGTGGCGATCAGGAGACAGCCCTCACCGGCTGCGGCCTCCGCCATCGTCCGCCGCAAGAGGGCCAGTTCCGCTCTCATTTCCTGGAGTTCGGCCGTGGGCCGGGTGCAGACCTCCACTTGGGCATCAAAAAACTCCGTCTGTGCCTGATCGCCCAAGAGCCGGTGCGCGGCGTTCACGACGAGCGGACCGCGGGACACGGGCAAAGCGGTGCACCGGTCGACGAGCAGGAACTCCTCTTCCACGCCCACCGTCAGCCCCTGGCCACCCGGTCGCAGGGGTGCGTGTGCGCGTTCGACCGCATCGGTCCGGGGGATCGGCTCGGGGCACATGGAAAGGTCCTTCGCCCCTGGGCGGCAGCGAGCCGGAGCCGGCTCGCCCGCCAGGACGCTAGGCGGCAGCCGGTCGCGGCGACGGAGAGGGAGCGGTGCGTGCACAGACGGCCATGGGGGTGCCGAGAGCCTCGCACAGGTGTCGGAGGCGGGCGAGCACGCTGAGGGACGCGGGTGAGGGGTCAGCCGTGGGGAGCTGGAAGCGGACGAGGCGTGGCCGGTGGGCCGACAGCAGCATCTCGGCGTGCGCGGCGACAGCCGCGCGACTGGTGACGTCGAGATCGCGATGGAGAGAGAGGTGCAGGACGCCGTCCTCGAACTCGTGGCTGAACAGCATGCCCGTCTCCTTCCGCGGACGAGGAGCCACCCCCGGCGCCAGGCCGCTCTGGGCGGAGAGTACGACGATGGGTGCGGCATCCATTATCGAGGCGGCGCGGTCCGTACGCAGCTCCGCCGGATGTGGCAGGGCGTTTGCCCACGCCTCGAAGGGCGCCGCGGGTGTGCCGGAGCCGGGTGGTCGCTCCTGTCGCGGGAGGAGCGGGTGCTCTCCGGGGGTGACGCCGGCACGGAGGGTTTCATCGCGTCGGCAGCGGTTAGCCGCGCCTGTAGGCCCGCCCCGAGGCCGGACGCCCAGAGCCGCACAGGGAAGGAGTCGGCTGATGAAGGTTTCCGACTACGTGCTGGAACGCCTGCGTGACTGGGAGGTGGAGTACGTCTTCTCCTACCCCGGTGACGGCATCAACGGCCTCCTGGCCGCCTGGGGCCGTGCGGAGGACCGGCCGCGGTTCGTCCAGGCGCGGCACGAGGAGATGTCGGCGTTCGAGGCGGTCGGGTACGCGAAGTTCTCCGGACGGACCGGAGTGTGCGCGGCCACGTCGGGGCCGGGCGCGATCCATCTCCTGAACGGCTTGTACGACGCGAAGCTCGACCATGTGCCGGTCGTGGCGATCGTCGGGCAGACCGACCGCAGCGCGATGGGCGGTTCCTACCAGCAGGAGGTCGACCTGGCCGCCCTGTACAAGGACGTGGCCTCGGAGTTCTGCGAGGTGGTCACCGTGCCCGCCCAGCTGCCGAACGTGCTGGACCGGGCGCTGCGGGTGGCCGCGACCCGGCGCACGGTCACGGCGGTGATCATCCCGGCGGACGTGCAGGAGCTGGACCACGAGCCGCCGGCGCACGCGTTCAAGCAGGTCCCCTCCAGCCTCGGCGCCCCCCGCTACGCGCCGATCCCGGCCGAGGAGGAGCTGGCGAGGGCGGCGGAGCTCCTCAACGCCGGCGAGAAGGTGGCCATGCTGATCGGGCAGGGTGCGCGCGGTGCCCGCCCGGAGGTCGAACAGGTCGCCGAGCTGCTCGGCGCGGGCGTGGCGAAGGCCCTGCTCGGCAAGGACGCGCTGCCGGACACGTTGCCGTACGTCACCGGGTCGATCGGCCTGCTCGGCACCCGCCCCTCGTACGAGATGATGCGGGACTGCGACACCCTCCTCGTGGTGGGCTCCAGCTTCCCGTACACCCAGTTCCTGCCCGAGTTCGATCAGGCCAGGGCGGTGCAGATCGATCTGGATCCGTCCATGGTGGGCCTGCGCTACCCGTTCGAGGTGAACCTCGTCGGCGATGCCCGCGAGACGCTGCGCCGGCTGATCCCGTTGCTCGAACCGAGGACGGACGGCGCCTGGCGCAAGACGATCGAGGACAACACGGCGCGCTGGTGGGAGGTCATGGAGCGCCGCGCCGAGGTCTCCGCGGACCCGGTCAACCCCGAGTACGTCGTGCACGCCCTGGACGCGCTGCTGCCCAAGGACGCGATGGTGGCCGCGGACTCCGGGTCGGCGGCGAACTGGTACGCCCGCCACCTGCGGATGCGTGACGGCATGCGCGGCTCGCTGTCGGGCACGCTCGCGACCATGGGCCCGGGGGTGCCGTACGTGATCGGCGCGAAGTTCGCGCACCCCGACCGTCCGGCGATCGCGATCGTCGGCGACGGCGCGATGCAGATGAACGGCCTCGCGGAGCTGGTCACCGCCGCGAAGTACCGGGGGGAGTGGTCCGACCCCCGCCTGGTGGTCGCGGTGCTCAACAACCAGGACCTCAACCAGGTCACCTGGGAGATGCGCGCCATGCAGGGCGCCCCGCAGTTCGAAGCCTCGCAGGGCCTTCCCGATCTGCCCTATGCCGACATCGCGGGGCTGCTCGGTCTGGAAGGGGTGCGGGTGGAGCGGCCGGAGGACGTGGAGCCGGCCTGGCGTCAGGCCCTGGCGGCGGACGGGCCGTTCGTCATCGACTTCCGCACCGACCCGGCGGTGCCGCCGATCCCGCCGCACGCCACCTGGGACCAGATCAAGGCCGCGGCGCAGTCGGTCCTCAAGGGCGACAGCGACCGGGCGTCGATGGTGCGGCAGGGCGTGAAGGCGAAGATCCAGGAGTTCCTGCCCGGCGGCGGACGGAGCTGACCCATGCCCCACAGCCAGGAGGTCGACCTCGTCGCACTCGAACGAGCCCTGCGGGCCGAGGTGGACGGTGAGGTCCGCTTCGATCCGGGGAGCCGCGGGGCGTACGCGACCGACGGCTCCAACTACCGCCAGGTCCCCCTCGGGGTGGTCGTGCCGCGCACGGTGGAGGCCGGCGCCGTCGCCCTCGGCGTGTGCGCCCGGTTCGACGCGCCGGTCCTGTCCCGCGGGGGCGGGACCAGCCTCGGGGGCCAGTGCACCAACGAGGCGGTGGTCGTCGACTGGACCAAGTACTGCCACCGGCTCCTTTCGGTGGACCCCGAGGCGCGGACCTGCGTGGTCGAGCCGGGCATCGTCCTGGACGAACTGAACCGGCGACTCGCCCCGTACAAGCTGATGTTCGGACCGAGGCCGTCCACGCACAGCCACTGCTCGCTCGGCGGGATGATCGGCAACAACAGCTGCGGGGCCTCCGCGCAGGCCTACGGCAAGACCGCCGACAACGTCCGCCGCCTGGAGGTCCTCACGTACGGGGGAACCCGGTTCTGGGCCGGTCGTACGGACCGGGCGGAGTTCGCGAGGATCACGGCCGCGGGCGGGGGCCGCGCCCGGCTGTACCAGGACCTGAAGGACATCGTCGGACGCTGCCTGGCCGAGATCCGCGAGGGCTACCCGAAGATCCCGCGCCGGGTCTCGGGATACAACCTGGACTCGCTGCTGCCGGAGAACGGCTTCGACCTGGCCCGGGCGCTGGTCGGCAGCGAGGGCACGCTGGTGACCGTCCTGCGGGCCGAGCTGGAGCTGGTGGAGGTACCGGCCGCCGAGGCGCTCCTCGTCCTGGGCTTCGACGACATCCACGCCGCCGCCGACGCCGTCCCCGCCCTCCTCGGACACAGTCGCCCCACCCGGCTGGAGGCCATCGACGGGCGCATGGCCCAGCTGATGCGCGAGGAACACGCCCATCTGGACTCGCTGGCGAGACTGCCCGAGGGCGACAGCCGGCTGCTCGTCCAGTTCACCGGCGACACGAAGGAGCAGGCGGACGAGCAGGCGTACGCGCTGTTGCGGGCGCTCGGCCGGGAGGAGGACGACCCGCGGGTGGTGCTCTCCGACGACCCCGCCCGGGAACGGGAGATGCTCAGGGCCCGGGAGGCGGGCCTGGGAGTGACCGCCCGCCCGCCCGACGGCTCCGAGACCTGGGAGGGCTGGGAGGACTCCGCGGTGGCCCCGGAGCGGCTGGGCGGCTATCTGCGTGATCTGGAACGGCTCTTCGACCGGTACGGCTATCGACAGGCCTCCCTGTACGGGCACTTCGGGCAGGGCTGCGTGCACACCCGTATCCCGTTCGAGCTGCGCGACGGCAAGGGCGTCGAGACGTTCCGGGCGTTCCTTTTCGACGCGGCCGACCTCGTGGCCTCGTACGGAGGGTTGCTGTCGGGCGAGCACGGCGACGGGCAGGCCCGCGGCGAGCTCCTTCCGCGCATGTTCGGTCCGGCCCTGATGACAGCGATGGGCGAGGTCAAGACGCTGTTCGACCCGGGTGACCGGATGAACCCCGGCAAGGTCATCCGCCCGCACCGCGTCGACGAAGACCTGCGCCTCGGCGCTGCCTGGCGGCCCGAGCCGCGGGAGACGCACTTCGCGTACTCCGACGACGGCAACGACTTCGGCCGGGCGGTGCTGCGCTGCGTGGGCATCGGCAACTGCCGCAGCCACCGGGGCGGCGTCATGTGCCCGTCCTACCGGGCCACCGGTGAGGAGGAGCACTCCACCCGCGGCAGGGCGCGGCTGCTGTTCGAGATGCTCGGCGGCCACGACGACTCACCGGTCACCGGCGGCTGGCGCTCCACCGAGGTCCGCGACGCGCTCGACCTGTGCCTGTCCTGCAAGGGCTGCACGTCCGACTGCCCCGTCGGGGTCGACATGGCCACCTACAAGGTCGAGTTCCTCGCCCACCACTACCGGGGGCGGCCGCGCCCACCCGCCCACTACTCCATGGGCTGGCTGCCGCTGTGGGCGCGGCTGGCCCGCACGGCACCGGCGTTCGTGAACGCCGTCCTGCACGCACCGGGCCTGGGCCGGGCGGGGAAGCTGCTCGCGGGCGTCGACCCGCGCCGCGACGTACCGCCCTTCGCCGCCGAGTCGTTCCAGGCGGCCCGGCGCCGCTCCGGCGGCACCCGGCCCGACCCGCGTGACGCCCGCACCGTGCTGCTCTGGCCGGACACCTTCACCAACCACTTCCACCCGCACATCGCCGAGGCCGCGATCAAGGTCCTCGACGACGCGGGCTTCCGGGTCGCGGTGCCGGACGGGCCGGTGTGCTGCGGTCTGACGTGGATCTCCACCGGGCAGCTCGCCACCGCACGACGCGTCCTGAGACGGACCACGCGCGTGCTGCGGCCCTGGCTGGAGGCCGGGACGCCGGTCATCGGCCTCGAACCCTCCTGCACGGCCGTCTTCCGGGCCGACGCCCCGGAGCTGCTCTCCGGCGACCAGGACATCACCCGCCTCGCGGCGCAGCCCCGGACCTTCGCCGAACACCTTCTCGGCCACGCCCCCGACGGCTGGCGGCCGCCCGCGATCGCCCGGGCGGCGACCGTGCAGACCCACTGCCACCAGCACGCCGTCCTGAGCACCGACCCGGACCGGGAACTGATGCGCCGGGCGGGTCTGGACGCGCACGTGCTCGACGAGGGCTGCTGCGGCCTGGCCGGCAACTTCGGCTTCGAGCGAGGGCACTACGACCTGTCGCAGACCATCGCCGAGCAGGGTGTGCTGCCCGCCGTGCGCGACACGCCGCCCAGCGCCCTCGTCCTGGCCGACGGATTCAGCTGCCGCACCCAGATCGAGCAAGCCGCGACCGGCCGCCGCGCCCTGCACCTGGCCGAGGCACTCGCCCTGGCACTGGACGGGCCGCTGCCCGCCGACCATCCCGAGAAGGCGGTCCCGCGTCCCCGGCTCCGGAAGCACCGGCACCGAGTCGGTGGGTGGCACCGGGCGGCGGGACCGGAAGGGATGCGCCGATGACCTCGCCCGCCCGTCGCGGTCGACCCGACCCGCACGCGCTGCGGGACTACGCCCTGCTCGCGGACGGCGAGCGCGGCGCCCTGGTCGGGCCGCGCGGCGACATCGTGTGGATGTGCGCACCCGCCTGGGACGACGATGCCGTCTTCGCCGCGCTGATCGGCGGCGACGGCTGGTACAGCGTCACCCCCGACGGTCCCTTCGTGTGGGGCGGCTACTACGAGCCGGGCAGCCTCATCTGGCGCAGCCGCTGGATCACCCTGGACGGCATCGTCGAATGCCGCGAGGCCCTGCTCCACCCCGGTGACCCGCATCGCGCCGTGGTGCTGCGCCGGATCCTGGCCGTCGACTGCGAAGCCCGGCTGAACGTGGAGCTGAGCCTGGCGGCGGGCTTCGGAAGGGCGCCGATGCGCAAGACGCGCCGCGACGACCAGGGGCGCTGGACGGGCCGCGCGGGCGATCTGTACGTGCGGTTCAGCGGCGCACCCGACGCGCGGCCCGTCGAGGGGGGACTGTGCACCACCGTCACCCTGGAGGCGGGGGCGCACCACGACCTCGTCCTGGAGGTCTCCGACCTGCCGCCGCCGGCACCGGAGACGGCCGACGGACTGTGGCGAGCCACCGAGGCGGGCTGGGACGGATGCGTGCCCGACCTCGCCGGCACGCTCGGCCGGCGCGATGCCCGGCACGCGTACGCGGTCATGGCCGGTCTGACCTCCACGGCCGGGGGCACGGTCGCCGCCGCCACCACCAGCCTGCCCGAACGGGCCGAGCAGGGCCGCAACTACGACTACCGGTACGTGTGGCTCCGCGACCAGGCCTTCGTCGGCCAGGCCGCCGCCGCGACCGGCGGGCAGCGGCTGCTCGACGACTCGCTGCGCTTCGTCACCGCCCGCCTCCTGGAACACGGCTCCCGACTCGCCCCCGCCTACACCGCCGCGGGCCGGGCGGTGCCCGAGCGGCGCGACCTGGACCTGCCGGGCTACCCCGGTGGCTACGACGTCGTCGGCAACCGCGTCGGCCACCAGTTCCAGCTCGATGTGTTCGGCGAGGTCCTGCTGCTCCTCGCCGCGGGCGCCCGGCACGACCGGCTGGACGCGGACGGCTGGCGCGCGGCGCTCACCGCCGCCGACGCCATCGCGGCCCGCCGCGCGGAGCCGGACGCCGGGATCTGGGAGCTGCACGCCGACCACTGGACGCACAGCCGCCTGGTGTGCGCGGCCGGTCTGCGGGCGATCGCCGCCGTGGCACCCCGGGCGAGCGGCGGACGCGCTGCCGGCTGGGAGGCCCTCGCCGACGCGATCGTCGCCGAGACCTCGGCCGCATGCCTGCACCGGACAGGACGGTGGCAGCGCTCCCCCACGGACGACGGTGTGGACGCGGCCCTGCTGCTCCCCGCCCTGCGCGGCGCCCTGCCCGCCGACGACCCCCGCACCCTCGCGACCCTGCGAGCGGTCCGTACCGACCTGGCCCGCGACCACTTCGTCTACCGGTTCCGCCATGACCGGCGGCCGCTGGAGGACGCCGAAGGGGCGTTCCTGCTGTGCGGTTTCGCCCTGGCGATGGCCGAGCTCCAGCAGGGGGAGGACGTCGAGGCGGTGCGGTGGTTCGAACGCAACAGGGCCGCCTGCGGCCCGCCGGGCCTGTACGCGGAGGAGTTCGACGTCGCGCAGCGGCAGTTGCGCGGCAACCTGCCCCAGACCTTCGTCCACGCGCTGATGCTCGAGACAGCCGCCCGCCTCGGGCGGACCAGGAAGTGAGGGGGACTGGTGACAGACCCGTACGGACGAAGGGTGGTGGGGAGCCGGCCGTGCGTCAGGCCTCCTTCCTGAAGACGAGCACCTCGGTGGAGGCGAAGCCCATGGGGGCCAGGAAGCCGGCCTCCAGGCCGCAGCCGAGGCTCGCGAAGAGGTCCACGCACGTCTGGCGGGGCATGGCGGCCGGGTAGGAGTCGTGCCCGGCGCCGCCCTGTGTGGCCCAGGCGTGCATCGTGGCCGGGTCCAGGCAGGTCTCCGTCATGACGTCGAAGACGATCCGGCCACCGGGTCGCGTGACCCGTGCCATCTCGAAGAAGTAGCGGGAGGCGCTGAGGAAGGTCACGGTGTTGAACACCTTGTGGGCCTGGACGAGGTCGACGCTCCCGTCGGGTGTCGGGGCGAGACTGCACTCCGACGTCGGCTGGGCGAGCACCTTGAACGTGTCCACCAGATAGTCGGCCCAGGGCGCTGCCGTCTCGTAGATCTCGTAGCGGCCGGGCGAACACTCCTTCAGCGTCTTCTCCAGGTACCGGCCCGAGCCGGGGCCGATCTCCAGCACCGTCTCCGGAGCGGCGGCGAAGACGCCGAGGGCGCGCAGCTCGTCCACGGTGAACTGGGTGGCGCCGGGGGTGCCGTTCATGACCTCGTCGAGGTAGTCCCCGACCGGGAGCCCGGCTGCCCGCGCAGCCCGCATGGTCGCCTCGAAGGGGATGAAATCGTCGACTCCGCCCCGGTTGTTGGTGCTGCGCACGATGTCGAATCCGGTGCGTCCCAGGAGCCGCTTGATCCCCGACCTCAACACCGCCGCTCCCTTTCCTTCGGTCCTCATGCGCCGTGGCCTTCCGTGCGAGGGCCGATGAGCCCGTCGTGGTCGTCGGGTCGGGTCCTCGCGTCGTGCGGGGAGGGGGCCGGGAGCGATCCGGAGGGCTTTCGAACGGCGGGCACGGCCGGTGCGGCATACACAGCAGACACTCCGATGTCGGTGAGAGCACGCCGACGTCGCAGGCGTGCGTGAGGGCAGGGTGCGGAGGAGCGCTCCGCGGGGGTCACGGGGCGCAGGGTTGCGCGCGGTGCAGCAGGGCCACGAGCGCGTGCGGTCGCGGCAGTGCGACGGCCGGCCGGGGGATCCGTCGCGGCATCGGCAGGGGCACGTCCGTGCGGCGCACGATGAGGCTGATGGCGTACGGGACGTACGTCCACCAGTGCCGCGCGGTGCCGGCCGCCGCATACGTCGGACGGGCGGGCAGACCGGCCGAGCCGCGGACGAGGAGGATCAGAGCGAGGCCGGCGAGAAGGTTCAACGCGGCCATGGCCGGCGGCTGGTGATGCCAGGCCGCCGGGAGTCGCGGGTGGTCGTCCAGCCGGGCGGCGGGCACCTCCGCGCCGGTCAGCTGCAGCCAGCCGGGCAGAAGGGCTTGCGCGGCGGTGACGGCGACGGTGCTCGCGCGACGCGCCTCGGAGCGCAGGGCCGGGTAGGCGCACGCGCCGAGGGCCACTGCGGCGACGAGCGGAGCGGGCCGGGAGACGGCGGAGTCGGTCGTCGCATGGTGCGGTCCTGCGGCCAGTGCGGTGCCGGCCAGCGCGAGGACGATCGCCCGGACGGCAGCGCCACCCGCGGGACGACGCCGGGCCGAGCGGTGGCGGTCGAGGGCGCGGTGAGTCGGCATGACCCGACCATCATGACCGAAGCGGGATCGGATCTCGGGGTGAATGCGGCAATCCGGGAGCAGGGGAAGGGGAGTTGCGCGATCCGCTTCCGGGGCCGGGCGGGAGACTTCCGGGGCCGGGTGGGGGAACGAGGCGCCGCGGGACATCGTCCGTCCCCGCAGGGCACGGGCGAGCTCCGGCAGCTTCTCGGCGCCGAGGACCAGGACGGCGGCGATCGGCATGACGGGGTCCCGAGGCCGGTCAGTACGATGGGCCGCCGCCTCCTGGCGGGCGGCCCGGGTGCGGTGGACGGGAGGACGGGCGGCGTGGTCGAGCGGAACGGCGGTGGGGCGGATCCCGCTCCGCGCAGACGAGGGCTGGGCGAGCTGGAGGCCCAGGTGCTGGGCGTACTGCGCGGCGCGGCCGAGCCGGTGCCCGTGGCGTGGGTGCAGGAGCGCCTCGGTGGCGACCTCGCCTACACGACCGTCATCACGATCCTGACCCGGCTGCACGCGAAGGGCGCGGTCGCCAGGGAACGCGTCGGGAGGTCCTTCGTGTGGACGGCCGTCGCGGACGAGGCCGGTCTCGCCGCGCTGCGGATGCGGAGGGTGCTCGACGCGGAGGCGGACCGGGAGGCGGTGCTCGCGAGCTTCGTGACCGCGCTGTCGCCGAACGACGAGCGACTGCTGCGTGAACTCCTCGCCGAGGTCTCCGAGGAGGCCCCGGAGGAGGGGGAAGACTGACCGCCATGGGGGTTTTCGTCTTCCTGCCGCTGGTTCTCCCGCTCACCGCCTGGCCGGTCGCCCGCCTCGCGGAGCAGCGTCTGCATCCGCGCACCGCGACCCGGCTGCTCGTCGCGGTCGCCGCCGTCCTCGCCGTGTGCAGCACCCTGTGCCTGGGGCTCCTCGTGATCGTGGGAACGGCCCGACTGCCGGGCAACCCGCTGCCCGACGGGTGGTCGGACCCCGAGGTGCGCGCGGCCGTCCCGTACGACGAGATCGCCGGCAGGGCGGCCATCCCCGCGCTGCTCGCGGTGCTCGTCTCGTGCGGGTGGACGGCCTGGCGCCATGCGCGGGTGCGTCGGCGTGCGGAGGCGGCGCTCGCCGGGCTGCCGACGAGGTCCGTCGCGGTGCTGCCCGACGCCGATCCCTACGCGTACGCGCTGCACGGCCGCCATGCTCGGGTGGTGGCCAGCACGGGGATGCCGGCCGGGCTGAGCTCCGCCGAGCGCAGGGCGCTCTTCGCCCATGAGCGCGCCCATCTGAACGGCCGTCACCACCGTCATCTGCCGGCGGTGCACCTGGCGGCCCGGGCGAACCCGTTCCTGCGCCCGTTGCGCACGGCCGTGACGTACACCGCCGAGCGGTGGGCGGACGAGGAGGCGGCCGTCGCCGTCGGCAGCCGGCGTACCGTCGCGCGAGCCATCGGCAAGGCGGCCCTCACCTCCCGGGGGCCGCTCGCGGCCATGCTTCCCGCGCTCGCCGTGGCCGGCCCCGTGCCCCGCCGGGTGGCGGCGCTCCTGAGGCCGGCCCCGGCGGTCCGTGCGTGGCCGTCGGTCTTCACGGCCGCCGGTGTGGCCGTCTGGGGTGCCGCGGCAGGCACGGCCGTGTCGGCGCTGTCCTCCGCGAACTCCGCCGTCACGCTCGTCCTCGTCCTGCGCGCGGCCACCCCGATGTAGCCCGAGTTCAGAAGGTCCTAGAGGTCGAACTCGTGGGGCGGCAGGTCGAGGGTGAAGCACGCCTCCCTCACGACGGCCTGCTCGGTCTTGTCGAAGTCGCCGTCGGCACCGCCGATCACGATGCCGATCTGGACGACGGCGCGGGCCTCGGCCGGCTTCTTCTTCGCCTTGGCGATCTCCTGGAGCACGCTCACCTTGCCGAAGTCGAAGTCGGCGGTGAGCTTGTCGAGATTGGCGTCGAAGCGGCGCTGGAGGTCGGTCGCGTCGAAGTTCTGCAGTACTTCGTTGCTCGCGATGAGCTGGGCGACCCGGCGGCGCTCGGCGGGGTCGACCGTGCCGTCGGCGGCGGCGACGAGCGCGCACATGGCCATGCTCGCGTCGCGGAACGCGCCGCTCTTCAGGTCGTTCTTCTTCGCCACCAGCTGGGTCTGCATCGTCGATGCGGACTCCTTGATGCGGTCCCACAGGGCCATGGCTGAGCACTCCAGACGTCGAGCGGTCCATTGCTTCTACGTTCTTGTAGAACGTATCAGTGCGGCGGGAGGTTCCCGCCGATTCGACGGAGGCGGCCGCGCCGGAAGTTGCTGCGAGAATGATCGACTGCGTCTGCCGTGGTCCGGCTGGTCGCGTGCCCGTCCGACCCGGCGGGCGCTGCAGCGGGGGAGGGGATTTCGGCGATGTGGAAGAGGCTGCGGACCCGTTTTCGGTACTGGTTCGACGGCACCATGGACCGGGGAACCCCAGCCCTGATCAGCTGGTTGGGGCTCGCCTCGCTCCTGCTGATCGGCCTGGCCTCGACCTTGGTCGTCGCCTTCACCGACACCGACGCCGAGAACAACGGCGGTTGGCCGGGGGTGGCGTGGATGAGCCTCCTGCGCACCCTCGACGCCGGCACCATGGGCGGCGACACGGGCGGGCCCGTGTTCCTCGCCCTCATGCTGGCGGTGACGATCGGCGGGATCTTCATCGTCAGCGCGCTCATCGGCGTCCTGACCACCGGCCTGAACCAGAAGATCCAGGAACTGCGCAAGGGCCGCTCCCAACTGATCGAGCGCGGGCACACGATCGTCCTCGGCTGGTCGGACCAGGTCTTCACCGTGGTCGCCGAGCTCGTCGAGGCGAACCAGAGCGAACGACGCTCGTGTGTGGTGATCCTCGCCGACCGGGACAAGGTCTCCATGGAGGACGCCATCCGCGCGCGGATCCCCGACACGGGCAGCACGCGCGTCATCTGCCGCTCCGGCAACCCCCTCGTGCGGGCGGACCTGGAACTCGTCAGCCCGGACACGGCCAAGTCGATCATGGTGCTGCCGCCGGTCGGCGACGACCGCGACGTGGACGTCATCAAGGTGCTGCTGCTGCTGAGCAGCCGCCGGTGGAGCGGCACGCGTCCCCATGTCGTGGCGGCCGTGCACGACTCGGAGAACCTCGCCGCCGCCCGCCTGGCCGCCGGAGGGACCGCCCTGGTGATCGACGCCGAGGACATCGCCGTACGCCTCATCGCGCAGGCGCACCGGCAGACCGGGCTCTCCACCGTCTTCAACGAACTGCTCAGCTTCGTCGGCAACGAGTTCTACTTCAGGGACGAACCCTCCCTGGCCGGCGGGACGTTCGGAGACACGCTGCACGCGTACGAGCTCGGCGTCCCGGTCGGCATCCGCAGGGCCGACGGCACGGTCCTCGTCAATCCCCCGATGGACACGGTCGTCGCGCCCGGCGACCAGATGCTCGTGGTCGCCGGAGACGACCTGCTCATCCGGCTCGCCGGCACCCGGCCGCCGATCAACGAGTCGGCGATCACCTCGGCCCCCGCCCAGCCGCCCGCCGTCGACCGCACCCTCCTGATCGGCGAGAACTCCCGTACGGCCAAGCTCGTCACCCTGCTCGACAGCTTCGTCGAGCCCGGCTCGACCCTGGACATCGCGGCCCCGCGCCGCCCGGAGTCCGCCCTGCACGGGGCCCTGGTCAACCTCACGGTCGGCCACACCCACTGCGAGCCGACCAGGAGGTCGTCACTGGAGGCCCTGAACCTGGGCAGTTACCAGCACATCGTCGTCCTCTCCGACGACACCTTCGCGCCCGGGCCCGCCGACGACCGGACGCTGGTCACCCTGCTCCACCTCCGGGACATCGAGGAACGGCTCGGCGACCCGTACTCGATCGTCACGGAGATGAACGACGACGCCAACCGCGAGGTCGCCCAGGTCACCAAGGCCGACGACTTCATCGTCAGCACCAAGGTGATCAGCCTGCTGCTCACCCAGCTGACGGAGAACCAGGCCCTCTACGCCGTGTTCACCGATCTCTTCGACCCGGAGGGCTCGGAGATCTACCTCAAGCCGGCGACCGACTACGTGCTTCCCGGGGTCGAGGCCGACTTCGCCACGGTCATCGAGTCCGCCCGGCGCAGGGGAGAGACGGCGATCGGCTACCGCCTCGCGCGGCACGGCGACACACCGCCGATGTACGGGATCTTCCTCAACCCGCCCAGGACCGCGCCGCTCGTGCTCGGCCCCGGCGACGCGGTGGTCGTCTTCGCCGAGGGGTAGCGTCACCGTCCCTCCCGGTGCGGCACCCGGATCCTCCATCGGTCGTGGCCCGTGGGGGCGGAGCCTCAAGTGGCCCGCCGCGCAGCGTCGTTCGATCGTCAACCATGTCGTCGGCGCACGGCGCCCCCCAGGTGACGCCACCCCCGCGACGTACTCACGGCGTGGGCCGTGTCGTCGTGCGCGGAAGCCGGCCACGGCCGCGTATCGGCCGTTCGGCTGACGCGGCGGCTCCCGAGCGGGTGGGCGACGACTGCTCCGAGTGGAGCTCCCCGGTGGTGGACGTCCTTCCCCCGGCAGAGGCTGGCCTTCGCGGTGGCCGCCACCCGACGCACACGGGCGTACGGGGACGCGCGGAGCCGCGCAGCATCGTCGTCGGTCTCGGCGCGGCCGAGGTCATCACAGAGACGGGATCACATGACGGAACAGGGCATCAGAGCAGGCTGCCTGCCGTTCGCTCGCGGGAGCGGCAGGTCCGTACGAAGGCGGCCACGGAGACCGTACGCGCCACGGCGCTCCCGGCGCTCGCCCGGCGGTGTGGCGCTCGTCGCGGCCGGTCTGGCCTTCCTCGGCGCGGTCGCTCCGACAGCGAGCGGTGCCGCCCCACCCCTCCTCGCCGACCCCCGTCCGGGAGGTCCGGCGCGGTTCGTACCCGGCCCCTGCCCGGACACGCCCGAGCCGATCCCGGGCCACTGCGGCCTCCTGGAGGTGCCCGAGACCCGGGGCCACCGCGGCGGACGGACCGTCAAGCTCACCGTCGCCATCGTTCCGGCCGCATCGTCGAGGCCGGCCCAGGACCCGGTGGTCTTCATGGAGGGCGGTCCCGGCGGCGAGGCGATCAGCGCCATCCCCTTCCTGGTCGCCTCCGGCGTGAACCGGGACCGCGACCTGATCGTCATGACCCAGCGCGGCGCGCTCCACTCGCAGCCGAACCTCGCCTGCCCGGAGATCGACCGGTTCAACGCCGCCGCCGTGGGACTGCCCTACGACGCGCCCTCCACCGGGCGGGGCCTGGTCCGCGCGGCGAAGCAGTGCCGGGACCGGCTGACGGCCGAAGGAATCCGGCTCAGCAGCTACAACACCACCGAGAACGCCGCCGACTTCGCCGATCTGCGCAGGGCGCTCGGCATCAAGAGGTGGAACGTCTACGGCTACTCGTACGGCACCGATCTGGCCCTCACCTATCTGCGCCTGCACCCCCAGGGGATCCGCTCCGTGGCGATCGACTCGGTCGTGCCGCCGCAGATCGTGAGCCTGCCCTGGGCCTGGGACAGCGCCCAGGAGGGGATCAACACGATCTTCGCGGCGTGCGAGGCCCAGCCCGCCTGCAAGAGCCGCTACCCGAACCTCTCGCGCACGCTGACCGAGCAGGTCCGGCGCCTGGAGGCGAACCCCCTGAGGCTCACGGTGCAGCCGCCCGGCGGCGGAAGCCCGGTGAAGGTCGTCCTCGACGGCGGCACGCTGGTCAACCTGCTGGTCGCCGACGGTGGCGGGATGCCGGCCGTCGACGTCCCCGCCGCGCTCGACGAACTCGCCCACGGAAACCCGGAGCGCTTCGCGCAGGCCCAGGCCGCCGGAGCGACGCCGGCCATCGGCGAGTTCGCCCACGGTCTGACGCATTCGGTGGCGTGCAGCGAGTGGGCGCCGGGCTACTCGAAGGCGGACGTCCTCGCAGCCGGGCGCCGGGCGTTCCCCGGATTCCCCGACACGGTCCTGGCCCACGCCCCGCAGCTCCCCTTCGAACACGACCTGTGCCGTGCCTGGGACGTCCCGGACCGCACCGCCATCCAGCGGGTGGCCACGTACAGCAACGTGCCGACGCTGATCGTCTCCGGCACCTTCGACGCGAAGACGGGGGCGAGCTGGGGCCCGTACACCGGCCGCACGCTGCCCCGCTCCACCGCCGTGCGGATTCCCGGGATCGGGCACTTCGTGGTCCCGCAGTCGCCCTGCGCACAGCGCGTCCTGGCTTCCTTCCTCACCCGTCCCACCGCGCCCGACACCGGCTGCGTGGCAGGACTCGCGCCGGAACCGTTCACCATCACCCCGGAACTGGAGACCCGATGATGTCCCTCAGCCCACCCCGACACCGGCGCCCCGCGCGCCGGCTCCCGGCCGCACTGGCCGGAGCCACCGCCGGAGCCCTCTTCGTCGGCCTGGCCGCGCTGCCCGCCCGAGCCGAGTCCGGCGCCGGAACCCCGCTCGGCACGGTCGCCCGGACGACGGGCGGCGCCCACTTCGAACCCGGCCCCTGCCCGACGACGGCGGACCCGGTCCCCGACCTGGAGCGCGCCCGCTGCGGAACGCTCACCGTCCCCGAGAACCGCTCCCACCGCACGTTCCGAAGGATCACCCTCGCGGTCGCGATCATCCCCGCGAACACCAACAGGCCGGCGTCCGACCCGATCGTGTGGCTCGCCGGCGGGCCCGGCGACGACGCGGTCGGCGAGATCCCGATGGCGGTCGCCGGCGGCCTCAACCGCGACCGCGACGTCATCTTCATGTCCCAGCGCGGGACCTACACGGCCGACCCGCAGCTCACCTGCCCGAACGTCGACCAGTTCGCCGCCGACTCCCTCGGCCTCGTCTTCGGCGCACCGTCCACCGGGCGACTGCACGTGGCGGAGACGCGGAAGTGCCGGGACAGGGTGGTGAGCCGCGGGGCCGATCCCAGCGCCTACTACGGCCCCGAGAGCGCCGCCGACTACGACGACCTGCGCAAGGCGCTGGGCATCAAGAAGTGGAACGTGTTCGGCATCTCCTACGGGACCAACCTGGCGCTCCACTACATGCGCCTGCACCCGAAGGGCATCCGGTCGGTCGGCATCGACGGCGTCCTGCCGCCGGCCCTGGCCGGCGGCGCCGTGACCTGGAAGGCCGCACGGGAGGGCTACGACGGCCTGTTCAAGGCCTGCGCCGACCAGCCCGCCTGCAACACCCGCTATCCGAACCTCAAGGCCACCTTCGAGCGCCTCGTCAGCGAGGCCGAGGCCCGGCCGATCACCACCACCGTCACCGTCCCGGGCCGGCCGGCACCGGTGAAGGTCGTGCTGGACGGCGGCGTCCTGGTGAACTGGCTGGCCTCCGCCACCCATGTGGCGGCCGGAGTGCCCCGCTCCATCGACGAGCTGGCCCACGGCAACCCGCAGCGGGTCGCCGAGCAGTGGGCGGGCGGCAAGCTCAGCCCGCAGGCCATCGGGCGGACCTCGCACGGGCTCGCGTACGGGATCTTCTGCAGGGAGTGGACACCGTACGAGAGCGAGGCCGACATCGTCCGGGCAGGGCGGCGTCTGTTCCCGACGTTCCCCCGCTCGGTCCTCGCCAACGCCCCGTTCCTCACCTGGCTCCACCCGGACTGCCGCGCCTGGGACGTCCCCCCGGCGGACCCCTCGGTCCGGCAGCGGACCTACAGCGACATCCCGACCTTCGTCCTGTCCGGCGGCTTCGACGCCCAGACCGCGCCGAGCAGCGGGGCGTACGCGGCCGCCACACTGCGCCGGTCCATCGCCGTCACGGTCCCCTACGTCGCCCATGTGGTCTTCGCCGACTCGAAGTGCGCGCAGACGATGACCGTCTCCTTCTTCGACCGTCCGGACGCGCCGGACCTGGGATGCCTCGCGGGGCTCCAGCCGCCGAAGTTCGAGATCGCCCCCTGAGCCGTCTTACGGGAGGCGGGTGCCGTCCGGCCCGAGGGCCCTGTGGACGCCGGTGATCACCACGGCGATCAGACAGAGAGCGATGATCGTCTCGGCCCACAGGAAGGCGAACCAGTCCAGCACGCAGCCGATCGGCGGAGTGCCGGGGGCCGTGTTGCGGAACGCCGAGAGCGCGAACAGAGTGGCGGCCATCCAGGCGAGGGCCGGCCAGACCAGGCCCTCGCCACGGGTGCTCAGATACCAGGCACCGATGAGTACGGACGACGCCAGCGCCCACATCACCACCATCATGAACACCGCGAACACCAGCAGGCTGCTCGACCGGACCACCCGCAGCCCCACGACCGCCTCCTGCGGGGAGGCCGTGGGGGTCGCGGAGAACGAGAAGAGCGTGTCGTTGTTGGAGAACAGCACCCGCACCGGCACCTGCTCACCGCCCAGCACCGCCCAGAACTCGACATCGGTCTCGTACGCGTCGAACGGGTAGTCGCTGATCGATCCCCCCGTGATCGCGACCTGCACATCCCTGGTCGAGAGCCGCTCGTGCGCCTTGAACGCCAGGTCGCCGAGGGTCGCCGCGGAGGTCTGGAGGACGAGACCGGCCACCGGGGCGGTCCCGTCCTCCTCGCCGAGGGACCCGCGCGGCGTGACACGGACCCGGAGCACCAGCTCTCTGGCCGCGGCGTCGACGCGCTGGACGGTGGCCTCCACGTCCACACGGTCGGCGGCTTCGGAGCCGACCGTGTGGACCGTGTCGAGCGCCTGCCGCTCGGAGAACTGCAGCCATGACCCCACGGCCACCGCCACCACGATCAGGACCGCGATGGGGACCAGGATCGGGAGGAGGACCCACGCCCCCGAACGGGGTGGGCGAGGTGACTCCGACGGTGGGGCCATGGTGACTCCGACGAGCTGGGGGAACGGCTCTTCTCCGGGACGCGGGGCGGTGGCCGCAGTGTGATCCTCGTCGACCGGGCCGCCGAACCGGGTCATCCCGGCGGGTGTGTCGGCGCCGACCGGACCACCGATACGGGGGCGGGGCCGCCGTCGCCGACCGTGAGACATTTCCGACGACTCGGAGGAGCATCTATTGCTGTGGGGCCGGTACGGCGCGCCACGCCGGCGGTGGGCAGGAGACGGCGGGCAGGACACGGCGCACGTCGGTCGGCCGCGAGGAGAAGGCCATGATCGTCGACTGTGCACACTACCGGGACGGGCGCCGCCAGGACGAGGGCGCGATGGCACTGGAGCAGGCGGCCGCGCGCTGCAAGCGGGGCGGCTTCGTCTGGCTCGGCGTCTTCGAACCGGGTCCCGAGGAACTGAGACGGGTCCGTGAGGTCTTCGGACTGCACGAGCTCGCCGTCGAGGACGCCCGGACCTTCCACCTGCGGCCGAAGGCCGAGCAGTACGAGGACGGCACGGAGCTGATCATCCTGCGCACGGCACGCTACGACGACGAGCGCGAGGAGATCGACACCGGCGAGATCAGCATCTTCCTCGCCGAACACTTCGTGATCACCGTCCGCCAGGGCATCGCGAGCGAGCTGCACGAGGCCCGGAGCCGGCTCGAAAGCCGCCCCGAGCTCCTGAAGACCGGCAGCGCCTCCACGCTGTGGGCCATCTTCGACCAGGTCGTCGACAGCTACGCGCCGGTCGTCGAGGAGCTCGAACGCGACATCGAGCAGATCGAGGCCACCGTGTTCTCCGGGGCGGTCGCCCCGACCGAGAGGATCTACTTCCTGCGCCGCGAGGCGACGGACTTCTACCGCGCCGTGCACCCGCTCCTCGCCGTCCTCGGCCGGCGCCTGCAGCCCGGCAAGTCGCCCCCCGCGCTCCAGCCGTACATCCGCGACGTGCACGACCACCTGCTGCTGGTCAACGAGGAGGTCGCCGCACAGCGCGACCTCCTGACCACCGTCCTGGAGGCGAACATCGCGGTGATCTCCGTCGAGCAGAACAAGATCAACCTCCGCCAGAGCGCCACGATGGAGCGGCTCACCATCCTCGCCAGCGTGTTCCTCCCGCTGTCCTTCGTGGTCGGCTTCTTCGGCCAGAACTTCGACTGGCTGGTCAGCCACCTCGACGGCTTCACGACCTTCCTCGTCCTCACCGCCGTCGGCATGCTGCTGCCCAGCCTGATGCTCTATGTCTGGCTCCGCCGCCGCCGCAGACATCCGCCACCACGGGTGTCGGAGGCGACCGACACCGCACGGCACGAAGCGGCGGCCCCCGAGGAATGAGACCGCCGGCGCCGAACACCGCCGCCCCGCGGAGCATGACGTCCCCCTTCGGGGGTAACCGCCAGGCAATCGGTACCCCGCCCCGGTCGGTACCCGTCATCCGGGAGGCAATCTCCATGGGCAAGCTCAAAGGCAAGGCCGATCAGGTCAAGGGCAAGACGAAGGAAGAAGTCGGCTCGATGACCGACGACGAGAGCATGGAAATGAAGGGAAAGGCGCAGAAGGTCAAGGGACGGGTCGAGGAGTCCGCGGCGGACGCAGGCACGCGGATGCGGAGGATGGGCGAGAAGAAGAGGTGACCGGCCCGCCGCAGCGGGCGCGGCACGCGTGCCGCGCCCGCTGCCGTATGCCGGTACGGGGAAAGGGTGGTCCGCCCGGTGGACAGGCAGGGCGCGGCCCCGGCGTGCGATGCTCTTTCGTATGGAGGGAGACCCCGCCCTTCCCGACCCTGGCAGCGGCACGGCACCCGAGGTCCTGGCGCTGGCCAAGGTCGTGACGAGGCTCCGTGCCGAGGTCGCCGACCTGGAGGCCGAGACCTCGATGGCGGCCGTCGTGGAGCGCGCCAAGGGCGTGCTGATGGCCCAGGCGGGCGTGTCGGCGGACGCCGCGTACCAGCTGCTGCTCGACCGGGCCGAGCAGCGGCGGGGGACCCTCCTGGAGGAGTGCTGGATCGTCCTGAGCCGGATCGGCCCGCGTCCCCGGCCGAAGCCGCAGGGCGCGGGGGCCGAGCAGGACGTGCCGCCGCCGGTGGCATCGTCCCTCCCCGCGGGCGGCGACGTCCTCGCCGAGCGCCGGCCGGGCGCGTCCAGGGCGCTCCTGGCGCGGCTGGCCGAGAGCCTTGCCGACGCCCGCACGGCGGACGACGTCGCGGACCTCCTGCTGGCGGTCCTCGGCGACCCGGAGGACGTGGACGCCGTCATGATCTACCGGCTGTCCGCCACCGGCAGCCTGGAGCTGGCGGGGCGCGCCGGCGTCGACGCGGCGCTCGCCGAGCAGTGGAGCCACATCCCGCCGCTCAGCGGCGTCGCGGCCCTGGAGGCGACCGCCACCCGCGAGGGGATCTGGCTCGAAGACCCGGAGGCGGACGCCCTGGAGTACCTCCTGATCGGAGATCCCCCCGAGCGATGGCCCTCCCGCGCCTGGCTCCCCGTCCCGGGAAGCCCGCCCGCGACGACGGTCGTGGGGTTCTTCCGCACCCGGGCGGGTGCCTTCGACCCGCCCACCCGCACCCTGCTGCGGCGGGTCGTCCGGCTCTGCGGCGTCGTCCTCCGGGAGGACCGGGGCCGCCATGGAACCGGCCCGCTCCACGAGGACGCCGAGGCCGTCCAGACGATCTTCGACACCATGTCCGGGCCGATGGCCCTGCTCACCCCGCTACGGTCGGAGACGGGCGAGGTGGAGGACTACCGCATCGACGCGGCGGCACCGGAGTCCGTCGACGTGGCCGGCCGGCGCGGCAGGGAGCTGGTCGGACGGCGGATCCTGGAGACGTACCCCACGGTGGCGGGCACGCCCCTGTGGGACGGGTACCGGGAGACGCTGACCACCGGGACGGTGTACGAGAGCGACCCCTTCACCTACGACGAGGTGACCGCGGGAGTCCCGCGCCAGTCGGTGTACTCGGTCCGGGTGTCCCGGCTGGGAGACCGCCTCGTCGTGTCGTGGATCCGCCACGACACCAGCGAGCGCGAGGCCCGCAGGCTCGCCGAACTGCAGCGCCTCGGCAACCTCGGCTGGGTGGGCTGGAACCTCGTCACGGACGCGATCACCTGGTCCGACCAGGTCTACGCCGTCTTCGACCGCGACCCCGCACGGGGGCCGATACGGATGGCCGACCTGCCCGGACATCTGGTGGCCGACGACGTGCCGAGGCTCGCCTCCGCCGTGCGGCGACTCCTCGGCGACGGCCGGGCCGTCGACGAGCCGTTCCGCGTCCCCACGAGGAACGGGATACGCCACCTCCGGCTCGTCGCGGAGGCCCGCACCGACGCGGACGGCGCCCCCGTCGAGGTGCACGGCTTCTTCCAGGACCTCACCGCCCTGCGCGACGCCGAACTCGCCCTGGTCGAGAGCGAGCGCGCCAACCTCGTCCAGCGCGGCATGCTCAAGGCCGAACGCGCGCTGGGCGCCCGGCTCAAGGAGGCGCTGCTGCCGATCCCCGAGCAGTCGCTCGAACTCGCCGGGCTGTGCGTCGACGTCGCGTACGTCCCCGCCGACACCGGCGTGAACGTCGGCGGCGACTGGTACTCCGCGATCGAACTCCCCGACAAGAGCGCCCTGTTCGTCGTCGGAGACGTGGCCGGCCACGGGCTGACCGCCGTCGGCACCATGGCACAGCTGCGGTTCTACACGAAGGGCATGTCCGTCACCGGATCCGCCCTCCCCGACGTACTCGGCAGGCTCAACACGCTCCTGCTGCACACGGCGACGGAGCGGGAGGGCGCCACCGCCACCATGGTCATGGGGCGCTACCAGCCCTGGGACCGCCGCCTCACCTGGGTACGCGCCGGACATCTGCCGCCCCTGCTCCTCCGCGGCGGTACGCCGGGCTACCTGCCCCTGCCCGAGGGCTGCCTGCTCGGCGCCGCCTTCCACGCCGAGTACGGCCAGGAGACGCTCGACCTGCTGCCCGGGGACCACCTGCTGTTCTACACGGACGGCCTCGTGGAGGAGCCGGGCGAGGACATCGAGGTAGGCCTCGGGCGGCTCGCCGAGACCGCCGGCCGGCTCCTGCGGGAGGGCGGGAGCGACATGCTGGCCCGCACCCTGGCCGCGCAGCGGACGGGGAACCGCGACGACATCTGCGTCCTGGACATCCACGCCCCCGACGATTCCTGACCGCCGCGCCGGTCGGTGCCATGCGGACGCCCGCGCCCGTTCAGACCTGCGGCTCCTCGGCGGGATCGCTCGGCAGCGGGCCGGGGTAGGGGCCGGGCCGCTCGGGCTCGCGCCGGGGAGAGCCGCCCGTGCCCGTGTCCGTGTCCATGTCCGCGCTCATGCCCTTGCCCGTACTGTCGGCGGGACGCAGCCGGCCGCGCCAGCCGCCCGTCGCGTCGTCGCGGTCCTCGATGAAGTCCTTGAACCGCTGCAGATCGCCCTGGACACGGCTCTCCAGGAAGCCGAGGGCGTCACCGGTCTTCTCGACCACGCCCTGGGGCTCCACGTCCAGCGCCAGGCTCACCCGGGTGTGCATGTCGTCGAGGCGCTGGAAGGTGACCACACCCTTCTGCGTCACCTCGCTCCCGCCGACCGTGCGCCAGGAGATCCGCTCGTCGGGAAGCTGGTCGACGATCTCCGTGTCGAACTCCCGGGAGACGCCCGCGACGCGGGCGCGCCAGTGACAGAGGCGGTCGTCGAGCTGCTGCACCTGCTCCACGCCGTCCATGAAGCGGGGGAACTCCTCGAACTGCGTCCACTGGTTGTAGACCATGCGCAGTGGGGCGTCCACCCTGATCGTCTCCTGCACCATGCTCATGGTGTCCTCCTACTGCCCTCGTCCGGGCGGGGCCCCTCGACGTCAGCGACTACCCCGTATCGGCGCCCTCACGCGCGAGGACGACTGAGCGCCGCCCGAGCGGGTAGGCGCCCGGTCGGCACAGCGACAGTGCGGAGGTGGCCCCCGATGCGCGGGACGGCCCAGGGCAGGGAGCCCAGCCGGACGGGATACGACCGACTGGCGCTCACGGAAGACGAGTTCAGGGCACTGATGAGCGAGGCCCGTGCCGAGGCGCAGCGGCGCTCCCTCGGTGCTCCGCGGACAGGCGAGCCCGACTTCGCCCTCAGGACCCAGCACGCGGAGTTCGGCGCGGCCGCCCACTGACGGTGCCCGCCCCCCCCCCGTACCCGCGCACCCCGCGCGGGTACGGCCGTTTCAGGCCGAAGCCGCCGGGCAGCCGCCGTGGACACGGGGGCACGGGGACGAGACCCAAGGGAGCGAGGCCGATGTCGACAGGAACGATTCTCGCCATCGTCATACCCGTCGTGGTGGTGCTCGCGGTGATCGCGCTCGCCATCGCCCTGGACAGAAGGCGCCGGCGGCGGCTGCGCGAGCGGTTCGGACCCGAGTACGACCGCACGGTCGAGGACGCCGGAAGCCGGCGGGCCGCCGAGTACGACCTCGGGGCCCGTGAGGAGCGCCACGAGGCGCTGGACATCAAGCCGCTGTCGAGCGGGGCGAGGGAGCGCTATGCCGAGCGGTGGCGCGGAGTCCAGGAGGAGTTCGTGGACCGCCCCGAGGGCGCGGTGCACGACGCGGACAGCCTGGTGAGCTCGCTGATGCACGAGCGCGGCTACCCCACGGAGGGCTTCGAGCAGCGGGCGCGGGACCTCTCGGTCGAGCACGGCCGCACGCTGGAGCACTACCGGGCGGCGCACGAGATCAACACCCTCAGCTCCTCCCAGCAGGCCACCACCGAGCAGTTGAGGGGAGCGATGGTGCACTACCGGGCCCTCTTCGACGAACTTCTCTCCGACGGCGACGCGCCCCGTCGCGACCGGACCTGAACGAGGAGGGCGTGACATGCGTGGGCACGATGAGTACGACAGGCCGGAGCAGGCCGGCGGCGGGTCGGACGCGCCGCCGGTGTACCCCGGTGAAAGCACCGCGATCGACGGCGGTGGTACGGACACCGGTACGGAGACCCGGAGCGGGGCAGGAGCCGGAGCCGGAGCCGGAGCCGACGCAGGCGCTGGCGCTGGCGTCGGCACCGACACGGACACGGACACGGACACCGGAACCGACACGGACACGGCGCGTGACACCGGCGACGGCACCGCCGCCGGCACCGAGCGGGCCGAAGGGGCCGGTGCCGAGGACGAGGCCCCGCGCCTGCTGGACCCCGACGACGAGGAGACCTTCCGTTCCCGCTGGCACGAGATCCAGAGCCGGTTCGTCGACGATCCCCGCGACGCCGTCCACGAGGCCGACGCGCTGGTCACCGACGTGATCAGCAAGCTGGCGGACACCTTCGCCGACCGCAAGAAGGACCTGGAAGGACAGTGGAGCGAGGGCGAGGACGTCGACACGGAGAACCTGCGCATGGCCCTGCGCCAGTACCGCTCCTTCTTCCACCGGCTCCTCACCACCTGACGTGATCGGCGGGAGGACCGTGGCAGAGTGTTGCCATGTGCGGCCGTTACACCTCGACTCGCAGTCCTGAGGACCTGACCCGTCTCTTCCAGGTCACCGACTGGCGCCCCGCCGAGACGCTCGCGCCCAGCTGGAACGTGGCGCCGACCGACGAGGTCTACGCGGTTCTCGAACGCGCCGGGCGCGACGACGGCGACGAGGTGCGCCGTCAACTGCGGGCGCTGCGTTGGGGTCTGGTGCCGTCCTGGGCGAAGGACCCCAAGGTGGGCTCCCGGATGATCAACGCCCGGGTCGAGACCGTCCACGAGAAGCCCGCCTACCGGCGGGCTTTCGCCAAGCGCCGCTGCCTCCTGCCCGCGGACGGCTTCTACGAATGGGAGCAGGTGAAGGACGAGGCGACGGGCAGGACCCGCAAGCAGCCCTACTTCATCCACCCCTCCGACGAGCAGGTCATGGCGATGGCCGGGCTGTACGAGTACTGGCGCAACCCCGACGTCAAGGGCGACGACGACCCCGAGGCCTGGCTGACGACCTGCACGATCCTCACCACCGAGGCCACCGACGAGGCCGGCCGCGTCCACCCGCGGATGCCGCTCGCCCTCAGCCCGGACCACTACGACGCCTGGCTCGACCCCCACCACCAGGACACCGACGACCTCCGCGCCCTGCTCACCCGGCCCGCGGACGGCCGGCTCACCACCCGGCCCGTCTCCACCGCCGTCAACAACGTCCGCAACAACGGGGCCCACCTCCTCGACGCGGCCGGCTGACCGGCCGCCCGCGCCCCCTCCGCCGACGGTTGTCCGTCACCGGGCCGGCCGCGCGGCGCGGCCCTGGTGGTCTCACCGCTCCGAATCTCACCGCGCTCTGCGTCTCACCGCTCGTCGCCGGCCGGAGACGAGGGCGCCACCAGCAGGGACGTACCGCCGTCCGAGGGTGTCCGCAGGGCGCTCTCGCCCCGGGTCCAGGCGTCCACCACGTGGCTGCCGAGCCGGTCCTCCACGAGCCCGGTCGCCGCGATGCCGAAGGCCACGTCGTGGGCGAGCTCCGGCTCGTCGTCGAGCAGGCCGGCCACGACCTCCCGGCGTACCACCTGCTCGTGCACGGCGTCGGCCTCCACGTGCTCGTCGTAGTACCGCTCCGCCGCCGGTCCGGCCCCGGTCCTGCGCATCGCCGCGGCCATGCGGGAGGCGGCGGGCGGCGAGGTCGTCTCCAGGACGGCGAAGTGACCCACGAGCGCCCCGCGCAGCCTCCGGTGCAGGCCGAACATCGACATCAGGTTCGAGGCCGCCAGGAGCTCGGCCCCGGCGGCGTCCGCGTACCGCCCGTACGACGGGTCGAGACCCAGATCGGTCATGAGGTCGGCGTAGAGCCGGGAGTGCATCCGTTCCGCCCGCCCGCAGCCGTACTCGTCGTACTCGACGGCCACCATCGCCGCCTTGGCGCGGCCGCGCAGCCGGGGGACCACCCACAGGTGCGCGTCGGCCTCGCGCAGCTGGTGCACGGAGCGCAGCGCGGCGTACTCGCGCAGCTGCCACAGCTCGCCCGAGGACATCAGGAAGTGGGAGACGCCGGTGCCCTCGGCCGGTTCCACGACCAGGAGCGCCAGTGCCTCGTCGACGCCGGGGAGGTGACGGCAGTCGTGGCGCAGCGCGCTCTCGAAGCGGTGCTCCAGGACGGCACGGACCCTGAGCAGGTCGGGGTCCCACTCCAGGGTGTCGGGGACGTCCGCGAAGCCCCGGTAGTGGAGCTCGTAGCAGAGGTGCAGGGCGAGCTGGAGATCCTCCCCGTACGGGGAGCAGCGCGCCATGTCGGCGGGGCGGGGGAGTCGGGCGGGGCCGCCGCCGAGCAGCCGGCTCCGTACCGCGTGGGACACCTCGCCGCGGGCCTCGGGTGCTTCGGGCCGCGTCGCGAGCTCGGTGCGCAGCAGCGTCGTCATGACGTATCCGCCTCCTCGGCAGGACCGCTCGGCGCCTCGTCCCCCGCGACCGGCGCTTTCGCTCTCGTCTTCGTCGGGCCGGTGCGGTGCCGCAGCCGCGGTCGGTGGCTCGTGTCGCAGAACGGCGCCCGCAGGCTCCGCCGGCAGGTGCACAGGGCCATCACGGGCCGCTCGCAGCGGATGACCGAGCCGTCCGGCATGACGATGTCCGCGGGCCCCTCGACGAGCAGCGGACCTTCGGGGAGCGGCCGGAGCCGGGGCACGGGCGTCCGGGACCGGGTGCTTTCCGGGCCGTCCGGTTCACCGGCCTCCTGGGGCCTCACCAGCGGGGTGCTCTCGTTCGGGGAAGCAGACATCACACACCACCCATCGCATCGGACTGCGCCGGTACCGCGCGACTGCCCCGCCGCTCGGGTCCCGAATCACGGTCGGCACGCGCGGATCACGACCAGCTCCTCGGTGCGCACGCCCCGGGGGATCAGCCCGTGCGTCGCGAACCAGTCCGCCCGGGCCGACATCACGGGGCCGAAGGGCTCGGTGCGCCTCCGGACGACACGGGCCCGCAGCCCGCCGCCCGCGAGCGCGTCCAGGGTGTGCGTGACCCCGGAGAGCGAGGACTGGACGAGGAGCAGGACCCCGGACGGCGTCAGCAGACCCGGGGCCCGTGCGCAGACGCGGTCGAGGAGCAGACGGCCGTCGGGACCGGCGTCCCAGCTCCGCCGTGCGCCGCGGGCGGGCGCCTCCGTGTCGTCGCTGGGCACGTAGGGCGGGTTCACGGTGACGAGGTCGAAGCGTTCGCGGGCCACGGGCGCGTCCAGGTCGCCGCGGAGCGCCCGGATCCGGCAGCCGTGCAGCAGGGCGTTGAGCCGGGAGGCGGCGATCGCGGCGCGCGAGATGTCGACGGCGGTGGCCCGCGCGCCGCGCAGCGCGGCGATGACGGCGAGGACGCCCGTGCCCGTGCACAGGTCGAGCGAGCGCATCCCGGGCCACAGCTCCTCGCGCCGCAACTGCGCCAGCAGGAGCCGGGTGTCGGCCTGGGGCGCGTACACGCCGGGGAGTCGGCACACCCGGACGGCGCCCGCGCTCCCGGGTGCCGAGTCCTGGGGGAGCGAGGCGGTGAAGGCCATGGGGCTCAGCTCCTCGCCGTGGTGGCGGCGAGCGCGTCGACGACCGCGCTGAACCGGCCGTGCCGGCGGAAGACCGCCCGCTGACGGGCGGCACCGCCGCCGTCCGCGCGGATCCGCGCCGTCTGCTCGCGCACCCAGTCGGTGTCGCCGGTCGCGTCGAGACCCGGGCGGGCGAGGGAGATCAGCGCGTCCAGGAGCATCAGGGCGGGCCGCTCCCGGCCGTCGACCGGGTCGAGGCCGAGGCCGGTGATCCCTTGGGCGGCGGCGAGCCGGTGGGCCCGGAGCAGCCGGGGGCCGGGGATCGGGGGCGCGGGGACCGAGGCCTCGACGCGGGGCAGCAGGGTGGCGGCGAGCCCGCGCACGAGGAGGGCGAGGAGGACCACCGTGTCGAGGTCCGCGTTGGTGTCGGCGACCCTGATCTCCAGGGTCGGCACGTGCTCGGAGGGGCGGGCGTGCCAGTACACCATCCGGTTGTCGAGCAGCGTGCCCTCACGGACCAGCCGGGCGACGTGGGCGAGGTACTGGGCCTCGTCGAGGACGGGGGTGGGGCCGACGGTCGGCCACCGGGCGTGCTCGACGGCGCGCCAGCTCTGGTGACCGGTGTCGTACCGGCGGGCGTAGGGCGCGTTCCCGGCCAGTGCCTGGAGCACGGGCAGCCACGGCCGCATGTGCTGGGCGAGCGCGAGGGCGTGCTTGCGGTCGAGGGTGCCGATGTGGACGTGGCATCCGCAGACGAGCCCGTCGTCGCGCGCGCGTCCGTCCGGGTGGGTGACCAGGGAGGGGAAGCGCCGGGCCATCAGCCGGTACCGCTCCGTGTCCGTCACCGTCAACGGCTCCTCGGGCGGCAGGACGGGGGTGCCGCAGGCGACCGGCATGCAGCGCACCTCCTGGGCGGCCCTGCCCACCACGGAGCGGAGCCGGGCCAGTTCGGCGCGCAGGTCCTCGCGGTCGGCCGTGGCTCTGGTGCAGATCTCGATCTGCGCGTTGAAGAACTCGGTCTGGACCTGCTCGCCGAGCTCGTGGGCCGCCCGCCGGATGACTTCGGGGGCCCGGTTGACGGGTGCCCGTGTCCGACGGTCGACCAGCACGAACTCTTCCTCGACACCCATCGTCAGGATTCTCATCGCGGGCTCCTCGCCTCGCCGCGCGACTACCCGCCCCCGGCCGCCCCATGCCAGGGGCGCGGCGGGATGCGCCTCCGCGGCCGCGGTGTCAGCTCCTGCGGTCAGGGGCGTTTGGGACCCGGTCCTCCCGGGCAGACGTCCGCGCGTCAGCGGCGCGCACCGGCACACGCGCGCGCGTGCACTCGCCGGATCGTCCGCTGCCGGGAGGTGCGCGATGGCCGGTGACGGCGACGGGAGGACCGCCTCCGAGGCGTACGACGCCACTCCCTATCTGCCGGGCCGAGGCGGTCTGCCGGCGCACCGGCGGGCGGCGGCGGAGTGCCGGGGGTGCCCGCTCCACCGCGACGCGACCGGGACCGTCTTCGGCCGGGGCGCCGCCGATGCGCGGCTGATGCTGGTCGGCGAGCAGCCCGGAGACCAGGAGGACCGCGAGGGAGTGCCCTTCGTGGGGCCCGCCGGACGGCTGCTGCGCCGGGCCCTGGAGGAGGCGGGGATCGCCGAGGAGGACCTGTACGTCACCAACGCGGTCAAGCACTTCAAGTTCACCCGCGACGAGACCCGGAAACGCCGCATCCACAAGGCCCCGAGCCTGCGCGAGACCCTCGCCTGCCGGCCGTGGCTCATGGCGGAACTCCGTCTCGTGCGACCCGAGCTGGTCGTGACCCTGGGCGCCACGGCGGGCCGCGCCCTGCTCGGCCCCTCGTTCCGCGTCGGTACCGACCGGGGCGTACCGAGGCCGCTGCCGGACGCGGGGAACGGCACCCGGGTCCTCGCGACCGTCCACCCGTCGGCCGTCCTGCGGGCCAGGGACCGGGAGGAGATGTACGCGGGCCTGGTCGCCGACCTCCGTACCGCGGTGGACGCCTTGTGAGACCCCCGGCCCGCAGGGAGGAGCGATGATGCGCGGAAGCTCGTACTGGATGGAATCGGCGCCGCCCGCCGACGCCCTGCCGCCCCTGGAGGGCGATCTCTCCGCCGACGTGGTCGTCGTGGGAGCCGGGGTCGCCGGACTGTGGACCGCCCGTGAGCTGACCCGCGCCGGGCGCGAGGTCGTGGTCCTCGAAGCGGGCCGGATCGCCGCCGGGGTCACCGGACACACCACCGGCAAGCTGACCTCCCTGCACGGGCTCTGTTACGAGCGCCTGCGCAGCCGCCAGGGAGCGGAGGCGCCCGCCCTGTACGCCGAGGCCCAGGAGGACGCCCTGCGGCAGGTGCTGCGCTTCTGCGGGGAGCGGGGCGTCGACGCGGAGATCGAGCGCCGGCCGGCCTACACGTACACCCTCGACGAGGCGGGCGCCGGGGCCATCCGGGCCGAGGCGGAGGCCGCCGCCTCGGCCGGTCTGCGGGCCACCGCGGTGACGGCCACGGACCTTCCGTACCCGGTCGTGGCGGCCGTACGGGTCGAGGACCAGGTCCAGTTCCATCCGCGCCGTTTCCTGCTCGCCGCGGCGGCCGACGTGATCGCGCTCGGCGGCCGCATCCACGAGGGCACCCGGGTCACCGGCCTGCGGGAGGGCGCCGAATGCCGCCTCGGCCTCGAGGGCGGCGGTACGGTCCACGCCCGGGACGTCGTGCTCGCCACCCACTTCCCGCTCCGCTGCCACAGCACCCTGCTCATGAGGCTCTCCGTGCGCCGCGAACTGGTCGTCGCCGCGCCCGTGGAGGAGCACCGGGCCCCGTACGGCATGTACCTGACCCTCGAACAGGGCATCCGCTCGGTGCGGACCGCCCCGCTCGGCGAGGGCCGGCGGCTGCTGATCGTCGCGGGAGAGGCGTTCGTACCCGGCAGCGGGGGAGTACGCGAGAGGTACGCGCGCCTGGAGGCCTGGGCGCGCGACCGGCTGCCGGGCTTCGCCGACACCCGGGCGGTCCACCGGTGGGCGGCCCAGGACGTCCACACCGCCGACGGACTGCCCTGCGTCGGCCACGAACACCCCGACACCCAGCACGTGTACCTCGCCACCGGCTTCGGCGGCTGGGGCCTCACCAACGGCGTCGCGGCGGGCCGCCTGCTCACCGCGCACCTGACCGGCGCCCCGCGCCCGGCCTGGACGGAACTCTTCGACCCGCGCCGCCGGCTGCCGGCCCGCGAACTCCCCGGAGTCGTCCGCCGGCAGACGACCGTGGCCCGGCACTACCTCACCGGCCTGCGGACCGGCCGCCGCTGCACCCACATGGGCTGCGAACTGGGCTTCGACGAGGCCGAGCAGACCTGGGAGTGCCCCTGCCACGGCTCGCGCTTCGCCTCCGACGGCACCGTCCTCCAGGGCCCGGCCACCCGCCCGCTGGAGGACTGATCGACCCGCTACGGGTCCGGGGCGAGCCGTTCGACCGCGACGAGGGCCGCGTCGTCGCCGAGGTGCCCGCCCGCGTACGCCTGGAGGTCGGCGCGCAGCTGGTCGAGGAGGGTCTGGGGGTCGGCCCCGGCCCAGGTGGTGAGCCGCTCGGTCAGGGGGTAGAAGGCGCGCGTGTGGTCGCGGGCCTCGACGACTCCGTCCGTGTACAGCAGGAGCACGTCGCCGGCCTCGAAGGGGAAGGTCTCCACCGTGACCTCCGGGGCCAGGACGTCCGCGAGGCCCAGCGGCGGGCTCGCGTCGGCGGTGTCGAGCGGGACGACGCGTCCCTGCCGCAGGAGCAGTGGCGGCGGGTGCCCGCAGTTCACGAGCCGCACCACCGGCTCGTGGTCCGGGATGTCGAGGACCAGGGCGGTCACGAAGGCCTCGTCCGTGTCGTCCATGCCGGCTCCCGCCGCGGCCGGGCCCTCGGCATCCTCCGTCGTGCCGACGCCCTCCTCCAGGTGACCGATCAGCTCCGGGAGCTCCTGCTCGCGAGGGGCCGTGACCCGGAAGGCGCCCAGGACGAGCGAGGCCTCGCTGATCGCGTCGAGCCCCTTGCCCCGGGCGTCCCCGATCAGCAGCCGGGTCCCGGACGCCGTACGGGCCGCCGCGTACAGGTCACCGCCCATCTGCGCCTCCTCCTCGGCCGCCAGGTAGACCGAGGCGATGTGCAGCGGCCCGGCCCGGTGGGGGAGCGGGCGCAGCACGACGCTCTGCGCGGCCTGGGCGATCGAGCGCAGCCGGATCACCCTGTTCTCGTCCCGCTCGCGCAGGTGGGCGAAGAAGGTCGCGATGACGGAGATCAGGACCAGCGCGACGATCTGGTACGTGTGGTTGAGGTCCGTGATGCTGGTCCGCGCGACGGCCACCACCGACTGGGCGACGACCGCGACCGCACCGACGAAGGCCGTCATCCGCGGACCCGCGAACGACGCGGTCACCGCCGGCGCGGCGATCAGGAACGGCCCCAGGTGGACGTCCGGCGGCGACAGGACGTCCACCACCGTGACCGCCGCGATCAGCACGAAGGGCGCGGCGAGGAGCAGCCGCCCGCGGGTCCGCGAGGCGCGGGGGACGAGGGCTCGCCGGCGGAGATCCATGAAAAAGGCATACCTCAGGTGAGGGGCCATGTCCTGTCGCGGGGCCGTCCCCGCCCTGCGCCGGGGCGAGGGCTACGGGGTGAGCCAGCCGCGCAGGACCCGGCTCACGGCCGGCATGGCCACGTACGTCATGAGCACGTTGAAGACGCAGGCGATCACGGCGCTGCTGAGCGGCACGGGGAGCGCCGTGAGGTGCGGGGTGAGGAAGAGGGTGCCGAGCACGGAGATCGGGTAGATCGCGAGCGTCGCGCTGATCGCCATCTTCCAGCGGGGCGGTGCGGGCCGGGTGGAGCCCGGCTTCGCGAACCAGGTCTCCATCCCGGTGAGCTTGCGCCGGGCGATCTCGGTGTGGTGGTGCCCCTGGCAGTCGGCGAACCAGGCGGCCCGCTCGGGGGACTCCTGCCAGGTCCGGCAGGCCTCCGCGTCCCGGAAACGGTGCACGAGGAACCAGGGGGCGTCGCCGCCGGAGGAGCGGAAGAGCCCGTATCCGAGGTGGCCGGGGAACGCGGCCGCCGTGTCGAGGATGCCCTTCGCCCACCGCTCGAACGACGCCTCGTGGCCGGGCTCCACGCGGCGGGCTATCAACAGGGTCACCTCGCCGGTGTCGGCGGGGACGGTGGTGTGCTCAAGGTCGACCGCGGTCACAGATACTCCTCGTGATCACGCCGCGCCCGCCCCCACTCTACGGCGTGGTACGGGCGGGGTCGGCGCAGACCCGGTGGAGGGTCAGGCGGCCCGGCAGAGGGCGGCCGGGTCGGCCGGGGCCGGGGTGCGGGCCACGGTCGCGGGCAGGGGGCTGGCGGTACGGGTGGTGGCCGCGGACCGCGAGCGGTTGCGGGCGAAGACGACGAGGCGCAGCACCACGAACCGGGCGACACCCGTGAGCGCGGAGGCCGAGAGGTAGACGGCCTGTTCGAGCAGCGCGCCGGGCGCTTCCACGAGGAGCTGCAGCGCGAGCATCGCCAGGCAGGTGACCACGTATCCGGCCGCGGCGGACCCGGCCGACTGCAGGTGCTGGCGCCAGGTCGCGCGACCGCCCGCGCCGAAGGTGAAACGGGCGTGCAGCTCGGTGGCGAGGAGTGTGGAGACCACGGTGACCAGGGCGTTGGCGAGGACCCAGGGCATCCAGTGGCCGAGGGCGGCGACCGTGAGACCGGCGACGATGCCCACCCCGCCGCCGCAGAGCACGAAGCGGGCGAAGGCGGTGAAGGCGCCGGGCGCCGCCCGCTCCCGGTTCCGTGCTGTGTCCATGATCCGCCCCCGTCGATGACATCGTCAGCCGAGCGCGCGCCGCTCGTGGTGCCATCATGGCGCATCTTTGGCGCCATGGCGACCCCTTTACGGTGTCACCGGTGGCGTCGATGCTGTGACGGGCCCGTCTCCGGGGCGCGGGGCGAGTCGGCCGGTCTTCGTCGAGGGCCGCGCGACAAGGGCGCGGTCGCCCCTTCAGGGCAATCGGCGCCGGGCCGCCGCGCGGCGTCGGAACGCGGCCCGCGGGTTCGGGATATCAGTGGTCGCACGCGGCGGTCGGCGTTGATCGCCACTGTCCGAAAGGGGCCAGCCCCCATGACCGTCCAGCCCATTCCCGAGGGATATCCGCGGGTCACCCCGTACCTCTGCGTCGACGGAGCCGCGGCGGCGATCGACTTCTACGTCTCCGTGCTCGGCGCGACGGAGCGGATGAGGATGCCGGCGCCCGATGGCAGGATCGGCCATGCCGAGCTGGAGCTCGGGAACTCGCTCATCATGCTCGCGGACGAGTTCCCGGAGATGAACTTCCGCTCCCCGAAGGCGGTGGGCGGCACGCCCATCACGCTGCACGTGTACGTCCAGGACGTCGACGCGGTCTTCGCCGAGGCCCTCTCCCGGGGCGCCAAGGAGCTGTCGCCGGTGAAGAACGAGTTCTACGGCGACCGCACCGGGCAGCTGGAGGACCCCTTCGGCCACCGCTGGAACGTCTCCACGCACGTCGAGGACGTGCCTCCGGAGGAGATGGAGAAGCGGGCCGAAGAGGCCATGCGCGCCATGGGCGACTGAGGTCGCCGGGTGGCTGGTGAGCGGACCGCGTCCGCTCACACCGCCTACGACTCGGTACGCGGCTCCGGGAGCTTGTCGCCGCGCACGGCGGGCGAAGCCTCGGCGGCCGGCGCGTCGTCCGAAGCGCCGAGGTTCCGCGCGGCCCGGTCGAAGTAGCGCAGCAGCTCCACCGGGAACGGCATCACGAGGGTCGAGTTCTTCTCCGCCGCCACCTCGACGACCGTCTGCAGCAGCCGCAGCTGCATCGCCTCCGGGGTGTCGGCCATGATCCGCGACGCGTTGGCCAGCTGCTGCGCCGCCTGGAACTCGCCGTCCGCCGTGATCACCCGCGCCCGCCGCTCCCGCTCGGCCTCCGCCTGACGGGACATCGACCGCTTGAGCGACTCCGGCAGCTGTACGTCCTTGATCTCGACCCGGTCGATGTGCACGCCCCAGCCGGCCGCCGGGCTGTCGATCATCAACGCCAGCCCCTCGTGCAGCCGTTCACGGTCGGACAGCAGGTCGTCCAGGTCGCTCTTGCCGATGATGGACCGCAGCGAGGACTGCGCGACCTGGCCGACGGCGAAGACGTAGTCCTGGACCTCGATCGCCGCCCGGACCGGGTCGACGACGCGGAAGTACACCACGGCGTCCACCTTCACCGAGACGTTGTCCCGGGTGATGCCCTCCTGCGTCGGGATCGGCAACGTGACCACCTGCACGTTCACCTTGCGCATCCGGTCGACGAACGGGACGAGGAAGGTGATCCCCGGCTGACGGTGACCGGGCAGCGCCTTGCCCAGCCGGAAGACCACCCCCCGCTCCACCTGATTGACGATCCGCATCCCACTGCGCAGTACCAGCAGCACACAGACCACGACGACCAAGAACCCTGCGACGGCGCCTTCCACGGCGGCCACCCTTCCCCGAACGGTGAGTAGACACCGAAGATGACACCGTCCGGGGCCCGCCGGATCCCCGCCGACCGTCAAGGGGCCGTCAAGAGTCCGCAGGGGCGATGTTCTGGTTGTGGTGGAAGACGTTGTCCGGGTCGTACGTCCGCTTCACCTCGGCCAGCCGGTCGTAGTGTCCGCGGTACGTGGCCCGGACCCGGTCCTGGCCCTCGTCCGCGCCCATGAAGTTGACGTACCCGGCTCCCATCGAGTGCGGGAGCAGGGCCTCCCAGTAGTCCACCGCCCAGCTGCGGATGGTCTCCGCCTCGGACGGTTCGGGGCTGATGCCGCCGATCACGCCGGACCAGACCGCGTCCCGGTAGGCCCAGGCCGTGTCCATGGGGCCCACGCGGTGCGCCGCGGCGTCGACGGGGTACAGGTGCATCGTCGACAGCTCGGTCGGGATGTTCTCCAGGAAGGTGCGGTGCACATCGATCGCGTCCTCCGTGATGCGGTCGAAGAAGTGACCGCGCCAGTACCACTGGAGGCCCTTCGGGATCAGCTCGTCGAACATCGCCTGGAGCGCCGGGTACGGGACCGGCGTCGCGAAGTGGAAGGCGGGCGGGGCCGGATCGGCGACCGAGGCGAACGCCTTGCCGAGGCTCTCCTCGTCCGTCGCGCCCGTGCTGCACCACACCACGCCGCACATCTTCCTGTGATGGATCTCCTCCGGGAACGGCGGTCCCGGAGCGACCGTCAGCGTGGCGAAGAAGCCGTTCAGGTCGTCCGGCGCCGCCGGCAGGAACTCCCGGTACCAGCGCAGTACGGCCCCGATGTGCTCCGGTTCCCACAGCGTGACGCCGAGGCCGACGTTCTCCACCGGATGCAGCGCGTACGTGAAGGCCGTCGCCACGCCGAAGTTGCCGCCACCGCCCCGCAACGCCCAGAAGAGATCGGGATGTTCGTCCGCCGACGCGGTGACGACCGAGCCGTCCGCGAGGACCACGTCCGCCGCGAGGAGGTTGTCGATGGTCAACCCGTACGCGCGGGTCAGATGACCGTGCCCGCCACCCAGGGTCAGTCCGCCGACGCCCGTCGTCGACATGATCCCGGCGGGGGTCGCGAGGCCGAAGCCGTGCGCCTCGTGGTCCAGGTCCCCGAGCTGGCTCCCGCCACCGACGAGCGCCGTCCGCTTCGCGGGGTCGACCCGCACCCAGCGCATGCCGGACAGGTCGATCATCAGCGAGCCGTCGGTCAGGCACAGACCGCCGCCGCTGTGTCCGCCGCAGCGCACCGTCAGGTCCATGTCGCTCTCGCGGGCGTACCGCAGCGCCGCCCGTACGTCCGTGGTGTCCGCGCACCGCGCGATGACGGCCGGCCGCCGGTCGATCATCGCGTTGTAGATCTGACGGGCCTCGTCGTACCCCGCGTCCTCCGGGCCGATCACCTCACCGCGCAACGCCTCGCGCAGGGTCTCCACCGCCGTGCCGCCCATGGCCACTCCTTCAGGGCACCCCTGACTGCCGGCCGCGCTACCCCTTCAGTCTCCCCCCGCCGCGAGGAGGCCGCGAGCTCACCGGACCCGGAAGGTGGCCATCATGCCCATGGCCGAGTGATCGAGCATGTGGCAGTGGTAGACGTAGTCGCCGCGGAACGCGTCGAAGGTCACGTGCAGTTTCACCGTCTCGCCCGGCAGCACCCGGACCGTGTCCTTCAGCCCCGCCTCGGTCGGCCCCGCGGGCTTTCCGCCGCGTTCCAGGACGCGGAACTGGACCAGGTGCAGATGGAAGTTGTGCGGGACGCGCTTGTTCGCGTTGGTGACCTGCCAGATCTCGGACGACCCGAAGGCCACGGTGGTGTCGATGCGATCGGGGTCGAACATCTGCCCGTTGACGAATCCCCGCGGATCGGGCCGCCCGTCCTCGTCCATGCTGAGCTCGATGTGGCGGGTGACGGCCGCCTTGGGCAGGGCGGCGGCGGGCGGCAGGGTGCGGAGCACCCGGGGGACGCTGCTGGGGTCGTCGGCGGTGCGCACGACGTCGAAGCGGAGCACCTTGCCGATCTGTGCGGGATTTCCGGGCCCGCTGTTGGTGAGCACCAGCCGGGTGCCCACGCGATGGCGGGAGAAGTCGACGATCACGTCGGCGCGTTCGCCGGGCGAGAGGGTGAGGACGGGTACGGCGACCGGGCGTTCGAGCAGTCCGCCGTCCGACGCCATCTGGGTGAGCGGGGTCCCGTCGGACAGGCTCAGCGCGAAGAGGCGCAGGTTGGAGCCGTTGAGCAGACGGAAGCGGTACTTGCGGGCCGCGACCCGGAAGTACGGGGTGGGCCTGCCGTTGGCGAGGATGGTGGTGCGGTTCCGGTCGGCCATCGTGTACGCCAGCTGCCCGTTCTCGTCGAAGCGGGCGTCGCGGATCGTGATGGGAACGTCGTACTGGCCCTTGGGCAGCGGAAGGCTCTGTTCGAGGTCGTCGGTGAGCAGATAGCTGCCGGTGAGACCGCGGTAGACGTGCTCGGCCTCCATGTGGTGGGCGTGGTCGTGGAACCAGAGCGAGGCGTGCGGCTGCCGGTTGGTGTAGACGTACGTCCGCGAGGCGCCGGGGGCGA
This sequence comes from Streptomyces sp. R44, assembly GCF_041053105.1. NCBI lineage: Bacteria > Bacillati > Actinomycetota > Actinomycetes > Kitasatosporales > Streptomycetaceae > Streptomyces > Streptomyces sp. R44. The sequence continues at coordinate 903,492 of NZ_CP163444.1, read as the reverse complement.
AGACGTCCATCGGGTTGCCGTCGGAGGAGGGCGGGACGCTCGCGCCGTGCAGGTGGACGGAGACGGGCATGTCGAGGCCGTTGCGGTGGCGGACCAGGACCCGGCGCCCGGAGCGGGCGTGGATGACGGGGCCGGGGAAGTGTCCGTCGTAGGTCAGGACCTCGGTGGCGGTGCCCGGGAGGATCTGGGCTCGGGCCCTGCGGATGGTCAGCTCGTAGACGTCCACGCCGCCCGACGAGCTGAGGGGACGCAGTACGGGCGGGACCGGCATGGCCGTGGAGAAGGCGGGCGGTACGGGATCGGACGCGCGGCGGGGACCGGCCGGCGGCAGGGTCCGCGCCGCGTGCGCCTCGCCCCCGGCGAAGGTGCCGGGGGCGAGGAGCGGCAGGCCTGCGGCGGCGACGGCCCCGCCCAGCACGCTGCGACGGGTGATCATCGGCTTCCTCCCGGGTGGTGGGCGGCACGTGACGCCGGACTGGTGGCTTCCGGCGGGCCGGCCGACACCCTGTGATCCAGGTCTAACCGAGAGCGCGGCGAACCGCACACGGCGCTGGCCTTACCGGGGGAAGGCGGTACGCAGCGCCGGGCCGCGGGTGAGGAGGGCGAGACGGATCACGGGCAGCATGCAGACGGTCTGCGTCACGGCGTACCACGGCGGGCAGACGCCCGGGATCAGGTCGACGCCGATGATCGCGATCGGCAGGACGACGGCGAGGCCCCGCACCCGCTCGAAGGCCCGCCCGGATCCCCGGGAGGCGGACACGGTCAGCCGGTGGACGAGGACGGCGACCAGGGGCAGCAGGACGGCCCGTACCCACATGAACGTGTTCACCTGGTGACCGCTGCCCGCCACGACGGCGACCGCGAGGAGGGAGAGACCGGCGAGTGCGCCGAAGATCTTGACGCTCGTCGTCGCCGTGCCGAAGGCTCGCCGGGTGAGGTCGCTGTCGAGCGGGGCGGCCGTGGACGGGGAGTTCAGGTTGGTTTCCATGGCCAGAACCCTGCCGGGCGGCCGGTGGGGCCGGTATCCGTCTGGGCGTACGAGGGGGTGGGGCCGGCCACACTCCTCGGCCGACCGGGGGAGCGCGGGGCCACGTCCGGGGCAGAGTGGACGCACCGGACGGAAGACGAAGGCGGAGGCATGAGACAGCTGCGTACGTGGTCGGCACGGATCGGCGTGGGGTTCTCAAGGGCGTGCGCCGTGGCGGCCGTCGGCACGGTGATCCCCGCCGTGTGGGCCGCCGCGATCGCGCTGGGCGTCCGGTGGGGACCGGGCAACCCCTGGTCGTGGCTCGCACCGGTCGTGATCGTGGCCGTGGGCACGCTCGCCCTGTCCCGGCCGGTCTGCCGGGCCGTCCGCCACCTCGTCGCCCGGTGGACCGGCACCGTCGTCCCCGCCGGCTACCGGGAGGCCCCGCCGGTCACGCGGATGGCCACCGGCCACTGGTGGAACGGCTTCGGGTACGAACGCACCCGCCGCGACGCCCTCATGGACCAGAAGTGGCGCATCCGGTGGAACGACCCCGCCACCCTGCGCGACCTGCGCTTCACGGCGATCCTGCCCCTCACCGCGGGCCTCGTCGCCTGTCTCCCGCCGACCGGGGCGGCCGCGGCCGTCCTCGGACTCGGGCTCGGCGCCGGGGGGACCGCCGGCCGCCTCGCCGGCCTGCTCGGCCTGCTGACGGCCGTCGCCGTGTCACCGTACGCCTGGCGCACGATCGAGCCGGTCGCCGTGCGCTTCCTGCGTCCGTCGTCCGCGATGGCTCTCGCGGAGCGGGTGGAGGAACTGACCGTCCAGCGGGCCGATATGACGAACATTCAGGCCGCGGAGATCCGCCGGATCGAGCGTGACCTGCACGACGGGGCGCAGGCCCGCCTGGTCGGCCTCGGGCTCTCCCTGGCGACGGCGGAGAAACTGATGGAGACCGATCCCGAGCGCGCGAAGGCCCTGATGAAGGAGGCACGGGCGGGCGCCACGGCCTCCCTGACCGAACTCAGGGAACTGGTCAGGGGCATCAACCCGCCCGTCCTGAGCGACCGGGGCCTCGTCGACGCCGTCCGCGCGCTCGCCCTGGACAGCCCGCTCGACGTCACCGTCGACGCGGACCTCGCGCACCGCCCGGACGCGCCCGTCGAATCGGCCCTGTACTTCGCCGTCGCGGAACTCCTGAACAACGCGGTCAAGCACGCCGGGGCGACCCGGGTACGCGTCTCCCTCACCTGGGGCGAAACCGGCACTGGAACGGGCACAGGCAGCGGCACCGGAACCGGCGCAGGCACCGCCATCGTCGTCGCGGTCGAGGACGACGGCCGCGGTGGAGCACTCGTCCGGGACGGCGGCGGGCTGGCGGGGCTGCGCCGCCGGCTCGCCGTCTTCGACGGCACCCTGGAGATCATCAGCCCGGCGGGCGGCCCGACCCGCGTGACCCTGGAGGTGCCATGCGCATCGTCGTAGCCGAAGACCTGTACCTGTTGCGCGACGGGATGGTCCGCCTCATCGAGGCCTACGGGCACGAGGTGGTGGCGACGGCGGCCACCGGACCCGAGACGCTGCAGGCCCTGCGCACCTGGCGGCCCGACGTCGCCGTCGTCGACGTCCGCATGCCGCCGAGCCATACGGACGAGGGCCTGCGGGCGGCCATCGCGGCCCGGGCCGAACTGCCGGGACTGCCGGTCCTGATCCTCTCCCAGTACGTCGAGCAGCTCTACGCCCGGGAGTTGCTCGCCGACGGCTCCGGCGGCATCGGCTACTTCCTCAAGGACAGCGTGTTCGACGCCGACCAGTTCATCGACGCCCTGGAACGCGTCGCGGCCGGCGGGACCGCGATGGATCCGGCCGTCATCGCCAAGCTGCTGTCCGGCGGTCCCTCCAACCGGCGCCTGGAGAAGCTCACCGAACGCGAGCACTCGGTGCTCGGCCTCATGGCCGAAGGACTGTCCAACCAGGTCATCGCCCAGCGCCTCTTCCTCAGCGAGAGCGCCATCGGGAAGTACACGACCTCCCTGTTCGGCAAGCTCGGCATCGTCGACGACGGCACCAACAACCGCCGTGTCCTCGCCGTCCTGGCCTATCTGAACAAGGACTGACGGCCGATCAGCCGGTCTTCGCGAGACCCGTCGCCCGGCCGTCCGCGTCCCAGGTGATCTCCAGGATCCCGTCGACGGCGGCACGGTCGATCGGCCCGAACACGTGCGGGAAGAGCGTCTCCCCGGAGACGCCGGGCGGCGGGGTCGGCGCGGCGGCCTCCCACTCGGTCCTGGCCGTGAGCCGGCTCTCGTCGAGGAGGAGCACCAGGAGCGGCCGGGAGGCGCTGCGGTAGAAGGCGTTGACGACGGCGAGCGTGGTCGGCTCGTCGGGGGAGCAGTGGACGAAACCCTCCTCCGCGAGGGAGGCGGGGGCGTACGGCTCCTCGGGCCGGGCGGACCATTCGGCGGACGTCACGACGTGGTAGATCATGTGCCGGTTATAGCAGGAGCCGCTGGTGGCCCCGGGTCACCGGGCACGCCGACGGTCACCGGCTGCGCCGACGGTCACCAGGCACGCCCCGCCTCGATCAGCACATCCCGTACGCGGGTGACGTCGGGGTTGTCGGGGCGGCCCGGGCGCTGGACGAGGTAGCCGGTGTTGATGGGCGGGTCCTCGGGTTCGTGCAGCGGCACGAGGGCGCCCGAGGCCAGCTCGGCCTGGCACAGGTAGCGGGGCAGGACGCTGAACCCCGCTCCGGCGACGACCGCGGCGAGCACCCCGCGCAGATCGGGGACCGTCACGGCGGCGGGGCAGGACAGCCGCGCCCCGAACACGTGCCGCCAGTAGCGGCGGGCTATGGGCAGATCCTCGGCGTACGTGACCAGGGGGACGCGATGCAGCGCCGCCGGTCCCTCCAGGGCGAGGCGTTCCTTGACGCGCTCGGCCCACCCGGGGGCCGCCACCAGGACGAACTCCTCGTCCGTGAGCGGTACGGCGGTCAGTGCCCGCCCGCGCGGCCGGAAGGTGGCGATCACCAGGTCGTGCCGGCCGGCGCGCAGCTCGTCGAGGAGCGGCTCGGTCAGGCCCGGGCTGACCCTCAGCCGTACGCCTTCGGCCGCCAGCGGCGCGAGGGCGGGCAGGGCGCGCGTGCAGAGCAGCTCGGCGGGGCCCGCGAGATGGACGGGCGCGGTCCGCTCGTGCGGCGCGGCCTCGTGCCCGGTCGCGGCGGCCAGCGCGTCGAGCGGCCCGGCGACCCGGGCCGCGAGGTCGTGGGCGACGGTGGTCGGGGCGACACCGCGCGGCAGCCGCTCGAACAGCTCGCGGCCGGTCTGCCGCTCCAGGGCGCGGATCTGGGTGGTCACCGTCGGCTGCGAGAGACCGAGCAGCCCGGCGCCTGCGGTGAACGAACCCGAGCGGTAGACCGCCAGGAAGGTCCGCAGCAGGTTCAGGTCGGCCGGCGGCTGGCCCGCGCCGCCCGCCACGCCATCGGAATCCTTATGCCTCACGGGCGCCAAGCCTACCCAGGACCTATGGGAGGACGGCGGTCCCGCCCCGGAAGGTGCGCCGGTAGGCGAGCGGGGTGACGCCGATCGCCGCGTGCAGGTGCTGGCGCAGCGAGGTGCCGGTGACGAAGCCGACCTGGCCCGCGATGTCGTCCACGGCGAGGTCCGTGGACTCCAGGAGGTGCCGGGCGCGGGCCACCCGCTGCTGGATCAGCCAGCGGCCGGGGCTCATGCCGACCTCCTCGTTGAACCGGCGCGCGAAGGTCCGCAGGCTCATCCGGGCGTGCTCGGCGAGCGTGCTGAGCGCCAGCGGCTCGTGCAGGTTCTCCAGCGCCCACTGCCGGGTGGCCGAGGTGTCGTTGGCGGTGGTGTCGGGCACGGGCTGCTCGATGTACTGGGCCTGCCCGCCGTCCCGCCACGGCGGAACGACGCACACCCGGGCCACGAAGTTCGCGACGGCGGTGCCGTGGTCCTTCCGTACGAGGTGCAGGCAGACGTCCACGCCGGACGCGGCGCCCGCCGAGGTCAGCACCTCGCCGTCGTCGATGAACAGCACGTCGGCGTCGAGGGCCACCTGCGGGAACCAGTCCCGGAAGACGGCGGCCAGTGCCCAGTGCGTGGTGGCGGGGCGGCCCTCCAGGAGCCCGGCGGCCGCGAGGACGAACGCGCCCGTGCAGATGGACACCATCCGTGCTCCGGCGGGCACCGAGGCCAGCGCCTCGGCGAGGGCGGCGGGGAGCTCGCGGGAGAGGAGGGACATGTCGAAGGGCGGAAGGATCACGGTGCCGGCCGTGGCGAGCACCTCGGGTCCGTGCTCGACGGTCACCGAGAAGTCGGAGTTGGTACGGACGGGCCCGCCGTCGACCGAGCAGGTCAGGACCTCGTAGTGCTCGGAGACCGTGCCGAACACCCGGCTCGGGATGCCCAGCTCGAAGGGGTAGACCCCGTCCAGGGCGAGGACGACGACACGATGACGGTCACCCGTGACAGCAGCCATGGCAGGATCCCTTCGAAAGATGGCAATCGTGCCATGGTACGCGGAGCGGGCGGGCGGCGAGTCTGGACGGCATGAGCAATCAGCCCACCATGCGCGCCATCAGCCAGGACACCCTCGGCACCCCCGAGGTCCTCCGGGAGGCCGTGGTCCCGCGACCCGTGCCCGGCCCCAGCCAGATCCTCGTCGCCGTCCGCGCGGCCGGCGTCAACCCGACCGACTGGAAGCACCGCTCCTCCTCCCTCTTCCTCGACCGCCTGCCCCTCGTCCTCGGCTGGGACGTGTCCGGCGTCGTCGAGGCCGTCGGCTTCGGCGTGACCCTGTTCAAGCCCGGCGACGAGGTCTTCGGGATGCTGCCGTACCCGCACGGCGTCGGCTCCCACGCCGAGTACGTGACCGCCCCCGCCCGCGCCTTCGCCCACAAGCCGGCCGAGATCGACCACGTGCAGGCCGGCGCCCTGCCGCTCGCCGCGCTCACCGCGCACCAGGCGATCGTCGACACGGCCCAGGTCGGCCCCGGCCAGCGGGTCCTGATCCATGCGGCCGCCGGCGGCGTCGGCCACCTCGCGGTCCAGATCGCCAAGGCCCGCGGTGCGTACGTCATCGGCACCGCGAGCGCGGCGAAGCACGCGTTCGTCCGCTCCCTCGGCGCGGACGAGGTCATCGACTACCGCACCACCGACTTCGCCGAGGCCGTCCAGGACGTCGACATGGTCCTCGACCCGCTCTCCGGCGACACCCGCACCCGCTCCTTCGACGTCCTCCGCCCCGGCGGCACGCTCGTCTCCCTGCTGCCTCCCACCGACCCGGACGACGCGGCCAGGGCGGCGGCGAAGGGAGTCCGCGCGGAGACCCTCCTCGTCGAGGCCGACCACGCCGGCATGAACGCCATCGCCGCCCTCGTGGCCTCGGGCGCCCTCCGCCCCCACATCGAGGCGGTCTTCCCCCTCGCCGAAGCCGCCAAGGCCCACGCCCTCGGCGAGACCGACCGCACCACCGGCAAGCTCGTCCTCACGGTGGACGGCGGACAGACGGGGGAGTGAGACGCCGGGGAGTGAGACGCCGGGGTGTAAGACGCCGGGGTGTAAGACGCCGGGGCGTGGGACGCCGGGGTGTGAGCCCTACGCCCGGGTGCCGGACGCGGTGAAGACGGGGACGGCCAGGAAGAAGCGGTCCCCGGCCGCCCGGGCGGCCTGGTCCGCCGTCCAGGCCGCCGCCTGCTCGGGGGTGATCGCACCCGTCCGCACCGCCGACTCCGCCAGGCCGGTCGCCAGGGGGAGCCAGTGGGCGTCGGTGAGGACGGCGGTGGAGACTTCCACCGCCACGTCCTCGAAGCCGTGGTCCAGGAGCAGGCCGCGGAAGCGACGCGCGACGCGCGGTCCGGTCACCAGGTCCGCGCGCGCGTGCACGATCCTCCGGGTCAGGGCGCCGTCCTCGGCGTCGAGGACGCAGGTGTCCCAGTCCTGTCCGGTGAGCACGGCCCGCCCGCCCGGCGCGAGGACCCGGCGCGCCTCCGCGAGCGCCGCCGCCGGATCGGGCAGTTCGTGCAGCACCTTGTCCGCGCGGTACGCGTCCCAGGCGCCGTCCTCGTAGGGCAGCGCGGTCGCCTCGGCGACGGCGAACGCGTGCCCCGGGTGGCGCCGCCGGGCCGCGGCGATCATCTCCCCGTCCCGGTCGACACCGGCGGCGAGGGCCCCGAGCGCGCCGGCCTCCGCGACGGCGAGCCCTCCGCCGCAGCCCACGTCGAGCAGCCGGGTCCCCGCGGTCACCCCCAGGAGCTCGTACGAGCGGTCGCGCAGCGAGGCCGCTCCCGGGGCGCGGTCGACGGCGTCGAGGACGGCGAGCAGGGCAGGACGGTGGTCGCGGCCCGAACCGGCCGCAGGCGTGGTGGACATGGCGACCACGCTCGTGGTTAATGCCGACATGAAGTCAAGCGGTACGCCTCCCCCTCCTCCCACGATGAGCATCGGCGAACTCGCGGGTCGGTTCGGTCTCGCCACCCATGTGCTGCGGCACTGGGAGTCCGCCGGTCTCCTCGCACCCGCCCGCGACCCCCACGGCCGCCGCCGCTACGACGACAGCCACATCACCCGCGTCGCCGTCGTCCTGCGGGCCAAGCGGGCGGGCCTCGCCCTCGACGACATCCGCGAAGTGCTGCGGGCCGGGGAACCGGGGGCCCGCCGCCGGCGGCTCGAAGCGCACCGCGAGGAGCTCCGGCGCCGGGTCGCGGAGGCACAGGCCTGCCTCGACCTGGTCGAATGCGCGCTGGGCTGCGCCCACGACGACCTCGCCGACTGTCCCCGGTTCCGCGAGGTCGTCGCCACCACGGCCGGTGGAGAAGAGCTTCCCGCCGCGACCGGTACGAACGGGGCTACTCGCTGGTACGGTCCCTGACCAGCCGGCGCTCCACGCGGGAGCCGCCGGAGTCGGCGAGGGGCGGATCGATGACGACACAGCGGACGGCAGGGGTGCTTCCCGAAGGGCTCGCCGAGGCGATACGCGGGACCGCCGAGGACATCGCGGCGGTCCTGCGCACACCGGCGCCGGGCGGACGGCCGGCGGAGGCCCTTCCCGTGCCGCGCTCGACCTGGACGGTCGGAGAGGCCGCCGCCCACCTGGCGCAGGCCAACGCCCTCATGGCCGACCTGGCCGCCGGCCGTGAACGCCCCTACGGCGACGGCACCCCCGGCAGCCTCGCCGAGGCCAACGAAGCCGCCCTCGCCGGGTTCGGCGAGCGGGCTCCCGGCCCGCTGGCCGAGATGATCACGGCCCAGGCCGCCGCGTTCCTCGCGGACGTCGAGGAACGCGACCCGGCCGAGCCGCTCTCCACGCCGCTCGGCCGCATGAGCCCGGCCGTCCTCGGCTCGTACCTGCTGACCCATATGCTCGGCCACGGCTACGACCTCGCCCTCGCGCTGAACCGCCCCCACATGCTCGACGCCCGCCGGGTCGTCCTCACCCTGCCCTTCATGGTCGAGGCGATGCCCCGGGTCGCGGACCCGGCCGCCGTCGCCGGTCTGACCGCGAGCTTCGCCGTACGGCTCCGGGGCGGCCCGGGCTTCGGCGTCACCGTCACGGACGGCGCGGTCAGCACCGGCCACGAGCCGCCTGCCCGACCCGACTGCACGATCCTGACCGAACCGGTCGCCTTCCTCCTCCTCGGCCTCGGCCGGCTCGACCCCTGGCCGGTGATCGCCCGCGGCAAGGCGCTCGGCTGGGGCCGCAAGCCCTGGCTCGCGCCCCGCTTCCCCCGACTCTTCCGCGCGCCCTGACCCCGTCCCCGCGCGTTTACGTCCCCGCCGATGGATCCTGGAGACAAGGGAAGGGGCCGCGCCCCGGTTCTCGCGTGGCCCGGCGATGCGAGGAGGCGGACCATGAGCCGCACGCTGGAATGGACGGTCGGGCTGGAACTGACCGAGGACAGCGGCAGGACGAAGGCCGAGGCCACGCTGAGCACCGGCACCTCGACCCTCACGGGCCACGGCTCCGCGCGGTGCAACCCGGCGGACGTGGACGTGCCGGCGATCGGCGACGAACTCGCCGCGAGCCGGGCCATGAAGGACCTGGCCGGCAAGCTCATGCGGGAGGCCAACCGGGAGATGGAGGCGGTGGGCGCGGGGACCGTACCCCAGCACACCGGCCCCGGCTACGGCTGGCCGGAGGCGGTCTCCTGACGGAACCGCCTCCCGCACCGGGAGCCCGACGGGCGGACGACGCGCGGCCGGGCTCCCGGTGCACGCCCTGAGCAGGTCCGCCTAAAGAGCGTCACCATCGGGCGCGCCGTGCCCCTCCCCGTACGCCATCCGGTCCACGACCTCCACCACCCCGTCCACCGTCTCGCACAGGCGGACCAGGACCGGGCCGACGCCCGGGCGTTCGAGGGTGCCGCTGAGTGTCACCCGGCCCTCGTCGACGTCGATGTGCACCGCCGAGGGGGACAGGCGCAGGATGCGCACGATCACGTCCTCGCGGATCTCCTCCTGGATCGAGCGGTCCCTCCGCAGGAACAACTGGAGCAGATCGCTGCGGCTGAGCACCCCGATCAGCCGGCCGTCCGCGTCCACGACCGGGAGCCGCTTCACCCGGTGGCGTTCCATCAGACGGGCCGCCTCGACGGCGGTCCAGGAGGGCCGGGCCGTCACGGCCGGGCTCGACATCATGGCCTCGGCCGAGCTCGGCCCGTCCTTCGCCGTGTGCCGCCGCAGCAGGTCCGCCTCGGAGACGACGCCCACCGGCCGGTTCTCCTCGTCGACCACCGGGACCGCGGTGATGCCGTACTCGTCGAGGATCCGCGCGATCTCCTTGAACGAGGTCCCGCGCTGCACCGCGACCGCGGTGGGCGTCATCAGGTCCGCGACACTGCGGTGCCTCATCGTCCGTTCCGTCCCTTCTGCCTGCTTGCTTCCATGATCCCGCACCGGGCGTGACGGGTGGTGCGGCGGGGTGCGTCCGGAGGGCTTGTGGGCTCGACGTGACCATGGTTACCTCCGGTAAGTCGTCGTCGTGCCATGGAAGAAGGACCCCCCATGCCCTCTCCCCGCCCGTCCGGAACCCGCCGTTTTCTCGGAGCCCTCGCCGCCGCCCTCGCGCTCGTCACCACCTCGGGCGGCACCGGAGCCGCCGCCCCCGCCGGACTCCAGGAGGTGATGTTCGTCGGCAACAACTGGGACGGAACCGCCGACGTCATCGCCTCCCGCGGCGACCTCCACCGCCTCGGACGCGTGAACGTGATCCCGGACAAGGAGGAGCGCCTCCGCGAGATCTATCTGAACCCCGTCAAGCTCGCCTTCTTCCTCGGCGTCCGCAGCGGACCGGGCGAGGGTCACGACCAGTTCGTCGACGACATGTACGCGACCCCCGACGGCTCCGCCATGGTCGTCTCCCGCCCCAGCTTCGCCGACGTCGTCTCCCTCGACCTGCGGACCGGACGCATCAACTGGCGCTTCCCGGTGGCCGGTCACCGCGCCGACCACATGGCCGTCTCGCCCGACGGCACCCGCGTCGCGGTCTCCGCCTCCACCGCGAACACCGTGCACGTCCTGGACATCGCCACCGGACGCCAGGTCGGCTCCTTCAAGACCGGCGACAAGCCCCACGAGAACGTCTTCACCTCCGACGGCCTGCTCTGGAACATGTCGATCGGCGAGGTCACCACCGCGCTCGACGCCCCCTGGCTCGACTGGACCAAGGGCGACCGGAAGATCACCGTCGTCGACGCCCGCACCTTCGAGACGGTCCGCGTCATCGACATGCGCGACCGCCTCGACGCCTTCGGGCGCGGCGACCTCTCCGACGCCGTCCGCCCGCTCGTCTTCACCCCGGACGAGAAGAGGATCTACTTCCAGGTCTCCTTCTTCAACGGCTTCCTGGAGTACGACGTCGACTCCGACCGCGTCACCCGCCTCAAGAACCTGCCCGGCAACCCGGCGACCGACCCGGACCGCACCACCTGGGTCAACGACTCGCGTCACCACGGTCTTTCGATCAGCCCCGACGGCGACAAGCTCTGCGTCGCCGGGACGATGGACGACTACGCCACCGTGGTCGACCGCGCCACCCTCCAGCAGGGCCCCCTCGTTCCCGCCTCCAAGCCCTACTGGGCGACCGTGAGCGGCGACGGCAAGGCCTGCGTCATCTCCGAGAGCGGTGCCGACCGGGTCACCGCGATCGACTTCGCCACCGGGCAGCGGGTGGCCTCCGTCGACGTCGGCGACCACCCCCAGCGGGTCCGGCTCGCCCGCGTTCCCGCCGACTGGACCGGCCCCGCGGCCGGCTGACGCCCCGTACACGGAAAAGGGCTGCCGGATCCGTCCCTGGATCCGGCAGCCCTTCGTTCCGCTGTGCTCAGGACCTGTTGACGGCCACTTCGTAGAGCGAGTAGCCCCAGTCCGTGGCGCGCTTCACGCCGTGGACGCGCACATAGCGGGCCGGCTGCGAGTCGAAGGTCGCCGTGTCGTAGCCACCGTCACCCGCGTCCGTGGACCAGGCGGTACGCCAGGTCGTGCCGTCCTCCGACAGCTCGATCCGGTACCCGCGCGCGTAGGCCCGCTCCCAGTCGAGCGTGACCCGCCCGACCGGGCGCACCGAGCCCAGGTCCACCTGGAGCCACTGGTCGTCCTTCCACTCGCTCGCCCAGCGGGTCCCCGTGTCGCCGTCGACCGTGAGCCCCGGCGAGAAGTTCACGAAGGGGTTCCACCACTCCGTGGTCGAGGCCGACGCCGGCCGCCCGGCCGCAAGGTTCACACCCGGCTCGTGGTCCTCGGTCTTCTTCCACGTCGTCAGGTACGACTCCGCTCCGTGCGACAGCTCGTCCACGACGCCCTGGCCGCCGGGGGTGAGCCGGATCTGCTCGATCCAGTCCGGCACGAGACCGTTGTGCGCGGCGCCGTCCGTGTTGAGGTCCCAGGTGCGCTCGCCGGTGACCTGGCGGTCGAGGACCGAGCCTCCGTCGAAGCTGCGGAACGGGTACCTGACCGCGTTCGGCGCGTCCGGCCCGACCGGGCCGGGCCAGCCGCCGACCCCGTTCATGTCCGTGCCGTAGCCGAACCCGACCCCGTACTTCTTCCGCAGCTCCGCCTTCTGCGAGGCCTCGCCGACGAAGCCCTCGGCGCTGTGCATGTACGAGGCGGCGAACCCGCCGAGGCGGTAGAGCCGCTCGGTCCAGTCCAGGTCCATCCAGCTGTGGCTGGACAGGACGCCGGGGTACTCCTGGGACTCCAGGATGTCGAGCGCCCGACCGGCGGCCTTGACGCTCATGTGGTCGAGCTCCAGCATCATGCCGCGCTGGATCATGCCCTTCAGGGCGTACTCGCCGAGCCGCGTCAGCCCCCGGGTGTTGCACTTGGCGTCGGAGGCGTACGAGGGGACGCTCACCCCCGCCGGCAGCTTCTCGGCCATCGCGGCGGGCGCGGCGGCGAGACCGATCGGGTTGTCGTGCTGCGGGCCCGCGCACTTCTCGGTGGTCCAGAAGGTGCCCGTCGAGAGGAACTGGCCGATGTTGACCGCCACGCCCGTCGTCCCGCTGTCGAAGCGGACGCCGCAGAGCGCGTTGTCGAACTTGTGGCAGAGGAACATGCTGCGCACGCCGAGCGCGTACAGCTCGTCGAGGCCCTTGTCGATGTCCGCCTGGCCGCACTGGGCGATGTCGAGGATCTGCTTGCAGCCGAAGGGCTCCGAGGTCTCCACGCCGAGGACGACGGCGAGCTTGCCCTCCTTGATCACCGAGCGGGCCTGGTCGGCGCTGGTGACGATGCGGAACCAGCCCTTGCCGGGGCCGCCGTACATCCCGTCGATGTAGTCCTGCATCTCGTACGTCTTGCGGGCCTCCAGACGGATGGCCGTCATCTCGTCGCAGCTGCGGTCCCGGGGCAGGAGCGAGCAGATCAGACCGTTCGTCACCAGGTCGTTGACGAGCACCCGCTGGCCGCCGCGCCAGGCGCGCTCGACCCAGGCGTAGTAGTTCTGCTGGTGGCTCAGCGAGTTGTTGGCGGGCCAGTCCTTGAACGTGGGCCAGCCGACCGGGTCGTGCTTCCCGTTGTCACCACCGGTGAGGTGCTCGAAGAGCGCCCCCGAGCCGTCCGGATAGTGCTCCGGACAGTCCTTGAGGGCGTCGGCGACACCCGCCTGCGAGAACGGCGCCCCGCAGATCATCCGGCCGCCGAACCCCTCGCTGGACATCAGGTGGTTGTGCGCGTCGACGAACCCGCGCACCTTGCCCTGGGCGTCGGTGCCCTTGAAGGGGGCGCCCGTGACGTTGATCTGGGAGTCGGGGGCGGGCCGCGAGGTGGCGTCCCACCACGAACCGGCGTCGGCGGCGGGGACCGGCCCCGCGCCGAAGACGACGGTGGCCAGGGCGATGAAGAGCGAGACGAGGGCGAACCGCCCGCTCGCTCCGCGCGTTGTTGGTCGATTCATGGTCAGCGATGCCTTCGGTCATGGGGGAGTACCGGGCGTGGGCCGCCGAATGTTTCCTGCGGTAACAGCGGCTCGGCCCGAGGATCGCGAGGATCGCCGAGTGAGTCAAGAGTCCGGGTCAAATGACCTGTTGATGAAGTGTCAGCCGCCCATCAGCGTGACCAGTTGTTCGGCCGTCGCGTCGAGCAGCGCCGCGGCCGTCCGCTCGTCGCCAAGCACCAGGTACTGAAGGGTCAGCCCGTCGATCATCGCCGCGAGCAGATGCGCGAGCAGGCCCACGGGCACCTTCGGCTCGACCTCGCACACCGCGCAGACCTGCTCGATCAGCGTGGTCCCCGAGGCGACGTACTGCTCGTACTGCGCCCGCGCCAGCTGCTCGAACCCCTCCTCGCGCAGGGCGTACTGGGTGAGCTCGTACGTCAGCATGTGCTCGGCCGGATGCGCCATGACGTGCTTCCAGTACGTGCCGAGGGCGCCCCGGACCGTGTCGTGCAGGGTCGCCCTGGGCTCGACCGCCGACATGACGTGGACGACGTAGGTGTCGTTGATCGACTCGATGGCGGCCTCCAGGAGCGCCTGCTTGGAGTCGAAGCAGTAGTGGAAGACGCTCAGCGAGACCCCCGCCTCGGCGCAGATCGACCGGGTGGTGGTCCGGGCGACACCGTCCCTGGTCATCGCCCTGATCGCCGCCTCGACCAGCTGCCTGCGTCGTTCGGCCGACGGCATCCGCGCCATGGTTCCTCCTCGCGTCCGGCGCACAGGGTAACCGCAGCCTCCGCACCCCGCGCCGCACGCGAGCCCGTCAGGACGCCGCCGAGCTCCGCGTCGCCGCCGCCAGCTCCGCCCGCAGGGCGGCGAACGCGGGGTCGCCGCGCAGCGAGGCGACATCCGTGCCCGCGTCACGGGGGAGGGGCACCGGCACCTCGGCGACCACCCGCCCGGGGCCGGCCGCCATCACCAGGACCCGGGAGCCGAGGAGGACGGCCTCCTCGGCGGAGTGCGTGACGAAGAGGACGGTCGTGCCGGTCGTGGCCGCGAGCGTGCGCACCTCCTCCTGAAGACGCTCGCGGGTCAGCGCGTCGAGCGCGGCGAACGGCTCGTCCATCAGCAGGATCTGGGGCTCCGCCGCCAGCGCCCGCGCGATCGCGACCCGCTGCTGCTGCCCGCCCGACAGCTCCCAGGTCCGCCGTCCCGCCATGCCGGACAGACCCACCAGGGAGAGCAGCTCCTCGATCCTGGCCGCCCGGCCGGCACGGGCCACCCCGTGCCGGGCCAGGGCGAAGGCGAGGTTCCCGCCCACCGTCCGCCACGGGAAGAGACGCGGCTGCTGGAAGACGACGCCGACCTTCCTGCGCACCTCCACGGTTCCGGTCGCGGGCCGCTCGAAGCCCGCCACCAGGCGGAGCAGCGTCGTCTTGCCGCAGCCCGAGGGGCCGACCAGGACCACGAACTCGCCGGGCTCCACGGCCAGCGAGACACCGGCGACCGCGACGACGGGCGCCTTGGCCGTCCCGTACCGGACACCGACGTCCGAGAGCTCGATGTCGGCGAGGCGCGCGGCGGTGTCAGCGGGCGACACGGGCGAGCTCCTTCACCGCGAGGGCCTTCGCGAACTCGGCCTGCTCCGGCACCGCGTCGATGGCCTTCTGGCCCTTGAGGAAGACGGCGGCGTCGCGCAGGTTCGCGGCGAGCGCGCCCGGCGCCCCCGGCCTGCCGAGGTACGGGGCGCCCTGCTGCTCCTTCGCGGTGAGCAGGACCAGCTCGGCGAGCTGCTTCCGGGCCTCGTCGGGGGAGAGGTTCAGCTCGGCGCCGATGGCGCCGGCCGCCTTCGCGGGGTCGCTCTTCGCCAGCTTCACCGCCTGGTCCTCCGCCTTCAGCCAGGCGTCGACGATCTCCGGGTGCTTGGCCGCGAACGCGTCGGTGACCACCCCCAGGTCGGCCGTCGGCCTGCCCCGCTCCGCGATCGTACGGCTGGTGACGAGCACCTTCCCGTCCTTCTTCAGCTCGGTCAGGCTCGGCGTCCACACATAGGCGGCGTCGATGTCGCCGCGCTGCCAGGCCGCGAGCGCGTCCTGCGGCTGCAGGTCGACGAGCGTCACGTCGGAGGCCTTCAGACCGGCCGACTCCAGCGCCACGAGCAGGGAGTAGTGGGAGGTCGATCCGAAGGGCGTGGCGATCTTCCGGCCCTTGAGGGCGGCGACGGACGCGATGTCCTTCCTGGCGACGAGGGCCTCGTTGTCGCCGATCAGATCGTGGATCCACAGCACCTTGTACGGGATGTCCAGTGGCGCCGACAGACCCTTGGTCACCGGGCTCGAACCGAGCAGCCCCAGGTCCACGGACCCGGCGATCACGGCGGTGTTGACGTCGCCGCCCGAGTCGAACCTCACCCAGGACACCTCGGCGTCCGGCAGGGCCTTCTCCAGGAGCTTCTGGTTCTTCACCACCAGATCGGCGTTGGGGATCGCCTGGTACGCGATGCGCACCCGGACCTTCCCGCCCTTCCCCTCGGCGTCGTCGGCGCCCGTGCCGCAGGCGGTGGTGGACAGGGCGAGCAGCAGGGCAGTGGTGGAGGCGGCCAGGACGGCGCCGCGGCGGGACGAGGGCATGACGGTTCCTTCGGAGAGAGCAGGTGTCTTCGTGTGGGTTCTCGGGCGTCTGGGGATCTCGGGCGTCCGGGGTTCTCAGGCGCGGCCGCGCCACGGGACGGCGGCCCGTTCCAGGCCCCTGAACAGCGCGTCGAGGAGGATGCCGGAGAGGCCGATCGCGATGATCCCCGCGATGACGAGGTCGGTCTGGTTGTAGCGCTGGGCGTCACGGATCATGCCGCCGATGCCGGGGACGCCGTTGATGGTCTCGGCGGCGACGACCGAGGTGTACGCGATGCCGACGGCGATCCGTACACCGGTCAGGATCTCCGGCAGCGCGGCGGGCAGCCGGATCGACACCAGCAGCGCCACCGGGCCCGCGCCCAGGGCCCGCCCCGCCTCGACGAGGTCGGCGGGGACCCCCCGTACGGCGGCCGCGGTGGCCGCCGCGATGGGCGGAAGCGCCGCGATGAGCAGCAGCCAGATCTTCGGGGACTCGTCGATGCCGAACCAGATGACCAGCAGGGAGAGGTACGCCAGCGGGGGCAGCGTGCGCAGGAACGTGACGGCCGGCTCCAGGACCACGGCGAGCGGCTTCACCACGCCGATCAGCAGCCCCAGGGGGATGCCGACGAGCGCCGCGTAGCCCGTGCCGATGGCGATCCGGCGCAGGGATACCGCCAGATGCTCGACGAGCAGGTGGTCGCTGATGCCGCGCACTCCGTCGTGGACGGTCGACGCCCGTACGAAGGCCTGCCACACGTCGCCCGGGGAAGGGACGAGGACCCGGGGCCAGACGCCGGCGGAGACCACGGCCTGCCAGGCGGAGAGGAGCACCACGAGGGCGAGGAGCCGGAGCGCTGCCCAGCGCAGGGCGGCGACCCCGGCCCAGGCACGGCGGGCCGGGCGCGCGGAGGCGGGGACGGTGCGGGCGGTCCTGCCCGTCGCGTCCGCGGCGCCGGTCGCGGGGGCGTTCGTCTTGCCGAGGACGGTCACGCCGCCGCCTTCGCGGCCGCCGCCCCGGTGAGCGCCCGCAGTCGGGGCGCCACCTCCTCGCCGACGCGGTAGGCCTCTTCGAGGTGCGGGTAGCCGGAGAGGACGAACTCGTCGATGCCGGCCTGCCCGTACTCGAAGAGCCGCAGCGCGACCTCGTCGTGCGAGCCGACGAGCGCCGTCCCGGCGCCCTCGCGGACGAGTCCGATGCCCGCCCACAGATTGGGCGCGACGATCAGGCTCTCCGCGGAGCCGCCGTGCAGCGCGGTCATCCGGGCCTGGCCGGTGGAGTCCATACGGGCGAACCGTTCCTGCGAGGCGCGGACCGCCTCGGGGTCGAAGCCGGCGAGGATGCGGTCGGCCTCCTGCCAGGCCTCGGCCGAGGTGTCCCGGGTGATGACGTGCAGACGGATGCCGAAGCGCAGGGTGCGGCCCTCCCGCGCGGCCTTGGCCCGTACCCGGGCGACGCGTTCCGCGACGGCGGCCGGCGGCTCGCCCCACAGCAGCTGCACCTCGGCGTGGCGCGCCGCGACGTCCTCGGCCTCGGGGGAGGCGCCGCCGAAGTAGAGGGGGACGGGAGTCCCGACGACGGGAGCGGTCAGCCGGGCCTCCTCCACCCGCACGTGACGCCCGTTCAGGGTGACGTCGGAGCCGTCGAGCAAGGCGCGGACGACGCCCATGAGTTCGCCCGTCCTGACGTACCGCTCGTCCTTCGGGAGGTGGTCGCCGTACGCCTTCTGCTCCACCGGGTCGCCGCCGGTGACCACGTTCAGGGCGATGCGCTCGCCGAAGAGCCGCCGGAACGTGTCCGCCTGCTGCGCGATCAGCGTCGGCTGGGCGAGCCCCGCGCGGAACGCGACGAGGAAACCGATCCGCTCGGTCACCGCCGCGACGGCGGAGGTCAGCACCCAGGGATCCACACAGCCGAGCCCCACGGGCGTCAGCAGGCGGGCGAAACCGGCCTGTTCGGCCGCGCGGGCCACCTGCGCCAGATAGCCGAGGTCGGCGCCGCGGCGGGTCGCGGTGGCGGAACGGGCCTGGACGGCGGTGACCCCGCCGGGGTCGCGGCCGTCGCCGCCGGTGGGCAGGAACCAGTGCAGGACGGGAGTACGGGAAGAGGACATGCGGACGTACCTCGGGGAAGAGCGGAGCCGGGACGGGTGCGCGCGGCACCCCGTCAGGCGCGCGGAGCGTGAAGGGAGGCCCGTGGGTTCAGGGCTGTGGGAGGTGTCGGCGGCGACGGGAACGGCCGGCGTCGCAGGACGACGGCCGACGGTGTGAGGAGGTGCGGAACGCCGGGAAGGGGCTCAGCAACAGGCCGCGTGGCGACACGACTCGGACCGACACAGCATCCCCGCGACACGCAGAAGATCCACGTGGCGGCGGGAGACGAGGGCGGGAGTCATGCGGGCATCCTTGCCGCGGCGAGCACGGGCCCACAAGTCGCGTCCGTGATACGGACGGTGTCGTCTCGTTCCTCGGGACACTACCGCAGCCCCCGCGCATGGCCTCGGGGCCGGTGACGCATGGTTGGCGATAATGAGGCCTCCTGTTCTCACGAGTCCCCGAAGAGCCACCTGTGATCGACAGCACCACGCCCCTCAAGGCCACCGATCCGGCCGAGATACGTGCCGAACGACGACGCCTCGTCGAGGCGGTCGGGGCCCAGCGCCGACTCCTGGCCGCACGAAGGCCGTTCGAGCTCGCGGACCGCCGGCGGCTGAACCGCGAGGCCGGGGCCCGGACCCGCGCCCAGGCGCGGCACGGGAAGGCCGTGCAGCGCATCCACGAGAGGCGGGCCAGGAGCGAGCGGTCGCTCACCGGCCGGCTGAACGGCCTCGACGGGAAGCGCGCCGGACGCGAACGCCAGGCGCTCGTCGTACTGCGGCGGGAATCGATCGAACGCTCGCTCCGCGGGACGCGCCTGACGTCGAGCGAGGTGAACGGCATCGGCAGCGGACTCGCCCGCGACCTCGCGGCACAGGGCATCAGGACGGCCGCCGACTTCCAGAGGGTCAGCTGGGGCAAGGCCCCCAACGGCCGCGGCGGCGACGTCCTCTACATCCACCGCACCCAGGGCCGCAAGGTCCACATCAACGGCATCGGCGAGCACCGCGGCAGGCCCCTCATGGAGTGGCGGCGAGCCGCCGTCGCCCGCGCGGAGGCCCGCGCGCCGAAGGAACTGCCCCCGGACGAGCGGCACCGCATCGAGGAGATCATCGAGAACGAACGGGCCCGCCTCCAGGCGGAGCTCGCCGAGGTCCCGAAGACCGCCGAGGCCGCCCGCGCCGAAGCCGAACAGCTCCACGCGGAGCGCCTGGCGACGCTGGCCGCCGCCGAGCGCGAGGCGGGGGAGGAGGCCGCGCTCCGCAGGGCCGGGTTCGACGAGATGGCGGAGCGGCTGCTCGCGCTCCGGGTCGAACTGGCCGCCCACGTCGAGCAGTACGGCGATCTCGGCTTCCGCGACCGCCGGGCGCGCTCCCGGGCCCTGCGTCCGGTGCCGTCCGCGCCGCCGGTGATCCCGGCCCCGCGCGCACCGGAGGCGGAGCCGGAGCCGCTGTCCGGGTCCGCGACGGCGACCGCCGAGGCCCTGCCCGTGCCCGGCGTCCGGGCCGGCCTCGGCTGGCTCGTACCGGTCGCCTTCTTCGCCATGACCGCGCTGTTCGGTGCGGGCGTGACGGACGCGACGCCGATGTGGTTCGTCGTCTCGGGCCGCCTGGTGGCGCTGCTGATGACGGCGGAGCTGCTGCGACTGTGGATCCCGCGCAGGGACTGGCGGACGGCGGACGCCATGCCCGCCGGCACCGGGTTCCTCGCGGCGGGCGTGTTCCTGGGGCTCGTGGCCGCGAGCATGTTCGCGGACCCGTCGTACGCGGCCGACAGTGCCCCCTGGGGCCTGGCGGTCGTGGCCGTGGTCCTCGTGGGGGCGGGCGCGGTCCGGCGCGCGGGCGTGGGGTCGGCCGTGTCCGGCTGAGGCCGGTCCCGTACCGCGGCCTTCGTGAGGTCAGTCCCGGTCCTGGTGCTCCTGGCCCAGGACCTCGCGAAGTGCTGCCACGGCGTGGGCACGGTGCTCGTCGAGCCAGCGGACGGTGGCCTCCTCGTCGCCGTGGCGGAGGGCGGAGATCACGGCGCGGTGCTCCCGTACGGCCTGCTTCCGGTGCGTCGGCTCGGTGTAGTACAGCGAGCGGTACGCGTCGGTGGCGTCCCACAGGGTCGTGATGAGGCGGACGAGGCGCGGCATCCCGGAGGCGTCGATGAGGGTGAAGTGGAAGAGCCGGTTCGCCGCCGCCATCGCCGCCACGTCCCCGTCGCCGGCGGCCCGTTCCACCTCTCGCTGGATCCGTTCGAGCGTGGCCACCGTGCCGTCCGGCATCCACCGGACGGCCATGCGGACCGCCTCGGTCTCCAGGAGCTCCCGGATCCGGTAGATCTCCTCCAGGTCGTCGAGGGAGAGCTCCGCGACGAAGTAGCCCCGGTGCACGTGATGGACCACCAGGCCCTCGGCCTCCAGGGCCTTCAGGGCCTCCCGGAGCGGCACCCGGCTCACCTCGAACCGGGCCGCCAGGGCCTCCTGCCGGATCGGCCCGCCGGGCCTGAGCTCGCCGCTGGTGATGGCGCGCCGCAGTTCCTCCAGGACGAACTGCTGGGCGGTCTGCGGCCGCCGCTTCTGCACCGCGCTGCTCATCGCCTGTGACCTTCCGTTCCCTCGTGTCGCCACCGGCCGATCCCTCCGCCGGTGGCGACCATCTTCCTACGCGGGGCCGTTCGCCGCCGACCCCCTGTGGACAACTCCGCCCAGCTCCGACCGGACGTCGTCCGTGTGCTCGCCGAGACGCGGGGGAGCCGTCCGGTACGAGGCCGGGGTGGCGTCCAGCCGGATCGGGTTGGCGACCTGCCCGGGACCGGCCGCGGCCTCCGGGACGCGAGGGGCGAGCCCCAGCCGGTCGGCCAGCCCGAAGGCGGCCGCCAGATCGTTGATCGGCCCGCAGGGCACACCGGCCTCGGTGAGCTCCTCGAACCAGCCGTCGGCGGTACGGGTGCCGAGCGGGCCGGCGAGGGCCTCGACCAGCTCATCCCGGTGGGCGACCCGGGCCGTGTTCGTCGCGAAGCGAGGGTCCTCGGCGAGCTCCGCCCGGCCGAGCCGCGCGCACAGGGCCCCGAACTGCCGGTCGTTGCCCACGGCGAGGACCAGCGGCCGGTCCTGCGCCTCGAACACCTCGTACGGGGCGATGCTCGGGTGTCTGTTGCCCATCGCGCGGGGCACGACTCCGGCCGCGAGATGGGCGGCGGCCTGGTTGGTGAGCGCCGAGAGGAGGGAGGTGAGCAGGGACACCTCGACCCGCTGTCCCTCGCCGGTGCGCTCCCGGTGCCGCAGGGCGGCGAGGATGCCCATGCCCGCGTGGAGGCCGGTGATGACGTCGACCAGGGCGACCCCGGCCTTCGTGCCCTGTCCGCCCGGCTCGCCCGTCACGCTCATGAGGCCGCCCATGGCCTGGACGAGCAGGTCGTAGCCCGGCAGCCGGGCGCCCTCGGCGGTGCCGAAACCGGTCACCGAGCAGTAGACGAGCCCGGGGTTGCCCGCCTTCACGTCCTCGTACCCGAGGCCGAGCTTCTCCATGGTGCCCGGGCGGAAGTTCTCGACGAGGACGTCCGCGCGGTCCACGATCGCCCGGGCCGTGGCCAGGTCCCCCGGGTCCGTGAGATCCAGCGACACGGAGCGCTTGTTCCGGTTCACCCCGAGGAAGTAGGTGGCCTCGCCGTCGGCGAACGGCGGGCCCCACGCGCGCGTGTCGTCCCCCGAGCCCGGCCGCTCGATCTTGATCACGTCCGCGCCCAGGTCGGCGAGGAGCATCGTCATGTACGGCCCGGCGAGCACCCGCCCGAAATCGGCGACGACGATCCCGGACAGTGCGCCGCCCTGGTCTGCGCGCATTCGGCTTCCCTCGCTCCCGATGGAGATGTCGAAGACTGGAGATGGGATCCATGCGACAGGAGATTGGATCCAATCGGACCGTAAGGGCCGGATCTCGGATTTTCAATACTGGATCCAATATCCGATCTGGGGCTACGCTTCGGCTCGCCGAGTTGCCACAGTCGCCAGGAGGCCGTCCGTGAAGTCGCCGTCCACCCCCGTCCACCCCTTCGACCTGCTCGCCGTCGACGGACTCCTGACCGACGAGGAGCGGGAGATCCGGAACACCGTGCGCGCCGTCGCCGACCGCGAGCTGCGGCCGCACGTCGCCGGCTGGTTCGAGAAGGGCGAGATCCCCGCCCGTGAGCTCGCCCGCACCCTCGGTGGCATCGGCGTGCTCGGCATGCACCTGGAGGGCTACGGCTGCGCGGGCACCAACTCCGTCGCGTACGGCCTCGCCTGTCTGGAACTGGAGGCCGTCGACTCCGGACTCCGCTCCCTCGTCTCCGTACAGGGCTCGCTCGCCATGTACGCGATCTGGAAGTACGGCTCCGAGGAGCAGAAGCAGCGCTGGCTGCCGAAGATGGCGGCCGGCGAGTACATCGGCTGCTTCGGTCTCACCGAGCCGGACGCCGGATCGGACCCGGGCGCCATGCGGACCAACGCCAAGCGGGACGGGTCCGACTGGGTGCTCAACGGCACCAAGATGTGGATCACCAACGGTTCGGTGGCCGACGTCGCCGTCGTCTGGGCGCGGACCGAGGACGGCGTCCGCGGCTTCCTCGTCCCGGCCGGCACCCCCGGCTTCAGCGCCCCCGAGATCAAGATGAAGCTCTCGCTGCGCGCGAGCGTCACCAGCGAGCTGGTCTTCGAGGACGTCCGCCTCCCGGCCGACGCGATGCTGCCCGAGGCCCGCGGCCTCTCCGGCCCGCTCGGCTGCCTCAACGAGGCCCGCTTCGGCATCGTCTTCGGCGCGCTCGGCGCCGCCCGCGACTGTCTGGAGACGGCGATCTCCTACGCGAAGGACCGGATCGTCTTCGCCCGTTCCCTCGCCTCTTACCAGCTGACCCAGCAGAAGCTCGCCGACATGTCCGTCGAACTCGGCAAGGGCATGCTCCTCGCCCTCCACCTCGGCCGGCTCAAGGACGCGGGCGCGCTCACCCCCGAGCAGGTCAGCGTGGGCAAGCTGAACAACGTCCGCGAGGCGATCGCGATCGCCCGCGAGTGCCGCACGATCCTGGGCGCCAACGGCATCACCCTGGAGTACCCGGTGCTGCGCCACGCCAACAACCTGGAGTCGGTGCTCACCTACGAGGGAACGAGCGAGGTGCACTCCCTGGTCATCGGCAAGGCGCTCACCGGCGAGCAGGCCTTCCGCTGAACCGCTGAACCGCTGAACCGCCGAACCGCCGAACCGCCGAACCGGGAGGCCGTCCCGTCCCTCGGGACCGGGAGGCCGTCCCGGTCCCTCAGCCCGCCGTCACACGGTCGAGGAACGCGTCCAGGTTGCCCGTCAGACGGGCGACCTGCTCGTCGAGGCTGAGGGACTCCTCGTGGCGCCGGTGGCGCAGCTTCGGCTGCCGGCGGCCCCGGACGTAGAGGGAGCAGGCCAGGTCGGCACAGACGTAGATGCCGACCGTGTTCCCCTCGCGGCCGCGGCTGCCGGCCAGCGGTGCCACCAGGAGCGTGACGCCCGAGGACGCGTGCGCGGTCAGACAGACCTGGCACATGCTCGACTTCACGGCGCTGGTCCGGCTCGTGGCCGGGACCCGCAGGGTCACACCGAGCGGCCCTTCCTCGCGCGGCACGACCAGGTGCGCCCGCAGCGGCGCACCCGGGTCCACCCAGCCGAGGAAGTCCAGGTCGTCCCAGGGGAGTTCGGCGAAGTCGAGTGGCAGCTTGAGTCGCGCCGCCTCGCCCTTGGTGCAGTTCACGAAGGACGAGCGGATCTGTTTGTCGGTCAGTGGTTCCACTCGGTGGACCGTACACGGACCGCCGGGGGCGGGCATCCGAATATGGGTCCCACCGGCCCCGCCCACCCCGCGCGTCTCAGGCCACCCAGTCCGGCTGGGCCGGGTCGGCGACGTGGCCAGGGGCGCCGTTCAGGGCCGCGGCCAGGCGCTCGGCCGCCGGCTCGTAGACGTCCACGGGCAGTGTGAACGGGATCCGCAGCCGGTGCTCGTGCGTGCCGGGGTCCACGCCGAACCGGGCGCCGCCCTCCACCCGTACCCCGTGCCGCAGCGCCCGGGACGCGAGGGAGGAGGCGACCGGCCGGCCCAGGTCGATCCAGAGGCACATCCCGCCCGGCGGCTCCGTCCACCGCCACTCCGGCAGATGGCGGGCGAGCGCCTCGGTGAGCGCGGTCCGGCGCTGCCGCAGCTCGTCGAGGCGCCGGGGCAGGATCACGCCCAGGCGGTCGAGCAGGGCGACGGCCACCAGCTGGTCGAGTACGGAACCGGACAGGTCGGCGGTGATGCGGACCCGGGCCAGCTCGGTCACGACACGGGACGCGGCCCGCACCCAGCCGACCCGCAGCCCGCCCCAGCAGCTCTTGCTCAGCGAGCCGACGGACACGATCTGCTCGCCGTCGCCCCCGCCGGCCGCCGCCGCGAACGGCAGCGGCGCGGGTACGTCCAGGGCCATGTCCGTCAGCGTCTCGTCGACCACCAGCCAGGTCCCGGTGGCCCGCGCCGAGCGGGCGAGCTCCCGGCGCTGCTCCGCGGGCATCAGCCGCCCGGTCGGATTGTGGAAGTCCGGGATCAGATAGGCGAGCCGCGGCGCGGTCTGCCGGAGCGCCGCGTCGACGAGCCCGCTGTCCCAGCCGGTCTCGGTCACCGGCACCGGCGTGACGCGGAGCATGCGCCCGCGCATCGCGTCGAGGGCGTTGGGGTACGAGGGGTTCTCGGCGAGCACCCGGTCGCCGGCCCGGCCGAGCAGCGTCAGCACCAGCGAGACGGCCTGCTGCGCGCCGGTGGTGACGAGGATCTGGTCCGGGAGGGTCGGCAGGCCGCGGGCCGTGTAGCGCTCGGCGATCGCGGCGCGCAGCGCGGGCAGCCCGTACGGGTGGTAGCCCTGCGCACCGGCGTAGCGCGGCAGCTCCGCGGCGGCCGCCGCGAGGGCCGCGGACAGCTCCTCCTCGGGCGCGTGCGGCGCGGCGAGGGCCAGGTCGATCGTCTCGCCCGCGTCGTCGTGGAAGGCGCCGAGCACGGTGGGCGCCTGCCCGTCCGGCAGCGCCGTCCACGTACCGGCGCCGCGCCGGCTGTGCGCGTACCCGCTCTCCCGCAGCAGGTCGTACGCCCCGGTCACGGTGGTCCGGCTCACCATGAGGA
This sequence comes from Streptomyces sp. R44, assembly GCF_041053105.1. NCBI lineage: Bacteria > Bacillati > Actinomycetota > Actinomycetes > Kitasatosporales > Streptomycetaceae > Streptomyces > Streptomyces sp. R44. The sequence goes on along the minus strand of NZ_CP163444.1, from coordinate 878,292 downwards.
CGGCGGCGAGCTCCCGCTCGGCCGGCAGCCGCAGACGCAGCGCCACCCGGCCGTCGAGCAGCGCCTCCCGCACGGCACGCGCCAGCTCCCGGTACCCGAAGCGGCCCTCCGGGGGCGGGGTGAGGAGCGATGCGAGCTGGCGGCCCGTCAGGGTCCGGTCCGCTGTATGGACCACACGTGCCACTGCCATGCCAATCACTCCTTATTGGCTCTGCTGTCCGGGCCAATAAGGTTACAGACTCCTTCCCAGTGGCCTGGTGGCCATGGTCTTCAGATGGTCTTCAGGGAAGGGAGACGACCGATGTCCGGACACTTCACCGACCGTGACGAGCGGATGTGGCAGCAGCGCGCCGAGGAGCGGGCGGCCCGCCCCCTGCCGATCGGAGCATGGTTCCGGGCCCTGCGCCGCAGGGCGGCACGCACCCGCGTGGAGCACGCCGCCGCGAAGCCGGCGCCTCGCGCCCACGCCTGCGAACCGGCATGAGCGGCCCGTTGCCGCAGGGCGGTGGCCGGGTCGTCGTCGGGGTGACGGGCTCGCTCGCCTCGCTCGCCGCCCTGCGGTACGCGACCGCCCTCGCCCGCCGCGAGAACAGACCGCTTCTCGCGGTGCTGGTCTGGGAGCCCCCGGAAGGAGAGGGGCTGTTCGCCCGGATGCCCGACCGGGCCTGGGCGCGGCTGTGGGGCGACGACGCCCGGCGGCGCCTGGAGGACGCGCTCGTCGACGGGCTCGGCGGCGTCCCGCCGGGCCTCGCCTTCGAGGGCAGGGTGGTCAGGGGCGCCCCCGCCTCGGCGCTGTGCGCGCTGGCCGACCGCCCGGGGGACCTGCCGGTCCTCGGCTCGGCCCCGGGCCGGGGCCGGTTCGCACGACTCCGGCGGCGGCCGGTGCTGCGCGCGGTCCTGCGCCGCGCGACCGGGCCGGTGCTGACCGTGCCGGGCCCGCTCCTGTTTCCCGGCGAGGCCCGCGTCCTGCGGCGGAACGCCCGTACCTCCGTACCGGAGGGAAGGACCGCCTGCACGCCCTGACGGGCGACCGCGATCAGACGACGGGCGCGGACCCGGGGCCGGGCGCGGGGGCCGAGACCGAGGCGGAGGCCGAGGAGGACCGCGACGCCGAGGCCGGAGCCGAGGCCGAACCCGACGGCACCTTCGATGCCGGCGGGGAGAGGGAGTCGGCCGCGGCCGACTGGTTCTGCCGGTCGGCCTGCTGGTCCGGCGGCCCGCTCGTACCGTCCGACGAACCGTCCGACGCGGGCCCCGACTCCGGGCTTGACGACGCCGTCGACGGCGACGAGTCCGAGGGACCAGGGGAGTCGGAGGGGGACTCCGGCGAGGACGTCGACGCGGAGGGGGAGAGCGTCGAGGGGCACGGCGACGGGGTGATCCCGTTGCTCGGCGTCGGGGTCTCCGTGCCCGTCACCGTCACGCACGGCACCGGCGACGACGGGGAGACCGACGGGGACGAGCTGGACGTGGACGCCGAGGGCGGCACGAGGGTGGACGGGGGGATCGTGGGCGGCGGGGGAGGGGGCGGAGCCGGCTTGTCGTGCTTGCCGGTGTCGCCGTGGATCCGCGCGAACCAGCCGTCGTCCTGGGGGTCGTACACCACGAAGACGTTCACGACCGTCACCGAGGGCGCCACCACGACCACCTGCTGGGAGCTGTACCCCTGCCACGGCGTACCCGTCGTGCGGGGCGCCTTCTGCGCCACCGGGACGGTCAGCGGATTGCCGCAGGCGCAGCGCACCCGGGGCACCCCGTGGCCGTCCACCATGACCGCCGTCCCGGACTGGAGCACCGCCTGGTAGGAGGTGGCCGCGCCGTCGCGGAAGCCGTGGTTCGTCACCCGGGTGTCGACGCGGAGCTGGAGCGGGGTGAGGGAGCGGAGATAGCCCGGCACGTCGTTCGGCGAGACACCGACGACCTTGGCGAAGGCCGTGTTCTTGGCGGGCTCGCCGGAGAGGTAGCGGACCTGCTGCTCGACGTCGCAGCTCGACACCGACTTCGTCCCGCCGTACAGGCCGGGTGTCGACCCGGACACCTCCGGTAGGGCCGGGGCGGTACGGGGCGGCAGGGACGCCGGTGGGGCGGAGCCGCCGTCGGCGCGTGCCGTCGAACGGGTGAACGGGTCCGGACCGGTCGCGGCGGCGTTCTGCAGGAAGACCTCGCCGCCGCCGCCGGAACCCGTGGTGTCGCTCGTGCCGTCGGGGCGGTTGGTGAGGACGACGGCCAGCGCCGCCGCCGCGACGAGTACGGCGGTCACCGAGGCGACCTTCGGGACGGAGCGCCACCAGGGGCCGCCACCGCCCTTTCCACCGCCCCCGTCCCCGCCCGGCCCCTCGCCGCCGCCGGACGAGCCGCCGCCCGGGCCGGAGCCGCCGCCGGACGAGCCGCCGCCGGACGAACCGCCGCCCCCCGGACCGCCGTGGGGCGGTCCGGGCGGTGGTGGAGGGCCGGCGCTTCCCGGGCGTGTGCTCGGACCCGAGAGGGGGCCCGAGGGGGGACCTGCGGGGGGAACCGACGGAGGGCCGGACGGCGGGTGGGAAGTCACTTTTTTCCCTTTCTTCCGTTCCGCGCCCATTGTGTGCGCCGAACGGTACCCGTCCGCAAGCGGAGCACCGGCCCCGGTACTAGCGTGGGCCGGGTGACGAGCAGTCGGCTCCCCGCCTCCGCGCGGACATCCACGACCCCGACCGGGCCCTACGCCCGTGTCGTCCTCCAGGCCCTGGCCGCCGTGATCGCCGGGTTCGTCGCGATGGCCGTCGTCGCCGGGCTCGGCCTCTGGGCCGCGGGCGCCGCCGACCTCCCCGGCGGCTTCACCGCCGTCCTCGCCGCGGTCGTCGTCATGGCCTCGGGCGGCAAGATCGAACTCTCCGGCGACGCGGGCGCCCTCGCCGGCACCCAGGCCGAACTGGCCGCCATGCCGCTCACCGTCACCCTGGTGGGCGCACTGGTCACCGGCTACTGCTTCCTGCGCCCCCTGCGGCACCACGCGGTGACCAGTACGCGCTCACTCCTGCTCCGCGCGGCGAGCGTCACCGTGCTCTGGCTGGTCGCGCTCGCGGGCCTCTCGGCCCTCGCCCGCCACGACTTCCCGCTCACCCTCGGCGGCGGCACCTCCGAAGGGTCCCTCATGGAAATCTTCGGCGAGCTCCTGGACGCCACGAACCCGACCGTCGGCTTCCGCACCGACCTCGGGCCCACGCTCTTCTACGGGCTCCTGTGGATCCTCGGCGTGCTCGTCGTGGCCCTCCTCGTCTCCCGCAGGACCCCGCTGCCGCCCCGGCTCGTCCGCTACCAGGAGCCCGTCCGGCCCGCGGCCTTCGCGATGCTCCTGCTCCTCCTCGCGTACGTCGTCGTGGGCCTGGTCATCGGGATCGTCGTCGCCGCGACCAAGGGCCACACCGCGGAGACCCTCGCCGTGCTCCTCCTGGGCCTCCCCAACATCACCTGGCTCGCCCTCGGCGTGGGCATCGGCGGCTCCTGGCAGGGCAAGGCGGAAGGGCCCTTCGGTCTTCCCATGCCGCAGATCCTCGACGCCGTCCTGCGGGGCAACGGCGACAGTCCGGACCTCTCCACGGTCGACCTGTCCTCGCTCGCAGCGCAGGACACGCGCGCGTGGTGGCTGCTGCCCGTCGCCGCCGTCCTGGTGCTCGCCGCCGCGTTCGTGGCGGCCGTCCGCTCCCCGGCCCGCATCTCTCTCTGGCAGCACTCCCTGCACCTGGGCATCGCCTTCGCACTCGCCATGCTGGTCGCCGCACCGCTCACCCTGGTCGAGGCCCGCTTCGGCCTCTCCGTCCTCGGCATCGGCGACCTCGCCTCGCTCGGCGGCGAGGTGGTGCTCCGCCCGGACGTCTGGAAGACGACGGGCTTCGCACTGCTCTGGGGCCTGGCCCTCGGCTTCCTCGGCGGCCTCCTCGCCTCCCGCGTCCACCGCAGGGGCGAGGTCGTCGACCAGCCCTAGGGCCGCGTCACATCGTCCGGCGTCTTCTCAGCTCGGCGAGCCATGAACGCAGCTGCTCGTCGTCGTGCAGGTAGGCGCCGCTCTCGTCTGCGGGAAGGTCGATTCCGTGGAGGAGGCTCAGTGCCCACCAGGAGACGTCGTCCCAGTCGAGCCCGTCGTCGACCACCCACCGCCCGGCCCAGCGATCGGCCTCTTCCCGGGGCAGACGACCCTCGACAAGCCCGACGAAGCGCTCTTCGATCTCGTCGAGCGTCGGCTGGTGGCTGGCATCCATGGGCTGACCGTACACGCAGGGCAAACGTTTCCGACGAACACGCCCGCCGGCCGGGACCGAACGGCCTGACGCCGCTGACCTGCGACGACGCTAGTCGCGCTCGGTCTCGTCGTGGAGGGTCAGGGCTCCGGCCAGGTCGAGGTCGGCGACCGTGCCGTGGGCCCCGGCGCGGACGAGGAGGACCGCGCCGAGCGCGGTGCTCCAGAACGTCCTGACCTCCGCGGCGAGCGGGCGTCGGGCCTTCCAGCCGCGGCTTTCGACGAGTCGGCCCACGAAGCGCTCGGACTGCCGGAACAGCAGCTGGAGGTGTCGGTCCACCACGGGGGCGAGTTCGGGCTTGGAGATCCCGGCGGCGAGTGCTCGCGCGACCGACGGGAGTGAGGGCATGGCCAGCACGGCGCGGGCGATGTTGCGCCGGAACGTGGCCGCGTCGGAGGCCTGGCGGCCGATGCGCTCGATCCGCCGGGCGTCGTGCAGCAGGCCGAGGAAGGCGGCGTGCACGAGCAGCGCGTCCTTGGAGCCGAAGTAGTAGGTGACCTGGTTCGGGAAGGCGCCTGCCGCGTGCGCGATCTCCGCGACGCTCACCTCCGCGCCGGGCCGCTCCTCGCAGAGCTGTGCGGTCGCCTCGATCAGTCGGCGCCTCGTCGCGCGACCGCGGTCACGCGACCGGGCCGAGGTCGATCGGGCTTCGGTCGGCTTCTTCTCCACGCCGCAATTGTATGTGATACAACATGGCCCTGTTGACTTGTATCGCATACAAGAAAGGTGGAAGCTCATGCACCGGACGGAAGTCGTCGTGACCGGACTCGGCGCGATCACGCCACTCGGCGGAGACGTGCTGTCCACATGGGAGGCCCTGCTCGCCGGCGAGTCCGGCATTCACGGCGGAGCCCTGCGCGGCCACGAGGACCCCGGCCTTCCCGACACCGTCGCGGGGACGATGGCGGTCGACCCGGCCGCGTCGCTGCCGCCGGTGCGGGCCAGGCGGCTCGACCGCTCGCAGCAGGCGGCCCTCGTCGCGGCGGCCGAGGCCTGGGCCGACGCGGGCGCCCCGCAGGTGGACCCGGACCGGCTCGCATCCGCGATCGGCACGGGCATCGGTGGCGTACGGACGCTGCTGAAGGAGGACGACGCGCTGGAGGCGGCCGGCACTCGGCGCGTCTCGCCCCGCACGGTCCCGATGCTCATGCCCAATGCTGCGGCGGCGCTGATCAGCATCGAATACGGCGCACGGGCCGGGGTCTACACGCCCGTCTCGGCGTGCTCCTCCGGCGCCGAGGCGATCGCCCTGGGCGCCAGGCTCATCCGTGCCGGCGAGGCGGACGTGGTCATCGCGGGCGGTACCGAGGCCGCGATCACCCCGATCACCGTCGCCGGCTTCGTCCAGGCGCAGGCACTGTCACGGCATGCCGACGAACCGGCCTCGGCGTCACGGCCGTTCGCCGCGGACCGCAGCGGATTCGTCCTCAGCGAGGGCGCCGCCGTCGTGGTGCTCGAAAGCGCCGAGCACGCCGCCGCCCGAGGCGCGCACGTCCACGCGGTGCTCGCGGGCGCCGGCATCGCCGCCGACGCGCACCACATCACGGCCCCCGCCCCCGACGGCTCCGGTCAGGTCTCCGCCATGCGGAAGGCCCTCGCGCAGGCCGGTCTGGCTCCCGAGCGGATCGGCCACATCAACGCCCACGCCACCGGAACCCCCGTCGGCGACGTCGCCGAGGCACACGCGATCAGGGAGGTCTTCGGACGCGCCACCGTGACGGCCCCCAAGGCGGCACTCGGTCATCTCTTCGGCGCGGCCGGTGCGATCGAGGCGCTCATCGCCGTCCTCAGCGTTGAGCACGGCGTCATCCCGCCGACCCGCAACCTCACGGCGGCCGGCGTCGGTCCCGACATCGACCTCGATGTCGTCACCGCGCGACGGGACGTCCCCCAGGAAGCCGTGCTCAGCAACTCCTTCGGCTTCGGCGGACAGAACGTCTCACTCGTCGTCACCGACGCACGGCACCGCGGCTAGGGCCTGGCTTTCGGATCAGGCCGGATCAGGGAGGGCCGGGGCGGCCGAGCCCCCGTCGCCCCCGGGCCGGAGCGGTCAGGCCACGTCGGTGTCCGCGTGCCCGTCGAGCCACGCGCGGGCCGCCGTCCGCTCGGCCTCGGTCGCGGCGGGGCGCACCTGGTCCGGACGGCGGATCAGATCGTGCTCCCGGGCCGCCCGCAGGCCGATCGCACGGGCCTCGGGGGAGAGCCCCGGATGGTCCGCGACCTCCCTCGCGCGCTGCCACCAGCTGCGGCGCAGCCCATCGAAGGAGTAGTGCCACAGCGGCTGCGCCGGGTCCACCGCCGCGAGGAGCAGTCGCCGCGCGACATGCGCGGGGAGGTCCCGCGCGCGCAGCAGGCGGTCGGCCACGAGGAGCGGGGGCTCGCCGTCGAGCCGGGCACGGACCAGCACCCAGGTGAGGAGCTGTCCGACGTCATGGGCGCCCGAGGTGACGAAGTCCCACAGCTCGGCCGCCTTGGCCTCGTCCGGGGCCCCCAGGTGGGTGAGCAGCCGGAGTTCGTCCTTCCACAGCGGCCGCGGCCTGGCCCACCAGGCCAGCAGCTCCCCGGCGGCCGGGTGCCCCAGGTCGAGGGCCAGACAGGTGAGGGTGACGAGTGGATGGCGCCATTCCGTGTACGTGGTCCGGTACCGCTTGGTGAGGTCCTTCTTCCAGCGGGGCAGCAGCGCCTCGACCTCCGCCGCGCCGGCCGAGCCGTGGGCGTACAGCAGCTCCAGGCAGAAGCCGAGCCCCTGCATGCCGGTGCCGGGGTCGGCCACCCGCGCCCGCAGCCAGTGGACGTCGGACTCGGTGAGGGTCCGGTACCGGTCGAGGACGTCGCACAGCGAGCCCTCGTAGGCGGTCAGGTCGGGGCCGGAGCCGGCCAGCAGTTCGTCGCGGACGGCCTCGTAGCGGTCGGCGGCGGCCAGCGCGTCCGCCGCGTCGACACCGGTGACGTCGGCGTAGCCGGGGCCGAGCCGACGGGCCTCCTCCCGTACATGGGCGACCTGGTCGCGTGCCGTGTCGGCGGCGAGCACGCGCAGCGCGCGCGGCAGACGTGCGTCGGTGGAGAAACGGACCGCCGACAGCGCGGCGAAGGACAGGCCCGCCCGGTGGCCGACCCCCGACTCCCGCCGCCGGTCGGCCGTGACGGCCGCGGAGAGCGCCCCGGACAGACCTCGCAGCGACGCCTCCGGGGCCTGGTGCGCGTCCAGTTCCGCGGCGAGCGCGGCCGCCGCCAGGACCGCGTCGGGTTCGCGGACCGCGCGGTGGACCGCGAGCCAGGCGCCGATCGCGGCACGGTCCCCGGCCTGCGCGAACTCCCGCAGCACGGCGAGCCCCCGCTCGGACGGAACCTCGCGCACCACCTCGGCCGCCCGGCTCCCGATTGCGGCGACCGCGTCCCAGGCCTCGGCGCGGTCGTGGCGCAGCAGCGCGTGGAGCAGCGCCCGCCAGCCGTCCCACTCCGCCAGCCGCCCCTCGTACGCCGCGAGCCAGGCGCGCGAGAGCCGTACCGTCTCCTCGTACGAGAGCCCGTCCCGGCGTTCGAGGCAGGTCACGAACCGGGCCGCGCCCGGCAGTTCCACGGGGTCCCGCAGCCGCTCGTGCAGCCAGCCGGCTTCGGCCGCAGTCAGCGGACGGCGGCGGAGGGGGTACTCGCCGCGGTCCAGCGGCTCGTCGAGGCCGTCGAGGAACTGCCGTACCCCGGTGGGATCCGCGGGGTCGGGCAGCCCCGCCTCGTCCCGACCCGACACCCGGTCGAGCCGGAAGGCCCCCTGCGGCCCGCCGTCGACGACACGGAACCCGGCCGGCCCGTCGCCGAGCCCGGCGGCGACGGTCGCGTGGTCGCCGCCCCAGTACAGCATCAGCTCCCGGGTCAGCGCCCCGGACCGGTCGAAGGCCTGATGGGCCTGCCAGTGCCAGTACGCGAACGACGTCCCGTCGCCGAGACCCCGGGTCCCGATCAGCTCGGCGGCGTCCTCGTGCCCGTCGCTCTGGGTGTACCGGCTCCGCGTCGGCGGCGGAAGGACCACGAACCCGTCTGCGCCGAGCGTCCGCCACCACGCCTTGACCCCGGCGAGGTCCGAACGCGCGCGACGACTGGCCATGTGCTGCTCCCCCTGGACGTACGGGCCTTCCGGGCGTGTGGAACGACGCCCTCGACGATCACCCTCGCACACGCCACCGACAGCCCCGCGAGACGTGCTAGTCCAGTTCCCGGAAGACCGGCCGCGCCCAGGCGGGCGGGGCGGGCGGCGCGCCGAGCCGCCGCGGCCCCCGAGGCACCACCGGACCGCCGCCGCCCGCGTCGGCCAGGACGGCGCGCAGCGCGGCGACGAACTCCAGGCACGTCCCGTACCGCTCCTCGGGCGTCTTCGCCAGCGCCTTGGCGAACACCGCGTCCGCCGCCGCCGGCAGCCCCGGCCGCACCTCGGACAGCGGGGGCGGCGGATCATACTGCTGCGCCCACAGCACCGCCCAGTCCGTGTCGCGGCGGAACGGCGGCACCCCCACCAGGGTCTCGAAGACCACGCACGCCAGGCTGTAGACATCGCACCGGCCGTCCACCGGCTTGCCGGAGATCTGCTCGGGCGCCACGTAGTCGAGCGTCCCGACGAACTCGCCCACCGTCGTGAAACCCGTCAGGGACAGCGACTTCTTCGTCAGCCCGAAGTCGGTCAGGTACACATGCTCCGGGTGGTCGCCGTCGGTGCCCTCCGCGACCAGGATGTTCCCGGGCTTCACGTCCCGGTGCACCAGGTCGTGCGCGTGCGCCGCGTCCAGGGCCGAGGCCACCTGCACCGCGATCCGCCCCGCCTTCACCGGCGGAAGCGGCCCCTCGCGGTCGAGCAGGGCCACCAGGTCCTGCCCCGCCACGTACCGCATCGCGATGTACAGGACGCCCTCCGTCTCGCCCGCGTCGAAGACCGGCACGATGTGCGGGTGGTCGATCGAGGCGGCGACCCGCGACTCGTGCGCGAAGCGCTTGCGGAAGGTGTCGTTGCGGGCCAGCTCGGGCGCGAGGAGTTTCAGCGCCACCGTCCGGTCGAGGCGCAGGTCCCGCGCCCGGTACACGACGGCCATGCCGCCGCGACCGATCTCGCTCTCCACGCGGTAGCCCGCGATCTCCTTGCCGAGCAGCCCCGAGGGCCGGCCCGCCGGGATCTCCGGGTCCCCGTGCGCCCCACCGGTGGTCATCGCTCGTCACCCGCCGGTCCCGACGGCCCCACGACCTGCGTCGGCGGCGGCCCGGCCGAACCCGCCGGGTCCACCTGGGGCACGACCTGCGTCGGCTCGTAGCCGGGAGGCGCCGCCGCGGGCTCCTCGGCCGTCCGGTCGGCTTCGGGGGAGGGCGCCGCCGACGCCGCGTACGTACTGAGCCCGACCCCGTCGCAGTACACCCAGCGCTCGTGCTCCGCGTCGTACAGCCACACCGACTCGCCGTCGACGACCATGCCGACCCGCAGCCCCCGCGTCCGCAGCCGGAAGCCCTCGCCGTCGAGCCGGCCCGCGCCCAGCTCCTCCGCCGCCCGCCGGTAGCGGCCCAGCGCGTCCTCGGCGCGGGCGATGAGCGGCCGGGGATCGGCGGTCCTGGTGAGCGGCCGGCCCGCCGCCGGAGGGTCTTCCGGCACGCTCACCAGCAGGCGCGCGTCGACCCACGCCGTCCAGCCGTTGGAGCACAGCACCCGGCCCCAGTCGCCGGTCCGCTCCTCAAGACGTACGGGCAGGAAGGCGTCGAGGGGCACCGTGGGCAGCTCCGGATCGGGCGCCTCCCAGGCGGGCAGCCCGGAACGCGGCACCACATGGGTGGGCCGGAAGTCCGGCACGTACTCGGGCACGGGAACGCTCACGGCCTCACCTCCACCACGGGGACGCTCACCGGCTTCACCTCCGCCTCGGGAACGCTCACCGGCCTACCTCCGCATGACGACCGGCTCGTGGCGGCGCAGCAGCCGCGCCACCATCAGGCCGAGGACGAGACAGAGCACCACCATCATGCCCATGTCGAACAGCCAGGCCTCCGCCGTGTGCCGCATCAGCGGATCGGCGGTCTTCTCGCTCGGCGCGATCTTCCCGATGTCGATCGTCGCGCCCATCGCCGCGAACGCCCACCGCGAGGGCACCAGCCAGGCCAGCTGCTCCAGGACGGGCGTGCCGCGCACCTTGAGCAGCGCCCCGCAGAACACCACCTGCACGATCGCGAGGAGGACGAGCAGCGGCATCGTCACCTCCTCCTTGCGGACGAGCGCCGAGACCAGCAGGCCGAGCATCATCGCCGTGAACGCGAGGAGCGCCACCGCGAGGGTGATCTCCACCAGCGGCGGCATCAGGACACCCTTGCCGCCGGGCACGTTCAGCGGCACGCCGATCAGGGCCACCAGGGTGAGGACCACCGCCTGCACGACCGTGATCAGACCGAGCACCACCACCTTGGAGGCGAGGTAGGCGGAGCGGGACAGGCCGACGGCTCTCTCGCGCCGGTAGATCGTGCGCTCCTTGACCAGCTCGCGCACGGCGTTCGCCGCGCCGGTGAGGACACCGCCGACGCAGAGGATCAGCAGCACGTTCAGCGTCGACTCGGGGTTGAGGCTGCCCTCGGACAGGGCCCGGGCCATCGCGCCCATCACGAACGGCAGGGCGATCATGATGGCGAGGAAGGTCCGGTCGGCGGAGAGCGCCGCCGCGTACCGGCGTACGAGCGTCCGCAGCTGGGAGCCCCAGCTCTGCGCCTTCGGCGGCGGTGCGGGCTCCACGGCGGGCCGTCCGGCGGCGCGCACGGGGGCGCCGGCGGGCGCGGGGACGTCGGGGTGGGCCATGGGGTCGGCGATGTACCGGCGGTGGAAGCGGGAGGTCCGGTACTGCTCGGCCCAGTCGCGGTCCTTGTCGTTCTCGAAGGCCTCGAAGGCCTCCGGCCACTGCTCGAAGCCGAAGAAGCCGAGGGTGTCGGCGGGCGGGCCGTAGTACGCGACCCGGCCGCCCGGAGCGAGCACGAGCAGCCGGTCGCACACGTCGAGGCTGAGCACGCTGTGCGTGACCACGACGACCGTGCGGCCGTCGTCCGCGAGCCCGCGCAGCATGTGCATCACGGAGCGGTCCATGCCCGGATCGAGACCCGAGGTCGGCTCGTCGAGGAAGAGCAGGGACGGCTTGGTGAGCAGTTCGAGGGCGACGCTCACCCGCTTGCGCTGACCGCCGGAGAGGCTGTGGATCGGCTGCTCGGCGCGCTCCACGAGCCCCAGCTCCCGGATCACCTCGTCGACCCGGGCCCGCCGTTCGGCCGCCACGGTGTCCTCGGGGAAGCGGAGTTCGGCCGCGTAGCCGAGGGCCCGGCGGACGGTGAGCTGGAGGTGCAGGATGTCGTCCTGGGGGACCAGCCCGATGCGCTGGCGCAGCTCGGCGTAGTCCCGGTAGAGGTCACGGCCGTCGTAGAGCACCGTGCCCCGGTCGGCCGGGCGCTGACCGGTGAGCGCGCCCAGGAGGGTCGACTTCCCGGCGCCGGACGGGCCGACGACCGCGAGCAGGCACTTCTGGCCCACCGGGAACGACACCTCGTCGAGGAGGGTCTTGCGCCCGTGGTCGACGGTCACCGCGAGCGAGCGGACGTCGAGGGACACCTCGCCGGTGTCGGTGAACTCGACGAGCTGCCCGCCGATCAGACAGAACGCGGCCCGGCCGATGCCGACGATGTCCTCCGTCGTCACCCGGGCGTCCACGACGGGGGCGCCGTTGAGGAACGTGCCGTTGTGGCTGCCGAGGTCGTGGATCCAGTACGTGCCGTCGGGGTGGGCGCGGAGCTCGGCGTGCCGCCGGGAGACGACCAGGTCGGCGACGACCACGTCGTTGTCGGGGGCGCGCCCGATCCGGATGCTGTGGGTGGGCAGCGGCCGCACGGCGGTCGGCTGCCGGAAGGTGCCGGTCGCGGCCGGATGCTCCACGGAGGGCGGCCGCGGCGTCACGGGGCGGCCGGGACCCGTCCCGGGAGGCTCCGGCAGGGGCAGCGGCGGCGGGGCCTCGGGCGCGGGCTCCCGGAGGGGCGCGAACGCGGCTTCCGGCGGCAGGTCGGGTACGGCGTCGGGCGAAGGCGGAAGTTCCTGTACGGCCTCCGGGGGCGGTGGCGGCGGAGTGTTCTGTACGGCCTCCGGCGGCGGCGAGGACGGCAGGTCCTGTACGGCCTCCGGGGGTGGCGAGGGCGGCAGGTCCCGTACGGCCTCCGGGGGTGGTGGCGGAGGCAGCAGGGGCGGGGCCTCCGGCTCCGGCACGGGCCAGGGTTCCGGTACGGGCTCCGGCGGGAACTCGGGAGGGACCTCCGGTACGGCACGGGGCTTTGCCGGGGCGCCGGTCAGGAGGACCGCGCGCGGCCCGTCGACCGGATGCCCGAACCGTACGACCGTGCCGGGACCGACCTCCCGCGGCCGGGCCACCCGCAGACCGTCCGCGAAGGTGCCGTTCGTACTGCCCTCGTCCGCAAGTGTCCAGTGGCCGCCGGCGGCGCTCAGCACCGCGTGGTGCCAGGACGCCCGGGCGTCCGCGAGCACGATGTCGCTGGTGGGGTCGCGCCCGATGCGATAGACGCGGCTCGGGTTCATGAGCGTCGCGTCCCCGTCGATCTCGAGGACCAGATCGGGCGCCGCGGGCACGAAGGGCCGCTCTGCCATGCGTCGAATTTTATCCGCCGGTGCTGATCGCCGCCCGGGAAGAGGACGCCGGTAAGGTGGGCGTCCGCCGCGCGAGCGGCCCGAACGAGGAGGACGCACCCGTGCCGAAAGGTGTCACCAGGCGACGGCCCCGCACCCGCGCGGCGCTCCTGAAGGCAGCCCTGGAGACCTTCGCCGAGCACGGCTTCCACGCGACGACGATCGAGCAGATCTGCGAGCGCGCCGGCTACACGCGGGGCGCGTACTACTCGAACTTCGCGAGCAAGGAAGAGCTCTTCCTCGCCCTCTTCGACGAGCACAGCGAGCGGACCGTACGGCGCCTCGCCGAGTCCATCGACGCGCTCACCCCCGAGGAGTACACCCTGACCCGGCTCGCGGAGCTCGCCGCCCGCGTCGAACCGGACGAGCGGGAGTGGTACCTCGTCACCACCGAGTTCACCCTGCACGCCATCCGCGACCCCCAGGCCGCCTGGGTGCTCGCGCGCCACGACGAGCGGCTGCGGGCCGAGATCGCCCGCGGCCTCACCCTCGTCCTGCGCCGGGCCGGACGCGAGCTGACCGTGGAGGCCGACCGGTTCGCACGCCTCCTCATCGCCCTGCGCGAGGGCGGACTCGCGCAGAGCTACGTGGAGCCGGACGAGCTGCCGCCCGGCACCCTGGAGCGGCAGTTCCTCGCTCCGCTCCTGGAGGCGACGACGCGCGAGATCCCCGGCCGGGGGCCCGCGGCTCAGTCGAACAGGTCGGGGTCCGACGCGGTGATCTGATCCCACAGCGGGCGTGCCTGGAACCAGCCGGCCAGGTGCCCGCCGATCTGCCCCCGGGTGAGCAGGGCCGTCTCGCGGTCGATGAGCTGCGGGGTGCCCGCCGCCATCGCCAGGAGCTGCGCCTGGCAGGAACGCTCCATGGTGACGAACCACCACACGGCCTCGGCGACGGAGTGGCCGACCGTGAGCAGCCCGTGGTTCTTCAGGATGACGGCCTTGAAGTCGCCGAGGGCCTTGGCGACCCGCTCGCCCTCCTCGGTCTCGTTCACGACGCCCCGGTAGTCGTCGTAGATCCCGTGGTCCTCGAAGAACGCGCAGGCGTCCTGGGTGATCGGGTCGAGCGGGACGCCGAGGCTGGAGAAGGCCTTCCCGTGCAGGGAGTGCGAGTGCGCGGCGGCGACCGCGTCGGGGCGGGCCGCGTGCACGCGCGAGTGGATGACGAACGCCGCGCGGTTCACCGGCCGGCGCCCTTCCAGGACGTTCCCCTCGTGGTCCACCAGGATCAGGTCCGAGGCCTTGATCTGGGTGAAGCTCATGCCGAACGGGTTGACCCAGAACGCGTTCGGGTCGCCGGGATCGCGCACGGTGATGTGCCCGGCGACGCCCTCCGAGAAGCCGAACCTCCCGAAGATCCGGAACCCGGCGGCGAGCTGCTCCTTGCGGTGGCGGCGCTCCTCCTCGACCGAATCGAAGGTGGGCGGCAGCGGCACGATCGCGCCTTCGGGCAGCGGCCCGACGGCGGCGGCGATGGCGGGCGGCACGGTGCTCATGACGGCTCCTCGATGGGCTTCTGCGGGCGGGCGCGCACGGCGGGCGGGCACGGGCGGACGCGTACGGGCGGACGCGTACGGCGCGCCAAAAGATACAGAGATGTATCCGATGCGACAACGGATCCGAACCGCCTTCGCGGAGTCTCTTGCCCCAACTGGTTTGCGATGCAAAGCTGATGCGCATGGCAAACGCATCGGTGCCCTCGCCGGGCACGCCCCAGGAAGTCCTCGCCGGCCTCGGTGAACTGACCCGCCGGGTCCGCGCCGCCCAGCGCGGCACCTGGTTCCCGCTCCTGCTCCTCGGCGCACTCACGATGGGCGGCATCCTGGTCGGCCGCCTCACCTTCCGGGTCGAGACCGTGCCCTGCCCGCCGGGCCGCGCCGCCGCGGCCGACGGATGCACCCTGACGAGTCAGGGCTCACCCGTCTACTGGACGCTCGGTCTCGCCCTCGCCTACGCCGCGACGGCCTTCTTCTACATCCGCCGCTCCCGCAAGCGCGGCGTCGGCACACCGGTCGGGCCGTACGTCCTCACCGGGATCGCCCTGGTCGGCCTGGGGGCCGCCACCACCCTCTGGACCCTCCGCCAGGGGACGCCGCAGCCCGGCGAGACGGTCGACCTGTGGGGTCTGCGCCTCGACCCCGCCTCCGGGGTGACGGCCTTCCTCACACGGATGGTCGGCCCGGCGACCGCCGTGGGCCTGCCGCTGCTCGTGCTGTCCTGGGTGGAACGCAGCCGGGCCCTGCTGCTGCTCGCCGTCGCGTACCTGGCCATCGAGCTGGTGCCGCTCACGAGCGGCTGGTCGGGGATCGCCGCCTCCTCGCCGTGGTCCGCGCTGCCCGCCCTCGGCGTGCCCGGCGTGCTGCTCCTGCTCGGCGCCCTCGGTTTCCGCCTGGCCGAGCGGTCCGACAGGGGCACCCGCCCGTGAACCACGAGAACGAAACGGCCGGACCGGCCGACCAGCACCCCGCCATCGGCCTGGACGACGTCGTCCATCAGCGCGTCCGCCTCGGCATCCTCACCGTCGCCCACCAGGCGCGCCGCGTCGAGTTCGGCTTCCTGCGCACGGCCCTCGGCCTCACCGCGGGAAACCTCAGCCGGCACCTTGCCGTCCTGGAGCAGGCCGGACTCGTCGAGATCGAGAAGGGGTACGAGGGCAGACGCCCCCGCACCTGGCTCTCCCTCACCCCCGCCGGCGGTCGCGCCCTCCAGGACGAGGTCACCCAGCTCAAGCGACTCATCCACCGGATCGAACACGGGGGATCCGCCCCCGAGTCCTGAGCGGAGGACGGGGGTCAGACGGTGGGCGCTCCGAAGCGGGCCAGGTAGTGCCAGACCTTCTTCACGTCCTGCCGGTCGTACCGCCCCGACAGGTCCGCCTCCTGCACGATCCGGGCGTCCAGGAGGCCGTCGACCGCGATCCGGGCCGCGAGCTCCACGTACTCCGGTCCCCGGAATTCGGGGTACCGCCACAGCTCGTCGACGGAGACGCGGAAACCGCCGTGCCACTCCACGGGGCACGGCAGCCGCCGCGCCGCCTCCTCCACCTCCGTGCCCCGGTGGCTCGGGTCCAGGACCAGCGCCTCCACGTCCCGCCCGATCACGACCGGGCCGTGAACCTGGGCCTCGATGTAGTCGTCGAGCGGATCCTTCGCGTCGGCCTCGGCGAGCGCGATCAGCCGCATCCGGGTGGCGACGCCGAAGTCCTCCGGCTCCAGGAAGCTGTCCGGGTAGCAGAAGGTCGCCCGGTGCAGGGCGGTCGCCGTGAGCCGCAGATGGGCCGAGCCGAAGCGGGGAGCGGCACCGAAGGGGCGGCGGCGGAAGTCGAGGGCGCCGTACACCGGGCGCGTCTCCGCCGGGGCCGCGTCGTACGCCCCGCCGAAGATGCGGCTCTCCCACCGCCAGCGGTCCCCACCGGGACGGGCGGTGAGGCCGCCGTTGCTGGTGCCGGTGGCGAACTGGGAGCGGTAGACCCCCTCGTCCGCGAGCCGGGGCAGGAAATGCGGGTGGAAGTTGAGGGTGACCCGCAGGTCCGGGGCGAGCGGCTCCCCCGTGGAGCGGTCGGTCACATGGGCGAGGGCCCTCAGGGCGTGATCATGAAGGGGTGTCATCGGGGCAGTGTGCCGGAGCGGCGGGGGTTGCGGCCCGGGGTTTTCGGTGGCTACGGTCGAGGTGGTGGAGAAAGCGCTTTCTCCCTGCTGTCCCGCCGCCCGGCCCGTCCCGTACCGCCCCTGGAGTCCACCGCGTGCCCACCGCCGACGTCCTGATCTACACCCGCACGGCGGGATACCGCCACGACTCCATCCCCGCCGGCGCCACCGCCCTCACGGAGCTCGCCCAGGAGCTCGGGAGGGCGGCCGAGATCACCGAGGACCCGGCCGTCTTCACCCCCGAGCGGCTCGGCCGGTGCGCCGCCGTCGTCCTGCTGTCCACCACCGGGAACGTCCTGACGCCCGAGGGGCGCACCGCCTTCGAGGCCTACCTCCGGGGCGGCGGCTCGCTCCTCGCCGTGCACGCCGCCGCCAACGCCGAACCCGACTGGCCCTTCTACGGCGAACTGCTCGGCACCCGGTTCGACGGCCACCCGGAGGTCCAGCCGGGCGCGGTGCTCGTGGACGACCGGGACCACCCGGCGACCGCGCCGCTCCCGGAGCGCTGGCTCTGGACGGACGAGTGGTACAACTTCACCTCGCACCCCCGGGATTCGGGCGGTTCCGTACGGGTCCTCGCCCGGGCCGACGAGACCACCTACCGGGGCGGCACGCACGGCGCCGACCACCCGCTGGTCTGGTGCCGGGGGATCGACCGGGGCCGCGTCTTCTTCACCGCCCTGGGTCACGCGCCGGAGGCGTACGGCACTCCCGTCCTCCGGGCCCACCTCAGGGGAGCCCTGACCTGGCTGACGGCCGATCACGACGGCAACGGACGCCTTCGGTAGTCGCCCGGGGGGTGCGCCCATGACGCGCTCGAAGGCGACGCTCGGCGCGCTTTCGATGGTCCATGCCCGCGCCGGGGCCCGGTGCAGAGCCGTCAGGGCCGTGGCCGTCACCGGGTCGGCGAGGCCGGCGAGCCACCCCGTCACGGCCTGCGGCTCGCGGGCGAGGTGCAGGCGCGGGACGTGGACGAGCATGACGACGGCGCGCTGTTCGGTGACGAGGCCGCAGGTCCTGGGCCGGTCGACGGCCCAGCAGCCGACGACCCGGGGCCCGGCAGGCGAGCTCCCGCTCGATCGCGGCGAGCGCCCACCGCACCGTCTCCGCGTGCGGCGAGTCGGCCGGGATGTGGATGACCGGGGGCGGTCGGTCGGGCAGTAGTTCCCGCACGCGGTACCCGGAGGAGAACCGGCCCCCGACGAGAAGCGCGCTGCGTCCGGGAGGGGTCCTGAGCGGAGGCATTTGCATTAGCCCGCGCATGCAAATATTGTCTATGGAAGTAAGGCGCGCTTGCATCTAGATGGTTCGGGTGCGGCGCTCGCGCAACCGGTGGTCCCTTTCCGCCGGTCATCCCCCGTAAAGGCACTGTCATGTCGCTCAAGAACATCCTTCCCGGCCGTCTCGGCTTCGGCACCGCCCCCCTCGGCAACATGTTCCGCGCGATCCCCGACGAGGAGGCCCGCGACACCGTCGAGGCCGCCTGGGACCACGGGATCCGCTTCTACGACACCGCCCCCTTCTACGGCGCCGGCCTGGCCGAGACACGTCTCGGCGAGGTCCTCGCCACCAAGCCCCGCGACTCCTACGTCCTGTCGACCAAGGTCGGCCGCGTGATCCTCGACGAGCACGAGAGCGCCGCCCGCGACCTCGGTGAGAAGGGCGGCCTGTTCGAGCACGGCAACCCGAACAAGATGCTCCACGAGTGGACCGCCGAGGCCACCGAGCGCTCCATCGAGGACAGCCTCAAGCGCCTCGGCACCGACCGTCTCGACATCGTCTGGGTCCACGACATCGCGCAGGACTTCCACGGCGACGCCTGGCTCGGCAAGTTCGAGGAGGCCCGCACCGGCGCCTTCCGTGTCCTGTCCCGGCTGCGGGACGAGGGCGTCATCAAGGCCTGGGGCCTCGGCGTCAACAAGACCGAGCCGATCGAGCTCACCCTCGGCCTCGACGAGCCGCAGCCCGACGGCTTCCTCCTCGCCGGCCGCTACACGCTCCTCGACCACGAGCACGCCCTGACCCGGCTGCTCCCCATGGCCCAGGCGCAGGGCGTCGACATGGTCGTCGGCGGCCCGTACAGCTCCGGCATCCTCGCCGGCGGCACCCACTTCGAGTACCAGCAGGCCCCGGCCGAGATCATCGAGCGCGTCGGGAAGCTGAAGGCCCTGGCCGAGAAGCACGGCGTCTCCATCAAGGCCGCCGCCCTGCAGTTCTCCCTGGCCCATCCGGCCTCCGCCGCCGTCATCCCCGGTGCCACCCGGCCCAGCCGCATCGCCGAGGACACCGCCGCCCTGAACGAGGCCGTCCCGGCCGCGTTCTGGACGGACCTCCGCGCCGCCGGCCTGGTCAGCCCGGCCGCCCTGCTCCCGAACAACGCCTGACCCGTACCACCCCCACGCCGCGCATCCCCCACAGCGCATCCCCCCACACCACAGCAGGAGAAGAACCATGGCCTCCACGTCCGTCAGCCGCGTCGTCCCCGCAACGCCACAGAAGGTCTGGGACCTCATCGGCGGCTTCGACGCCTTGCCCGACTGGCTTCCCTACATCCCGCAGAGCACCGCGCTCAAAGGCGGCCGTGTCCGCCGCCTGACCAACCCCGACGGCGACGTCATCATCGAGCGCCTCGTCGACTTCAACGAGACCGAGCGCCGCTACAGCTACGCCATCCTCGAAGCGCCGTTCCCCGTCACCGGCTACGTCTCCACCCTCCGCGTCCACGCCGTCCCCGGCCGCGAGGACGTCTCCGAGGTCCAGTGGTCCGGCCGCTTCAACCCGGACACCGTGACCGACGCCGAGGCCGAGGAGCTGTTCGCCGGCATCTACCGTGACGGCCTCGAAGCCCTCCACCAGGCCCTCTCCGCCTGACACCCCCTCACGACCGCCGGCCCGGGCGCGCCCCACGCGCCTCCGGCCGGCCGTCGGGCGTGTCGTGGGTCCTCGTGCGTGGCCCCCGATTGCGCACCCCGTCCCGCGGCCGGATCGTGAACGCATGTCGAGCACCGCGCCGCCGTCCCGCCTGCGCCGGGCCGTCTCCCCGCTGGAGCTGTTCTTCGACCTGGTCTTCGTCTTCGCCGTCGGCCAGCTGGCGGAGCACCTGCACGCCGAACTCTCCTGGCGCGGCGCCGCGGAGACCACGGTGATGCTGGTGGCGGTGCTCAGCACCTGGGCGCTGACCAGCTTCGACGCCACCTTCCTGGACGTCGAGCGGCCCCTCACCCGGCGGCTCGTCCTGCTGGTGATGGGTCTGGGACTCTTCATGAACGCCCAGATCCCGCACGCCTTCGCGGACCGGCCGTGGGCCTTCGTGGTGCCGCTGGTCGCCATCCTCCTCCTGACCGACATCACCGCCGCCGTGACCGCCCCGACGCCTTTCCTGCGTCACCACTACCGCCGTGTGACGGTGTGGGCGGCCGTCTCGGTCCCACTGTGGCTGTTCGGGGCCGCCGCGGACCACGGGCCGAGGCTCACCTGGTGGGCCGCCGCCGCGGCCGTCGACATGACCGGCGTGTGGCTGGCGCACCCCCTGCCCCGGGACGTCCTGTCCTCCCGGAACCTCGTCTTCGACGCCGAGCACATGGTGGAACGGATCCGGCTGTTCATCATCCTGCAGCTCGGCGAGACCGTCCTGACCATCGGCACGGCGATCTCCGCCGCCCCGGTCGACGCCGCCACCGTGACCGCCGGCCTCGGCGTGTTCGTCGCGCTGGTGTGCCTGTGCGGCAGCTACTTCAGGGGCGGTGAGGACATCCTGGCGCGGCACGTCGCGACCACGGCCGATCCTCTGCTGCCGGTCCGCCACGCCGTCAGCGGCCAGTACTCCACCCTGGCCGGGCTCGTCGCCCTCGCCGTCGGCGCCGAACTCGCCATCAGCCACCCCACCGGCCACGGCAGCACCGCAGTCGGCCTCCTCCTGTTCGGCGGGCCGATCCTGTACGTGATCACCCAGGCCTGGTGGTACTACACCTCCACCGGACAGGCCTGGGGCACCCGGCTGCTCGCCTGCCTGGCCTGCGCCATCGGCGGAGTCGCGGCGCGGTGGCTGCCGCCGCTGGTTTCCGTGCTCATCCTGGACGCGATCCTCGTCGTGCTCGTCCTCGTACTGGAACAGGTGCACCGCAAGGTCCTCGTCACGATGCCGGTTGCCGAGGGGACCTGAGCGGACCGGTGGTGGCCGGGTCACCCCACCGCGTCACCCCTGTTGCGCCCCGCCCCCGGGAGAGCGGAAGGTTACGGACGGGGGCCGACAGCAGGAAGACGGGGGCCGATGGCAGGAGGAGGCACGTCATGGGCATCGCCACCGTGAACCCCGCGACCGGCGAGACGCTGCGTACGTACGAGGCCCACGGGCCCGAGGAGGTCGAGCGGCGCATCGCCGCCGCCCACGAGGCGTACCGGCAGTACCGCACGACCTCCTTCGCCGAACGCTCCCGGCTCCTGCGCGCCGCCGCGACCCTCCTCGACGAGGACACCGAGGACATCGCCCGCACCATGACCATCGAGATGGGCAAGCCGATCGCCGCCTCCCGCGCGGAGGCCGGCAAGTGCGCCAAGGCCATGCGCTGGTACGCCAAGCACGCCGAGGAGCTGCTCGCCGACGAGCACCCGGCCGAGAGCGACGTCCAGGACTCCGGGGCCGACATGGCCCGGGTCCACTACCGGCCCCTCGGCCCGGTCCTCGCCGTCATGCCGTGGAACTTCCCGCTCTGGCAGGTGATCCGCTTCGCCGCGCCCGCGCTCATGGCGGGCAACACCGGCCTCCTCAAACACGCCTCCAACGTGCCGAGGACCGCGCTCTACCTGGGCGACCTCTTCCGCCGCGCCGGATATCCCGACGGCTGCTTCCAGACCCTCCTCATCGGCTCCCGCGAGGTCGAGGGCGTGCTCCGGGACCCCCGGGTGGTGGCCGCCACCCTCACGGGCAGCGAGCCGGCCGGCCGGTCCGTCGCCGCCGTCGCGGGCGACGAGGTGAAGAAGACCGTCCTGGAGCTCGGCGGCAGCGACCCGTACATCGTCATGCCCTCCGCCGACGTCGTCGGGGCCGTGAAGACCGCCGTCACCGCGCGCGTGCAGAACAACGGGCAGTCCTGCATCGCCGCCAAGCGGTTCATCGTCCACCAGGACGTGTACGACGACTTCTCGGAGCGCTTCACCGCCGCCATGAACGCCCTCACCGTCGGCGACCCCCTCGACGAGTCCACCGACGTCGGCCCCCTCGCCACCGAGCAGGGCCGGGCCGACCTGGAGGTGCTCGTCGACGACGCCGTGGGGCGGGGCGCCACCGTCCTGTGCGGCGGACACCGTCCCGAGGATCCGGCGCTCCGGAACGGCTGGTACTACCGGCCCACGGTCCTCACCGGCATCACCCCGGAGATGCGGATCCACCAGGAGGAGGCCTTCGGCCCGGTCGCCACGGTCTACCCGGTCAGCGACATCGAGGAGGCCGTGGCGGTCGCCAACGACTCGCCGTTCGGACTCAGTTCCAACGTCTGGACGCGCTCCCAGGAGGACGTGGCGTTCTTCGTCCGCGACCTGGAGGCCGGCGGTGTCTTCGTCAACGGCATGACGGCCTCGCACCCGGCGCTCCCCTTCGGCGGGGTCAAGCGCTCGGGGTACGGGCGCGAGCTCTCCGGCCACGGCATCCGCGAGTTCTGCAACGCGACGACGGTCTGGCAGCGGGCCTGACCCATCGGGGGCTCAGCCCGCCGTCCACTCCAACAGCCGTTCCGCCGGCCAGGTGTTGATCACCCGGTCCGGCGGAACCCCGCACTCCTCGGCCCGCGCGCAGCCCAGGATCTGCCACTCCAGCTGGCCGGGCGCGTGGGCGTCCGTGTCGACGGCGAAGTAGGCGCCCGCGGCGACGGCCTGCCGCAGCAGCCGGCGCGGCGGATCGAGGCGCTCCGGACGGCTGTTGATCTCCACCGCCGTACCCGACTCGGCGCACGCGGCGAAGACGCGCTCCGCGTCGAACTCGGACTCCGGCCGCAGCCGCCCGCCCGCCACCAGACGTCCCGTGCAGTGCCCGAGCACGTCCATCAGCGGATCGCGCACGGCCCGTTCGAGCCGGCGGGTCATCGACCGGGCGTCCATCCGCAGCTTCGAGTGGACCGAACCGACCACCAGGTCGAGCCGGTCGAGCAGCTCCGGTTCCTGGTCGAGCGAGCCGTCCTCCAGGATGTCGCACTCGATTCCCGTGAGCAGCCGGAAGGGCGCCCACTCCTCGTTCAGCCGTGCCACCAGGTCCAGTTGCTCCCGCAGCCGCTCGGGGGACAGGCCCCGCGCCACCGTCAGCCGGGGCGAATGGTCGGTGAGCACCGCCCACTCGTGCCCGAGCGCCGCGGCCGTACGCCCCATGGCCTCGATCGTGGCGCCGCCGTCCGACCAGTCCGAGTGCAGGTGGCAGTCGCCGCGCAGCGCCGCCCGCAGCTCCTCGCCGAGGTGGCCGTCCGACTCTCCCGGGCCCAGCGAGGCCTCCAACTCCTCCTCCAGATGTGCCAGATACTCCGGAACCCGCCCCTCCAGGGCCTCGCGCACCACCGCCGCCGTCTTCGGTCCGACGCCCTTCAGGGACTCCAGGGTGCCCGCCGCCGCACGCCGGGCCGCCTCGCCCTCCGGCAGGGCCGCGACGGCGGAAGCCGCCGTGCGGAAGGCGCGCGCCCGGTAGCCGGGCGCCTGGCCGCGCTCAAGGAGGAACGCGATGCGGTTCAGGGCGGCCACGGGGTCCACGACGCCCTCCTCACCCACCGCCGGAGGCGGATTCGGCCGCCACCGGCTCCGGCCCGATCTCGCACCACACCGCCTTGCCCTCGCCGCGCGGCTCCACCCCCCACCGGGACGCCAGCGCGTCGATCAGGAGCAGCCCCCGGCCCGATGTCGCGGCCTCGCCGGGAGTACGCCGCCGGGGCCAGGCGCTCGACCGGTCCTGCACCGAGAGCCGTACCCGCCGCACCGGCTCCGGCAGCACCTCCAGAGTCAGGACCGCTCCGCCCTCGGTGTGCAGCAGTACGTTCACGAGCAGCTCGCCCGTCAACAGCTCGGCGTCGTCGACGAGTTCCGGCATGCCCCAGTCGCGGAGCGCCAGCCCGACGGCCGCGCGCGCGTCCGAGAGGCCCTGCGGGTCGGCCTGGTGGATGTACTGGTGGATCCGCGGCGCCCTGGGCGTGCCCGGGTCAGGGCTGCGCCGCAGTACGAGCAGCGCCACGTCGTCGCCCGAGCCCCACCGCTCCCAGAGCCGCTCGGAGAGGTGGTCGGCGAGCGCCTCCGCCTGCGGCGGGCCGCTGCTGATGGCGCCCGACAGGGCGGCGAGACCGGACTCGATGTCCGAGCCGGGCTGCTCGACGAGCCCGTCCGTGCAGAGCACCAGGGTCTCGCCGGGCACGAGGTCGAGCCGCGTCTCCGGGAACTCCTCGTCCCCGAACACGGTCGCCAGACCGAGCGGGAGCCCGCCCCGCAGCTTGGGCTGTCCGACCCGGCCGTCGGTGTGCCGGATCAGCGGACCCAGATGCCCGGCCCGTACGGCGCGCAGGGTGCCGCTCGCCAGGTCCACCTGCGCGTACGTGCAGGTCGCGAAGCGGTTGGTGTCCAGCTCGGCGAGGAAGCGGGAGGCGCGGGCGAGGACGGTCGACGGGGCGTGGCCCTCTCCGGCGTACGCGCGCAGGGCGATCCGCAGCTGCCCCATGATGGCGGCGGCGTGCGTGTCGTGGCCCTGGACGTCGCCGACGACGATCCCGACCCGGCCGCGGGGCAGCGGGATCACGTCGTACCAGTCGCCGCCGACCTGTCGTCCGCTCCACGCCGCGTGGTAGCGGACGGCGATCTCGCCGCCGGTGAACTGCGGGATCCGGCGCGGCAGCATCGTCGCCTGGAGTCCGGTCGCCAGCTCCCGCTCCTCGTCGAAGAGGATCGCCCGCTGGAGCGACTGGGCGACGATCGCGGCGAGACCGAGGGCGAGGTTGCGCTCGTCGGCGTTGAACGAGGTGCGGCCCCGGTAGAAGAGGGCCATCCCGCCGAGCGAACGCGCCTGCGCGACCAGCGGCAGGTAGCAGGCGGCCCGGAACTCGAGGCGGGACAGATAAGGGGCGAGTTCGGGGAAGTCCCGCCCCAGGGACGGGAACGAGGACACGAACCGGGGCCGCCCGCTCAGCACGGTCTCGGCCAGCGGCAGCTTCCGGTCGAGGCGGCGGCTGCGGAAGTCGTTGAGCACGTCGAGGGATTCACCGCTCAGCGCGATGATGTTGAGCGAGCCGTTCTCGACGAGACCGAGCGCGAGACCGTCCGCGCCCAGCCGGGCGAGACCGCCCGGGCCGGTCAGGGCGGCCGTCACGTCGTCCACGGTCACCGCGCGCGACAGCGCGTTCGTCGTCCGCTCGACGATGCTCGTCTGGACCTCGCGCCGCTTCTCCAGCTCCTGCACGAAGGCGAAGTGGGCGACCTCGGCCGTCGTGTCCCGCACGACGCCGACGATCCGCCGGGCCCGGCCGTCTGGCGAGCGCAGGATCCGCGCCTGCACATGCGTCCAGTGGGGTGAGCCGTCGGCCTGCGGGATGGGGAAGTGGGTCGTGTACGAGGCCGCGCCGCTCTTGACGGCCTGCCGTACGACGCCGTCCAGCTTCTCCCGCTCATCGGGGGCCAGCCGCGTCACGATCGACCCCGGTCGCCCGTCGTAGGCGTCCGGGGACACGCCGAAGATCAGCAGCCCGGACTCGTCGACATCGATGGTGCCCGTGTCGAGATCCCAGTCGAAGCTGCCGGTCCGGTTCATGGCGAGCCACTCGGCGGGCCCGATCTCGCCACTGCGCGTACGCCGGTCGTCATCGGTCATCCTCCCCATTGTCGAACCCGCACCCCGCGGACGCCATGGCGGTGACACGGCGTGGCGCGAGTTCGCCGCGACGGGCGGCTTCGGAGACGACCACCGGCAGCCGGCCGCGCGGGCCCTTCCCGGACTCGGCGCGGACGCTGCGGGGCGGGCCTCCCCCCGGCCGGCCCGTCTCCAGCGGGTGCCCGGACCCGGGGGACCGCGGTGTCGGACCCGGGGGACCAGGGTGCCGGACCCGGGGGACCAGGGTGCCGGACCCAGGAGACCCCGGTGCCCGGACCCGTGGGACCACGGCCGCCGTGCCGGGGCAGAATGGGCCGGTGCAGCCGCCCTACCGTGTTCTCGGTCCGTGCCAGGCCTTCCGTACCGACGACGGGACGGAGGTCGCCCTGAGCGGTGCCAGGCTCCGGGCCCTCCTCACCGCCCTCGCCGCCGCCGGCGGACGCGCGGTGGGACCCGGCGCGCTGATCGACCAGGTCTGGGCCGACGGCGACCCGGCCGACGACCAGGACCGTACGGCGGCGCTCCAGGCCCTCGTCGGCCGCCTGCGCCGCGCCCTCGGCCGCGAAGCCGTCGTCTCGGAGCCCGGCGGCTACCGGCTCGCCGCCGGGCCGGACGCCGTCGACCTGCACGTCTTCGAACGGCTCGCCGCCGGAGGCGCCGCCGCGCTCGCCGACGGCCACGCCGAGCGGGCGGCCGCGCTCCTCGACGAGGCCCTCGGGCTCTGGCGCGGGCCGGCGCTCGCGGACCTGCCCGGCCGGGACACCGACCCCCTGGTCGTACGGGTCGAACAGCGGCACGCCCAGGCCCGCCGCGACCGGCTCGCCGCCGACCTGGCCCTCGGGCGGGCCGCCGACGTCCTCGCGCCCCTCGCCGCGCTCGCCGCCGGACAGCCCCTCGACGAACCCCTCCAGGCCCTGCGCATCCGCGCCCTGCGCGCGGCGGGGCGGCCCGCCGAGGCCCTCGCGGCGTACGAGGAGGTGCGCGAGGCCCTCGCCGAGCGGCTCGGCACGGACCCGGGGCCTGAACTGCGCTCCCTGCACGCCGAACTGCTCGCGGAGGACGGGCCCGTACCCGCCCCGCCCCGGACCCTTCCCGCCCGCCTGACGTCGTTCATCGGCCGGGCCGAGGAACTCGGTTCGCTCGCCGCCGCCTGGGAAGGACGCCGGCTCGTCACCCTCACCGGTCCGGGCGGCGTGGGCAAGACCCGGCTCGCCCTGGAGGCGGCCGGGACGTACGACGGCCCCGTCCATCTCGCCGAACTCGCCTCCGTACGCGAGGAGTCCACGGTCGCCGCCGCCGTCCTCACCGCACTCGGCGCCCGTGAGACCCAGCTCTGGCCGACCCCGGCCGTCGCCCCGGCCGGACCGAAGGACCGCTTCGCGGGTCTCGTCGAGCACTGCGCCGGGCGCCGGATGCTGCTCGTCCTCGACAACTGCGAACACGTCGTCGCCGAGGCGGCGGAACTCGCGCAGGCGCTCCTCACCCGCTGCCCGGGCGTGACCGTCCTCGCCACCAGCCGGGAGCCGCTGGGGGTGCCGGGGGAGGAGGTGCGGCCCCTGGGCCCGCTGCCGGTGGACATGGCGCTCCGGCTCCTCGGGGAACGGGGCGCGGCCGCGCGCCCGGGCTTCGACGTGGCGCAGGACCCGGAGGCGGCGGAGGAGATCTGCCGCCGGCTCGACGGGCTGCCGCTGGCCGTCGAACTGGCGGCGGCGCGGCTGCGGATGATGTCGGCCCGCCAGATCGCGGACCGCCTCGACGACCGCTTCCGCCTGCTGACCTCGGGCGCCCGCACGGTACTGCCGCGCCAGCAGACCCTGCGCGCGGTGGTCGACTGGTCCTGGGACCTCCTCGACGAGCCCGAGCGGGCGGTACTGCGGCGCCTGGCGGTCTTCACGGGCGGCTGCGACCTGACGGCGGCGGAGACGGTGTGCGGGGCCGGGACGACGCCGGACGCCGCTGCCCCGGGCGAGCCGGGCGAGCCGGGCGGCGGCGTGCCGGGTGGGCCCGGCGCCGGTGCGCCGCCGTGGCACGGTGCCGACGGTCCCGGCGTGTCCGGGGCCGACGGACTCGGCGTATCCGGTGCCGACGTCCTCGACGTCCTCGGCGCCCTGGTCGACAAGTCGCTCGTGGTGACCGCCCCGGACGACGGCGGGATGCGTTTCCGGCTGCTGGAGACCGTCGCTGAGTACGCGGGGGAGCGGCTCGACGAGGCCGGGGAGCGCGTGGCCGTCGCGCGCCGGCACCTCACGTACTACCGGGAGTTCGCCCGCCGGACCGATCCGGAGCTGCGCGGTCCCGGTCAGATCGCCGCCATCGCCCGCTTCGAGCGGGAGCACGGCAATCTGCGCGGCGCCCTCCGGACCGCCGTGGCGCTCGGCGACGAGCAGGAGCTGCTCTGCCTCGTCCATGTGCTGAGCTGGTTCTGGCAGCTCCGCAACCACCAGGTCGACGCCCGCACCTGGGCCGCCGAGACCGGCCGCCTCGGCCCCGACCCGTTCGAGGAGCCCGTGCGCCCCGCCGAGCCGCTGGACGGCCGGTGCGTGGACGTGCCCCCGCCGTGGACCGGCGAGCGGCTGTGGGAGGCCCGGCGCGGCGGCCGTCTGTACGCGCTCGCGACCGAGGGCGGCGACGGCGGCGCCACCGCCCTCGAACGGCCCGAGACCCGCACCCGCCTCACCGCCCTCGTCGCCGCGTACCGCCCCGGCCTCCCGCAGACCTGCCGCCAGCCGGGCACGATGTGGTACTTCGCCCGGCTGATGACCGGGGAGCTCACCGGTCTCGACGAGACCCTGACCCTGATCGTCGACGCCTGCCGCGCGCACGGCCCCGGCTGGGACCTGGGCTTCGCGCTCCTCATGCGGGCCAAGCTCGCCGGCCACGGCGGCGACGCGGCCGAGGCGCTCGCCCTCTTCGAGGCGGCCGGGGACTCCTGGGGGATCGCGGAGTCCCTCGCCGCGCGCGGCGAGGCCAACGAGCGCGCGGGCCGGCTCGCCGAGGCCGCCGCCGACTTCGAGCGGGCCACCGACGCCGCAGCCCGCGTCGGCGCGCGCTCCCAGGTGCCCGTCTTCACGGCCCGCCTCGCGGCCGTACGGCTCCGGCTCGCCCCGGCGGGAGACCCGGAGGCCGAACGCCTGCTGGCCGAGGCCGCCGACGAGGCCGGGCAGTGGGGCGCCGAGTCCGCCGGCGCCGGCCGGCTGCTGCTCGCCCAGCACTACGGCCACACCGGGCGCACCCGCCTCGCACGCGCGCAGCTCTCCCTCCTGGAGGGAGAGTTCGGGGAGGTCACCCCGGCGCTCTTCTGGGGTCTCGTCGGCGGTACCTGGGCGTGGCTCGACTGCCTCGACGGCGCCTACGACCGGGCGCTGAAGCGGCTCGCCCGGGCCGTCGCGGACGTGGAGACCCTCGCCCACCTGGTCGCCCCGCACCTGGTCGTCGCCCAGTTCGCGACCGCCGCCTGGGCCCGTGGCGGCCTCGGCGGACCGGACGACGCCGAGACGGGAGCGCGGCTCCTCGGCGGGTACGACGCCCACGTCGGCTCCGACACGGGCGGCGGCTTCCGCCCCTTCACCCCGCAGACCGAGGCCGCGATCCGGGCCCGCGCCGAGGAGGTGCTCCGCCGGGCCCTGCCGGCGGAGACGTACACCCGCCGGTACGAGGAGGGCGCCGGGCTCTCCCTCAGGGAAGCCGCCACCCTCGTCCGCGGCCAGGGCCTGGCCGACCCCGATCCGGCCTGATCGACAGGACGCCCCCTAGCCGAGCGACAGGCGCTCGCGTGCCTCGGCCAGGTCCTCCGGGGTCGGCGCGTCGTCCTGGGTGAGGCGGCGGCGCCAGTACCCGGTGAAGTGCACCGAGCGCCGGTCGACACCCCGCTCCTCGACGAGGTGCCGCCGCAGCCCCCGCACGGCCGAGGCCTCGCCCGCGAGCCAGACGTACGGCCGGCCGGCGGGCAGGGTGTCCGCCCGTACGGCCTCGGCCGGCGCGGCGCCGTCACGAAGGTGGCGCACGGTCAGGTCCCCGGCCGTCGGCAGCGGCTGCTCCTCGGCCGCGTCGGGCAGCTGGACGTACGCCAGGGCCCGCTGCCCCGGAGGCAGTGCGGCGACGACCGTGGCGAGCGCGGGGAGCGCGCAGGCGTCGGCGTACAGCAGCGTCCAGTCGCCCGCGCCCGGATCGACGGGGACCGCGAACTCCGCCGAAGGACCGAACATGCCCAGGACGTCCCCGGGCCGCGCCGACCGCGCCCAGCGGGTCGCGGGACCCGCGTCCTCGGCGTCCCCGTGGAGGAAGAAGTCGATGTCGACCGTCCCGGCGCCCGGGTCGTGCGCCCGGAGGGTGTAGCTCCGCATCCACGGCCGTTCCTCCTCGGGGAGCGCCGCGTAGGCCCCGTACCAGCGCATCGCGTCACCGTCGGGCCCGGGCACCGGCAGGACCGGCTCGGCCTGGTCCGGCCGGGGGAAGAACAGCTTCACCTGCTGGTCGGGGCCCGCCAGGACGAGGCCGTCGAGGCTCGGGCCGCCGAGGGTGACCCGGCGCATGCGCGGGGTCACCGGGCGGACGGCGGTGACGTGGAGGCGGTGCAGGGGGAGGGGCTGGGGCATCGGGTACTCCTCGGGGACGGCGGGGCCGGGTCCTACCGTCCCCGTCCCGGTCGACACGCCACCGACACCGCGTCGACAGGGGGCGACGGCGGCCCCGGATGCGCTCACGGGGACCGGACACGAGAATGGCGAGTGCCGGACGAACACGTAGGAGGCGGCATGAACGCTGAGCCCGACAAGACGTCCCCGGGGGACATCCCGACGCCCGACCGGCTGCTGCACACCGGGTCGGAGGGCGAATACGGTCCGGAGGACGTGGTCCTCGCCTCCGGCCGTGACCTGAATCCGAAGAATCTCGCCTGGGCGGAACGCCGCATGGCCGAGAAGGGACGTGCCTGCATGGACGAGCTCCTGCCGTAGGACGCACGCCATCCTCTCGTGGGCCCCGGATCGGTCGTTCCGAACCGGGGTCGCGGGCGTTCCGGCGGAGTCGCGAGCCTTCCGCATTTGTGGAACACGTTCTACCGTGTGCGCCGTCGCGCGTCGCGGACGAGGACGCCGCGGCCGCCGCAGGACGCCGCCACGGGAGGACGCCATGCACCTCGAGTACACGCCCGCACAGAACAGCCTCCGCGCCGAGCTGCGGGCGTACTTCGCCGAGCTGGTCCCGGACGACGTCCACACCCGCTACGAGGACCCGGCCGCCCAGAAGCGCTTCTACCGCGAGACCGTGCGACGCCTCGGCTCCGACGGCTGGCTCGGGGTCGGCTGGCCCACCGAGTACGGCGGCCGCGGGCTGACCCCGATGGAGCAGTTCATCTTCTTCGACGAGGCCGCGCAGGCCGGCGTACCGCTGCCGCTGATGGCGCTGAACACCGTCGGCCCGACGATCATGCGGTACGGCACGGACGAGCAGAAGACGTACTTCCTGCCCCGGATCCTCTCCGGCGAGATCGACTTCGCGATCGGCTACAGCGAGCCCGACGCGGGCACCGACCTGGCGGCCCTCAAGACCCGCGCGGTGCGCGAGGGCGACACGTACGTCGTCAACGGCCAGAAGATCTGGACGACGAACGGCGACACCGCCGACTGGGTCTGGCTCGCCGTCCGCACGGACCCCGACGCCCCGCCCCACAAGGGCATCACCATGCTCCTCGTGCCGACGAGCGCCCCGGGCTACTCCTGCACGATCATCAACACGCTCGCCTCGCACGACACCACCGCGAGCTACTACGACGACGTCCGCGTCCCCGTCTCCCGCCGCGTCGGCGAGGAGAACAAGGGCTGGCGGCTCATCACCAACCAGCTCAACCACGAGCGCGTGACCCTCGCCGCCCACGGCACGATGGCGATCCGCGCCCTCCACGACGTCCAGCGCTGGGCCGCCGGCACCCCGCTCTCCGACGGCCGCCGCGTCATCGACCTCCCGTGGGTCCGCCGCTCCCTGGCCCGCACCCACGCCCGCCTCGACGCGATGAAGCTCCTCAACTGGCAGATGGTGAACGCCGTCCAGCACGGCACCCTCACCCCGCAGGACGCCTCCGCCGTCAAGGTGTACGGCTCCGAGGCCCGCCGCGACGCCTACGCCGCCCTCATGGAGGTCGTCGGCTCGGCGGGCGCCCTGAAGGAGGGCTCGGCGGGCGCGGTCCTCCACGGCGAACTGGAGCGCGGCTACCGCTCGGCCGTCATCTTCACCTTCGGCGGCGGCAACAACGAGATCCAGCGCGAGATCATCTCCTGGATCGGCCTGGGCATGCCCCGCGTCCGCCGCTAACCCGATGAGACTGAGCTGCTTGGTCGGCAGCTACGCACGTGGCTCGGCAGCAGTACGCATTTCGGTCGGCACGGGGGCTCCTGCACGCTGCACTGGGTAAATTCCAGGCATCCCGTCCGGCGGTCGTCCTATCCTTTCCGCTGCCGTCCATGCCGGGACGGGCTCGACGAAGGGGCGGCCGAGTGCCGGACGTGTACAAGATCATGCTGGATGCCGAGTTGAGTAAGGCGTTCGACGTGTGGTCCGGCTATCTGAACGCCCGGACCGGCGAGGATCCCCAGGTCCGTGCGCGACTGTGCTCCACGTTGCAGTCGGCTCGCGAGGCAGCCGCCGAGGGCGATCTCGCGTCTGCACGCGCCTTGGTGACGGAGATGTACGACGACGCCCGGGACGCCGGCCTTCACTGGGCTCCCGTGCAGCCCGGACCCTGCACGGCGGACTCGCAGGCGCGCGACTACGCCAAGGACGAACTGCGGCACGTGCTTCCCGTGCAGCTGCGCGAGGATCTCGACAGCATCGCGATCTACCTGCTTGTCGCGGGCCGCCGCCTCCAGGCCGCCCCCGGCCTCGACGCCGCCACGCGCCAGGACATCCTCTACATCTCGGCCCGCGCCGGGATGGCCCTTGATCTCGCCCACCCGACGGCAGCGCGACGCGAACTCGAACGCCTCAAGGCAATCGCGCGACGCTGCAACCTGGTGCCCTGAGAGCCGAGCGGCCGAGTTGGCGCGCGATGCCAAGTCAGATGGGTCCGATCGTGCTCGTGTGGGGCGACCTGCGCTGCTGGCCGGCACCGGCAGAAAACGGATGGCCGACATCCTTCCGCCCGGTCATCCTGACCCGATGGGAGACAGAGCCAACGTCATCGTGGTCCGCGAGGACGGCACACATGAGCTGTACCGGACCGGCTGGGCGGTCGGAATCGACCTCGACCTGCTGGAAGGGCCGACGCCGTTTCTCGCCATGCTTCCCGGACTCCGCCAGGACGGCTGGTGGTTGGACGACACCATGGCCCAGGGCGGGATACTGCTCGACCTCGGCCGGAAGGCGCTCCTGTTCTTCGCCTGGGAGGGGCCCAGCACTGAGCTCGGCCACCGCGCGGCCATGTTCGAGCTGATCCGAGCCGCGTGGCCGGGCTGGGAGGTCCGCTGGCTGTACGACGGCCCGGCCGAACTGCGTGAGTACGTCGGACTGGACCCGGAGCACGTCCGCTGCCGCGATTCGGACCCTTCTTCGGCCCCGTTCCTCGCCCCCGACGACGAGGACTTGGCCGGGCCCGACCCAGGCGGTGTGGTGATCACGGTCAGCACCGGCCGCTGCCACGTCGCCTCTGACGCCTTCGACCACCCTGTCCACGAGGGTGCCGCCCTGCTCGACCGTCTGGCCGACGCCCCCGGGCACGGAGGCTGCCACCTGCACGTCAACTCCGGCATCCACCTCGACCCGGAACGCCGCCACCTGGGCTGGTGGTCCCTCTACTCCTCGCCACAGGCTTACCGAGTACCAGAGGTGTGGCCGGGCTGGACGGTGGAGTTCTGGCAGGACGCATGGGAACGGCACGTCAGAGCCGACGACCGCTTCTCTCCGGCGGCGTTCGACGCCGGAGAGGAAGCCAGAGCGGCGATGCTCGCCGAGGCCGGGGAGCGCCGGGCTGTCCGGGCCCGCAACCGTGCCCAGGTCACCCGTCCACAGACCACCCCGGCTCGATCCGAGGCGGGATGACCGCAGCCGGGCTGATCATGGGCTGCTTGATGCCTCCAGGATCCTCATCGGCCGGGGACAGTCGGAGCCGCCGGCTCCTCGGGCTGCGGATGCCGTGCGAACCAGCGGGCGAGCGGTTCCGCCGAGACGCCGTGCAGGATCACGCTGAGCAGGACCGTCGCGGCGGTCACGTTCACCACGAAGTCCGCTTCCTCCTTGGGGAGCTGGAGGTACGCGAGGACCGCGAAGACAGGCCAGATACCCGAGGACGCTGCCGATGATCGCCGCGTACACCGCGCCCTTGAGGGCGTTGAGGAGGAGGTCGCCAAAGGTCTCGCCCCCGGCGGAGACCAGGTTGGCGACGCAGAAGACGAAGAGCGGGGAGATCAGACCGTCGTTGAACCCGCCCTCGATGTTGAGCGCGGCCCACACCCGCAGCGGCACGCGCTCGTCACGCAGGATCATCAGGACCGGGGCGAGGTCCATGGGCATGACGACGAGGGCCGCGACGGCCAGCAGCCACCAGCTCCTGCCGGGAAAGACGAGGGCACCCGCCAGTGTCGCGAGCACGACCGAGGCAGGCAGGGCGATTCCGAGGAGTCTTCCCTCGCCGACCGGGCCCCGCAGGCGGGCGTAGTCCCGGGCCTCCGTGGCGTCGGTGAAGAGCATCACCGCAAGGACGAGTTCGATGGTCCGCTGGAAGGTGTGGGTGTCCATGTCGAGCGGTACGACCGGGTGGTCCTGACCGCTGAGGAGGATCCCGGCCAGGGCGAAGGCGATCGGGGCGGTGATGCTCCACCGCGCCAGCCGGTCGGACACGACGGTCCACAGGAACAGCAGAGTCAGGAGGACGAGGAGAGCGATCACGGCGACTCGCACAGCGGGAGGGGGAGAGGACAGGGCGGGGCGAAGAGGTCCCCGGGCCGACGGCACCATCCTCACAGCGAGGGGGAGAGCGACGGCCCCGGACACTCCGCGTGTGCCGCACTCGATTGGGGCGTGGGATGCGCGGGCCGGTCCTCCCCGCGGGTGCTCGCGCCGCTCCGTCGAGGAGTGCGGCCGGCCCGTACCGTCGTGGCGGGGGCGGACCGGTCAGGCGAACGCCTGCGCGTGGTCCGCCGCCCAGGCGGCGAAGGTCCGTGCGGGGCGTCCCAGTACCGCGGGCACCGCGGACTCCACCCGTGTCTTCGCGCCGGCCCGCTGGCGCTCGGCGCTGTGCAGGAGCGCTTCGGCGATCGCCTCGGGATAGCGGCGCAGCAGGGCGGAGCGGGCCTGCTCCGGACCGAGTTCCTCGAAGCGCAGCGGTCGCCCCAGGACCTTCGAGAGCACCGCGGTCTGTTCGAGCGCGGTGACCGCCTCCGGACCGGACAGCGTGTGCACGCGGCCCTCGTGCCCGTCCTGGGTCAGCGCGTGCACCGCCACCTCGGCGATGTCGCGCGGGTCCACGCAGGTGTTGGCGGACTCCCCGTGGAGCGCGCGGACGACGCCCTCGGAACGGATGGCCGGCGCCCACGACAGCGTGTTGGACATGAAGGACCGGGGGCGCAGCAAGGTCCACGCCAGTCCCGATTCCCGCACGGCCCGCTCGTTGTCGCGCTGCCAGCGGGTGATGAGGTCGTCCGCCTCCGGATCCTCCACGGCTGCCGCGGAGAGCTTGACCAGGTGCCGTACGCCGCAGGCCCGGGCCGCGTCGATGAACCGCGCGTCGTCCTCCTCCGCCACCCGGTTGGTGACCAGGAAGGCGGCGTGGACTCCCGTGAGCGCCCGGTGGAGGCTTTCGGGGTCCGTGAAGCCGCCGCGGACCACGGTGACGTCGGGCCCTTGGAAGCCGGCGAGTTCGGGCCGCCTCGTGAGGATGCGCAGCGGTCGGCTGGGGGCGAGCAGGCGGGCGACCTCGCGCCCCACCGTGCCGGTTGCTCCGGTGACAAGGATCATGTCTGCGTTACCGTCCGTCAGCAGGCGGGAAGGGAGGAGGAGAGCTCGGCGAGGAACACCGCGCCGTCGTCCTGGCTCCCCGTGATGGTGACGCCGGTCGTTCCGGCGCTCGATGGGGGCAGGGCCTGGGCCCGTATCCAGCAGGGGGTACCGAACTCCGCGTAGCGCTGGAAGCTTATACGTCCCGAGGACGGGACGAACGGCTGGGACGGCGTCCCCAGTTCGGCCGCCTGCCTGGCTGCTTCGAGGAGCAGCATCCCGGGCACGTGGTCCTTCTCGCCCTGGAACAGGATCGGGTGCCTGGTGTCGACCCGCAGCCGCCACATCCGGTCCTGCGGCGTGGGCGAGAGCAGGACGTCCTCCGCGTACGACCGGCCGACGAGCGAGGCCGTCACCGGAGGTGTCCGCGGGACCTCGAATCCCGGGACGGCACGGTCGCCCCGTATGCGCCGGTAGGCCTCCGGGCCGATGATCCGCCCCAGGATGACGCCCGTGGACGCGACCGATCCCGCGCGGCGCACGACCATGTCGACCCTGAGCCGGGAGACGTGCCCACGGGCCCGCTTCACATCGGAGCAGACCACCCGCACCTCCACCTCCCCGGGCCCGTCGTCGATGGCGAGCTCGTCCATGCGGCAGGTGAACTGCAGTTCCTCCAGGAGGAAGTGGTGTCCCACCGGGACGCCGTACCCGGCGTGTAACACGAGCAGGGTGGCCTGGCGCATGGTCTCGGTGACGAGCAGCGGATCGTAGCGGTGCCCGTGTGCCGGTATGAAGTAAGGGTGTTCAGCGGGCCAGTGGGCGATGACCGAGTAGTGGTCGTCCCCCGTCCGCGTCCAGCTGACCGGGAAGGCGTCGGCCTCCCTGGCGCGATGCACCTGAGCCAGTGACGCGGGAAACGGCCCGCTGGGCGACCGGAGGCTTCCCTCGTCGATCGTCGTCGTGTTCATGAAATCCCCCGTGGTTTCCGGCGCGGCGACAGGCGAACCGCGCCCGGAACAAGATCCAACCAGACGGTGATCTCCTGTGTCGATCATGTCGTTGCTCGACGAGGAGATCCACGTCACGGGCGACCGGGGCTCGATCCGCAGACGGGTTGCCGCCCGCCGGCGCCTACCGGGGCTCGCCGAACCACCGGCGCAGCGCGTCGGTGAGGTCACCCGCGTCCGGTGCCCAGGCGATATGGCCGTCAGGACGCACCAGCACCGCGTCGCACGGGAGGGCGGCATCCGGTGAGGCGGTGACGGTGTTCAGGACATGGGCCCAGCCCCGGGCCGACTCGCCGTACGCCGCAGCCTGCTCGCCGGACAGGAGAAGCAGGGGCCGGCTGCCGGACAGCAGCCCCGTGACGTCCTGCGGCTCCGCGCCGTCCGTCACCGTGACGTTCTCCAGGAACCGCCCCTCCCACCGGGAGGCGAAGCCCGAGCGAGCCGGGTACACCGTCTCCTGCGCGCTGATCAAGTCGCCCATGTGCCGTTGGGTCTGCTCCAGCGTCAGCAGCTCGGAGACCATCGCGCGGAGCGGGTCGAATTCGGGGGCGGGACGCATCAGGGTCAGCTGGACGCGGGTGTTGTCGATGACCCGCTGCGCGGCGGGTCTGCGCTCGTCGTCGTACGTGTCGAGCAGCCCCTCGCCCGCCGTTCCGCGCACGGCGTGGGCCAGCTTCCAGGCCAGGTTGAGCGCGTCGACCAGTCCGGTGCTCAACCCCTGCCCCCCGATCGGGAAGTGCACGTGCGCGGCGTCCCCCGCCAGGAACACGCGGTCCTTGCGGTAGTGGCGCACCAGCCGGGTGAAGTCGCTGAACCGCGTCACGGAGAGCGCATCCTCCATCGGGATGTCGTATCCGGCGATCCGGGACACCTCGGCCTGCAGTTCCTGCACGGTCGCCTGTGTGCGCCGGTGAGGATGGGGCCCGTCGCAGTCGAGCGTGCGTACGAGCGAGTGCCCGTCGGGAACGGGCTTCGCGACGACCCAGCCCCGCTCGGTACGGCACCAGCCCCGCGGCGCCTTGTCGGGCTCGATCAGCCGGACCAGGCCCATCATCGCCGAGACCGTCGCGGGGTGGGTGTCCTCGGTGAAGCCGGCCTCCCGGCGCACGGTGCTGCGCGCGCCGTCGGCCCCGACCAGGAAGCCGGCGTTGTACGTGTGCTCGCCCCCGGGCCCTTCGGCCACCACTTCGACCCCGTCGGGCCCCTGGCGCAGCGCGGTCACCCGGTGGTCGCGGAGCACGGTCACCCCGCGATCCCGGGCCCGTTCCTCGAACTCCCGCTCCAGATCGGCCTGTGCGCGCTTGAGGACGGGCTCCGGCTCGGCCGCGGGAACCGTGATCGTCAGCCCGGGCATTCCGGCGAAGTGGAACTGCTCGGTCACCGGAGCGTCCGAGAACCGCGGCAGCCCGAGGTAGCCCCGCCGGGCCAGCGCCTGCACGGCCCTGGCGTGGACGGTCCCGGCCTTGGGCTGATCGGGCGTCGCCCGCTTCTCCTCCAGCACCACGACGTCGATCCCGTACGCCCCCAGCTCGGCGGCGATCAGCATGCCGACCGGCCCGCCTCCGACGACGACTATCTCGGTGTGCGTAGTAGTGCGCATGGCAGGTTCGCTCCTCCGCCGATCGATGGGTACGGCGGTGGCGGGCCCTTCCCTCGTGGTTCCGGCCGTTCCGCCGGGCCTTCTCCGGGACTCCCGTTCAGCCGTCATGGTCGAATCTAGTGGCAGGACGGCTGCGTTCGGTGGTCAGGGTCCCCGGAC
Source organism: Streptomyces sp. R44 (assembly GCF_041053105.1). Classification (NCBI taxonomy): domain Bacteria; kingdom Bacillati; phylum Actinomycetota; class Actinomycetes; order Kitasatosporales; family Streptomycetaceae; genus Streptomyces; species Streptomyces sp. R44. The sequence continues at coordinate 840,166 of NZ_CP163444.1, read as the reverse complement.
GGTCAGCGGTACTCGCACAGGTAGGCGGTGTCCACCGCCACCTTGAGCTGGAACCTGCTCTCCCCGGGGACCTCGAACTGTTCCCCGGCGGCGAAGGTCGCCCACTCGGCGGCGCCCGGCAGCAGGACCGTCAGGGCGCCGCTGACCACGTGCATGACCTCCGGAGCGGCCGTGCCGAACTCGTACTCACCCGGAGCCATGACGCCGATGGTCGCCGGGCCTTGCTCCTGGGTGAACGCGATCGACTTGACCGCGCCGTCGAAGTACTCGTTGACCGTAAACATGGGCGTCGTCCTCGTGGAGATCGAGCGGAAGGGGTGGCCCGGACCTCGTGCACCGGCCACGGGCAGGGGCACCTTAGCCGCGGTGCGGGCCGTCTCCACGGCCGGTCTCACGTGCTGGACGGGACCGGGTCGGCGCTGGTCAGCTCGTCGGCGGGCGGCCGCCGAAGGACCAGTCGTGGACCTCGATGTCGGCGTACCGGCCGGGGGTCCGCAGGACGGCCGCCGCCGTCGCCGCGTCCGGGGCGCGCACCAGGGCCGCCGTGCCCACCCAGGTGGTGCCGTCGTCCGACAGCAGGGGGCCGTAGGCGATCAGGTCGTCCCCGTCCGCGGGGCCGGCCGGCGGGGTGAGGTCGACGGGCTCGCCCTCCCCGAGGCCCAGGACCAGGTACCGGTTGCCGCCCTCGCGGCCGCCGGGGAACTCCCACATCGTCCGGCCCAGCGTGTTGCGCCACCGCCGCAGCAGGACGTCCCGGTACACCCCGGCCTGGTAGTTGGGCTCGTCGAAGGCGAACGCCCGGGCCGCGGCGGCATCGGGCAGGTCCACGATGTGCACGCTCCCGGTGCACGTCTCGCCCGCCGCGTCGAAGGTCGGCCCGCGCGCGATCAGCTGCTTCGCGAAGCCGTCCATGTACGCCCAGTGCGCCTCCAGGAGGGCCTGCCGCAGGGGCATGGACCCGGACCGGTCACGGTGGTAACAGAGGAATTCCATGGGGCTCAGGATGTGCCGCCGGAGTGATCATGTCGAGGGGATATCGTCCTCGTCGCCACCCGCGCCGTTCCAGGGACGTCCGTGGTCCGCCGCATACACCCTGAACACCTGCCGCGGAGTCCCTCCCTTCCGCAGGAAGCGCTCGTCGAGGACGGTGGCCAGGTCCTCCAGTGCGGTGCGCAGGACCGAGGCCGAGAGCCGGACGTCCGGATGGCGGGCGCGCTCCGCCCGGTCCGCCAGGACGACGGCGAATTCGAGCCGTCCGGCCAGGGAGATGTTCTCGTCCCCGTCGTAGAAGTAGTACGACTCGGCGTACTGCAGGAAGTCGACGGTGACGGTCGAGAGCGCCGAGGCGACCCCGTCCAGGATCGCGGCACCCCCGGCGGAGTCGAGGGCCTCGGTCGTGCCGTCGCTGCGGCTCAGATGGGACAGGCGCAGGGCGAGCGCCCGGCGGCGGGCGAGGGCCGGGTAGACGCCGAGGACCCAGGCGACGGTCGCCGAGAGCAGGGCGAAGCCCACCAGGGCCTCGATCGGCGCGAGCATGCGCAGCCACCCCGAGGCCGGCGCGATGTCGCCTAGACCGAGGGTGGCCAGGGTGACGAGCGAGACGTACAGCGCGTCGACGGGGCCCGCGTGCTCGGAGGGGGTGAGCCCGGTGGAGTACGAGAAGTCGTCCGGCATGTGCGGCCAGTAGATGAGCCCCCAGCCGACGGCGATGACGAACGCCCAGATGGTGACGACCGTCATCATGCCCACCGGCCCCGCCAGACCGACGGGCCGCCACCGCGCCCCTCGATGGGCCGAGAGGCGCCACACGCGACGCATCACCAGCCTGCTCAGCCCGCCGTGCCGGGTGGGGTGCCAGATGGTGTGGAAGACGTCCCGCAGGATGAACAGGATCAGGGCCGCTCCGGCGAGGACGAGCGGCCACGTCATCCCGGCACCGCCCGTCCCGCGCCCGTCCGTGCGGACCGGTCGTCACGCTTGCAGGACATGCTTCGAGCATGCGCGGCCGGGCGCCGCCCCGCACGGGGACGGCGGCCGGTCGAAGAGGCCGGCGCCGCCGCAGACCCCGGTCTCGGGGAGCACGAGCTCGACGCGCTCGGCGGACTCGTGGTCGCCGGCGATCGCCGGCGCCCGCGTCCTTGGCCGCGTCCACCTCCGCTGCTGCGCCTGCGCCGGTGTCCGCGCCGGTGTCCGCGCCCGCGTCCGCGTCCGTGCGCTCGACGCCTCCGTACGGAAGCCGGTGACGGCGTCGGCGTGGCCCTCGTCGACCGCGGCCTCGGCGGCGAGGCCGAGCGCGCCGCGGGCGGGGAGCCGGCGCCGAAGACGACGCCTCCCGACCGGTTCCGAGGGGACGGTTCCGGCGTAGCCTGAGCGCCATGAGGCAGGACGCCGACCCCGGGCTCTTCGGTCCCCGCTCCGTCACCTGGCAGGTGCACAGCGATCCGGTGATGTGGATCGCCGGAGTCCGTGCCCTCTGGCTGCAGGCGCTGCACCCCGTCGCCGTCCGCGGCGTCATGATCAACAGCAGCTTCCGGGAGGACCCCTGGGGCCGGCTGATGCGGACCGCGAACTTCGTCGGGACCCTCAGCTACGGGACCGGCGAGGCCGCCGAGGCGGCCGGCGCCCGCGTCCGGCGCATCCACCGGCTGCTCGCCGTGGACGACCCGGAACTGCTGCTCTGGGTCCACTGCGCCGAGACCGACTCGTACCTCTCGGTCGCGCGCCGCTCCGGGATCCCGCTCACCGACGCCCAGGCCGACCGGTACGTCGACGAGCACCGCACCTCCGCCCGGCTCGTCGGCCTCGACCCGGACACCGTCCCGGCGTCCACGGCCGAGCTCGCCGCCTACTTCGACGCGGTGCGCCCCGGCCTCGCCGCCGGACCGGACGCCCGGGCCGTCGCGGACTTCCTGCGCCGCCCGCCCGTGAAACCCGTCCTCGTCCCGGCGCGCGAGGTGATCTGGCGGCGCGTCAGCGCACTCGCCTACGACACCCTGCCCCCGTACGCCCATGCCCTCTACGGCCGCCCCGCCCCGCCTCCGGAGACCGTCACCCGCCGGCTCGTCGCGACGGCCAACCTCCTGCGCTGCGTCCCCGCACGCCTGCGCTGGCGGCTGCCGCCCCGGCACATCCTGCGCGCCATGGACCGGCTCGGCCCGGAGACCCGCCCCGACCCGTACGCGTACCCCGCCCCGTATTCACTGTCCGACCCGGCGGCCATACTGGAGGAGCCGAGGAGGCAGTACGGAATCGACGGGGGCGGCAGCACACGATGGGGGACTCCAGACTGATCCAGGGCCGGTACCGCCTGCACGAGGTCATCGGTCGCGGGGGCATGGGCGAGGTGTGGCGCGCCACCGACGAGGCGCTCGGGCGCGGTGTCGCCGTGAAGTGCCTCAAACCGCTCGGACCGCAGCAGGACCCGCAGGTCCTCACCGTGGTGCGCGAGCGCTTCCGCCGCGAGGCCCGGGTGGCGGCGGCGCTCCAGCACCGCGGCATCACCGTCGTGCACGACTTCGGCGAGTACGAGGGCGTGCTGTTCCTCGTCATGGAGCTCCTGGAGGGGCGCAACCTCAGTCAGCTGCTCGTCTCCAACGACCAGCAGCCGCTGCCCGTCGAGGACGTCGTCGAGATCGCCGACCAGGTCGCCGACGCCCTCGCGTACACCCACCGGCAGGGGATCGTCCACCGCGACCTCAAGCCCGCGAACATCATGCGGCTGCGGGACGGCACGGTGAAGATCTGCGACTTCGGGATAGCGCGACTCGGCACCGACATGGGCTTCACCTCCAAGCTCACCGGGACCGGCATCGCGATGGGGACGCCGCACTACATGTCCCCCGAGCAGATCGGCGGCGGCGGGGAGATCGACCACCGCAGCGACCTCTACTCGCTGGGGTGCGTGCTGTACGAGCTGGCCACCGGCGCCCCGCCCTTCGACCTCGGCGACTCCTGGGCCATCCTCATCGGCCACCGGGACACGGTGCCGAGCCCGCCGCGCGCGCTCCGCGCCGAGCTGCCCGACTACTTCGACCGGATCGTCGTCGACCTGCTCGCGAAGGTGCCCGAGGAGCGGCCGGCCGACGCCGGTGACCTGCGCCGCCGCATCGTCTCGGGCCGCTTCGGCGCGCCCGCGTTCCCGCCGCCCGCCGAGACGCCCGCGCTGCCGGTCACGGTGCCCATGCCCGTACCCCCGCCCGAGCCCCCGGCAGGTGAGAGCGCCCCCGCGCCCGCGTGGGTCCGGGGGATGAGCGGCGGGCACCGCCCGGCGGCCCTCACCGGGCCGCGCCCGGCCGCCCACGATCCCGCCGCGGCCGTCCTCACCACCGAGTGGACCACCTCGGCCCCCGACAGCCCCCCGTCACCCGCCGCCGCGCCTCCGGCGGAGCTCATCGCGGTGCTCGCCGGCCGGTTCCGGGCGGGGATGGGCCTCGGCCGCCTCGGCCGCTGGGACGAGGCCGAGTCCGTGCACCGGTCCGTCGCCCGGGACCGCGCGCGGACCCTCGGCGAGGACCACCCCGACACCCTCACCAGCCGCTACGAGGTCGGCTTCGCCCTCGCCCGCCTCGACCGCCCCGCCGACGCCCTGCACGTCTTCGGCGAGGTCGCCGAGGCCCGCGCCCGCGTGCTCGGCGACGACCACCCCGACACCCTGGCGGCACGTCAGGAGCGGGCCTACGCCCTGGGCCGCCTCGGCAGGCACCCCGAGGCGTACGAGGTGTACGCCGAGGTCCTCGCCGCCCGCGAGCGCACCGTCGGCGCCGACCACCCCGACACCCTGCGCTGCCGCCACAACCTCGCCTTCACCCTCGGCAGCCTCGGCCGCCTGGAGGAGTCGTACCGCACGGCGCACGAGGTCGCGGAGTCCCGGGCCCGGCTGCTCGGCGAGGACCACCCCGACACCCTCCTGACCCGCCACGAGGTCGCGTTCACCCTCACCCGGCTCGGACGCGGACAGGAGGCGCTCGTCCAGTACCGGGCGGTCGCCGACGCGCGCGCCGCCGCCCTCGGCGCCGACCATCCGGACACCCTCGCCGCCCGCTACGAGACCGGGGTCTGTCTCGGCCGGCTCGGCCAGGCCGCCGACGCCCTCGCCGTCTGCCGCGACCTCGTCGCCGCCCGGACCCGCGCCCAGGGCCCCGACGGTCCCGAGACGCTGCGCGCCCGACAGGCCCTCGCCGTCAACCTCGGCCGGCTCGGCCGCTGGACGGAGGCGCTCGCCGAGTCCGAGGGCGTGCACGCCGATCGCGCGCGGGTACTCGGCGCCGACCATCCGGACACGCTCCTCAGCCGGTGGGAGACGGCCGTCGCCCTCGGCCGGCTCGACCGCTGGGAGGAGGCGCTGGAGTGCCACCGCGCGATCGCCACGGCCCGCACGCGCCTGCTCGGTCCCGCGCACCCCGACACCCTCGCCGCCCTCGACGACGAGGCCCAGAGCCTGGAGCGCCTCGGCCGCCACGCCGAAGCGGCCGAGCTCCTCATCAAGGCGGCCTCGGCGCCGGGGGCGTGACGGCCCGCGGAGGCATGTCGCTCAGTGGGCCGGCGCGAGCTCCTTGGGGCCGTACGGGGCCGCCGCCGCGCCGGTCGCCAGGGCCCAGTAGCGGTCGCCGAAGGACCAGTGCCACCACTCCGTCGGGTAGTTCACCAGGCCCGCCGCGGTGAGCACGGAGCCGAGCAGCTCCCGGTGGGCGCGGGCCTCCTCGCCGATGTTCTCGGCGTGGGTGTAGCAGGCGCCGCCGCTCTCCTCGGGGTCCGCGTTCATCCGGGTCCCCAGGTCCAGTTCCCGCCCGTCGGCCGCGGCCAGGGTGAGGTCGACGGCCGCGCCGGCGCTGTGCGGGGCGATCTCGGGCGGGGACACGTACCGGCTCGTCGCCGTACGGATCCGCTCCTCGGGCCACTCGGGGTGCAGTGCGCGGAGGCTGTCGGCGTACTCCTCGAAGTACGCTCGCTGGAGCGACGGCGGCCGGTACCCCTCGACGAACAGCAGCCGCAGACCTTCCGGCAGCTGCTCCTGCGCCGCGAGGAGGCGCTCGACGACGCCCTCCCGCAGGTGTGCGAAGGCGTCCGCGGGGTCCTGCTTGCGGGTGTCGACGAGCAGGGAGCCGACGCCGCGGACGTCGACGAGGCCCTCGCCGCACTCCGCCACGGGTATCGCGGCGACCCTCGGATCCGACATCAGAACGATCTCATTCATGTGGTGATCATGACGCATGCGGCGGTCTTCCCCCGGCACGCGGGCGCGTGTGAGCATGAGCCATGAGCGCCCGTGATCCCCTCCCCGAGGCCCCGGCCACCGCCCTCCCCCCAGGGGACGCCCAGTACGACGCCGTCGTCGTCGGAGGCGGGCACAACGGGCTCGTCGCCGCCGCCTATCTGGCCCGTGCCGGACGCAGCGTCCTCGTCCTGGAGCGCCTCGCCTCCACCGGCGGGGCGGCCGTGTCGACGCGGCCGTTCGCCGGGGTCGACGCCCGGCTCTCCCGGTACTCGTACCTGGTCTCGCTCCTCCCGGAGAAGATCGTGCGGGAGCTCGGGCTGCGGTTCGCCGTGCGGAAACGGTCCATCTCCTCGTACACCCCGAAGGGCGACGGCGGCCTCCTGGTCGGCGGCGGACCCGGGCGTACCCGGGCCTCGTTCGCGGCGCTCACGGGCTCCGACCGGGCGTACGAGGCCTGGCAGGCCTTCTACGGACGCACCGGCGAGGCCGCCCGCCGCCTCTTCCCCACCCTGACGGAGCCCCTGCCCACCCGCGCCGAGCTGCGCGCCCGCGTGGACGACGCCGAGACCTGGCGCATGCTCTTCGAGGAGCCCCTCGGCGTCACGGTCGAGAAGACCTTCGCCGACGACCTGGTCCGGGGCGTGGTCCTCACCGACGCCCTCATCGGCACGTTCGCCGACGCGCACGATCCCACGCTCCTCCAGAACCGCTGCTTCCTCTACCACGTCATCGGCGGCGGCACCGGCGACTGGGACGTGCCCGTCGGCGGCATGGGCGCGCTCACCGACGCCCTCGCCGCGGCCGCCCGCGCGGCCGGAGCCCGCATCGCCACCGGGCACGAGGCCCTTCGGATCGAGACCGACGGGCAGCACGCGGCGATCACCTACCGGACCGCCGACGGCGAAGGCACCGTCGAGGCGGGGCAGGTCCTCGTCAACGCCTCCCCGCAGGAGCTCGCCGCCCTGCTCGGCGAGACGCCCCCGCCCGCCGCGGAGGGCGCCCAGCTCAAGGTCAACATGCTGCTGACCCGGCTGCCGAGGCTCCGCGACCGCTCCGTCGACCCGCGCGAGGCCTTCGCCGGCACCTTCCACATCGCCGAGGGGTACGGACAGCTGGCCACCGCCCACGCCGAGGCCGCCGCCGGGCGGCTGCCCTCCGCCCCACCGTCCGAGATCTACTGCCACTCCCTGACCGATCCGACGATCCTGGGCCCGGAACTGGCCGCGACGGGCCACCAGACCCTCACGCTCTTCGGCCTGCACACCCCCGCCCGGCTGTTCGCCGCCGACAACGAGGGCACGCGCGCGAAGCTCCTCGCGGCGACCCTCGCCCAGCTGGACGCCCACCTGGACGAGCCGATCGCCGACTGCCTCGCCCTCGACGCGGAGGGCCGCCCCTGCATCGAGGCGAAGACCCCCCTCGACCTCGAACGCGAACTCCGGCTCCCCGGCGGCCACATCTTCCACCGCGACCTCTCCTTCCCGTACGGGGACGAGAACACCGGCCGCTGGGGCGTCGAGACCTCGCACGCCAACGTCCTCCTGTGCGGAGCGGGCGCGGTCCGCGGCGGCGGAGTGAGCGGCATCCCGGGCCACAACGCGGCGATGGCGGCCCTGGGGCGGTAGTGACCCGACGTCGACGGGGCCGTATCTCCGTTCGGCCCCGTTGACGTCGCCGCCTTCCCGCCTGGGGTGTGAAGCTGATCTGCGAGCGCGCTTAAGAAATCCTCGATGGACCGCAAGCCTCGCGTACGGAAGATTCTCTTCCAGGGATCTTGGGCACTCAGTCGTGCCCGCGCCCCCACATCACAGGACACGCACGTCGGGAGCCGTTGCATTGAAGGCGCTGGTCAAGCTGAACGCGGAGCCGGGACTCTGGCTCACGGACGTGCCCGAGCCGGAGACGGGTCCCGGGGACGTCCTCATCAAGGTCAAGCGGACCGGTATCTGCGGGACCGACCTGCACATCCGCTCCTGGGACGGCTGGGCGCAGAAGACGATCGCCACGCCGCTGACGATCGGCCACGAGTTCGTCGGCGAGGTCGTCTCCGTCGGCCGTGACGTCGCCGACATCAACGTCGGCGACCTGGTCAGCGGCGAGGGCCACCTGGTCTGCGGCAAGTGCCGCAACTGCCTGGCCGGCCGCCGCCACCTCTGCCGCTCCACCATCGGCCTCGGCGTCGGCCGCGACGGCGCCTTCGCCGAGTACGTCGCGCTGCCCGCCTCCAACGTGTGGGTCCACCGCGTCCCCGTCGACCTCGACGTCGCCGCGATCTTCGACCCGTTCGGCAACGCCGTGCACACGGCCCTGTCCTTCCCGCTCGTCGGCGAGGACGTCCTCGTCACCGGCGCCGGCCCCATCGGCATCATGGCCGCCGCCGTCGCCAAGCACGCCGGCGCCCGCAACGTCGTCATCACCGACGTCAGCGAGGAGCGCCTCGCCCTGGCCCGCAAGACCGGCGTCTCGCTCGCCCTCAACGTCGCCGAGCAGACCATCGCCGACGGCCAGCGCACCCTCGGGCTCAAGGAGGGCTTCGACGTCGGCCTGGAGATGTCCGGCAACCCGCACGCGATGCGCGACATGATCGCCAACATGACCCACGGCGGAAAGATCGCCATGCTGGGCCTGCCCGCCGAGGACTTCGCCGTCGACTGGGCGAAGATCGTCACCTCCATGATCACCATCAAGGGCATCTACGGCCGCGAGATGTTCGAGACCTGGTACGCGATGTCGGTGCTCCTGGAGGGCGGGCTCGACCTCAGCCCGGTCATCACCGGCCGCTACGACTACACCGACTTCGAAGCCGCCTTCGACGACGCGGCCTCCGGCAAGAGCGGCAAGATCATCCTCGACTGGACCACGGGAGCCTGACCCATGTTCGATTCCGTACGCGACTCCGTCCGCGCCACCCTCGAAGAGATCGAGCAGGCCGGACTGCACAAGCCCGAGCGGGTCATCGGCACCCCCCAGTCCGCGACCGTCGAGGTCACCGCGGGCGGCCGCCCCGGCGAGGTGCTCAACTTCTGCGCCAACAACTACCTGGGCCTCGCCGACAACCCCGAGATCGTCGCCGCCGCCCACGAGGCGCTCGACCGCTGGGGCTACGGCATGGCGTCCGTCCGCTTCATCTGCGGCACGCAGGAGGTGCACAAGGAGCTGGAGGCCCGCCTCTCGGCCTTCCTCGGCCAGGAGGACACGATCCTCTACTCCTCCTGCTTCGACGCCAACGGCGGCGTCTTCGAGACGATCCTCGGCCCCGAGGACGCCGTCATCTCCGACGCCCTCAACCACGCCTCGATCATCGACGGCATCCGCCTCTCCAAGGCCCGCCGCTTCCGCTACGCCAACCGCGACATGGCCGACCTGGAGCAGCAGCTCAAGGCGGCCGTCGAGGGCGGCGCCCGCCGCAAGCTGATCGTCACCGACGGCGTCTTCTCCATGGACGGCTACGTCGCCCCGCTCGACGAGATCTGCGACCTGGCCGAGCAGTACGACGCCATGGTCATGGTCGACGACTCGCACGCGGTCGGCTTCGTCGGCCCCGGCGGGCGCGGCACCCCCGAGCTGCACGGCGTCATGGACCGCGTCGACATCATCACCGGCACCCTCGGCAAGGCCCTCGGCGGCGCCTCCGGCGGTTACGTCGCGGCCCGCGCCGAGATCGTCGCCCTGCTGCGCCAGCGCTCCCGCCCGTACCTCTTCTCGAACACCCTCGCCCCGGTCATCGCCGCCGCCTCCCTCAAGGTCCTCGACCTCCTGGAGTCCGCCGGCGACCTGCGCGACCGCCTCAACGCCAACACGGCGCTGTTCCGCTCCCGCATGACCGAGGAGGGCTTCGACATCCTCCCCGGCGACCACGCCATCGCCCCCGTCATGATCGGCGACGCCGCCGAGGCCGGCCGGATGGCCGAGCTGCTCCTGGAGCGCGGTGTGTACGTGATCGGCTTCTCGTACCCGGTCGTGCCCCAGGGCCAGGCCCGCATCCGCGTCCAGCTCTCCGCCGCCCACTCGACGGAGGACGTGAACCGGGCCGTCGACGCTTTCGTCGACGCCCGCGCAGCCCTGCGCGGCTAGTGTCCGCAGGCTGAGACACTAGGGGAATGATCGAAGCGCGGCGGTTGCACATCCTCCGTGCGGTGGCCGACCACCGCACGGTCACGGCGGCGGCCGCCGCGCTCTATCTCACCCCCTCCGCCGTCTCCCAGCAGCTGGCCGCCCTGGAGCAGGAGACCGGCCACCGCCTGGTGGACCGCAGCGCGCGCGGCGCGCGCCTCACCCCGGCCGGCGAGATCCTGCTGAGCCACGCCAACGCCGTGCTCGCCCAGCTGGAGCGCGCCGAGGCCGAGCTCGCCGCCTACGGCTCCGGAGACGCCGGTACGGTCACGGTCGCCGCGTTCGCCACCGGCATCGGGCTCGTCGTGGCCCCCGCCATCACGGCGCTCGCCCGCACCGCGCCCGGCATCCGGGTCCGGGTCCGCGACGCGGAGGGCGACGAGAGCCTGCTCATGGTCCTGGATCGGCAGGTCGACGTGGCCGTCGCGGTCGAGTACCGGGGCGCGCCGGGCGAGGACGACGCCCGGCTCACCCGTGTCCCGCTGTACGCCGAGCCGTTCGACGCGGTCCTGCCGCCCGGTCACCCCCTCGCCGGCGACGCACGGGTCGCGCTCGCCGACCTCGCCAAGGACACCTGGATCGGCCAGTCCGAGGGGAACCCCTGCCATGACGTGACCGTCCTGGCCTGCGAGTACGCCGGGTTCACCCTGAACCCGGAGCACTCCTCCGACGACTTCCGCGCCGTCGTCGCCCTGGCGGCGGCGTCCGCCGGCGTGGCGCTCGTGCCGCGCTCGGCCCTGCGCGGGATGGAACTCACGGGCGTGGAGGTCCGCCCGATCGAGGGCGTCGCCCCGACCCGCCGGGTCTTCGCCGCCGTCCGGCGCGGAGCGGAGGACCACCCCCTCATCAGCCCCGTCCTCGGGGCGCTCGGCGCCGCGGCCGGACCCCGGGCCTGACGGCAGAGTTCCGGACGATCAAGCTCCTTTTCAGGTGGTTCACTCTCGAACATGTCTTGGATCGCCGCAGGTGGAAGCGTTGTGCAAGCTTGTACGACCCTCCGGTGGCAGCCTCCGAAGGGCCGCCGGGAGACGGCCCGCACCCCCTCTCAGCTTCCCGAACGACCAATCGGTCGGGTCCGCTGCGCGGCGACGGCCGGAAAGTGCGGACAGATGTGCGATCACTCTGCGCGTCGACGAGACTCCCCTCCGCAGTCGATCGGCTCGCACTCCTGAAACCACGCGAAGGGACACCCCCGTGCGTCACGTCCGTACCCTCGGCGCCACCGCGCTCGCCACCGCCGCCGGCCTCGCCCTCATCGGCACGGCCCTCATCGGCACCGCCCAGGCCGCCCCCGAACGCCTCTACCCGCCGTCGGCGCTCGTCCTCACTCTCGGGCAGGGGGACAGCCCCGAGACGGCCCGGATCGTCCGCGCCGTCACCCTGAGCTGCGCCCCCACGCCCGGCGGCACGCACCCCAGCCCCGCGTCCGCGTGCGCCGAACTGGCCGCGTCCGGCGGTGACCTGGGCGCCCTGACGGTCCGGTCGGGCGACCGGCCCTGCACGCGCGAGTGGGCGCCGGTGACGATCACCGGCGACGGCGTCTGGCAGGGGCGGCGGATCTCCTGGTCGGAGACGTACGGCAACGCCTGTGAGCAGCACGCCCGCACGGCGTCGGTGGCGGCCCTCGCCTTCTGACGGCGCGGGGCCCGGAGCCGTGCCGTCCCCCGGCGGCGCGGCTCCGGGAGGACGGCCGGTGCCCGCCCGGGTACCGGCCGTCCCGTGCGTCGCGACCGGACAGGTTCCCAGCTGCGCTCCGCCGTGGATGATCGCGTGGTTGCCTGCCTCGCCGGGAGCACTGACGCGCGTGTCGGAGGTGCGCGGGCGGCGCAGCTCCGTCTCGGGCGGTTCGTCGGCTCGGGCTCAATCGGCGGACCTGGCCCAGCCGTTCGCCTCGATCCGCGCTCCGTCCGCCGGTCGCGCCTCGTCGAACAGCGGCAGCCCGGACCCGTCGAGAAGCCGCAGCCCGTCGACGTACACGCCCCGCCCCACGTACCGCTGATCCGTGGCGTACCGCCAGCGCAGCAGGGCGTTCGGTTCCGGCAGCGCCGCGGACACGGTGTGCCAGACGCGGCCGGACCAGCCGCCGACCGTGCCCGTCGGGTGCTCGGTGCGCCCGTCGGTGGTGAAGGGCACCGGCCGCCAGGTCGTGCCGCCGTCGGTCGAGGCCTCCAGGGAGACCCGGTCGGCGCCCGGCTCGGTGTCCCACCACAGCGCGCACTCCAGGACTGCGGCGCCCGGCACATGAGGGAGCGTCAGGGTGACGGTCGTGGCGCTCGCCATGCCGGAGAACCAGGACGTGCGGCCACGGACCGGGCGCACGGGCACGGCCCTGGCCAGCCGGTCCGCCGTGGCGACGCGCGGCGCGGAGCCGGAGCGCCAGGACCGCACCGGGTGCACGGAGTTGCCGAGCACGATCAGGAACGAGTCGGTCGTCGGGTCGAGGACGAGGCTGGTGCCGGTGAAGCCGGTGTGCCCCGCCGTCCGCGGGGTGGCCATCGCGCCCATGTACCAGTGCTGGTGGAGCTCGAAGCCGAGTCCGTGCTCGTCGCCGGGGAAGGCGGTGTTGAAGTCGCTGAACATCAGCTCCACCGACGCGGGGGAGAGGATCCGGGCCCGGCCGTACGCCCCGCCGTTGAGCAGCGTGCGGGCGAGGATCGCGAGGTCCCAGGCACGGGAGAAGATCCCGGCGTGGCCGGCGACGCCGCCGAGGCCGTAGGCGTTCTCGTCGTGGACCTCGCCCCACACCATGCCCCGGTCGAGGCCGGACCAGGGCTTCCGGGCGTCCTCGGTGGCGGCGATCTCCGGTCGCCAGGAGGGCGGGGGATTGAACCGTGTGCGGTGCATCCCGAGCGGAGCGGTGATCTCGTCGTGGAGCAGGATGTCCAGACCGAGACCGGTGATCTCCTCCAGGATCAGCTGGAGCGAGATCAGGTTGAGGTCGGAGTAGAGGTACGCGGTCCCCGGCGGGTTCGCCGGGGTCTCGGCCCACAGCAGCCGCAGCTTCCCCTCCCGCGTCGGCTCCCGGTAGAGCGGGATCCACGACCGGAAGCCGGAGGTGTGGGTGAGCAGCTGCCGCACGGTGACGTCCTGCTTCCCGCCCCCGCCGAACTCCGGCAGGTACGCGGTGACCTTCGCCTCCAGCTCAAGGGCCCCGCGCTCGATCTGCTGCACCGCCAGGATCGAGGTGAACAGCTTGGAGACCGAGGCCAGGTCGAAGACCGTGTCCTCGGTCATCGGGATCTGCCGCTCCGGCGGCAGCTCGACACCGGTGTCGGTCTTCTCGTCGTACGCCGCGTACCGCACGGCCGAGCCGATCGCCCGGTGCAGGGCGACGGTCCCGCCCCGCCCGGCGAGCAGGACGGCGCCCGCGTACCAGGGGTGCGTGGGGGAAGGCCCGAGGAAGCGTTCGGCCTCCGCCACGAGTCCGTCCAGGTGCGGCGCGAGCAGCCCGGCCCGCTCCGCGGACCCGCGCCGCAGTGTGGTCCGCCGCGCGGCGGACGACGCACCGTCCGCGGCTCCCGGCCCCGCCCCGGGCCGCGGGCCCTCCGCGGCCGCCGCCCCCGGCACCGCACCGGTCATCAGCGCCCCTCCCAGGACCAGCACCCCGCCGCCGAACGCGCGGCGGCTCGGCCTTCCGTCTCGTTTCGCTCGCTCCGTCATGCCCACCCTCTCCCACCGGGCGCGGCGGCGAAACGCAGACGCACCGGCCCCAAAGAATCTGACGTTGCGTCAGAAAACCTCTTCCCTCCGCCGCGCCGCTGCGGCATCCTGCCGCCCATGGAGACGGAGCTGAGTCGCACACTGGGGATCGAGCACGCCATCTTCGGCTTCACGCCCTTCCCCGCGGTGGCCGCCGCACTCACCAGAGCCGGCGGCTTCGGCGTCCTCGGCGCGGTCCGCTACACCGCGCCCGAGGACCTCGCCCGCGACCTCGACTGGATGCAGGAGCACACCGACGGCCTGCCCTACGGCCTCGACGTCGTGATGCCCGCGAAGAAGGCGGTCGACGGGATCGGCGAGGCCGAGATCGAGGCGATGATCCCCGAGGAGCACCGGGCGTTCGTCCGCGCCACCCTCGCCAAGCACGGGGTCCCGGAACTGGCCGAGGGCGAGGCCTCCGGCTGGCGGATCACCGGCTGGATGGAGCAGGTCGCCCGCAGCCAGCTCGACGTGGCCTTCGACTACCCGATCAGACTCCTCGCCAACGCCCTCGGCTCACCACCGCCCGACGTCGTCGCCCGCGCCCACGACCACGGCGTCCTCGTCGCCGCCCTCGCCGGCAGCGCCCGCCACGCCCGCCACCACGCAGACGCCGGCATCGACATCGTCGTCGCCCAGGGGTACGAGGCGGGCGGCCACACCGGCGAGATCGCCTCCATGGTCCTGACCCCCGAGGTCGTCGACGCCGTCTCCCCGCTGCCCGTGCTCGCCGCCGGCGGCATCGGCAGCGGCGAGCAGATCGCCGCCGGACTCGCCCTCGGCGCCCAGGGCGTCTGGCTCGGCTCGATCTGGCTCACCACCACCGAGGCGGAACTGCACTCCCGCGCCCTCACCGCCAAGCTCCTCGCGGCGGGCTCCGGCGACACGGTCCGCTCGCGCGCCCTCACCGGCAAGCCCGCCCGCCAGCTCCGTACCGAATGGACCGACGCCTGGGACGACCCGGCGGGGCCGGGACCGCTCCCCATGCCGCTCCAGGGACTCCTGGTCGCCGAGGCCGTCTCCCGTATCCAGAAGTACGAGGTCGAGCCGCTGCTCGGCACCCCCGTCGGGCAGATCGTCGGCCGGATGAACTCCGAGCGCAGCGTCCAGCAGGTCGTCGACGAGCTCACCCGCGGCTTCGAGAAGGCCGTCGACCGCATCAACCGCATCGCCGGACGGAGCACCCAGTGACACAAGGACCCACCGGATTCTGGGCCCAGGCAGCCGCCGAACCCGGCCGCACCGTCCTCGTCGCACCCGACGGCGAGGAGTGGTCCGCCGGCCGGCTGCACGCCGAGGCCAACCGGCTCGTCCGCGGCCTGCGCGCCGCCGGCCTCGAACGCGGCGACGCGTTCGCCGTCGTCCTGCCCAACGGCCCCGAGTTCTTCACCGCCCATCTCGCCGCCACCCAGGCCGGGTTCTACCTCGTACCCGTCAACCACCACTTCGTCGGCCCCGAGATCGCCTGGATCGTCGCCGACTCCGGCGCCAAGGTCCTCGTCGCCCACGAGCGGTTCGCCGAGGCCGTGACCCTCGCCGCCGACGAGGCCGGACTCGCGCCCACCCACCGGTACGCGGTCGGCACGGTCCCCGGCTTCCGCCCGTACGCCGAACTCCTCGACAGACAGGACGGATCCGCGCCCGCCGACCGCACCCTCGGCTGGGTCATGAACTACACCTCCGGCACCACCGGCCGGCCCCGGGGCATCCGCCGCCCGCTCCCCGGCAAGCTCCCCGAGGAGACCCATCTCGGCGGCTTCCTCGGCATCTTCGGCATCCGGCCGGCCGACGGCAACGTCCATCTCGTCTGCTCGCCGCTCTACCACACCGCCGTGCTCCAGTTCGCGGCCGCCGCCCTCCACATCGGCCACCCGCTGGTCCTCATGGACCGGTGGACGCCCGAGGAGATGCTCCGCCTCATCGACCGGTACGCCTGCACCCACACCCACATGGTCCCCACCCAGTTCCACCGCCTGCTCGCCCTCCCCGCCGAGGTACGGGAGCGGTACGACGTCTCCTCCATGCGCCACGCCATCCACGGCGCCGCCCCCTGCCCCGAGCACGTCAAGCGGGCGATGATCGACTGGTGGGGCCGGTGCGTCGAGGAGTACTACGCGGCCAGCGAGGGCGGCGGCGCCTTCGCCACCGCCGAGGAGTGGCTCAAGCGGCCCGGGACGGTCGGCCGGGCCTGGCCCATCAGCGAACTCGCGGTCTTCGACGACGACGGCAAGCGGCTGCCGCCGGGTGAACTCGGCACCGTCTACCTCAAGATGAACACCGGCGGCTTCCAGTACCACAAGGACGAGGCGAAGACCGCGAAGAACCGCATCGGCGACTTCTTCACCGTCGGCGACCTCGGCATCCTCGACGAGGACGGCTACCTCTTCCTCCGCGACCGCAAGATCGACATGATCATCTCCGGCGGGGTCAACATCTACCCCGCCGAGATCGAGGCGGCGCTGCTCGCCCACCCCGCCGTCGCGGACGCCGCCGCCTTCGGCATCCCGCACGCCGACTGGGGCGAGGAGGTGAAGGCGGTCGTCGAGGCGGCCGAGGGGTACGAGCCGGGGCCCGCGCTCGCCGCCGAGATCCTGGCCCACTGCGGGGACCGCCTCGCCGGCTTCAAGCGCCCGAAGTCGGTCGACTTCGTCGCGGCCATGCCCCGGGACCCGAACGGCAAGCTGTACAAGCGCCGCCTCCGCGACCCGTACTGGGAGGGCAGGGAGCGCCCGCTCTAGTTCCCCTGTTCCTTGCGGCGCACCATCTCGCCGATCCAGACGGGGGCGTACGGGGACGTGCAGCCGGGGGAGGTCGGGTAGTCCTTGAGCACCTGGAGCCGCTCACCGATGTCCACGGCGCGGGCGCGGTACTCGGGGTGCTCGATCCCGATCTGGGCCAGGCAGTGGTTCATCGCCCACTGCAGGCGGTCGGGCGCGTCCTTCATCTCCGCCTCGACGACGTCGAGCAGCCCGGGGAGGTCGAGGCCCTCGGGCTGCTTCGCCACGCGCGCGGTGGTCAGTGCCCAGCCGGCGCTCGCGACCACCGGATCGGAATCGGTGAGCCAGGCGAGGCGCAGCTCCTCGGCGTGCGGGTTCTTCTTCACCACGTAGTTCACGAGCCAGTCGTGCACCTTGGGGGCGCGGGCCTCGCGCACCATGCGGTCGAGGGCGTCCCGCTCGAACGCCTTCGGGCGGCAGACCAGGAGGGAGAGGAGCCGGGCGGCGGTGTCGTCCGTCTCCCAGAGCCGGACCGCGAGCTCCTGCTGTGTCTTCAGCCGCTTCGCGAGCGCGCGCAGCTTGCCGAGGTTCACGCCGTGGTCGTCGCCGTGCCGCTCGTTGACCTCGCGTGCCTTCGGGTCGTCGAGCTCCGCCAGCTCGGCCATCACCCCGGCCAACGCCGTCTCCGCCACCTCGTCCTCCTGTCCGTCGCCTGTGAAATGCAGCCTATGCCGGACACGCGCCGGGTTAGGGTGCGGCGGATCGACGATGCGGGGGGCGTGTGGAACAGCGGGTGCGGGTGCACAAGGTGCGGCTGGGCGGCGACGAGGTCAGGGTCGTCAGACCGGACCCCGCCCCGGCGCGGCTCGCCCTGCGCGACGACGGCCACTGGCTGTCGATGTACGCGGACCGGGACGGCGCCGAGCGGCTCACCGCGCTGTGGGCACTGGCCGCCCGCTCCGCGCGCTCCCTGGTCCACCTCCCGCTCCGGGCCAACCCCGCCCCCGACGGCGTCATGGGGGAGGGCGAACCGGTGGCGCTCGACCTGGTCCTGGTCCACCACAGTCTGCAGTTCCCCACCGCCGCGTGGAAGCGGGTCCGGGCCCGGCTCGGAACCGGCCGGCCGCACACCGCCGCCACCCCGGAGCGTGACTTCCCGGACGAGGGCGCCATCGACCACGAGCGCCGGCACCACGCCACGTACCGGGACCACCTCGGCTTCGACATCGCGGCGCACACGCTCTTCGTCGTGGGCAGCGCCACCGCGTTCCGCGAGCACGGGACCGTGCTGCGCGGGCTCCTCGACGAGGCCCCGTCCCACCGGTACCGCCATCCGGGCGCCGGACACTTCTGCGTGGAGTTCGGCTCCGGCCCCTGGACCCGGCCCCGGACCCGCCGGAACGTGCCGGGCGCCCTGCACCTCCAGTACTGCGAGGACTGGCGCGTCTGACCGGTGCTACGGCGCCAGGGCCGGAAGCAGCTGGGACTCCTCGTAGGCGAAGTGCTCCTCCAGGCTCGTCGCCAGGCGGTCGACCTCGGTGCGCAGGGTCGCCGGGTCGGCGTCGGAGGCCAGCAGGGCCTCCAGCTCGTCGACCGTGCGGGCGACCACCCGGTGCTCCCGGCGCATCCGGTCCAGGGAGTCGGCGAGGTCCGGGAACTGGCGCTCCAGGAGGTCGAAGACGCCGTCCTCGTTGTGGTGGTGGGCGTGGAGTGCGCCGCAGAGGCCGAGGCAGTGCCGGGCGAGCTGCCTGCCGAGCGTGGGCGCCGGGGCGCCCAGGCCCTCGCGGAGCGCGGCGAGTTCGGCCCGGAGTTCGTCGTGGACCTCGACGAGGTGGGCGGCGATCGCCCGGTGCCGCGCGGGGTCGGTGAGGTCGACGCGGTGCAGGGCGACGACGGGGATGACCCGGTCCGTGCCGGCCTGGTAGCCGGCGAACGCGGGATCGCGCGCGGCCTGCTGCGCGTACAGCCGGTCCCGTTCCTCGCCCTCCGTCACCACCGCCCTCGCCGCGAAGCGCTCGACGGTCCCGTCGGGTGTGCCGAGTTCGACGGTGACGTGCGCGTCGGCGCGGAGGTTGTGGAACCAGGCCGGGTGCTTCGGTCCGCCGGCGTTCGACGCGAAGACGAGGAGCCGGGCCCCGTCGCGTACGTACACGGCGGGGTTGGTGTGGGGCCGTCCGCTGCGGGCGCCGGTCGTGGTGAGGAGGAGTAAGGAGGCGCCTTCGAACATCCCGCCCACGCGGCCGCCGTTGGCGCGGAACTCCAAGATGACCCGCTGATTGAACTCGGACATGACGGTGCCCTTCGGTAGCATCGATCACGGCAGATCTATTTGCTTTGAAAGCAAAGCTAAATCGGAGGGTGCAGGGTGTCAATCGCGGACCACGGCGACCGGAGCGCCGACGGGCCGGACGTCGACGACGCCGTCCGTACGCTGCTGCTGCTCATGCCCCGGATGGTCGGACGGGTCAAGCGCATCAGGATCCCCGACGAGCTGCAGTCCCTCACCCTGGCGCCCCGTCACCTCTCCCTCCTTGCCTACCTCCTCTTCGACGGGCCGCTCGGCGTCAACGAGCTCGCCGCCCGTCTGGAGGTCGCCCCGACCACCGTGAGCCTGATGGTCGGCGACCTCGCAAAGAAGGGCGTCCTGGAGCGGACCGAGGACCCCGCCGACCGCCGGCGGAAGATCGTCTCCATCGCCGAGGCGCACCGCCCCGCCATCGACGGCTGGCTGGGCCGCAGCGCCGGCGCCTGGCGCGCGGCCCTCGCACCCCTCGGCCCGGCCGAACGGCGGATGTTCGTCGAGACCCTCGCCGCGTACGAGAACGGCCTTGCCGATCCCGAGGGCTGAGCGAATCGGGCGTAAAGGCCCTCTTGTGGCAATATGCGGATCATGAGTTCGACGGTGACGGCAAGGGCACGGCAGTGGACCACCTGGGGGCCGGTGGTGGCGGCGCTTGTGCTCGCCCTCGCCTGGGGGCGTGAGCTCCCGGGCTTCGCGGTGGCGATCGTCGTCGTCTGCCTGTTCGCCGGGGTGCTCTCGGCCGTGCATCACGCCGAGGTCATCGCCCACCGCATCGGCGAACCCTTCGGCTCCCTCGTCCTCGCCGTGGCCGTGACCGTCATCGAGGTCGGACTGATCGTCATGCTGATGATCGGAGGCGGGGACAAGGCGACGAGCTACGCCCGCGACACGGTCTTCGCCGCCGTCATGATCACCTGCAACGGCATCGTCGGCCTCTCCCTGCTCGTCGGCGCCCTGCGGAACCGGGTCGCGGTCTTCAACGCGGAGGGTTCCGGAGGCGAGCTCGCCGTCGTCTGCACCCTCGCGACCATGACGCTCGTCCTGCCGACCTTCACGACGAGCCACCCCGGCCCCGAGTTCTCCGCCGCACAGCTCGCCTTCGCCGCGGTCTCCTCGCTCATCCTCTACGGGGTGTTCGTCGCCGTGCAGACCGTCCGGCACCGCGACTACTTCCTGCCCGTGCCACGGCCGGACCGGGGGATCCCGGAGTCGGAGGACGAGCACGCCGCGCCGCCCACCGCCCGCGACGCCTGGTTCAGCCTCGGCCTGCTCGTGGTCGCGCTCGTCGCCGTCGTCGGCAACGCCAAGCTCGTCTCGCCCACCATCGAGGACGCCGTCGCCTCCGCGGGCCTGCCCAAGGCGGTCGTCGGTGTCGTCATCGCCCTGATGGTGCTGCTTCCCGAGACGCTCGCCGCCGTGCGCGCGGCGAGCCGGGACCGCATGCAGACCAGCATGAACCTGGCCTACGGCTCGGCCATCGCCAGCATCGGCCTGACGATCCCCTCGATCGCGCTCGCCTCGATCTGGCTGGACGGGCCCCTGATCCTCGGCCTGGGGCCCCTCCACATGGTGCTGCTCGTGCTCACGGCCGTGGTGGGCGCCCTGACGGTGGTGCCGGGACGGGCCACCCTCCTTCAGGGCAGCGTCCACCTCTCGATCTTCGCCGCCTTCGTGTTCCTGTCGTTCAGCCCCTGACCACGACCACCTTCAGGCCGGGCGAGCGCAGGATGTCCTTCTCGCAGAAGCGGGAGGTCACCCAGCGCTCGCCCGCGAACAGCCGGGTCTGGTCACTGAAGTGCGGCGAAGCCGGGTTCGAGGACTGGGAGTACGAGAGCAGGGTGCGGGCCACCGGGCACCGGCTCCCGTCCCAGCCGACCGCCTGCACATGGCTCGTCCCGTGCGCGACCTCCACATAGCCGCCGCCCGCCGCGTTCCACACGGGCTCGGTCTTGTTCCAGACGCCCAGCGACTCGGTCCCGCCGCTCACCGGGATCCGCTCCCCGTTCCGTACGACGAACTGGTGGGCGCCGAGCGGTGCGTCCAGGGCGATGCCCGCCGCCCGCAGGTCCGCCGCCGCGGCCTTGAGGGCCTGCGCGAAGCCGGGCGCCCCCGTGTCGAGGGTGTGCGGGGTGCGGACCGGGTCGGCCGCGGAGAACGGCACCCTCCACTGGTCGGCCGGCGGCACCGTGGCGGTGAACTTCCGCCAGAAGCGGTCGAAGAGCAGCGCGCCCCGGCTGTCGGTGTTCACCGTCCGGTCCCAGTCCCCGATCACCCGGCAGACCTCCGGGTCCTCCGGCAGCACCGACGCGCAGGCCTTCGCCGCGTCGCCCGCCGCGAGGTCACCGGCGGTCGCCCGGTTCGCGAACTGCTGGCGCTGGAGGTCGGCCACCGTGAGCGCGCCCCGGTCCGCCATCGCCGACACGTCCTCGATCCCGCCCCGGGTGCGCAGCGAGCGCGGGACGGCGATCGTGCCGAAGATCCGCTCGTAACCGGTCAGCGGCCGGTCGGCGTTGGCCAGCCAGGCGCTGTCGTTGGAGTTCTCCACGTACGGGGTGTCCCGCAGGACGGGCATCCGCGCCGGGCCGAAGACCCCCGGCTGCACCGCGTCCGGGTCGGAGCCGAGCGCGCAGTCCGACCGCGAGCCGTCGAGCACGGCGACGCCCGAGGCCGGGTAGGTGGCCCGGCCGAGCGGGGTGGAGCAGCGCGCGGCGAGCTCGTCGGTGATCCGGGGGAGCACCTGGGACTGGGTGAAGAGGGAGTGCCCCGCGGAGTCCGCCGCGATCGTGTTGACCCAGGGCAGCCCCTGGGTGCGCGCCAGCGTGTCGGCGATGTCCTGCGCGGACCGGGCCTTCCCGAAGCCGAGCGCGGTGTCGGAGCCGCGCAGGTTGGCGGCGTTGGGGTCGTTCAGCGCGTACGCCGTGGTCGCGGTCCAGGGCAGCGGCAGCTGCGCGCCGAGGCCGCCGACGACGGGGCCGTACCGGGTCCACCACTGGATACGGGTGACGGGGGCGCCGTCCTTGACCGCCACGGTCACCTCGCGCGCGGTCATCCGCTCCGGCCGGCCGTCCACCAGGTAGGACGTCGGGTCGCCGGGGGCGAGCGTCAGCTGGTGCAGGTTGAGCGGCACCCCGGTGGCGACGGTGTGGCTCCAGGCGACCTTGTCGTTGAAGCCGATGTTGACGACGGTCGTGCCGAGGAGCGAGGCGCCGGAGACGTTCAGCTCGCCCGGGATGGTCTGCTGCGACTGCCAGAACCGGCGGCCGCCCTGCCACGGGTAGTGCGGGTTCCCCAGGAGCAGCCCGCGCCCGTTCGCCGTCGTGGCCCCCGAGAACGCGACGGCGTTGGAGCCCATGGTGGCGTTCTCGGGAGCGAACAGCTCGCGCGCCGCCTCGGCCGTACGGGCGGGGTCGGGGCCCTCCGGACCGGTGCCGCCCGAGCGGGCGGCCGAGGTGGGCGCGGCGGCCGGCGGCGCGGCGGCCGTGATGCCGTCCACGGCCCTGCCCTGGCCGCCGAGCACCGAGACGGCGAAGCCGCGCCGGGCCACGTCGAGCGCGGTCACGGGACGGACCCAGTCGGCGTCCGCGCAGGCCGGATCGGTGATCCGGTTCTTCCGCAGCCAGGCGTTGTAGCCGGCCGCCCAGCCCCGCATCAGCTCCTTCAGTTCCCGGCTCGGACCGGTCGGCGCCGGGGTTTCGAGGAGCTCCTCGACCGTGCCCGCGTCCTTCACGCCACGGAAGTAGAGATCACTGGAGAGGTTCGTCGTGGCGGAGGAGAGGGAGCCGTCCGGGGCGGCGCCCGGGCCGAAGTACCGGGAGCGTTCACCGTTCACGGTCAGGAAGCCGTCGGCGAGCACACAGACCTGGTCGGCGGCCTGGGCCCAGCCCGTGCCGAACCCCAGGTTCGCGTAGTCCTTCGCGACGATGTGCGGGATGCCGTACTCGGTGTAGCGGATGACGGCCGACAGGCCCCGGTCGGACGGATGACGGTCCCGGTCCCCGGAGTCGGCGGCCGCCGCGCCGGGCAGCGAGGCCGTGACGACGGCGAGGGCCGCGCCGGTGAGCGCGAGGTGTTTCAGACGGGTACGGAGGTGCAAGATGCCTCCCAACGGACGGATGAGCACGACGGGTTGGACCATGCACGCAGTTGCACGGCCCCTTGTCAACATCCCGTTCGGTATCCGAGGTCCGGGTATGTACGGCGCGCCGCGCGGTACTTGACCTGCCGCCCGCTCCGCGCCGAGGATCACCGCATGGACCGACTCCTGAGCCGCACCGTCGACGGCTTCCTGCGCGCGAGCGCCCGGCGCGTGCCCGACCGGATCGCCCTCCGCTACGCCGACCGGACCTGGACGTACGCGGAGCTGGACGCCGCCGTCTCCACGGCCGCCGCCGTCCTGCGCGAGCCGGAGCACGGGATCGCCCTGCCGGAGTACGCCCGGGTCGCCACGTACGGCCACAACTCGGACGCCTACCTCATCGCGTTCCTCGCCTGCGCCCGGGCCGGCCTGATCCACGTACCCGTGAACCACCATCTGACCGGCGAGGACCTGGCGTACCTCCTGGAGCAGTCGGACAGTTCCCTCGTGCTCGCCGACCCCGCCCTCGCCGACCGGATCCCCGGGGGATTCGCGGTCAAGGCGCTGCGGGACGCGCCCGGTTCACTGCTCGACGCCCTCGCCGAGCCGGACGAGTACCTCACCGACCGCGATGCTCGCGACGTCGCCCAGCTGCTCTACACCTCGGGCACCACCGCACTCCCCAAGGGCGCGGTGATGACCCACCTCGCCCTCGCCCACGAGTACGCCAGCGCGATCGAGGCCCTCGACCTGAGCGAGGACGACCGCCCGGTGCACGCGCTGCCGCTCTACCACTCGGCGCAGATGCACGTCTTCCTGCTGCCCTACCTCGCCGTCGGCGCCGAGAACACCATCGTCGACGGACCCGACCCGGCCGTCCTGTTCGACCTCGTCGAGGCGGGCCGCGCCGACAGCCTCTTCGCCCCGCCGACCGTGTGGATCGCCCTCGCCAACCACCCCGAGTTCGCTTCCCGCGACCTCTCCGCCCTGCGCAAGGCCTACTACGGCGCCTCGATCATGCCCGTACCCGTCCTGGAGCGGCTGCGCGCCCGGCTGCCCGAGCTCGCCTTCTACAACTGCTTCGGCCAGTCGGAGATCGGCCCGCTCGCCACCGTCCTCGGCCCGGACGAGCACGAGGGCCGCATGGACTCCTGCGGCCGCCCCGTCCGCCACGTCGAGGCGCGCGTCGTCGGCGAGGACGGCGAGGACGTCCCCGACGGCACCCCGGGGGAGATCGTCTACCGCTCCCCGCAGCTCTGCGAGGGCTACTGGCGCAAGCCCGACGAGACGAAGGAGGCGTTCCGGGGCGGCTGGTTCCACTCCGGCGACCTCGCCGTCCGCGACGCCGAGGGCTATCTCACGATCGTCGACCGGGTGAAGGACGTCATCAACTCCGGTGGTGTGCTCGTCGCCTCGCGCCAGGTCGAGGACGCGCTCTACACCCACCCCGGGGTCGCCGAGGTGGCCGTCATCGGCCTCCCCGACGACCGGTGGATCGAGGCGGTCACAGCCGTCGTCGTCCCGCGCGGCGAGGTCACCGAGGCCGAACTCCTCGACCACGCACGCGAGAAGCTCGCCCACTTCAAGGCGCCGAAGCGCGTCTTCCTGGTGGACGCGCTTCCCCGCAACGCCAGCGGAAAGATCCTCAAGCGCGACCTGAGGGACCGCTTCGCCCCTCAGCCCTGAGCCTTCTCCTCCACCACGCAGAGGATGTTGCCGTCAGTGTCCTTGAACCAGGCGCCGCGCAGGGTCTCCGTCTCGGCCACGCCGTCGACCGTCTTGATGCCGGGCAGGTCGTAGTCCTCGAAGGTGACGCCCTTGTCGCGCAGCTCCTTCATCTCGCCGTCGAGGTCGTCGACCTTCCAGCTCGCCAGCGTGTGGCCGGCCTCGCCGCCCAGCGGGGTCTCGTACAGGCCGATCGTCGTGCCACCGCACTCGTACCTGGTGTCCTCGGGGGTCTCCTTCACGAGCGGAAGTCCGAGGGTCTCCGAGTAGAACTGCTTGGCCCGGGCCAAGTCCTTGACCGGAATGATCGCGGCTATGGGGGAGTCCGACAGCATCGCTACCACCTCCTCCCTCCAGGCTACGCAGCGGCCGGGCCCGGCGCTCCCTCTCAGCCCTCGCGCAGGTCCACGATCCGCTTGATCTTGCCCACCGAGCGCTCCAGCGTCTCCGGGTCGACCACCTCCACGCCCACCGAGACCCCGACCCCGTCCTTCACCGCCGCCGCGACCGCCCGGGCCGCCTCCGCGCGCTCCTCGGGCGTCGCGTCCGGACGGGCCTCGGCCCGCACCGTCAGCCGGTCGAGCCGGCCCTCCCGGGTCAGCCGCAGCTGGAAGTGCGGGGCCACGCCCGGGGTGCGCAGCACGATCTCCTCGATCTGGGTGGGGAAGAGGTTCACCCCACGCAGGATGATCATGTCGTCGCTGCGCCCGGTGACCTTCTCCATCCGGCGGAACACCCGCGCGGTCCCCGGCAGGAGCCGGGTGAGGTCACGGGTCCGGTAGCGGATCACCGGCATGGCCTCCTTGGTGAGCGAGGTGAAGACCAGCTCGCCCTCCTCGCCGTCGGGCAGCACCTCGCCGGTGAAGGGGTCCACGATCTCCGGGTAGAAATGATCCTCCCAGATGTGCAGGCCGTCCTTGGTCTCCACGCACTCCTGCGCCACGCCCGGGCCGATGACCTCCGACAGGCCGTAGATGTCGACCGCGTCGATCGCGAACCGCTCCTCGATCTCCTTGCGCATCTCCTCCGTCCACGGCTCCGCGCCGAAGACGCCCACCTTCAGCGAGGTCGAGCGGGGGTCCACGCCCTGCCGCTCGAACTCGTCGAGCAGCGTCAGCATGTACGAGGGGGTCACCATGATGATCTCGGGCCGGAAGTCCTGGATGAGCTGCACCTGGCGGGCCGTCATGCCGCCGGAGGCCGGGATCACCGTGCACCCCAGGCGCTCCGCCCCGTAGTGCGCGCCCAGGCCCCCGGTGAACAGGCCGTATCCGTACGCCACATGGACCTTGTGTCCGGGGCGCGCCCCGGCGGCGCGCAGGGAGCGGGCCACCACGTCGGCCCACATGTCCAGGTCGGCCTCGGTGTAGCCGACGACGGTCGGCCGGCCGGTGGTGCCGCTGGAGGCGTGGATCCGCCGGATCCTGGACTGGTCGACGGCGAACATGCCGAAGGGGTAGTGCTCGCGCAGGTCCGACTTGGCGGTGAACGGGAAGCGGGCCAGGTCCGCGAGCGTACGGCAGTCGTCCGGGGTCAGTCCGGCCGCGTCGAAGGAACGCCGGTAGAAGTCCACGTTCTCGTACGCGTGACGCAGGGTGGCGCGCAGCCGCTCCAGCTGGAGGGCCGCCAGCTCCTCGCGTCCGAGCCGTTCGCCGCTGTCCAGCAGTTCCGTCATGCGCGCCGCACCTCCGCCGTCGTCAATGCCGTCGTAAAACGGACTACCGATCATTCGGTTGATCCGTTCCGGGTCAGTAAAACCGGAGGTACCCGGGGCTTGGCAAGGGGGCGGGCGAACTTTTCCCGTCCGTGCGGCCGCCCGGACGGCGGAGCGCGCGGGGCGCTCGCGGGGCGGCCATCGCCGTCCGGCGCTCCCGCCCGCCCGCGCCGCACCCGGATGACGTACACCACTGTGCGTTACATCTGGACGCGGAGAGTCACGTACGCGAGTCCGCAAGCCCCCCGGAAAGCGAGTCCCCCATGTCGGTCGACACCGAGCCCGCGGCCACCCCGCCCGCCGTCGAGATCCGCCAGGTCCAGCTCAGCCTCAGCACCAAGGCCGCCCGCAACCTCGCCACCACCACCAAGTCCGAACCCCAGATGCAGGGCATCAGCTCCCGCTGGCTGCTCCGCAAGCTCCCCTGGGTCCACACCCCCGGCGGTGTCTACCGGGTCAACCGACGCCTCTCGTACGTGGTCGGCGACGGCCGCGTCACCTTCGTCAAGAGCGGCTCCCGGGTCGAGGTCATCCCCGCCGAGCTGGCCGAACTCCCGCTGCTCCGCGGCTTCGACGATCCGACCGCGCTCGGCGCCCTCGCCGACCGCTTCGTCCAGCAGGAGTTCGAGCCCGGCCAGGTCGTCGTGCACGCCGGCCGGCCGGCCGACCAGGTCTACCTCATCGCCCACGGCAAGATCGAGAAGCTCGGCACCGGGCAGTACGGCGACGAGACCGTCCTCGGGCGGCTCGGCGACGGCGACACCTTCGGCGGACAGGTGCTCGCCGGGGACGGGGCCTGGGACTTCACCGCCAAGGCCGTCACCGCCGTCACCCTCCTCGCACTGCCCCGCACCGCCTACCTGGCCGTCGCCGAGCAGCACGGGAACCTCCGCGACCATGTGCTGAACGCCGGCTCGAACGGCCACCCCCGCCCCGTCAACCGGGCCGGCGAGGCCGCCATCGAGCTCAGTGCCGGCCACGTCGGCGAGGCCGCCCTGCCCGGCGCGTACGCGGACTACGAGCTCAAGCCGCGCGAGTACGAACTCAGCGTCGCCCAGACCGTCTTGAAGGTGCACACCCGCGTCGCGGACCTCTACAACCAGCCGATGAACCAGACCGAGCAGCAGTTGCGTCTGACGATCCAGGAGCTCCGTGAGCGCCAGGAGCACGAGCTCGTCAACAACCCCGAGTTCGGGCTGCTGCACAACACCGACTTCGACCAGCGCATCCAGACCCACTCGGGCCCGCCGACCCCGGACGACCTCGACGACCTGCTCAGCATGCGCCGCGACACCGACTACTTCTTCGCCCACCCCCGGGCCATCGCCGCCTTCGGCAAGGAGTGCAACAAGCGGGGCCTCACGCTCGGCACCGTCGACGTCGAGGGACGTGACCTGCCGGCCTGGCGCGGGGTTCCCCTCCTGCCCTGCGGGAAGATCCCGGTCACCGACCGGCAGAGCTCCTCGATCATCGCCGTCCGCACCGGCGAGAACAACGAGGGCGTCATCGGCCTCCACCAGACCGGTCTGCCCGACGAGGTCGAGCCCGGCCTCAACTGCCGTTTCATGGGCATCGACGAGAAGGCGATCATCTCCTACCTGGTCTCCGCCTACTACTCGGCCGCCATCCTCGTGCCCGACGCGGTCGGAATCCTCGAGAACGTCGAGGTGCGTCCGCGCGCATGACGGCCGGTGTCCGGCGCCGGGCAAAACCCGTTGCCCGGCGCCGGACACCGATGCTGGAGTGGCCGGCATGGAACCCCAGCACCTGCGTGACCTGTACGACCTCCAGCTCCGGCAGGAGGCCCGCCCCGACGGCCCCGGCTGCCGCGTCGAGCGCGACGGCGCCGTCGTCCGGCAGACCGGCCCCGCGCACGCGTGGAACGGCGTCCTCTGGTCCGGCGTCGACACCGAGGACGCCGACCGCGCCATCGCCGGACAGATCCGGCACTACGGCGCCGCCGGGCTGTCCTTCGAGTGGAAGCTGTACGGGCACGACACCCCCGCCGACCTCGGCGACCGGCTCCGCGCGGCGGGCTTCACCCCCGAGGAGCCCGAGACCCTGATGGCCGCCGAGGCGGCCACCGCCCTGCCCGGGGAGGTCCCGCTCCCCGAGGGCGTCGAGCTGCGCGCCGTCACCGACGAGGCCGGGGTCCGCCAGGTGGTCGAGGTCCACGAGCGCGCCTTCGGCACCGACAGCTCCGACATCGGCCGCCAGCTTCTGGACCGGCTCGCGGCCGACCCCGACACGGTCACCGCCGTCGTCGCCCTCGCCGCCGGGGAGCCCGTCAGCGCCGCCCGCCTGGAGCTGTACCCGGGCACGGACTTCGCGGGCCTCTGGGGCGGCGGCACCGTCGAGGGCTGGCGCGGCCGGGGCCTCTACCGCGCCCTGGTCGCCCACCGCGCCCGGATCGCGGCCGCCCGGGGCTTCCGCTACGTCCAGGTCGACGCGGCGGACACCAGCCGCCCCATCCTCCACCGCCTCGGCTTCCTGACGCTGACGACCACGACGCCGTACGTGTACGAGGTCTGAGTCGCCTACCCCTGGTCGTGAGCGGTCACCACGGCCCGCAGGAGTCCCGGGAAGCGCTCCTCGAACTCCTCGTGGCGCAGGGAGTTCATGCGTGAGGTGCCGGCGTAGTGCTGGCGGATGAGGCCGGCTTCGCGCAGGACGTGGAAGTGGTGGGTGGCCGTGGACTTGCCGACCGGGAGCTCGATGGTCCCGCAGGCCAGCTCCTCGCCCGCCGCGTACAGCTCGGCGACGATCCGTCGCCTGACCGGGTCGACCAGCGCCTCCAGGACCTGCTGCAGGCCGATCTCGCCCAGGTCGGGGTGGGGTGGGACGCGGTCCCGTCGGCCGGTGCCTGTCTCTGCTCTCATCGTCGTGTCGCCTCCGGGAGCATCGTACGACAGGCGTCAAAGTTCCATGACCGTCGAAGTTTGACAGCGGTCGAACCTTGCGCTTGGCTGGGGCACGGCGGCGGAGCGGTCCGCCCGCCGCCGTCACCGAGCGGGGAGGGGAAGCCCGATGAGCAAGGCCAGGACGGTGCGGTTCCACGAGTACGGCGGTCCGGAGGTGCTCCGGATCGAGGACCTGGAGGTGGGCGACCCGGGCCCCGGTGAGGTTCTGCTGCGCGTGGAGGCCATCGGCCTCAACCGTGCCGAGGCGCTCTTCCGGTCGGGCACCTACATCGAGCCCGCCCGAAGCTTCCCCGCCCGCATCGGACTCGAGGCCGCCGGAGTCGTCGAAGCCGTCGGAGAGGGCGTGGTCGGGTTCACGGCCGGGCAGTCGGTCAGCGTCGTGCCCTCCTTCTCCATGAACGACCACGGCGTCTACGCCGAGCGCGCGATCGTCCCCGCGTCCTCCCTCGTCCCCCGCCCCGAGGGGCTCGGCCCCGTCGAGGGTGCCGCCGTGTGGATGCCGTACGTCACGGCGTACGGCGGCCTCGTCGAGGTCGGCGGGATGCGCGCGGGCGACACCGTCGTCCTCACCGGGGCCTCCAGCAGCGTCGGACTGGCCGCGATCAGGACCGCGCACCGCATCGGCGCCACACCCGTCGCCACCACCCGCACCCGGGCCAAGAAGGACGCCCTGCTCAAGGCCGGGGCGGCCGAGGTGATCGTCACCGACGAGGAGGACGTCGCCGAGCGCGTCCGGGACCTCACCGGCGGGCGCGGCGCCGACCTCGCCTTCGACGGCGTCGCGGGACCCGGTCTCACCGGCCTCGTCAGCGCCGTCGCCCCCGGCGGCACCGTGCTGGTCTACGGAGCCGTGAGCGGGCTGCCCACCCCGTACCCCGGCTTCGAGCTCGGAATGCCCGCCGTCTCCCTCCGCACCTACACGATGCCGGAGACGACGAGGGACCCGGAGCGGCTGCGCCGGGCCCGCGCCTTCGTCGAGTCCGGGCTGCGCACCGGGTACGTCGAAGCGGCCGTCGACCGGACCTTCGCGCTCGACGACATCGTCGCCGCGCACCAGGCCATGGAGGCCGGCCACCAGGTGGGCAAGATCGTCGTGACCGTGCCCCGGTAGGTGTCAGGCCGTCCAGTGCGCGGGGCGGTCGAAGCCCTCCGGGAGACGCGTCGCGGCGTTCCCGCGCGCCGAGTTCAGCTGGGGCTGCGTCAGGAAGAGCGCGCCGGTGAGGTCCGCGCCCGACAGATCGGCGTCGCGCAGGTCGGCGCCGATCAGGTCCGCGAGCGACAGGTCCGCCCCCGTCAGGTCGGCGGCGATCAGCAGCGCCCCGCGCAGGTCCGTGCCCCGCAGCTTCGCCCCGCGCAGCCGCTTGCCGATCAGGTCCGCCCCGCGCCGGCTCTTCGGACGGCCGCCGGCCGTGGCGCGGACCAGCTCGCTCGTCCGCAGGAGCAGCGGGTTGACCTCGGCGCGGACCGCGGCCACGTCCAGCTTCTCCAGGGCGTCCGGCGTGGCCCCGGTGAGCTCCTCGACACGGGCCAGCGCCGCCCGCAGCTCGCCGTGGACCGGGCGGGCCGTCCGCAGCGCCAGGGCCTCCGTGAGGTAGCGCAGTAGCTCGTGCAGCTGGCGCACCACCGGGAAGACCTCGTACATCTGCCGGGCCGTCTCCGGCGCCTCGCGCCAGGACACGCCGCCGAAGGTCACCTGGGAGACCTGCTGGCCGGCGCCGAAGCAGTCGTACACCGTGCAGCCCTGGAAACCGCTCGGCCGCAGCCGGGTGTGGATGCCGCAGCGGAAGTCCTCCTGGAGGTTCCGGCAGGGCTCGGCCGACGACTTGTTCACGGCGAAGTCCGCCGACTTGGCGAAGGGCAGCGCCACGCAGCACAGACCGAAGCAGTTCGCGCAGTCGCCCCGCAGGGCGGAATCCCGGATCTCGGGCACGGTGGAACGGTTCCTTCGCAGTTCGGGGACGGTCCTCCACCGTATCGCGCCGCCGTCCCGCCGCTCCCCGCCATGGCGCT
This sequence comes from Streptomyces sp. R44, assembly GCF_041053105.1. Taxonomy (NCBI): domain Bacteria; kingdom Bacillati; phylum Actinomycetota; class Actinomycetes; order Kitasatosporales; family Streptomycetaceae; genus Streptomyces; species Streptomyces sp. R44. Next base: position 808,676 of record NZ_CP163444.1, on the reverse strand, counting down.
CACGGCGAAACCGATTGCGGTGATCCACCGGGACCCGTGAGGATCGGCGGCATGCCGACGATCACCACATATGACGGGACCGAACTCGCCTACCGCGTCCAGGGGGAGGGGGAACCGCTGATCTGCCTGGCCGGCGGACCGATGCGTGACGCCGGTTACCTCGGGGACCTCGGCGGGCTCGCCGCCCACCGCTCCCTCGTCCTCCTCGACGCCCGCGGCACCGGCGCGAGCGCGGAACCCGCCGACCCCGGCACGTACCGCTGCGACCGCCAGGTCGGCGACGTCGAGGCGCTCCGCGTCCATCTCGGCCTGGAGCGGATCGACCTCCTCGGCCACTCGGCGGGCGGAAACCTCGCCGTCCTCTACGCCGCCGCCCACCCCGAGCGGATCCGTTCCCTCGTCCTCGTCACCTCCCTCGGGCGCGCCCTCGGCGTCGGGACCACCGACGAGGAATGGGACAAGGCCGTCGAGGTCTTCGCCGACCGGCCCTGGTACCCGGAGGCCAGGGCCGCGCTGGACACGATCGGCCCTGACACCCCGCTGCGGCGCGTCCACGAGATCGCCGCCCCCTTCGCGTACGGCCGCTGGGACGCAGCCGCCCAGGAGCACGCGGCGGCCAACGGGCGCGAGACCAACTGGGACGCCGCCTCCGCCTACCACGGCGAGGGCGCCTACGACCCGGAGCCGACCCGCCGAGCGCTCGGCGCGCTCACCGCACCCGTCCTGATCCTGGCGGGCGAGTACGACGCGAGCCCGACGCCCGCCAAGGCGGCCGAGGCCGCGGCCCTCTTCCCGCACGCGGAGCTCGTCGTCCAGCCGGGCGCCGGACACTTCCCCTGGGTCGACGACGCCGACGCCTTCGTCCGCCCGCTCGCCGCCTTCCTCGACCCCGACGTCTCCACGGTCACCGTGGACGGCGTACGGATCGCCTACCGGGTCGCCGGACCCGAGGACGCCCGGCCCGTCGTCCTGGTCCACGGCCGCGGCAACGACAGCACGACCTGGACGGAGATCGGCGCGGACCTGGCCGCCGACCACCGGGTGTACGCGGTGGACCTGCGCGGCCACGGACTCAGCGACCGCCCCGGCGCCTACGGCTTCGAGGACTTCCGCGACGAACTCGGCGGCTTCCTCAAGGCGCTCGGCCTCACCGGTGCCACCGTCGTCGCCCACTCGATGGGCGCCGCCGCCGCGTACCTCCTCGCCCAGCGCGCCCCCGGGCTCGTCGGCCGCCTCGTCCTTGAGGAGGCTCCGGCCTTCGTCCCCCTCGACCCGCCGCGCCCGGTGGCCGAGCGCCCCGAGGGGCCCCTGCCCTTCGACTGGGGCATCGTCACGACCACCGACGCCGAGCTCAACGCCCCGGACCCGGCCTGGCGCGAAGAACTCTCCGCGATCACGGCCCCCACCCTCGTCCTCGCCGGCGGTCCGACCAGCCACGTCCCCCAGGACCAGCTCTCCGTCCTCGCCGCCGCCATCCCCGACGCCCGCCTCGTCACGATCGAGACGGGCCACCTCATCCACAACGCCCGCCCGGCCGAATTCCTGGCCGCGATCCGGGAGTTCGGGCTCTAGTCGGTGAAACCTCGGGCGGTGTCACCTCGGGCGGTGTCACCTCGGGCGGCGATCCGCGTCCGCCTCCACCGCCACCGCGCGGGCCCAGCGGTAGTCCGCCTTGCCGCTGGGCGAGCGCTGGATGCGGTCGGTGAGGACCAGCTGGCGGGGGACCTTGTAGCCCGCCAGCTGTTGGCGGCAGTGGGTCTGGAGGGCCTCCAGGTCCAGTGGCCCGGCCCCGGTCCGGAGCTGGACGACGGCGGCCACGTGGTTGCCCCACTTCGCGTCCGGCACACCGGCGACCAGGGCGTCGTACACGTCGGGGTGGGACTTCAGGGCCTGTTCCACCTCTTCCGGGTAGACCTTCTCGCCGCCCGTGTTGATGCACTGCGAGCCGCGGCCCAGGACGGTCACGACGCCCTGCTCGTCCACGGTCGCCATGTCGCCGAGCAGTACCCACCGCACCCCGTCCCGCTCGAAGAAGGTCTCGGCGGTCTTGGCCGGGTCGTTGTAGTAGCCGAGCGGGACGTGGCCGCGCTGGGCGAGGCGGCCGGTCCCGCCCGGTGCGACGGGGATCCGGGTGGCCGGGTCGACGACCTGGGTGCGTTCGTTGACGTGCAGCCGGAAGCCCTTGGCCGGGCCGGAGTCGTCGGTGGCGCGCCCGTTGGAACCGGACTCGGTGGAGCCGAAGTTGTTGAGCAGCAGGACGTTCGGCATCAGCTCCTGGAGCTGGGCCCGTACCGTCTCCGACATGATCGCGCCGGACGAGGAGAGGCTGAAGAGCGCCGAGAGGTCGGTGCCCCTGAGCGGTCCGCGCAGCGCGTCGACGAGCGGGCGCAGCATCGCGTCCCCCACCAGGGAGATGCTGGAGACCTTCTCCTTCTCCAGGGTGCGCAGCACCTCCTCGGGCACGTACTTGCGGTGCAGCACCACCCGCTGCCCGTAGTTGAGGGCGATGAACGCGGTGAGGGTGGACGTCCCGTGCATCAGCGGCGGCGCGGGGAAGAAGGTGATGCCGGCGCCGCCGGCCGCGACCCGCTCCGCCAGCTCCTCGGGCCGCTTCACCGGCTCGCCCGAGGGGTCGCCGCCGAAGAGGCCCGCGAAGAACAGGTCCTCCTGGCGCCACAGCACGCCCTTGGGCATGCCGGTCGTGCCGCCGGTGTAGATGATGAACAGGTCGTCGGGGGAGCGGGGGCCGAAGCCGCGGTCGGGTGACCCGGCGGCCTCCGCCTCCGCGAACGGCACGCAGTCGAGCGCCGGGGCGTCCTCGTCCGGGGTCCCCACCCGCACGAGGTGCCGCAGCTTCTCCGTCTGCGGCAGCGCCGCCGCGACCCGGCCCGTGAACTCGGCGTCGAAGACGAGCGCCGCCAGGTCGGCGTCCCGGTAGAGGTAGACGAGCTCCTCCTCCACGTACCGGTAGTTGACGTTGACCGGCACGATCCGGGCCTTGAGGCAGGCGAGGACGGTCTGGAGGTACTCGACGCCGTTGTACAGGTGGAGTCCGAGGTGCTCGCCGGGCCGGATGCCCGCGTCGATCAGGTGGTGCGCGATCCGGTTGGCGGCGGCGTCGAGCCCGGCGTAGGTGAGCCGCCGCTCCGCGCCCGTGCCGGGATGGTCGACGTACACCAGCGCCTCGCGGTCGGGGACCACGTCGACGACCGATTCGAACAGGTCGGCAAGGTTGTACTCCACCGTTCCTCCTGACCCCGGTTCGCTGGTTCACACGGACGTGGCGGTCATTAGAGCGCCGACCGGTCACGGGGGGAAGGGGGTGCGCAGAAGAATCTGACTGAGTGTCAGAAAACTATTGAACTGGATCCCCGGCTCCTGCAACCTGTTCCAGAACTGGAGACGGGAGACCCCCATGGGCGGCACCGAACACCTCAGCGTCCGGCGCGAAGGCGCCACGCTCGTCCTCACCTTGAACCGGCCCGAGGCCAAGAACGCCCTCTCACTGCCGATGCTCGTCGGCCTGTACGACGGCTGGCTGGAGGCCGACGCCGACGACGGCGTCCGCTCGATCGTCCTCACCGGCGCGGGCGGTTCCTTCTGCGCGGGCATGGACCTCAAGGCCCTCGCCGGGAAGGGCATGGAGGGCGAGCAGTACCGGGACCGGCTCAAGGCCGACCCCGACCTGCACTGGAAGGCGATGCTCCGCCACCACCGGCCCCGCAAGCCCGTCATCGCGGCCGTCGAGGGGTACTGCGTCGCCGGCGGCACCGAGATCCTCCAGGGCACCGACATCCGGGTCGCGGCCGCCTCCGCCACCTTCGGCCTCTTCGAGGTCCGGCGCGGCCTCTTCCCCATCGGCGGCTCCACCGTCCGCCTGCCCCGCCAGATCGCCCGCACCCACGCCCTCGAAATGCTCCTCACCGGCCGCCCGTACAGCGCCGAGGAAGCCGCCGCCATCGGCCTCGTCGGCCGCGTCGTCCCCGACGGCACCGCCCTGGAGGCCGCCCTCGACATTGCCGAACGCATCAACGCGTGCGGGCCGCTGGCCGTCGAGGCGGTCAAGGCGTCCGTCTACGAGACGGCGGAGCTGACCGAGACGGAGGGACTCGCCGCCGAGCTGAAGAGGGGGTGGCCGATCTTCGACACGGCGGACGCGAAGGAGGGGGCGAGGGCGTTCGCCGAGAAGCGGGCGCCGGTGTATCGCCGGGAGTGAGGTGTGCCCTCATGCAGGGGCCGGGGTGACGCCCCGCCCAGCCGCCCCGCCCCCCCACCCGACCCCCGCCCACCCCACCAAGGAGCCCCGCATGACCGTCACCGAACCGCCGGAAGCCCTCCGCGCCCCCCTCGTCGTCGAGTTCCCCTTCACCCGCTCCCTCGGCCCGGTCCAGTCCGCCTTCCTCACCGGACTCCGCGAGCGCACCGTCCTCGGCGTGCGCACCGAGGCGGGTGCGGTGCTCGTCCCGCCCGTCGAGTACGACCCCGCCACCGCCGCCGAGCTCCGCGAGCTCGTCGAGGTGGCCGCCACCGGCACCGTCACCACCTGGGCCTGGAACCCCGAGCCCCGCCCCGGGCAGCCCCTCTCGACCCCCTTCGCCTGGGTCCTGGTCCGCCTCGACGGCGCCGACACCGCCCTCCTCCACGCCCTCGACGCCCCCGGCCCCGACGCCGTCCGCACCGGCCTGCGGGTGCGGATCCGCTGGGCCGCCGAACGGGCTGGCGCCATCACGGACATCGCCTGCTTCGAGCCGTACGAGAGCACCGCGGGGAACGAAACCACGGCCCACGACGGCCGGTTCGAGGACCCGGTGACCGGCATCGTCGCCCCCGCCCGCCTCGACTACACGTACAGCCCCGGACGCGCCCAGACCCGCTATCTGCAGGGGCTCGCCGAGCGCCGCACCGTCGGCGAACGCTGCCCCTCCTGCGCCAAGGTGTACGTGCCACCGCGCGGCGCCTGCCCCACCTGCGGCGTGGCCACCACCGACCGGGTCGAGGTCGGGCCCCGCGGCACCGTCACCACGTTCTGCATCGTCAACATCAAAGCGAAGAACCTCGACATCGAGGTCCCGTACGTCTACGCCCACATCGCCCTCGACGGCGCCGGGCTCGCCCTCCACGGCCGCATCGCCGGCATCCCCTACGACCAGGTCCGCATGGGCCTGCGCGTCGAACCCGTGTGGAGCGAGGACGGCCGCTACCCCGACCACTACCGGCCCACCGGTGAGCCCGACGCCGACTACGACACGTACAAGGAGCTGCTATGAGCCGGGACGTGGCGATCGTCGCCTTCGCCCAGAGCGACCACCGGCGGCACACCGACGACCTCTCCGAGGTCGAGATGGTGATGCCCGTCCTGCACGACGTACAGCGGCAGACCGGCCTGAAGGCCTCCGACATCGGCTTCACCTGCTCCGGCTCCTCCGATTACCTCGCCGGACGCGCCTTCTCCTTCACCATGGCACTCGACGGCGTCGGCGCCTGGCCGCCGATCTCCGAGTCCCACGTCGAGACGGACGGCGCCTGGGCGCTCTACGAGGCCTGGGTGAAGCTCCTCACCGGAGAGGCCGACACGGCGCTCGTCTACTCGTACGGCAAGTCCTCGCCGGGTTCCGTCCGCGACGTCCTCACCCGCCAGCTCGACCCGTACTACCTCGCCCCGCTCTGGCCCGACTCCGTCGCCCTCGCCGCCCTCCAGGCCCAGGCCCTCGTCGACGCCGGCGACACCGACGAACCCGCCCTCGCCGCGATCGCCGCCCGCAGCCGCGAGGACGCGCGCACGAACCCCCACGCCCAGCTGCCGGGCGCCCGCCCCCAGGGCGCATACGCCGTCCAGCCCCTGCGCACCGGCGACTGCCCGCCCATCGGCGACGGCGCCGCCGCCGTCATCCTCGCCGTCGGCGACCGGGCCCGCGAGCTGTGCGAGCGCCCCGCCTGGATCCGGGGCATGGACCACCGGATCGAGGCCCACTCCCTCGGCGTCCGCGACCTCACCGACTCGCCGTCCACCCGCCTCGCCGCCGAACGCGCCGGAGCCTTCGAGCGGCCCGTCGACACCGCCGAGATCCACGCGCCCTTCACCTCCCAGGAAGTCGTCCTGAAGAAGGCCCTCGGGCTCGACACCGGCGTGACGATCAACCCCTCCGGCGGCGCCCTCGCCGCCAATCCCGTCATGGCCGCGGGCCTCATCCGGCTCGGCGAGGCCGCCGCCCGCATCCACCGCGGGGAGTCCGACCGCGCCCTCGCCCACGCGACCTCGGGACCCTGCCTCCAGCAGAACCTGGTCGCCGTCCTGGAAGGAGAACCCCGTGCCTAAGGAGCCCGTGGCCGTCGTCGGCATCGGCCAGACCAAGCACGTCGCCGCCCGCAGGGACGTCTCGATCGCCGGACTCGTCCGCGAGGCCGCCCTCCGCGCCCTGGCCGACGCCGAGCTGACCTGGGCGGACATCGACGCCGTCGTCATCGGCAAGGCCCCCGACTTCTTCGAGGGCGTCATGATGCCGGAGCTGTACCTCGCCGACGCGCTCGGCGCGGTCGGCAAACCCATGCTCCGGGTGCACACGGCGGGCTCCGTCGGCGGTTCCACCGCCCTCGTCGCCGCCAACCTGGTCTCCGCGCGCGTGCACCGCACCGTCCTCACCCTCGCCTTCGAGAAGCAGTCCGAGTCCAACGCCATGTGGGGCCTCTCCCTGCCCGTCCCCTTCCAGCAGCCGCTGCTCGCCGGCGCCGGCGGATTCTTCGCCCCGCACGTGCGCGCGTACATGCGCCGCACCGGCGCCCCCGACACGATCGGCTCCCTCGTCGCGTACAAGGACCGGCGCAACGCGCTCAAGAACCCGTACGCCCACCTCCACGAGCACGACCTCACCCTGGAGAAGGTCCAGGCCTCCCCGATGCTCTGGGACCCGATCCGCTACTCCGAGACCTGCCCCTCCTCGGACGGCGCCTGCGCCATGATCCTCACCGACCGCGCGGGCGCCGAACGGCCGCCGCGGCCGCCCGCCTGGGTGCACGGCGGGGCCATGCGCAGCGAACCCACGCTCTTCGCGGGCAAGGACTTCGTCTCCCCGCGGGCCGGCCGGGACTGCGCCGCCGACGTCTACCGGCAGGCCGGCATCACCGACCCCCGGCGGGAGATCGACGCCGTCGAGATGTACGTGCCGTTCTCCTGGTACGAACCGATGTGGCTGGAGAACCTGGGCTTCGCCGCGGAGGGCGAGGGCTGGAAGCTCACCGAGGCCGGCGTGACCGAACTCGACGGCGACCTCCCCGTGAACCCCTCGGGCGGGGTGCTCTCCACCAACCCCATCGGAGCCTCCGGGATGATCCGCTTCGCCGAGGCCGCGCTCCAGGTGCGGGGGGACGCCGGCGCCCACCAGGTCGAGGGCGCCCGCCGGGCGCTCGGACACGCATACGGAGGAGGCGCCCAGTTCTTCTCCATGTGGCTCGTGGGGGACACCCCGCCCACCGGCTGAGCCCGCCCCGGGAGACGCCTACCCTGACCTCCATGAACGCGGAACGTGACCTGACCAGGCTCCTCGCCGGGATGCGCCCGGAACTCGACCCCGGCCGCTACGTCTTCACCACGGTGGACGGCCCCGCCCCGGCCGGGGTCGCCCCCGTCGTCACCGTCGCCGAGACCGAGGGCCTCACCCTCGTCGTACGGCAGGAGGAGGCGGACGCGGCCGGGCTCGCGTACGACTACGTGGCGGGCCGGATCACGCTCCGGGTGCACTCCGCGCTCGACGCCGTCGGGCTCACGGCGGCCGTCGCGACCGAGCTGGCCGCGGCGGGCATGAGCTGCAACGTGGTGGCCGGATTCCATCACGACCACCTCTTCGTCGAACACGACCGCGCGGGCGAGGCGTTGGCCGTGCTGAGCGCGCTGTCGGAGCGGTCGGCCGGTCCGGTCGACTGACGACCCCGGCGGGAGCGCCGTGCGCACCGCGCGACCGGCCGGGTGCTCCGGGTGACATCCGAGGCCTGTGAGCCCCTCCGCGCGCAGGGGCCCCGACCGCACCCCCGCCCGGGCGCCCGGCCGGTACGGAGACGCTCACCGCCTGTGAGCGGGCCGCCGCCGGCCGGGGCTCGCCCGAGGCGGCTCCCCGGCGCGTCGCGGTACGTGCCGGGGCACGTACCATGGCCGTATGTCCTTCCTCCGCCGCCGCAGCGCCGCCACACCCGCGGGCCCGGACTTCGACGTCCTGGCCATGGATCCGGGGGACTGGCCCGGCAATCTCGGCGCCGGTCTGCTGCCCGCCCCCGACGGTTCCTGCCAGGGCGTGTTCCTCCGCTACGACCTGTTCGGCGGCCGCGGACCTGCGATGATCATCGGCAACCTCCCGGCCGGCTCCCCGGCGCGCGAGCTCGCCGACGGCCAGATCCCCTTCGAGGTGGCGCAGCTCCTCGCCGCCCTGGAGAACGACGAGCCGGTCGAGGTCCTCGACACCGAGGACATGCCCGTCATGCAGGGCGACAACCTCCTCATCGTGCGCCGTCTCAAGCTCTCCGAGAGCCGCATCTCCTGCGTCCAGTTCGACCGCAGCGACAACGTCCTCGTGACGATCGCCAGTTGGGACCGGCCGATCACCGACGACCTGTACGCTCTGCTCAAGCCGCTGCCCGCCGAGCTGTTCCAGCAGGGCTGACGGAGGAGCGGGGGCCGATGAGCGCACGCGTCGACGCCTGGATCTGGGCGGTCCGTCTGACCAAGACCCGCTCACAGGCCGCGGCCGCCTGTCGGGCCGGGCACGTCAAGGTCAACGGCGAGCGGGTCAAGCCCGCCCAGGCCGTGAAGCCCGGCGACGAGGTCCGGATCTTCCACGGCGGCCGGGAGCGGATCGTCGAGATCAAGGAGCTCCACATCAAGCGCGTCGGCCCGCCGGTCGCCGCCGAGGCGTACGTGGACAACAGCCCGCCCCCGCCGCCCCGCGAGCACGTCGCCGTGGCCGCCGTGCGCGACCGGGGCGCGGGACGCCCCACCAAGCGCGAACGCCGCGAGCTCGACGAACTGCGCGGCCGGCGCCCCTGACGTTCGGTCGACGACGGCCCCGGGAGCGGCTTCCGGGGCCGTCGTCGTGACGTCAGCGCGCGGCCGACCCCAGCAGCTCGGCCACCCTTGCGGCCGAGGTGCCGAGCCCGGTCGGCCCCCGGCCGATCAGCGGGGTGCCGCTGCCCGCGCGGACGTCCTCGGCGCGGTAACGCCGCACCCCCCGATGCCAGTTGAGGATCCCCGCGAGCCAGTCCTCCAGCTCCCGCAGATACGCCTCGAAGGCTGCCCGGCCCTCCTGGCCGAGGCCGAAGTCCTCGTACAGCAGCGGCACTTCACGCTGCTTCAGGTGCTCGTACTGGCGCAGCCGGCCCCGCATCAGGTCGTGGACCATGGCCACCGCCGTCGGGTAGTCGCAGTCGAAGAACTTCTGCAGCACCAGGACCCCGTTGTGGACCTCGCCCTCGACCTCGATCTCCTTCTGGTACGAGAAGAGGTCGTTGATCAGCGCCCCGTAGTCCATCACCGCGTTCTCCAGGGCACGCACGGTCCCCGAGCGGTACAGCTCCGGCGGCAGCACCTCCGTCCGCCGCAGCCTGGACATCAGCAGGGTCAGCTCCGAGCCGAAGGTGCTGCGACGCATCTCGATGTAGTCCACCGGGTCGGGCACCCGGTGCTGCGCCTGGTTGTGCAGCTCCCACAGCCAGCTGTCCAGCATGGCGTCGATCGCGGCGCGCAGCTGGGCGCGGGCCTCCGGCGCCATGGGGCCGGCGGTCCGCGCCCACAGGTCGGCGAGCGAGCGCTCCATGGGGTTCCGGGCGAGCGCCGCCCCCGCCGCCGGATCGTCCAGGGTCATGCAGGACTTGAACCGGTCGGTCTGCTCCTTGGCACCCGGGAGGTTGCGCGAGCGGCCGAAGGCGAGGGGGTAGTAGTCGTCCGCGTACGTCCCCCAGGTCAGCCACTGGGCGCTGAGGACCAGCTCCTCCGGGGTGGCGTCCGGGTCGAGTCCCGCCGAGCACAGGGCCAGGTCGAAGCCCTCCGCCATCGGCCGGTCCCAGATGTCGTCCAGGAGACCCATCGACTCGGCCCAGTCCAGGGAGATCCGGCGGGCCTCGGCGTGGTGCGGGCTGAGCGCCAGCGGGTACGGCAGGTCGAACTCCGGCAGCAGCGAGGGCCCGACGTGCTGGTGCGGGACGTGCGTGAGCGCGCGGTGCCGGGCGGCGGCGGGACGGCCGAAGAGGGTGCGGATGTCGAGGGCGGAGGTGCCGATGATCCCGTCCAGGTGCGAAGGGCCGCCGACCATGCCCTCGTTCATGTACCGGCTGGAGCGCATGTGCCACTCGTGACCGCCGGACTGCCAGTCCTGGAGCCCCTTCGCGTAGGCCGCGACGGCCGCGCACTCCTCCGGGCCGAGGCCCTTCTCGGCGGCGAGCAGCGGTACTTCGGTCAGCGCGGTGTTCTCGAACTGCTGGACCCGCGAGGTCAGCAGGTCGTTGACGGCGTTCGCCGCCTCCTGGGTCGTACAGCCGAGGAACCGCTCCAGGACGAGGACGCCGTTGCTGTTCTCGCCCTCCTCCTCCACCTCGCGCTGGTACGAGAAGAGGTCGTTGCGCAGGTGCACGGCGTCCGAGAAGGCGTCCCTGAGCACCCGCAGCGGCCGGGAGTACGCCACCCGGGCGGGGACCTCCGCCCCCGCCGCGTACTCCACGAGACCGGCCGACCAGGGCGCGCCGCCCACCTTGCGGCGCATCTCGATGTACTCCAGGGGGTTGGCGACCCGTCCGTCGTTGATGTTGTCGAGCTCCCACAGGGACTCGTACAGCAGGTGCTCGGTCGCCTCCGCGAACCGCACCCGCCATCCCTCGGACATCGAGGGGACCGTCCGCCGCCAGAGGTCCGCGAGTCCCGCCTCGACCGGGTTGGTCGGCTCGGGCATGCCGGCCGCCGGGTCCGCCGGCATGAAGAGCGGCAGCCGGTCCAGATAGGCCTTGCTGCCGGCCCGGTCCTGGGTGCGCTTGAAGACCTCCAGGAAGTGGTCGTCGAAGAAGAAGACCCAGGTGTACCAGTCGGTGACGAGGTCGAGCGCCTCCTCGTCGCAGTCGGGGTGGGTGTACGAGCAGAGCAGCGCGTAGTCGTGGGAATCGAGGTCGTGCTGCTCCCAGACGCCCGAGCCCTCCAGCATCCCCATCTCCCGCGCCCAGGCACGCGTGTGCGTGCGGGCGGCCTCCACATGGGGATTGAGCCGGGCCGGATACGGAACATAGAAATCCGGCATGACGAAGGGCTGAGCCATTTCCTGGGGGGCCTTCCGGTGAGCTGGGCCTTTGACCGGCCCAGCCTTACCCGTCGCCCGGACGGCGCACGCGATCTCCCGAATAGTCTGATGAACGCCGAAGGGGTGGTGCCGGACCCCGGGTCCGGCACCACCCCCCCACCTTTTGGACAGTCCTCCGTCAGCCCTGGGAAACCCGCACGTCAGCGGCCTTCACAAAGGCGACCCGATGGCCGAACTGGATCTGGTAGTACTCCTCCTGGCCCCGGACGACCGTGTGCCCGCTCGGGTCGAACACCGGCGCGAAGTAGTACTCGCCCGGGGTGCGGCCACCCACCACGTACCGCTGACCCGCGAGCAGCTTGTACGGCAGCGGCGACACCGACTGCACCGGCACACCCGCCGGATAGGCCGAGGCCTCCGGGTACGCCCGCCCGTACACCGGCACCTCCGCCAGACCCTCGCGGGGCGTCAGGACCTGACCCCGCGCGTTCACCGCGGTCGGCTCCTTCACCGGGTTCTCGAACCACGCCTTCTGCCCCAGGTACCAGATCGCCGTCCAGTCGCCCCGGCGCTCCGCCACCGCGAAGCTCTGCCCCGTCGAGGCCCGCGCCCCGGTGTCGTTGACCCCGGTCGTGGAGTCCTGCCCGCCCGGCCGCAGACCGATGTCCTTCACCAGGGGCGCGTCGGCGCTCGGCGCGGTGTGCAGCCGCACCGCCCCGCTGCCGTGCGGCACACAGGCCTGCCCCGCCGTCGCACAGCCCGTGTAGACCGGCCGGTGGGACTCGTAGTCGGGCCGGATCGTCACCACGCCCGCGTGCGGACCGGCGCTCGGGGTGATCGGCCGGCCGAGCAGCCGGAAGTAGTGCGCCCAGTCCCAGTAGGGGCCCGGGTCCGTGTGCATGTTCTTGATGGTGGACGCCGTCGTCCCCGGCACGTTGTCGTGGCCCAGGATGTGCTGACGGTCCACCGGGATGTCGTACCGCGCGGCGAGGTACCGCACCAGGCGCGCCGACGACCGGTACATGGCCTCCGTGTACCAGGAGTCCGGGGAGGTGAGGAAGCCCTCGTGCTCCAGACCCACCGACTTGGCGTTCACGAACCAGTTCCCCGCGTGCCAGCCGACGTCCTTGAGGGAGAGGTGCTGGGCGATGTGCCCGTCGGAGGAGCGCAGCGAGTACTGCCAGGACACGTACGTCGGATCCTGGACCAGCTTCAGAGTGGTCTTCCAGTCGGCCTCGGTGTCGTGGATGACGATGTAGTCGATCGACTGGGAGGAGGGCCGGTTCGCCAGGTCGTGGTTGCCGTAGTCGCCGTCGCCGAACTCCTCGTACGGCGCGGGGATCCACTCGCAGGCCACCGAGGCCGGGCACTCCACCGGACCGGCGGCGGGCCGGCGCAGCCCCAGCGCGTCCACCTGACCGGTGGCGGGCGCCACCGCGGGGGCGGCCGGGAGCGTCACCACCTGCCCGCTGTCCGTCGTCCGCGTCTCCCCGGTCCTGATCACGTCGAAGACGTCGTTCGCGTACGCCGCGGCCGTCGCCGCGTCGTCCGCACCGGAGTACCGCGCCACCGCCCCGTACCAGTCGGCCGGATCCGCGCTCGCCGGAAGCCCGGCCTCCCGCTGCGCCGCCGCGAGCAGCGCCGCACCGCCCTCGATGTTCGCGGCAGCCACCGTCCGCAGCTCCTCGGCCGGGATCCCGGACAGCGCCGACGCCCGCTCCAGGGTCCGCAGCCGCTCCGGCAGCTCCTCCGGCGCGGGGACCGGGACCTCCGCACCCAAGCGGGCCGGGCGCGAGGAGTCGCCGCGCGCGTCCTCCTCGCCCTCCGAGTGGTGCGGGGCGGTCCGGGCGAGCGCGGTCACCGCGTCCGTGAGGTGCATCGGCCCGTAGCCGCCGGTCACGCTCGGCGCACCGCCGTGGGCGTCCCACCGCGACTGCAGGTACGAGACGGCGAGCAGCACGCTCTCGGGGACGCCCTGACGGTCGGCCGCCCGCGCGAACTGCCCCTGCAGGACACCCGCCTCGGGCACGTCGGCGCCGGCGGGCGGGGCGGCGGACAGCAGCGGAAGCAGCAGGGCGACGGACGCCAGCGCGCCCACCGCCCCCGGCGCACGGATCGGTGACGGACGTCTGCGCGATACGGAACGGAGCAAGGCGGCCTCCAGAGGCAGGGGGTGACACGGGGGCGTGCGGGGCCGGACCCGTACAGGGGTATCGGCTCCCGGACGTTCCGTCAATCACGCCTGCGTGAAAGGAAGTTCCCACGTCAGGGCGGGAATGGAGGCCATCGGGCGGAGTTTCGCGGAGACGGGTCCCGGGCCTGGGACGCGTCACTGGAGTGGACCATTGGAGGCGGCTTCCGGGAAACCCGGGCGCGGACAAGCCGGTGCGCCGCGTCCCGGTGTGTCGGCACCGGGCTCACGGCGCACCGCCCCCGTGTGGTCGGCCGGACCCGCCCCTTCAGCGCGTCCCGACCGCCGCGCGCACGGCCCGCCGTGCCATGGCGCAGTCGTCGTGCAGCCGCCTCAGCAGCAGCCGCTGTTCCTCGCCGGGCGCGAGCGCCCCCGACGGCACCGGCACGGAACCGGCCGGCGGAGCCTCCTTCATGGTGCGTTGCACCGCCGTCTCGTACGTACGGATCTCCCGCGTCAGCACGATCATCAGGTTCACCAGGAAGGCGTCCCGCGAGGCCGTGCCCGCCTGCTGCGCCAGCCCACTGATCTGGCGCCGGGCCAGCGGCGCGTCACCGAGCACCGCCCACAGGGTCGCCAGGTCGTAGCCGGGCAGGTACCAGCCGGCGTGCTCCCAGTCGACGAGGACCGGTCCTGCCGGGGAGAGCAGGATGTTGGAGAGCAGGGCGTCACCGTGACAGAACTGGCCCATGCCCTGTCGCCCGCCGGCCTGCGCCAGACCGTGCAGCAGCTTCTGCAGATCGTCCCGGTCCCGGTCCGTGAACAGACCGAGCTCGTGGTAGCGGGCGATCCTGGCGCCGTAGTCGAGCGGGGCGTCGAAGGTCCCGGCCGGCGGCCGCCAGGCGTTGAGCCGGGCGATCGCACCGAGCGCGGCCCGCACGTCCGCCCGCGGCGGGGCCTCGACGGGGTGGCGGGACAGCGCCGCCGCCCGCCCGGGCATCCGCTCGATCACCAGGGTGCAGTTCTCCGGGTCCGCGGCGATCAGCCGCGGCGCCCGCACCGGCGGACGGTGGCGGACGAAGGAGCGGTAGGACGCTATTTCGTGCCGGAACCGCTCGACCCACGCGGGGGAGTGGTCCAGTAAACACTTCGCGACCGCCGTGGTCCGCCCGGTCGTCCCGACGATCAGTACGGAACGGCCACTGCGCCGCAGCACCTGCACGGGGTTGAACTCCGGGCAGATCCGGTGGACGGACGCGATCGCCATCTTCAACTGCGCCCCCTGGGGGCCGGACAGATCGATTCTCCCGCTGACCGGCTGGGTACCGGTGCCGCCCGCCCAGCGCCTCGGCCGGACGGCCTGGGGAGCGGGGGCCAGGTACGGTCCGGCACCGGCCGGGACGATGCGGTGCTGCGGCCGGGGCGGGGCGGACACGGAGGACGATGCTGTGTACATGGAGGTGACAGATCCCTTCGTGCGCCGACGAGTTGCGTGCGTCGCCCCGCCCGCCCCCGGTCCGCACCCTGGGGAATGAGGGCCGGTCGGCGGGGCGGGGTGGCGCGTTCCTACCTGACACCCGGGCGCGGGTGGCGGAACATCTCGCGCACCCTGGCGAAGCCTGGCGAATTGTCGCCAGGCCTATGACAGAGGGCTACTGTCAACTCAGCCGAGAACCTGGGGGCTTAGACGTGACCGGACAAACCAACACCCGCCTGGCAGACCTGTTCGGCCTGGCCGGCTGGTCCAAGGGCGAACTCGCGAGACTCGTCAACCGGCAGGCGGCGGCCATGGGCCACCCCCAGCTGGCGACCGACACCTCGCGGGTGCGGCGGTGGATCGACCGGGGCGAGACCCCGCGCGATCCCGTCCCCCGGGTGCTGGCAGCACTGTTCACCGAGCGACTCGGCCGTGTCGTGACCATCGAGGACCTCGGGTTCGTACGACACGGGCGCGCCGGAAAGAAGCAGGACGTCAGGAAGACGGAGAACCCTGACGGGCTGCCCTGGGCACCCGATCGTACGGCGGCGGTCCTCACCGAATTCACGGGAATGGACCTCATGCTCAACCGACGCGGCCTGGTGGGCGCGGGTGCCGCGCTTGCCGCCGGCTCCGTACTCAGCAACGCCATGCACGACTGGCTGCAGACCGACCCCGCACGCAAGGGCGCCGCCCCGCGGGCCACCGATCCCCTCCACGCCGACCCCGCTGGGTTCGACCGCTACGAGGCCGCCCCCATCGGGTCGGAGGAGATCGAGGCTCTGGAGCACTCGGTGGAGGTGTTCCGCGCCTGGGACGCCTCCCGGGGTGGCGGACTCCAGCGCAAGGCGGTCGTGGGCCAGCTCAACGAGGTGGGCGGCATGCTCGCCTACCGTCACGCCGACCACCTCCAGCGGCGCCTGTGGGGCGTCGCCGCCAACCTGGCGGTCCTCGCGGGCTGGATGTCCCACGACGTCGGTCTCGAACCGACGGCGCAGAAGTACTTCGTCATCGCCGCCCACGCGGCCCGCGAGGGCGGCGACCGGCCCCGGGCCGGCGAGGCGCTGTCCCGGGCCGCCCGTCAGATGGTGCACCTGGGCCGTCCCGACGACGCCCTCGACCTCATGAAGCTCGCCAAGGAGGGCTCGGGCGAGCGGGTGCTGCCCCGCACGCAGGCCATGTTCCACACCATCGAGGCCTGGGCGCAGGCGTCCATGGGCCGGGGCCAGGCGATGCGCCGCACCCTCGGCGAGGCCGAGGAGCTGTTCGTGTCCGACCGGCAGGACGAGAAGCCGAGCTGGATGCAGAACTTCGACGAGGCCGACATGCACGGCATGCAGGCCCTCGCCTACCGCACCCTCGCCGAGCACGACCCGGCAGCGGCGGTCCCCGCGCAGCGCCACGCCAAGATGGCGCTCGAACTGCGGCGCGGCGGGCACGACCGGTCGAAGCTCTTCGACCACATCTCGATGGCCTCGGCCTGCTTCATCGCCGACGACCCGGAGCAGGCCGACCGGTACGCCCGGCTCGCCCTGATGTCCATGGGGGACACCTCGTCCCACCGGACCTGGGACCGGCTGCGGGAGATGTACCGGCTCACCGGCCAGTACGCGGGGTACTCGAGGATCGAGAACCTGCGCGAGGAGATCGAGCTGGCCCTCCCCAGGTCCCCCGTCAACCGCCCCAGGACCGGCCAGGCCTGAGCCTCCCGGTCCTGCGGGACCGGGAGGCTCGGGAGGGTCTTGTCCTGTCGGCGGGTCGGGGGCCGGCGCCGGCGTTCAGCCGGTGACCCGGACCACCATCACGCAGGCGTCGTCCTCGCGTGACTCCTCGCCGAACTCCTCCACCACCGCGCGCACGCCGTCCTGGGCGTCCCGTGCCGCCGCGAGCCGGGGGCCGAGGGCGAGCAGTCGTCGCGCGCCCGTGTCGTCGTCGGCCGGGCCACCGCCGCGGGTCAGCCCGTCGGTGTGCAGGACCAGCAGGTCGCCCGGGAGCAGCCGGGTCTCGGCCTCGCCGTACACGGCGCCGGTCGTCGCCCCGAGCAGGACGCCCTCGGGCCGCCGGAGTGCGTGCCCCGTCCCGTCGCGGAAGAGCAGCGGGGCGGGGTGGCCGGCCTGCGCCCAGGCCAGGGTCTGGGCCACCGGGTCGTACCTGCAGCACATCGCGCTGCCGAGCGCGGGCTGTACGGAGGTCTCGAGCAGCTGGTTGAGGTGGCCCATCAGCGCGGCGGGGCGGATGCCGGCGACGGCCATGCCGCGGAGCGCCCCGAGCAGCATGGCCATGGAGGAGGTCGCGGCGACCCCGTGGCCCGTCAGATCGCCGACGGTCAGGAGCGCGTCCCCGTCGGGCAGTGCGAGCGCGTCGTACCAGTCGCCGCCGATCAGGCCGGTGCTGGCGGCCGGAAGGTAGTGCGCGGCCACGTCGAGCGGCGCCGGGCCGTCGTGGGCGAAGCGGAGGGAGCCGCGCCAGGGCGGGAGGACCGCCTCCTGAAGCTCCACGGCGACCCGCCGCTCGGTGATCTCGATGTGGCGGCTGCGCTCCAGGCTGTCCCGGCTCTCGCGGACCGCCCGCTCGCTGCGGCGCAGTTCGCTGACGTCCCGCAGCACCGCCCACATGGAGGCGGTGCAGCCGTCGGTGTCGAGGACGGGCTCGCCGGTCATGTGCACCGTGCGCACGCGGCCGTCCGTCCGCACGATCCGGAACTCGCCGTCGATCGGCTTCCCGTCGATCAGACAGTCCGTCACCATCGACTGCAGGACCGGCTGGTCCTCGGCGAAGACCATGGTGGGCATCTCGTCGAGCGACAACGGGCCGTTCTCGCGGGACCGCCCGAAGATCTGGAACAGCTCCTCCGACCAGCTGACCTCGTCGGTGAGCAGGTTCCACTCGGCGGAGCCGACCCGGGAGAGCAGCGAGCCGGTCCGGGGCGGGGCGGCCACGCCGTACGCTGTGCCAGGGGCGGTCGCGAGCGAGGTGTCGACGACGACGTCCTCGGCCTCGTCGGCGGGGGCGGCGCTCGCCGGGACGCCGGCCCGGAGCTGACCCAACTGGGCGCCCAGATCGTCGAGTTGATGGACCGCGAGGTCGCACAGGGCGCGCTGCCAGCGCTGCTGGGGATCGTCCTCGTCCGCCACGGCGTCCCGGCGGACGGCGTCCACCTCGCCGCGCAGGCGGCGGGTCTGTGAGATCAGCGCGTCCACCGCGCCCGGCTCCGGCGGCTGGGCGGGGCGGTCCGCGAAGAGAGGGGACGGCATGTCGTACTCCGATACAGGCGCGGCGCGGCCAAGTGTGGAAGGTGGCCCGTAGACGACTGTTGCACAGCCCGGGAGAGCCCGTAAGGGATTTGGCAACACTCGATCCGGTGGTGCTTATGGCATATGCCAAAGGCCCGGCGATTATCGGACAGGGCGCGACCCGTTACGGTGCTGGGGTGGTGAACGACGACGAAAACGGCACGGTGGGCGCGGCGACGACGGCCACGAGCGGGGTGGTGACGGGCGAGTCGGACATGCGTACGGGGGCGGACGTGGGGGAGCGGGGAAGCCGTGAGCCGGGGGCTCGGGCGGCGGGCGCGGTGACCGGGGGTTCGGGCGCGGCGGCCACCGGCGTGGGTGCCGGGGCCGGTTCGGCCGCGTCGACCACGACCGCGGTGGGTACCGCCGTGCTCCTCGCGGCCGCGCCCGCCGGACGGGGCCGCGCGATGGACGCCGCCTCCGTCCTGCCGGCGCTCGCCGCCGTACCGCCCGGGGTCCTCACCGGCACCACGGCCGCCACGGTCGTCGAACTCGCCGACCCGCTCGACCCGCAGACCGTCCTCACCCGGCTCCGCGCGGCGGCCGCGAGCCCCGGCCCCCTGGTCGTCTGCCTCGCGGGCCAGCTCCACCTCGACCGCCGCCAGCAACTGCCCCATCTCGCGCTCGCCCGCACCACCCCGGCGACCCTCCGCTACACGGCACTGCCCTGGCACTGGCTCGTCGGCGAACTCGGCGTACGGCAGCCCGGGACCACGACCGTCGTCGCGGACCTGGCAGCCGACCATGAAGTCTGGCAGCGCCTCACCGCCACGCCCGGTCTGCTGCACCCGGGGCCGGGCCCCCTGCTCTACGCGCGCGTGGTGCCGGCCCCGCGCAGGGGCGAGCCCACGACGCCCGAGTACCTGCGGGCCTGGGCCGAACTCTGGCGCTCCGGAGCCCGGTTGACACCGTCCGCCGCGCACGCGGAGGCCGCGGCCCGGGCGATGACGGTGGCGCCGACGCCGGAACCGGTGTTCCTGACGCCCGGGTACGCACCGGAACTGGCGCCGGCACGGGGGGCGGCGGCAGCGCCGGGAGCCGGTCCGATGGCGGGCTCGACGACGGGCCTCGCACCTGCGCCCGCCCCGGCGCCCCATCCGGGTTCGGCGGCTGGGCCGGGGCCGGGGCCTGTGGGCGGTTCGGTGACGGTGCCGGGATCCGGGCCCGCACCGGGGACATTGGCTGGTCCCGCGCCCGCGCCCGTCCCGCCGTTCGTGCCGGATGCGGGGTCCCTGCCGGGGCCCGTGACCGGGAGCACGCCTGCCCCGGCTTCGGCAGCCGTGCCTGCGACCGGCACTGCTCCTGCTCCTGCTCCTGCCGTGGTGCCCCCGTCGGCGCCCCGTACCGCACCGGCTCCTCCTCCGGCGTCCGCGTCCGCCACCGGCCCCGCGACTGCGCCCGCTTGGGCGGCTGAGCGCGCGACCGGACCCGCACCCGCGTCCGGACCCGCACCCGCACCCGCGTCCGGACCCGCACCCGCGTCCGGACCCGCACCCGCGTCCGGACCCGCACCCGCACCCGCGACCGGACCCGCACCCGCACCCGCGTCCGGGATCCGCCCCGCGCCCGCTGCGGGACCCGCACCCGTGCCCGGTGCCCGCCCCGCCCCCGTATCGGCGCCCGTGCCCAAGACCCATCCCACCCCCCTGCCCGCCTTTCCTCCCGGGTTCGTGCCCGTCGCCCCTCCGCCGCCGGGGCCCGTCGGTGCGGCCAGGCCGGTGGTCGTCGAGGACCCCCACCCCACGATCCTCGCCGCCGCCATGGCCGGGCGGCACGGGGAGGCGGCGGCGGTCGCGGCGGCCTGGGAGCACGACGCCCTTCGCCGCCACGGACCCCGGTCCATCGAGGCCGTGCACTGGACGGAGGTGCGGGCCGACCTCGCCCGCCTCGCCGGGGAACCGGCCCGCAGCTGCGAACTCTGGCTCGCCGCCGCAGAGGCCCGGCTCGGCCTCGGCCAGCGCCCGGACGACCCCGACGTCGAAGAGGCGGTGGACCGGGCGCACCACCAGTGGGAGCAGATCGCCGACCGCGACCGGGCCAAGGCCCTCGGCCCCACCCTGATCGCGACCCGGCAACGGGTCCCGGGCCGTCGGCCCGGCGCGCTGGCGGCCCTCACCCGCCGCATGGGCTGAAGGGCCCGGACAGTCCGCAGTCCCCGTTTTCGAAAGGCCCGTCGCATGACGTCGCTCGCCACCGCCCAGCGCTCGCTCGCCGATCCGTCCGTACGGCACCCGTTGTGGCCGCCGCTCACCCGGGGCTGCCCCCTCACGTCCACCGAGGAGGTCGCGTACCCCCTCGACATCGACTACGCCTACGACCAGGTCCCCGCCGACCTGTTCACGCGCCCGGCCGCCCACGGCCTGGAGCGGTGGGCCCCGCTGCTCCCGCCCCTCGCCGCGCCCGGCCTCGGAGAGGGCAACACGCCCCTGGTCGAACTCCCCGACGGCGTCTGGATCAAGGACGAGTCGCGCAACCCCACCTGGAGCCACAAGGACCGGCTCAACCGGGTCGCCGTCAGTGCCGCCGTCGCCTCGGGGGCGCGGGGCATCGTCGTCTCCTCGTCCGGCAACCACGGTGCGGCGGCCGCCGCGTACGCGGCCCGTGCCGGACTCCCGTGCGCCGTGTTCACCTCCCCGTACGCACCGCCCGCCGTCGCCTCCCACCTCCGGGCCTACGGTGCGACGGTGCTGACCGTCCCGTACGAGTCGGTGCGTCCCCTGATGCGCCGCATCGTCGACGAGCTCGGCTTCCAGAGCGTCAGCAGCGTCACGGACACCGCCCACACCGGGCACCCCTTCGGACCCGAGGGGTACAAGACCCTCGCGTACGAGCTCGCACTCGACCTGGGACGCGCGCCGGCGGAGGTGCATCTCCCCACCGGGTACGGCGAGTTGCTGTTCGGTGTGGCCAAGGGCTTCCAGGAGCTGGCGCGGCTCGGCGTCACCGACTCCGTCCCCCGTGTCTACGCGGCCGAGCCCGCCGCGGCCGGCGCCCTCACCGAGGCCCTGCGCACCGGCCGGCCCGTCGCGCGCGTCCCCGTCGGGCCGACCACCGCGTACGCCATCGACTGCGAGGTCAACAGCTACCGGGGCGTCCTGGCGGTCCGTACGACCGGGGGAGCGGCCCGCACGGTGACGGACCATCAGATGGCGGTCGCGCGCGATGAGTTGGCGGCGCAGGGCATCTGGTGCGAGACCTCATCCGCCGCCGGCCTCGCCGGCCTGCGCGCCCACGGGCCGCGCGAGGCCGACGGCCCGGTGGTCTGCGTGGTCACCTCCAGCGGCTACAAGGACATCGCCACGGCGAAGGAGTCCTTCGAACCGACGGCCTCGGACTGGGAGCCGATCAAGGCGGCACTGACGGCCCGGGACACCCAGGCGCGCTGACCGTCCGGTCCCGGGCCGACGATCCCCCGGCGGTGGCCGCCGAGGACGACGTCCACGGCGGCGGGCCGGCGGTCCTGGCCCCGGCGGGGTTCAGGCGCCCGGCGCGCCCTGGCCCGCCGCCGGGGGTACCACCCGGATGCCGAACTCGTAGGTCCCCGTCGCCCGGGCGATCGCGACGAACAGGTCCGCGAAGTGCTCCTGACCGCGGGCCGTGGCGATGCCGCCGAGGTCGAGGACGGAGTCGTCGGGCCAGCCCAGATCGGCGAGCAGGCCTCGCACCGTCGTCTTGGCCTCCGCGTCCTCGCCCGAGAGGAACACGGTGCTGGGGCCCGCCAGGGAGTCCGGCGCGACCATCACGCCCCGGTCGATCGTGGAGAAGGTCTTCACCACGCGGGTCTCCGGGAACGCCTGCTGGATCTCCTCGCCGAGGCTCACGACCGGGTGGGAGAGCGTGCCGTCCGCGAGGAAGCCGACGGCGACGTCGAGCAGGACCTTCCCGGCGAGCGCCGGGGCCCCGATCGTGCCGAGCAGGGCCACGGAGGCCGTGCCCGGGGTGGCGTTCACAAGGACCTCGGCGTGCGCGGCGGCCGCCGCCGAGTCCTCGATCCGTCATCCCGCCGCGACGAGCTCCTTCAGCGCTGCCAGAAGCTCCGGGTCGCCCGGCCGCCGCGACCCGATGACCACGTCGTGGCCGGCCCGCACCGGCCGCGCCTCGGCCGCGAAGTCGAACGTCCCTCGGCCGATGGGTCTAGGACCGGCGCCGGTCCCGGCTCCGGAAGGACGCGAGCCTGCGATGATCGGAGGTGTGACCGCTTCCCCGCACCCCGTCCCCGCCCCGGCGCCCGCCCTCCCCGCCGGCCCGCTCCTCACCGAGCGGCTGGTGCTGCGGCCCGTCCGGAGCGCGGACCTGCCGGCCGTGACGAGGCTGTGGACCGACCCGGAGGTACGACGCCACCTCGGCGGTCCCGTGATCGACACGGTCATCCGGATCCGGCAGCGGCGGATCGTCGGGGCGGCCGGTTTCCACGCGGTGGTCCGGGCCGAGGACGGGGTCGTGCTCGGGCTCGTCACGGTGGAGGCCGAGGGGCACGGCGGCGAGACGGAGGTCTCGTACCAGTTCCTGCCCGAGCACTGGGGGCAGGGGTACGCGCGCGAGGCCGTCGGCGCGGCCGTGGCGCGGGCGCTGGAGTCCGTGCCGAGCGTGGTCGCGGTCACCCAGGAGGCGAACCACCGCTCCCGCCGGCTCCTGGAGGCCGTCGGCCTGGAGCACGCCGAGTCCTTCGTCGAATGGGACGCCCACCAGGTCCTGTACCGCCTGCGCCGATGACGCCCCGCCCTACTTCGGTCGTTCTCCCGCCGCCAGTGCCGCCACCGCCCGTTCCAGTCGTGCCGCCCGCGTCTTCGCCGTGCGGGCCTGCCAGAGGCTGAGGATCACCAGGTAGCGGTCCGTCCTGCCGAGCGCCTCGAAGGCCTCCGCCGCGCCCGGCTCCGCCGTCAGGGCGGCCGCCAGGTCGTCCGGCACGGTCGCGTCCTTCTGGGAGGGGTACGCGGCCTCCCACCGGCCGTCTGCCCGGGCCGCCCGCACCTCGGCGAGGCCGGGCTCCCGCATCCGTCCGGCGGCGGTCAGCGCCTCGACCTGGCGCACGTTGACCTGGGACCAGAGGCTGCGGGGCCGCCGTGGGGTGATCTTCTGGAGGTAGCTCCGCTCGTCGCGCGCCATGCGCTTGCCGGTGATCCAGCCGTAGGCGAGCGTGCCGTCGAGGATGTCGTCCGCGCTCGGCGAGGCGAGGTCCGAGCCCTTCCTGCCGAGCAGCAGCCAGATGCCGGGGGTGTCCCCGTGGTGCTTCTCCAGCCAGGCCTCCAGTTCCGCCCCGCCGCTGAACGCCATGACCGCGAGCCCCTCGACCGTCTCCACCGGCACCCCTCTTCCCCACCGTCGGACATCCCTGGTGGCCAAGATATTGACAGTGGCCGGAAGGCGGTCGTAACTTGCCTGCAACGTCGTACTAACGCGCGTTACTAAAGCGCGTAACCAAGAGAAGCGGCAAGGGTAGGGGAGACGACATGGCGGCCGGCAGTCCTCGCAGCGTCACCATGAGTGATGTCGCCCGGCGGGCGGGGGTCTCGCGCACGGCCGTCTCCTTCGTCCTGAACGACCGCCCCGGCGCGGCCATCCCGGACGAGACCAGGCGGCGCATTCTCGCCGCGATCGAGGAGCTCGGCTACCGCCCCAACGCGGGCGCCCGTGCCCTCGCCGCCCAGCGCAGCGAGTGGTACGGACTGATCACCGAGATCGTCACCGCGCCCTTCGCCGTCGACGTCATCAAGGGCGCCCAGGACCGTGCCTGGCTCGACCGGAAGTTCCTGCTGATCACCGCGAGCGAGGGCGACCGGGCCCAGGAGGCCGCCGCCCTCGACAAGCTCCTCGAACAGCGGGTCGAGGGACTGCTCTACGCCACGACCTGGCACCGGGCGGTCACGCTCCCCAAGGCGGCCCGCGAGGTTCCCACGGTCCTCGTCAACTGCTACGACGCGGAGGGCGAACTGCCCTCCGTCGTCCCGGACGAGATCGGCGGCGGCCACCGCGCCGCCCGCCGACTCGTCGAGGCCGGCCACGAGCGCATCGGGTTCATCAACCTCGACCCGGACATCCCCGCCGCCCTCGGCCGCCGCGAGGGCTACGAGCGGGCGCTGCGCGAGGCCGGTCTGCCGCTGGACCCGTCGCTGGTCGTCTCCGGCCACGCGACCGCCGACGGCGGCTACACCGCCGCCTGCGAACTGCTCGACCGCGCCGACCGGCCGACCGCGCTCTTCTGCGGGAACGACCGGATGGCGATGGGCGCGTACGACGCCATCAAGGAACGTGGGCTGCGGATCCCGGACGACGTGGCCGTGGTGGGCTACGACAACCAGGAACTCATCGCCGCCTACCTGCGGCCCAAACTGACCACGCTCGCCCTGCCGTTCGAGGCCATGGGCGCCAAGGGCGTGGACATGCTCGCCGCTCTCGCAGCGGGGCAGCCGCTCGACACCCAGAGGGTGACGGTCGACTGCCCGCTGCTCGAACGCTCGTCGGTCTGACCGCGAATCAGGCCCGTCGAGATCTTCCGTCCCGTCTTCGTCCGGTGTGTTGAAGAGAGGAAAGAGCCACCATTATGACACCCTCCCCTGCCCGCGGCCGAGCGCCGCGGGGGCTCCGCCCCGCCCTCCTGGCGGGCGCCGCGGCGACCGCCCTGCTCCTGACCGGCTGCTCCGGCGGCGCGGGAGCAGCCGGCGCCGGAGACACCTCCGGCAACCAGCTCCTCACCATCCCCCGCGAGGACATGGGCACCTTCACGCGGAACTTCAACCCCTTCTCCCCGAAGGCCGCGCCCATGACCAAGGAGGCGGTGTACGAGCCGCTCATGGTCCACAACCCGGCCGACGGCAAGGACACCCCCTGGCTCGCCACCGCATGGACCCAGGCGCCCGACGGGAAGTCCGTCACCTTCACCCTCCGCGAGGGTGTGAAGTGGTCCGACGGTCAGCCCTTCGCCGCCGAGGACGTCGTCCACACCTTCGAGCTCCAGAAGAAGCTGCTCGGCGGATTCGAGTACCTCCGCGAGGTCACCGCCGACAGCGCGCAGAAGGTCACCTTCCACTTCACCAAGCCGTTCTCGCCCTCGCTCTACGAGATCGGCGGGCACTTCATCGTCCCGAAGCACATCTGGTCGAAGATCGCCGACCCGGCCAAGGACACCAACCCCGCGCCCGTCGGCACCGGCCCGTACACCCAGGTCGACCACTTCCAGAGCCAGTCGTACGAGCTGCGCAGGAACCCCTCGTACTGGCAGCCGGCCAAGCAGCGGATCGCGGGCATACGCCTGCTCGCCTTCTCCGGCAACGACAGCGCCAACCTCGCGTTCACCAACGGCGAGGTCGACTGGACCCAGACGTTCGTCCCCGACATCCAGAAGTCCTTCGTCGCGAAGAACCCGAAGACGAACCACTACTGGTTCCCCACCACCGGCGCGATGATCAACTGGCAGCTGAACACGGCCAAGGCGCCCTTCGACGACCCCGCCCTGCGCAAGGCGCTCAGCCGGGCCGTCGACCGCGCCAAGATCGCCAAGGTCGCCATGAACGGCTACACCGCCCCCGCCGACTGCACCGGCCTGTCGAACGCCTACGACACCTGGCGCGACAAGGCCGTGGCCGCCTCCTGCGACTGGACCACGTACGACACCGAGGCCGCCGCCCGGGCCCTCGACGCCGCCGGGTACAAGAGAGGCGCCGACGGCAGCCGCACCCAGAAGAACGGCAAGCCGCTCACCCTCGACATCTCCGTCGGCTCCGCCTCCTCCGACTGGATCTCGGTCGCCAACATCATCAAGCAGAACCTCGCCGAGGTCGGCGTGACCGCCACCGTGAAGTCCCCGGACTGGTCCGCCGTCGTCTCCGCGTACGAGACGGGCACCTTCGACAGCGGCATCGTGTGGAGCAACAACGGCGCCACCCCGTACGAGTTCTACCGCGGCGCCATGGCCACCACCCAGGTCAAGCCCGTCGGCGAGAAGGCCACCGAGAACTACCACCGCTTCGGCGACCCGAAGGCCGACAAGCTCATCGACGCCTTCGCCGCCACCACCGACCCGAAGACCCAGCAGGCCAGGGCGGGCGAGCTGCAGAAGCTGTTCGCCGCCGACGCCCCCGTCGTGCCGCTCTTCCCCGGACCCGAGTGGGGCGCGTACACCGACGCCCGCTTCACCGGCTGGCCGACGAAGGACGACCCGTACGCGACCCTCTCCAACCGGTCCGTGACCACCGTCCTCGTGCTCACCTCCCTCCAGCCCGTCAAGGGCTAGCCCGCCCCAGGGGGACGGCCCCACCGGGCCGTCCCCGCCCCGAAACACCCGACAGGGAGAAGAGCAGTGCGTCTCGTCCTGCGCAACCTGGGGTTCTACCTGATCGCCTTCTGGGCCTCCGTCACCCTCAATTTCCTGCTGCCGCGCTTCATGCCCGGAGACCCCGTCTCCCGGATGTTCGCCCAGGCCCAGGGGCCGATGCAGCCCGATCAGATCGCCCAGTTGCAGAAACTCTTCGGTCTCGACGACCGCCCGCTGTGGCGCCAGTACGTCGACTACCTCCACAGCGTCGCCACCGGCGACCTCGGCATCTCCATCTCGCGGTTCCCGACCCCGGTCTCCGAGGTCATCGGCTCCCAGATCGGCTGGACGCTGCTCCTCGGCCTCACCGCCCTGGTCGTCGCCGCCCTCGTCGGCAACCTCCTCGGCGTCCTCGCCGCCTGGCGCCGGGGCGGGATCCTCGACTCCGCGCTCCCGCCGCTGCTGATCTTCGTCGGTTCGTTCCCGTACTTCTGGCTGGCGATGGGCGCCCTCTACCTCTTCGGCGTCACGCTCGGCTGGTTCCCGCTCCGGCACGCGTACGACGTCGGGCTCGAACCCGGCTTCGACGCCGTCTTCCTCGGGAACGTCGCCACCCACCTGGTGCTTCCCGCCCTCACCATCGTGCTCGTCTCGATCGGCGGCTGGATGCTCGGCATGCGCAACACCATGATCGCCACCGCGGCCGAGGACTACATCACCATGGCCGAGGCGAAGGGGCTCGGCCCCGCCCGGATCATGTTCCGGTACGCGGCCCGCAACGCCCTGCTGCCGTCCGTCACCAACTTCGGCATGGCCCTCGGATTCATGGTGGGCGGCGCCCTCCTCACCGAGGTCGTCTTCGCCTACCCGGGCATCGGCTACCAGCTCCTCGCCTCCGTCCAGGCCCTCGACTACCCGCTGATGCAGGGCATCTTCCTCACCATCACGGCGGCCGTCCTGCTCGCCAACTTCGTCGTCGACCTCATCCACGTCCGCCTCGACCCGCGCGTCCGCGTCCGCTGAGGAGGGAGCCCCACCATGTCCGTCCTCGACACCCCGGACACCGCCACGGCCGTGTCCCACGACCCGACGCCCGGCCCGCCGGGCACCACCCGCACCGCCCGCCAGGGCCTCGGGCGCCGGCTGCTCGCCGACCGCAAGGCCCGCGCCGGACTCCTCCTGCTCACCGTCTTCGCGCTCCTCGGCGCGCTCGCCCCGGTCCTCGCGCCCGGCGACCCGTCCCTCATCACCGACCTCGGCGCCACCCCGCCCTCCGCCGGCCACTGGCTCGGCACCACCGCCAAGGGCCAGGACGTCCTCGCCCTCACCCTGTGGGGCACCCGCAGCTCGATGCTCGTCGGCTTCACCGTCGGCATCGCCGCCACCCTGGTCGCCCTGCTCGTCGGCCTCGCCTCCGCCTACCTCGGCAAGCTCGTCGACGACCTGCTGACCCTCGTCACCAACGTCTTCCTGCTGCTGCCGGGGCTGCCGCTGCTCGTCATCCTCGCCGCGTTCCTGCCGCCCGGCACCGCCACCGTCGTCCTCGTCCTCACCGTCACCGGCTGGGCCGGCTCGGCCCGCGTACTGCGCGCCCAGGCCACCTCCATCCGGGGCAAGGACTTCGTCGCGGCCGCCGTCGTCACCGGCGAGCGACCGCTGCGGATCATGTTCCGGGAGATCCTCCCCAACATGGCGTCCGTGGTCATGACCACCCTGCTCGGCTGCGTCATCTTCGGCATCGGCGCCCAGGCGGGCCTGGAGTTCCTCGGCCTCGGCGACGCCTCCGTCGTCAGCTGGGGCACCAACCTCTACTGGGCCGGGAACGACGGCGCCCTGATGACCGGGACCTGGTGGGCGTTCGTCCCCTCCGGCCTGTGCATCGCGCTCGTCGCCTTCGGGCTCGCCCTCGTCAACTACGCGGTCGACGAGATCACCAACCCGCGCCTGCGCGCCCGCCGGAAGGGGAAGAAATGAACGTCCTCGACGTCCAGGGCCTGCGGGTCGAGTACCAGGGCGACGGCCGCAGCGTCGTCGGCGCCGACGACGTGTCGTTCACCATCGGAGCCGGAGAGATCTTCGGACTCGCCGGAGAGTCCGGCTGCGGCAAGTCCACCGTCGCCAACGCCGTCATGCGGCTCCTCAAGCCGCCGGCCGAGATCACCGCAGGCTCCGTCACCTTCAGGGGCCGCGACGTCCTCGCCATGGACGCCCGCGAACTGCGCGCCTTCCGCTGGCGGGAGATCGCCATGGTCTTCCAGTCCGCGATGAACTCCCTCAACCCGGTCCTCACGGTCGGCGAACAGATCGGCGACATCTTCACCACCCACGAGAAGCTGAAGAAGCGCGCCGCCCGCGACCGCTCCGCCGCACTCCTCGACCTCGTCGGCATCTCGCCCGACCGGCTGAAGGCCTACCCGCACCAGCTCTCCGGCGGCATGCGCCAGCGCGTCGTCATCGCCATGGCCGTCGCCCTCGGGCCCGCCCTGCTCATCATGGACGAGCCGACCACCGCGCTCGACGTCGTCGTCCAGCAGGAGATCATGGCCCAGATCCGCGAACTCCAGCAGACGCTCGGCTTCTCCGTCCTCTTCATCACCCACGACATGTCCCTGATGGTCGAGCTGTCGGACCGCATGGGCGTCATGTACGGCGGCCGCCTCGTCGAACTCGCCGACGCCAAGGAGCTGTTCGCCCGCCCCCTCCACCCGTACACCGAAGCCCTGATGAACGCCTTCCCGCCGCTCACCGGACCGCGCCGGGAACTCACCGGCCTCTTCGACGCCCCGCGCACCGCCGACAGCTGCGGCTTCCACGTCCGCTGCCCCGACGACCGCGCCGACTGCTCCACGAACATCCCGGACCTGCGCCAGGTGGCGCCCGGTCGCTGGGCAGCCCTCACCGAAGGCACCGCCGCATGACCCTCCTCCAGATCCGCGGGCTCACCAAGGACTTCCCGGTCGGCAGCGTCTTCTCCCGCCGCCGCGTCCGCGCCGTGAACGGCGTCGACCTCGACCTCGCCCCCGGCCGTGTCACCGCCCTCGTCGGCGAGTCCGGCAGCGGCAAATCCACCCTCGCCCGCTGTCTCGCCCGCCTCGAACGGCCCACCTCGGGACAGATCCTCCTCGACGGCGAGGACGTGCTCCGCACCGAGCGCCGCCGCGCCTCCCGTACGTACCGGGGCACGGTCCAGATGGTGTTCCAGGACCCCTTCGGCTCCCTCAACCCCGTCCACCGCGTCGAGCACTTCCTCACCCGCGCCCTCGTCCTCCACGGCCACGCGGCCGACCGGGGACGGCTCGCCGCCCTCATGGAGGAGGTCGGCCTGGCACCGGACATGCTCGACTCCTACCCGCACGAGCTGTCCGGCGGACAGCGCCAGCGCGTCGCCATCGCCCGCGCGCTCGCCGTCGGACCGAGCGTCCTCCTCGCCGACGAACCCACCTCCATGCTCGACGTGTCCGTCCGGGTCGGCGTCCTCAACCTGATGCGCCGCCTGCGCGACGAACGCGGCCTGTCCATGCTGTACATCACCCACGACCTCGGCTCGGCCCGCTACCTCGCCGACACCACCGCCGTCATGTTCGCCGGCGAACTGGTCGAGGGCGGCGACGCGCTCGCCGTCATGGACGCCCCCGCCCACCCGTACACCCGGCTGCTGCTCTCCGCCGTGCCCGACCCCGCCCGCCGCACCGGCTACGACAAGGCCGAGCGGGCCAGGCTGCGGGCCGCCGTCCTGAACCCCGCGTCCTGCCCGTACGACGACGGCACCTGCAGCAGCACCACCCCCGTGCGCCACACCGTCGGCGAGGACGGAGGGCAGCCGCACTGGGTGCGCTGCCACCTCTACGCGCCCGCCCACGAGATCGCCCACCGCGTGCTCCAGCCCGCCGACGACGCCTCCCCGGAAGCCGAGAACACCGCCGCATGACACACGACCTGATCGCCCCCGCCGTCGAAGAGGGCCTCGCCGAGCGGGCCTTCCGCGACCCGCACCGGCCCCGCTTCCACTTCACGTCCCCCGGCGGCTGGCTCAACGACCCCAACGGGCTCAGCCACTGGAACGGCGTCTACCACCTCTTCTACCAGTACAACCCGCTCGCCCCCGCCCACCACCGCATCCACTGGGGCCACGCCACCTCCACCGACCTCGTCACCTGGACCGACGAACCCGTCGCCCTCGTCCCCGGCACCACCGGACCCGACCGCGACGGCTGCTGGTCCGGCGTCCTCGTCGACGACGGGGGAGTGCCCACGCTCGTCTACTCGGGCCGGCACGGCGAGCGCGAGCTGCCCTGCGTCGCCACCGGCAGCCCCGACCTGCGGCACTGGACGAAGGACCCCGCCAACCCGGTGATCGCCGCGCCCCCGGCGGGCCTCGACATCACCGCGTACCGCGACCATTGCGTCTGGAAGGAGGGCGACCTCTGGCGCCAGCTCGTCGGCTCCGGCATCCGCGGCCAGGGCGGCACGGCCTTCCTGTACGAGTCCCACGACCTGCGCGACTGGCGGTACGTGGGCCCGCTCCTGACCGGCGACGCGAGCCTCGGCACCGCCGCCGACCCCGACTGGACCGGCACCATGTGGGAGTGCGTCGACCTCTTCCGGGTCGACGGCACCGACGTCCTCGCCTTCTCCGCCTGGGACGAGGGCGCCACCCACCACCCCCTCTACTGGACCGGCCGCTACGAGGGCGACCGCTTCGAGCCGAGCGCCCTGCACCGCCTCGACCACGGACAGAACTACTTCTACGCGCCCCAGTCCATGCGCGACGCGCACGGCCGGCGCATCATGTTCGGCTGGCTCCAGGAGGGCCGCGGCGAGGAGGCCACCGCCCACGCCGGCTGGTCCGGGGTCATGTCCCTGCCGCGCCTCGTCACCCTCGGCCCCGACGGCGCCCTCGCCCAGGCGCCCGTGCCGGAGCTGTCGCGCCTGCGCCGCGACCACGTGGCCCTGGGGCCCTTCGAGGGGGACGCCGACCTGGACGCGATCCGTGGCGACCAGCTCGACCTGGAGGCGACCCTGCGCCTCGCCCCGGGCGCCACGGTACGGCTCGGGGTACGGGAGACCCCGGACGGCGCCGAGCGCACCGTCATCGAGCTCGCGCGCGACGCCTCCGGCACCTCGGGCACCCTGCGCCTCCACCGCGAGGCGAGCAGCCTGGACCCGGACGTCGACACCGCACCCCGCCACGGCGACCTGCCCCTCGGCCCGGACGGCACGGTCGAACTCCGCGTCCTCGTGGACCACTCCGCCCTGGAGATCTTCGCCAACGGCCGCGCCCTGGCCGCCCGCGTCTACCCGACCCGCCCCCACGAGGCGACCGGCGTCTCGCTCACCACCACCGGCCGCGCGACCGTCACCCGCCTCGACGCCTGGCACATGGCCCCGATCGAGACGAGCCCGCGCCCGCTCTGGCCGTAGCGGTCCTTCCGCCCGGTGCCGGGCACGGACCCCCGGCACCGGCCCCTTCCTTCTTTCGTACCGGCGCCACCCCACCGCCGAGGAGGCCCCATGCGTATCCCCGAGCTCCCCCTCCACCGCCGCACCCTGCTCCGGGCCGGCGGGCTCGCCCTCCTTCCCGCCCTCGTCGCCTCCCGCACCGCCGAGGCCGCCCCCGCGCGCCGCCGGACCGCGACGCTCCCCGAGGCCGTCACCTCGCCGCTCCCCGACCCCCTCCCGTACCAGGGGAGTTGGCAGCGGACCCCGGACGGCGGGCAACGCGCCTCCACCGCCTCCGGCACCGCGCTCGCCGTCGCCGAGCACCGGATCGGCGCCCGCGCCGGGTGTTCCGTCCGGATCACGGCCGATCCGGCCACCCCGCACGCCCGGGGCGGACTCGTCCTGCGGGCCGAGGCCGACGGCTCCACCGGCTACGCCGTCCTCCTGGAACCCGCGAACGGCCAGGTGGAGCTGGTCGATCTGGCGAACGGCACCACCCTCGCCACCGGCGGCAACGGCCCCGGCACGGCCCTCGACGTCACCGTCGACGGGCCCGCCCTCACCGTCCACGTCGACGGCGAACAGGTCCTCACCACCGTCGACCACCGCCACACCACGGGCCACGTCGGCCTGCTCGCCGACGGCGGCTCGGTCACCTTCGGGCCTCCCCGGACCTGGACCGTCACCACCGACCTGAGCGGCTGGACCGGCACCGGCACCTGGACCCCGACCCCACTGGGGCTCACCGGGGCCGCGCCCGAAGGCGCCAACATCCGTACGATCGCCGCCGAGGACGCGTACGACACCTCCCTCCAGGCGGACGTCCTCGTCCACGACCCGTACGCCGTCGCCGCCCTCCTCGTCCGCGCCGACGCCACCGGCACCCGGGGCTACGCCGTCGAGGCCGACCCCAACCTGGGCCGCCTCCGCCTCTACCGCGTGGACGGTGACGTCACCCTCGCCACCCACTCCACCCCGATCACGCCCGGCACCGTCCACCGCCTGCGCGTCGAGGCCGAGGGCCGCCGCCTCCGCGTCCACTGGCAGAGCGACTTCCTCCGCCCCGACGGCTACGCACCCGTCATCGACACCGAGGACCCCGCGCCCGCCCCGCACCTCTCCGGCCGCCCCGGGCTCCTCGCCTACAACGGCCGGGTCTCCTTCGAGAACGTCACCGCCGCCGGCCCGCCCGACGGACTCCCGGGCGCCACCACCCTCTCCGGCACCTGGACCCGCGACCTCAAGGGCCTGCGCGGGAACGGCGGGCTGCGCACCGCGCCCGCCCCCGACGGCCCCGACCTGGTCGTCTCCGCCGACGTGCAGCTCGCCGGGGCGGACGCGGCAGGGCTCCTCGTCCGCGGGCACGAGCTCCTCCTGGACACCACGACCGGCTCGATACGGCTCCTCGACCACACGAGCCGCGCCGTCCTCGCCACCGCGCCCCCGCCCGTACGCCCGCTCCGCACGGGAACTCCGTACCGCGTCGAAGTCCACCTCCTCGGAGGCGAGTTCACCGCCTTTGTGGACGGCGTGGAGGCCCTGCGCGCCCCGGCGAGCGCCACCGGCGACACCGTCGGGCTCGTCGCGGCCGGCGGCACCGCGTACTTCCAGGACGTGTACGCCGCCGACGTACGCGACCACTACACCGAGCCGTACCGCCCCGCCGTCCACCACTCACCGCGCTCCGGACCGGGCAGCGACCCCAACGGGCTCGTCCACCTCGACGGGGAGTACCACCTCTTCCACCAGGCCGAAGGCCGCTGGGCGCACGCCGTCTCCACCGACCTCCTGCACTGGCGCGCGCTGCCGATCGCCCTCGAATGGAACGAGTACGGCCACCGCTGGTCCGGATCGGCCGTCGCCGATCACGGCGACGCCTCCGGCCTGTTCGGCGGCGGCTCCGGCCTGATCGCCTACTACACGAGCTACCAGCCGGACAGGATCGGCGGGAACCAGGCGGTCCGCGCCGCCTACAGCACCGACCGGGGCCGCTCCTGGCAGCCCTACGGCGGTCCCGGGCCGCTCGTCGGCAACCCCGGCGGCCCGGACGGCGGCTGGGACTTCCGCGACCCGAAGGTGGTCCGGGACGAGGCCCGCGACCAGTGGGTCATGGTGGTGTCCGGCGGCGACCACGTGCGCTTCTTCACCTCCCGGGACCTCCTCAACTGGACCCGTGCCAGCTCGTTCGGCTACGGGGACTGGGTGGCCGGCGGCGGGGTCTGGGAATGCCCCGACCTCATCCCGCTCCCCGTCGACGGCGACCCCGCCCGCACGGTCTGGGTCCTCACCTTCAGCACCGGCGCCCTCCGCTCCACCGACGGCTCCACCGCCCGCCACCTCACCGGCGACTGGGACGGCACCGCCTTCACCGCTCACCAGGCCCCGGGCCCGGCCCCGCGCAGCGACCACGGGCGCGACTTCTACGCGGCCATCACCTTCGCGGACCTGCCCGGCGCGCGCCGCGTCTGGCTCGGCTGGACCACCAACTGGGACTATCCGTTCAGCGCCCCCACCCACCCGTGGAACGGCCAGCACTCCCTTCCCCGTGAACTCACCCTCGCCGACGGCCCTGACGGCCCCGTCCTGCGCCAGTGGCCCGTCGCCGAACTGGCCTCGCTGCGCACGGACACGACCGTACGGCGGGACCTGACCGCAGGACCCGGCGCGCCCGACCCCTGCGCGGGCCTCACCGGCACCACGTACGACCTGGAGGCCGAGCTCCTGCTGCCGCCGACGGGCGCCGCGACCGGCTGCGCGTTTCATCTGCGGACGAAGGACGGACAGGCCACCCTCGTCGGCTACGACGCCGTCCGCGAACGCCTCTACGTCGACCGCACCGCCTCCGGACGCACCGACTTCACCCGCTCCTTCGCGGGCCGCACCGAGGCCCCGCTCGCGGCCGCCCGGGCCGCCGACGGCAGCCGGACGGTCCGGCTGCGGATCCTCGTCGACTCCTCCTCCGTGGAGGTCTTCGGCGGCGCCGGCGAGGCCGTCGTCACCAGCCTGGTCCTGCCCGACCCCGACGCCGACGGGATCGCCTTCACGGCCGACGGCGGCACGGTCCGGATCGCGGAACTCGCCCTCCACCGCCTCGCCTCCACCTGCCGCCTCTCCGAGACGCTCCCCGTCCTGCCCGGGCCCCCGCCGCCGGGGGAGTTCCGCACGGACCTCGGCACCCTCACCGCCGTCCCCGCCGGCCGCTGGCAGGCCACCGGCGCCGGGCACACCGGGGTCTTCGACCGCGACAGCGACGCGATGTCCACCCGCCGCTTCGCCGACCTCGAACTCACCACCCTGCTACGGCTCGGCGGCCCCGACGGCACCCGGGGCGCCGCCTCCCTGATCTGGCGGGCCTCAGCCGACGGCGCCGACGGGTACGTCCTCAACGTCGACCCGGACCTCCGGGCCGTCCGTCTCGTCGTCCGGCGCGGCGGCTCCTTCGACGACGCCGCCGCCCTCGCCCGGGTCCCCGCTCTCGTACGGCACGGCGCCACGTACGATCTGCGGGTCGTCCACCAGGGCACCCGTATCCAGGTCTTCCTCGACGGGAACCGGATCATCGACCTGACCGAACCGGCGGCCACCTACACCGACGGCCACGTCGGCCTCAACGTCTTCGGCGGGCGGGCCGGCTACCAGGACACCTACGCCAAGGAGCTCTGACCCATGTCCATCCTGGTGATCGGCGAGTGCGTCGCCGACATCGTGCGCGGCGCCGACGGCAGCGAACGGGTCCACCCGGGCGGCAGCCCCGCCAACGTCGCCTACGGCCTCGCCCGCCTCGGCCGGGACGTCACCCTGCTCACCCAGCTCGCCGACGACCCCACCGGCCGGCTGATCGCGGACCATCTGAAGGGCGCGGGGGTACGGGTGGAGGTCGGCGGCGCTCCCGTACGCACCCCGTCGGCGGTCGTCGCGCTCGACGCGCACGGAGCGGCCTCGTACACCTTCGACATCGCCTGGACCCTGGAGGCGGGGGAGCTCCGCGAGGAGCGGCCCGTCCATGTGCACATCGGCTCGATCGCCGCCGTCACCTCCCCCGGCGCGGCCGCCGTCCTGGCCGAGGTCGAGCGGCTCCGCGACCGGGCCACGGTCAGCTACGACCCCAACGTGCGGCCCGAACTGATGGGGGAGCACGCCGAGGCCGTCGCCCGCGTCGAGCGCTGCGTCGCGCTGAGCGACCTGGTGAAGGCGAGCGACGAGGACCTGGCCTGGCTGTACCCCGGCGAGGAGCCGGAGGCGGTCGCCGCCCGCTGGCTGGCGCTCGGCCCGGCCGTCGTCCTGGTCACCCGGGGCGCGGCGGGGTCGCTCGCCCTCACCGGGCGGGAGACGGTCACCTCGGAGGCGCCGCCGGTCACCGTCGTCGACACGGTCGGCGCGGGTGACTCCTTCATGTCGGCCGTACTCGACGTCCTGGCCGGCCGGGAGACTTTCGACGGGCTGGGCGCCGAGTACCTGGCGAGGCTGCTGCGGAGGGCGGCCGCGGCGGCTGCCGTCACCGTCTCCCGGGCCGGCGCCCAGCCGCCCGACCGGGACGAACTGGACGCGGCCGGGGAGAAGTTCACCATCAGGTGCGGGCGTGTGAGGTGATGTCCGCGGCGAACTGCTCGACCATCTCCGGCGTGACCGTCGGCCGGCACTCGGCGATGGCCTCCAGGTAGTCCGCCGTGCTCGCGCCGGGCGCCGGGTCGTCGCCGCCGCGCCCGCCGACCGCGAGGAGGTCCCGCTCGAAGGAGGCCTGCGCGGCGATCCGGGCCGCGTGCTCGATGTCGGCGGGCGTGAACAGCTCGCTCGCGAGCACCAGCTCGTCGATGTCGACGTCCGGCCGCCCGTCCGTGTACCGGGCCCAGATCGCGGCGCGGGCCGCCTTGTCCGGCGTACCGATCGGGATGAGGTAGTCGAAGCGGCCGGGGCGCAGGAACGCCGGGTCGAGGGAGCGGATCGAGTTGGTCGCACAGACGAGCAGCCGCTCGTCCCGCTCCCGGAAGCCCGGTATCAGCTTGAGGAGTTCGTTCGTCACCCCGTGCATGCCACCGGGCTGGGCGGGCTCCGAGCGGACCGGGGCGATCTCCTCGACCTCGTCGATGAAGACCAGGACCCGCTCCAGCTCGGCGATCCGCGCGAACGCGGACCGCAGGGCGGCGGCGAGGTTCCCCTCGTCGGCGAGGCGGGACGGCAGGATCTCCACGAAGGGCCAGCCGAGCCGGGACGCGATGCCGCGCGCGAAGGTGGTCTTGCCGGTGCCGGGCGGGCCGAACAGACAGACCGCGCGCGGCGGTCGCACCCCGTGGCGGGTGGCGCGCTCCGGTTCGGCCAGGGGCAGCACCACCCGGCGCTCGATCAGGTCCTTCTCCCGCTCCATGCCGGCGACCTTCGCCCACAGGTCGCCAGGGAGCAGCCGGCCGCCCAGGTCGTCGAGGAGACCCGCGGCGGGGCCGTGCAGCGGCTCCACCTTCTCGAAGTACGCGACGGCCGGCTGGCGCGTGTACCCGGCGTTCAGCAGGCCCTCGCCGAGGAGCTCCTCCTCCGGCAGGACGTAGGCGATGCGCCCGACGCGGGCCGCGACGAGCCGCCGCTCCAGCTCCACGAGCAGGGCGCTGGCGAGGCCGCGGCCCCGCCACGCCGAGGAGATCGCGACCCGCATGACCCAGGCCCGCTCGCCGGAGACACAGGCGAGCGCCGCGCCGATGGGGGCGCCCTGGTGCACGGCGACCACGGCCGGCTGACGGGTGGTGAGGGCGCCGATGCACTCGGCGAGCGAGAACACGGACTCCTGCCCGAGCTCGGCGGTGGTGTCGATCAGATGGACGACGGCGGCGAGATCGCTCTCGCGATAGTCGTGGATGTGCCAGTTCACCGGTGGTACCGCCCCTCGTTCGTGCTGTTGCGGCGAGGCTAGGCGGGGCCGCGGGGGCCGGTCGTGCGCCATCCTGCACAAGGCGGCGCGGGGAAACGCGCCGAACCGGCACTGGGCAGGAAACGGGTGCGGCCCCCGGAGGAGAACTCCGGGGGCCGCGCGCGTGAGCGGGTCCTTCAGCAGGCGGGGACCGTCAGTAGGCCGGGGCCAGCTTCGGGTTCGGGCCGTGCGCGTTCTGGTGCTGCTCGCCCTCGGTGGCGAGGAAGACGATCAGGATGATGGCGCCGACCAGCGGAACGAGGTCGATGAGGATCCACCAGCCGGAGCGGCCGGTGTCGTGCAGGCGGCGGACCGTCACGGCGAGACCCGGGATCAGGACGCCCAGGGCGTAGATGCCGTACAGCAGCGGGTAGGTGCCGAGCAGGGAGTCGACGATCATGAGGATGATCGCCGCGATGGCGTTGAACAGGAAGAACATCCAGAATTCCTGGCGACGCGCACGGCCGCTGAACACCGCGTACTTCTTGAGAACGTCGAGGTACCAGTTCACTTTGTCCCCCCAAGGACTGGGTATGCGAGCGGGAGCCTGTCCCTGTGGAGCAAGCTTTACGCAGAACTTATGTGGCTGAAACCACGTGGGTCAATTCGTTACCCGGTAGTTGCAGTTCACGCACAGAACGCGGTGAACGGCGGCACCTCCGGGAGAGGAGATGCCGCCGTTCCGGGAGAGGATCAGCGAAGGTCAGGGTGTCGGACGATCAGAACGTCACGTCCTTCTCTTGGTCATGAGCAGTCCACCGGCCGTCAGGGAGAACAGGCAGACGCACGCACCGGTGATCACATTGCTGAGGATCGTGCCGGTGTCGGGGTTCCGCGCGGCCACCCATGGAGCGATGATCAGCCATGCGCCGAGCAGCAGGACGACGAAGTTCAGGTCCTGCGACCGCTCGGGGGCCATCGACATGCACAGGCCGAGGACCGCGAGGGCGATGCCGACGACCAGGTTCGTGATGGCGAGTGTCGGCATGGCGGCGGAGAAGTGAACGACCCACGGGGAGATCGCGGCGTAGACGCCGGCGAGGATCACGAGTTCTTCGACCGCCGTGACACCTCTGGTCTGGAGTACGCGGGCATACCGCTCCCGCATTTCCGTCGCGTCCGGGTGTCCTGCGATATCACCACGACGGTGAGAGACGTCAGACATACGACCTCGCCTCCTTCTGGCGTATGCACGTCTGACTGCACTTGCGGCAATCGCGCCGCTGCTTCATTGTGCGCTTATCTGGGCTTTATGTGTAGGTCTGTCCAGTAAGGGATGCGCACAGAAAAAGGGCCGCGAATGTGCACGGATCCACCAAATGGCGATTCTCGTTCAACAAAAATTCAATGCAAGGATTGACCATTCTCCGTATCGGTATGCGCTCGCCGGGCACGGCGGCCCGCGCCGCCCCGGCGTAGCCTGGAAGCGGACTCGGGGACCGCACCCTTTCCACCGCCGGGAGTGCGCGATGGCCGGGATCGTACGGAAGAGCTTCGACTCAGCGGACGAGACGCGTCCCTTCGAGGAGGGCAAGGGCAGGCTCGACCTGCTCGTCGGTGACGGCGGCTCGGTCGGCCGCGCCGTCTTCGAACCGGGCTGGCAGTGGTCCAAGCACGTCAAGCCCATCGCCGGCACCGACAGCTGTCAGGCCTCGCACGTCGGATACGTGGTCAGCGGCCGCATCAAGGTCGTCATGGACGACGGCGAGACGGCCGAGTTCGCCGCGGGCGACTACATGGAGGTCAAGCCGGGCCACGACGCCTGGGTGCTCGGCGACGAACCCTGCGTGACCCTCGACTGGCTCGGCTTCACCGACTACGCCCTGCCGCCGTCCTCCTGACCCCCGCGCACCCCCGCCCCGGGTGCGGGCCACCCGGGGCGGACACGGATCACACCGCCGCCGGTGCCGCCGAGTCGCCGGAGGCGATGCCGAACGCCGGCTCCGGCACCGACTCGGGTGCGAGCAGCACCGAGGAGCGGCCGTCCACGCCGACCGGCACGTCGCCGTCGATGGTCACCCGGCGCAGCTTGCGCTCGTGGTCGTCGGAGTCGTCCACGCCGTAGTGCTGGGTGGCGCGGTTGTCCCAGATCGCGACGTCACCGACCTGCCACTGCCAGCGCACCGTGTTCTCCGGGCGCTCGATGTGGCCCTGGAAGAGGTCGAGCAGGGTGCGGGAGTCGGCGCCCGTCAGACCGCTGATCCGCTGGACGAAGTTGCCCAGGAGCAGGGTCCGCTCCCCGGTCTCCGGGTGGACCCGCACGACCGGGTGCTCGGTGAGGAACTTCGTCGACGCGAAGACCTCGCGGAAGCGCTGGAGCTGCTCCGGCAGGACCCCGGGGCGCAGGGCCGCGTAGTCGTAGTCGTTGGAGTGCACGGCGCGCAGGCCGTCGGCCAGGGCGCGCAGCGGTTCGGGCAGCTTCTCGTACGCCGTCGCGGTGTTGGCCCAGAGGGTGTTGCCGCCGTAGGGCGGGATGACGACCGCGCGCAGGACGGAGAAGGCGGGGTAGGCGGGCACGAAGGTCACGTCGCTGTGCCACTGGTTGGCCCGGCCGCCGTGGTCGGAGTCGATCGGGAAGGAGTAACGGCCGTCGGCCGACGGCACGGTGGGGTGGGCCACGGGCGTCCCGAGGAGCCGGCCGAAGGCCTCGTGGGCCTCCTCGTCCAGGTGGTCCTGGCCCCGGAAGAAGACGACCTTGTGCGCGAGGAGCGCGGCCCGGATCTCGGCGACGGTCTCGGCGGGGAGGTCGCCGCCGAGGCGGACGCCGGAGATGACGGCGCCGAGGCGGCCGCCGACCTTCTGGACGGTGACGGAGGTGGTCGCGGTCGACATGACGCGGTCCTTTCGGCGGTCCGGGGAAGTCCCGGAGGAATTAATCTCGGAGCGGAAGCAATGAAGTGACGGATGCCCGAGGAGGGCGGCACGAGCCGGACGCCGGGCCGAGGATGAGGCGGGGCCGCGGCGGCGGGCCGTACGAGACAGAGGGGTACGAGAGGGAGGACCGTACGAGAGGCAGGGCGTACGAGGGAGGCTGTACGACAGGCAGGCTCGTACGAGGGCGGCGGCCGGACCGGCGGGCCGGTCACCGCGCGAGGGTCGCGAGGATCAGGCGCCGCAGACGGCGGTACAGGACGAGGTCGCGAACATGTCCCGGAGACTCGCAGCGGCCGCCGCCGGACGTCAAGCGGCCGCCCGTGCCCCGAACCACCGCTCGCGATGGTTGAATCGGCGCCTGCCCGGCGCCGGGGGCCGGACTCCGCGCACTCGGCGGAACCGCCGTTGACCTGCGACGACTCCCCTCCGGCCGGAGGGGCCGGCCGGGGCCGAACGGGCGGCCGGCGGGCCCGCGTCCGGCCGCCCCGGGATTTCACACCACCGCAACAGTGACCAGAGAGGCGACGATGACGACGACCACCCCGCACGGCTCCCGCATGGCGGGCGACGGCCGGCGCGAGGCCAACGCCGCCACCGTGCTGAGGACCGTCCTCGACCACGGCCCGGTCGCCCGCAGCGCCGTCGCACGGCTCTCCGGCCTCAGCCCCGCCGCCGTCTCGCGCCAGGCCACCGACCTGACCCGGCTCGGGCTCCTGCGCGAGCTGCCCGAACTCGCCGGAGGCGGGGGAGTGGGACGGCCCCAGATCCCCGTCGACCTGCACATCGGCGCCACCGGCGGACCCGTCGCGGGCGGTGTCCACCTGGGCGTCCCCGGCTCGACGTTCGCCCTCGTCGATCTGCGCGGACAGGTGGTCGCCCGGCGCACCTACCCGCACGGCGGCATCGCGCCGGACGCCCTGCCCGGCGCGATCGCCCGTGAACTGC
The DNA here is from genome assembly GCF_041053105.1 of Streptomyces sp. R44. Lineage (NCBI taxonomy): Bacteria > Bacillati > Actinomycetota > Actinomycetes > Kitasatosporales > Streptomycetaceae > Streptomyces > Streptomyces sp. R44. Next base: position 767,106 of record NZ_CP163444.1, on the reverse strand, counting down.
GCGGCTTCCTCGACGCCCACGCGCGGGGACGCCCCCTGCTCGGCGTCGGCGCCGCGGTCGGCGGCTGGGTGGACCCCGCCGAGGGGGTGGTGGTCCGTCACGACGCCCTGGGCTGGCAGCGCCGCCCGCTGGCCGCCGAACTCGCCCGCGGCCTCGGCGGCCGCACCGTACGCCTGGACAACCACGCCCGCTCCATCGCCCAGTCGGAGATCCTCTTCGGCCGGCCCGCCGCCCGCCGGAGCCTGGTCCACCTCTTCGTCGGCAACGTCGTCGACGCGGCCGTCGGCCTCGCCGGGGTCGTGCACCAGGGACCGGGTGCCGCCGCCGGAGACGTGGCCCACCTCCCCGTACCGGATTCCACCGCGCCCTGCCCGTGCGGGCGTTCCGGCTGTCTGGAGGCCACGGCGTCCAACACCGCCCTCGCGGCCACCGCCGTCCGCCGGGGCATCGTGCCCGAGCCCGACACCTCCCTCGTGGTGGACGCGGCCGCGGCCGGGGACCGGCGCGCCGACCGGCTGCTGCGCGAACGCGCCCGTGCGGTCGGACGCGCCGTCGCGCTCCTGCTCGACGTCCTCAACCCCGATCTGGTCGTCGTGACCGAGCAGTCCAGCGTCCTCGAACCCGACTACCTGGAGGAGATCCGCGGGGCCGCCATCGACCTCTCGCATGTCTGCGACGACCCCGAACGCATCGTCAGTCCACATGCCGGACCGGCCACGCTGCCCGTCGCGGCGGGCACGGTACTGCTGAATCCCCTGTTCAGAAGGCCTTTTGAGACCATCGGCGAGCTGCTGTCCGCGAGCGGCGCGAGGTGATCCCGTCTCGGTATGCGGTCAAGGGAAGTTGACCGCTCCGCGAAGCCGCTGTCATATTGCTCCCGTGAATCAGGGCATGCGTCTCATCTCCCGCAGGCACGTCGACCTCTGTCGACAGGCCAGCGCGGTCTGTGCCGTTCGCGCCTGATCCAGGCGCCGGTACCGGCCCCGCCGCCCCCGCCCCGGTCCTGCCGCACGCGGGCCCCTCGCCTCTCTCCCGCTGAGACGCCGTGCGCCGATCCGGCGCAGTGGCGTGCCCCCTCCCCGTACACCTCCGCGCGCCTTCCCGGCCCCGCGGGCGTCTCTGCGCGCCTTCTTCCTTCCGCAGCGGAACAAATCTGTGCACCCAGCACCCAGCACCCTGCGGCCTCACACTCTCCTTCACAGGCAGGCATCGATGACCGAGCTGTACCCCTCCACGCCCACCGCCCTCTCCCGGCGCACCACCCTGCGCGCCGCGGGTGGCGGCACCCTGCTGCTCGGTCTCGGCCTCGCGGGGTGCCGCTCCGCCGTCTCCGAGGCCGAGGCGCCGGCCGGCCAGGCGGCCGCGGCACCGAAGCGCGGCGGCACCCTCACGGTCGCCATCAACTCGGACTTCACGCCGAGCCTGCTGTTCGCCCAGAGCGGCCAGTCGCTCCAGCAGCGGCTCGTCTACAACACGCTCACCCGGTACGACGACCGGTTGAAGCCGCAGCCCGAACTCGCCACCTCCTGGGAGTACGCGAAGGACGGCCGCTCCCTCACCCTCAAGCTGCGCACCGGAGTGACCTACCACGACGGGCGTCCCTTCACCGCCGACGACGTGATCTTCGCGGTGAAGAACCTTCAGAACCCGCTCCGCGCCTCCCAGTTGAGAGCGACGGCCGCCGCCGTCGCCGGCTTCGAGAAGCGCGGCGACCACGAGCTCGTACTCAAGCTCGCGCATCCGGTGAACAACCTGTTCGACCTCTTCGAGTTCATGATCCTCACCGACCGGAACAGCGTCGAGGACGCCGTGACGGGCAAGAAGCTCAACGGCACCGGCCCCTTCAAGCTCACCAGGTGGAGCCCCGGCGCCGGCCTCGCCTTCACCCGCAACGAGAAGTACTGGCAGCCCGACCGCCCCTACCTGGACGCCGTCGAGTTCCGCGTCGTGCCGCAGGCCGACGCCCTGCTCTCCTCCCTGCGCACCGGCCAGTCCCAGCTCTCCTTCGACGTCCCCGGCAACAACCTCGCCACCGTCACCGCCACCCCCGAACTCACCCTCAGCGAGTACGCCACCGGCGCCGGAGCCCTGTACCTCGGCGTCAACACCACGGTCGCCCCCCTGAACGACAAGACCGTCCGGCAGGCCCTCGCCCAGGGCGTCGACCGCGAGCGCATCCTCAAGCAGGTCCTCGGCGGCCACGGCCTCGCGTCCGCCACCCCCTGGCCCAAGTCCTCACCCGCCTTCAGCGAGGCAGGCCGCACCCACTACACGTACAACCCCGGCAAGGCCCGCGAACTCCTCAAGTCCGCCGGCCACTCCCGGCTCGACCTCCCGCTGCTCCACCTCGGCCTGCCCGGCGACACCGCCGTCGCCGAAGCGATCCAGTACGACCTCAAGCAGATCGGCGTCCAGGTCACCCTCCAGCCCACCGACCCGGCCACCGCCCAGAAGAAGCTCATCTCCCAGTCCATGCCCGCCCTCTGGACCATGGGCCACGGCTTCGCCCAGGTGCAGCCCTCCACCCTCGCCGTCAGCGCCTACCCCTTCAACGAGGCCAAGAACACCTCCAGGTTCCGCTCCGCCGCCTACACCGAGGTCGTCCGCGAGGCCTGGACCACCCCCGAGACCGACGCCCGCGCCAACGCGCTGCGCCGGCAGATCACCGACACCCTCCTCGACGAGGCGTTCATCATCGACCTCGTCATCCGCGGCTCCGTCCAGGTCTCCGCGAAGAAGCTGCACGGCGTCACCCTCAACAAGTTCTCCTACCTCAACCTCGACGACGCCTACCTGGCGGGCTGACGTGCGCGGCTACCTCCTGCGGAGGCTCCCCTCCGCCCTCCTCGTCCTCCTCATCGCCTCCGTCCTCGCCTTCGCCGTCCTCCGGCTCGTCCCCGGCGATCCCGCCGCCGTCCTCGCCGGACCCGACGCGAGCCCCGAGGCCGAGGCCGCGATCCGGGCCCGCCTCGGCCTCGACGCGCCGCTGCCCACCCAGTACGCACGGTGGCTCGGCGACCTCCTCACCGGCGACCTCGGACCCTCCTACGCGATCGGCGGACAGACCGCCGACCTCATCGGCGACGGACTGGGCGCCACCGTCGAACTCACCCTCGGGGCCCTGCTGTTCGTCGTCGTCCTCGGCGCCGCCTTCGGCATCCTCGGCGCGACCTCCCGCAACCGCTGGGTCCTCGGCACCGTACGGATCCTCACCACCGGCGCCCTCGCCGTCCCGCCCTTCGTCACCGGCGTCCTCCTCGTCCTCCTCTTCTCCGTACTCCTCGGCGTGCTGCCCCCGGGCGGCCGCGTCCCCCTCCTCACCGCACCCGACCTCGGCGTCCAGTACCTGCTGCTGCCCTCCCTCTGCCTCGCCCTGCCCAGTGCCGCCGTCCTCGGCCGCTACCTCAAGGACGGCATCGAACGCGCCCTCGCCGAGGACTACGTGCGCACCGCCACCGCCGCCGGCATCGCCCCCCGACGGCTGCTGTGGCGGCACGCCCTGCCCAACGCCCTCCCGCCCGTCGTCACCCTCCTCGGCATGCAGACCGGCAACCTCCTCGGCGGCGCCGTGCTGGTCGAGGCGATCTTCGCCTGGCCCGGCCTCGGACAGCTCGCCGAACAGGCCCTGATCCGCCGCGACTACCCCGTCGTCCAGGACCTCCTGCTCCTCCTCGTCACCGCCTTCGTCCTCGTCCAGCTGCTCACCGACCTCGTCCACGCCCGGCTCGACCCCCGGATCAGGTGGGAGTGACCGCCATGACCACGACCACGCTCCTCAAGACCGCGACGCCCCGTGCGCGACGACCCCGCCACCCCTACCTCGCCGCCCTCGCCACCGCCCGCGGCCGCACCGGCCTCGCCCTCGTCGGCGTCGTCGTCCTCGCCGGACTCCTCGCCCCGCTCCTCACCGGACACGGCCCCACCGACCAGAGCGCCCTGGCGCTCGCCGGGCCCGGCACCCCCGGGCACCCGCTCGGCACCGACGACCTCGGCCGCGACCTCCTCGCCCGCCTCCTGTACGGCATCCGCGCGGACCTCGGCATCATCGCCGCCGCCGTCCCCCTCGGGGCCGCACTCGGCTGCCTCTTTGCCCTCGCCGCGGCCGCGCACCCGGTCCTCGACACCGTCGTCCAGCGGACCTTCGACCTGATCCTCGCCTTCCCCGGACTGATCCTCGCGCTCGCCGTGACCGCGATCCTCGGCCCCGGCCGGCTGCCCGTGATCCTCGTCATCGCCCTCGCCGAGATCCCCGTCTTCGGACGGCTCCTGCGCACCGGCATCCTCGTCCAGCGCGGCCGGGAGTACGTGACGGCGGCCCGCGTCGGCGGCACCTCGGGGGGCAGGATCCTCACCCGGCACATCCTGCCCAACGCCGCCGACCCGCTCGTCGTCCAGATCGCCGTCTCCCTCACCGTCGCCGTCTTCATCGAAGGCGCCATGAGCTTCCTCGGCGTCGGCGTCCGGCCCCCCGAGCCCACCCTCGGAGCCGTCCTCAGCCAGTCCATGCCCTACCTCGCCCAGGCACCGCACTTCGCCGCAGGACCGCTCGTGACCGTGACCGCGCTCGTCCTCGGCCTCTCCCTGACCGCCGAGGCGCTGAACCGGGAGATACGCCGATGACCACCCCGCCCCTCCTCGAAGTCCAGGGCCTCGACGTGGAGTTCACCACCCCGGACGGCGGCACCCTGCACGCCGTCCGGGACGTCTCCTTCACGCTCCGGCGCGGCGAGACCCTCGCCGTCGTCGGGGAGTCCGGCTCCGGGAAGTCCACCACCGCGCTCGCCCTGCTGCGGATGCTCCCCGGCACCGGCCGGATCACCGGCGGCGCCGTACGCCTCGACGGCGAGGACCTCGCCACGGCCGGCGAGGACCGGCTGCGGGCCGTCCGCGGCGCCCGGATCGGCATGGTGTTCCAGGACCCGATGACCGCCCTCAACCCCGTCCTCACCGTCGGCCGCCACCTCGACGAGGTGCTCCGCGCCCACGGCGGCCGCGACAAGCCGGCCCGTCGGGCCCGCGCCGTCGAACTCCTGCGCCTCGTCGGCATCCCCGACCCCGAGCGCCGCCTCGACGACCATCCGCACCAGTTCTCCGGCGGCCAGCGCCAGCGCGTCCTCATCGCCATGGCCCTCGCCGGCGAACCCGACGTCCTCCTCGCCGACGAACCCACCACCGCCCTCGACGCCACCGTCCAGGACCAGATCCTCACCCTCCTCGGCGAACTCACCCGCACCACCGGCACCGCGCTCGTCCTCATCACCCACAACATGGGCGTCGTCGCCCGCGCCTGCGAACGCGTCCTCGTCATGTACGGCGGCACCGTCGTCGAGGACGGCCCCACCGCCGACGTCCTCACCCGACCGCGCCACCCCTACACCGCCGGCCTCCTCGCCGCCGTGCCCCGCCTCTCCGCACCCTCCGGCACCCGCCTCACCGGCATCCCCGGCACCCCGCCGGACCTGAGCCTCCCGCTCGCCGGCTGCGCCTTCGCCGCCCGCTGCGCCCTCGCCGAGGACCGCTGCCACACGGCCGTGCCCCAGCTCACCGCGGTCACCGGCACCGTACGCGTCGCCTGCCTGCCCGTCGTCGAGCGGGCCGCACACGCCGACGACGCCGAACCGCTGCTCCCGCCGGCCCCGCCGCCCGCCCGGATCGACCGCCCCGCGCCCGGCGCCGTCGTCCTCGCCGCCGAGTCGCTGAGCAAGACGTACGGCAGCCGCCGGCGCCGCTTCGCCGCCCTCGACGACGTCTCGCTCACCCTCGCGGCGGGGGAGACCCTCGGCATCGTCGGCGAGTCCGGCTCCGGCAAGTCCACCCTCGCCCGGGTCCTCGCCCACGCCCATCCCGCCGACGGCGGCCGCGTCCTCCTCGACGGCCAGGACGTCACCCGCCCCCGCCGCGCCGAGCTGCACGCCGTACGCCGCCGCGTCCAGATGGTCTTCCAGGACCCCTACGCCTCCCTCAACCCCCGCATGACCGTCGGCGAGATCGTCGCGGAACCGCTGCGCGCCTTCCGCATCGGCGCCCCCGGGGAGCGGGCCGACCGCGTCGCGGAGCTCCTCCGCCTCGTCGGCCTCGACCCGGCCGCCGCCGACCGGCACCCGCGCTCCTTCTCCGGCGGCCAGCGCCAGCGCATCGGCATCGCCCGCGCCCTCGCCCCCGAACCGGCCGTCCTCATCTGCGACGAACCCGTCTCGGCCCTCGACGTCTCCGTCCAGGCCCAGATCGTCGGCCTGCTCACCGACCTCCAGCGCGACCTGGGCCTCGCCCTCGTCTTCATCGCCCACGACCTGGCCGTCGTCCGCCAGGTCAGCCATCGCATCGCCGTCATGCACGGAGGCAGGATCGTGGAGACCGGAGACGCCGACGAGCTGTGCGAGCGCCCCCGCGACCCGTACACCCGGGCACTGCTCGCCGCCGCGCCCGAACCCGTACCCGTACGTGGACCCGTACGCGTCGTGGCCGAGGCGGTGCCCGCATGAGCGCCTGCTGCACCCCCGGACGCGGCTGCACCGGACACCGGCCCGCGGCCTCCGGACTCCTTCCGCTGCCCACCGTACGGAAGGCCCCGCCCGCGCATCCCCTGGTGGAGCTGCCCGGTGGCACCTTCCGCATGGGCGACTCCTTCGGCGAGGGCTATCCCGCCGACCGCGAGGGACCCGTACGGGAGGTCACCGTCGCCCCCTTCGCGATCGACGCCACCGCCGTCACCAACGCCCGCTACGCCGCGTTCGTCGAGGCCACCGGGTACCGCACCGACGCCGAACGCTTCGGCTCCTCCTTCGTCTTCCACCTCCTGCTCCACCCGGCCGCCGAGCGCCATGTCCTCGGCCGGGTCCCGCAGGCACCCTGGTGGCTCGGCGTCTCCGGGGCCGCCTGGCACAGCCCGGAGGGCCCCGGCTCCGGCGTCGAAGACCGCGCCGACCACCCCGTCGTCCACATCTCCCACGACGACGCCCTCGCCTACTGCGCCTGGGCCGGAGTCCGGCTGCCCACCGAGGCCGAGTGGGAGTACGCGGCCCGCGGCGGCCTCGACGGCGCCCGCTACCCCTGGGGCGACGACTTCACCCCGGACGGCCGCGAGATGTGCAACACCTGGATCGGCACCTTCCCGCACATCTCGGAACGCCCCGGCGGCCGGGTCGGCACCGTCCCCGTCACGGCGTACGAACCCAACGGGTACGGCCTCCACAACACCTCCGGCAACGTCTGGGAGTGGTGCGCCGACCCCTGGGACGAGGAGGGCCGCGAACGCGTCATCCGCGGCGGCTCCCACCTCTGCCACGTCTCCTACTGCAACCGCTACCGGGTCGCCGCCCGCTCCCACAACACGCCCGACTCCTCGACCGGCCACGGCGGCTTCCGCGTCGCCCGCTCGCTCGCCCTTCCGGAAGGACCCGTCCCCGCATGAGCACCGCCCCCCGACGCGACCCCTACGAGGGCTTCGGCGGCCGTGTCGGCCGCACGTTCGCCGAGTCCGAGCCCGCCTGGCCGACCCGTACCACCCCGCCCGCGAAAGCCCCCAACATCGTCGTCGTCCTCGTCGACGACATGGGCTTCAGCGACATCGGCCCCTTCGGCTCCGAGATCCCCACCCCGGTCCTCGACGGCCTTGCCGACGGGGGAGTGCGGCTCGGCAACTACCACACCATGCCGCTCTGCTCACCGGCCCGCGCCGCCCTGCTCACCGGCCTCAACCCGCACCGCGTCGGCTACGGCATGGTCGCCAACTTCGACCCCGGCTTCCCCGGCTACGGCATGGAGGTCGCCGAGGACATCCCCACCCTCGCCGAACTCCTCCACGACGCCGGCTACGCCACCTACGCCGTCGGCAAGTGGCACCTCGTCCGCGACTCCGCCTCCAACGCCGCCGACCACCGGGGCAACTGGCCCCTGCAGAAGGGCTTCGACCAGTACTACGGCGTCCTGGAGGGCCTCACCAGCCTCTTCCACCCGCACCAGCTCGTCCGGGACAACAGCCCCCTCGACATCGACGAGTTCCCCGACGACTACTACTACACCGACGACATCACCGACCAGGCGATCTCCATGGTGAAGTCGCTGCGCGCCCACGACCCCGACAAGCCCTTCTTCCTGTACCTCGCGCACAACGCCGTCCACGGCCCCCTCCAGGCCAAGGCCGAGGACATCGCCCGCCACCGCGGCCGCTACGACGAGGGCTGGGACGCCCTGCGCGAGCGGCGCTTCGCCGCACAGATCGCCGCCGGACTCTTCCCGCCCGGCACCGAACTCCCCGCCCGCAACAGCGAGGCCGGACTCGACGTCCCCGCCTGGGACTCCCTGACGGAGGATCAGCAGCGGCTCTACGCCCGCTACATGGAGGTGTACGCCGCCCTCGTCGACAACATCGACCAGAACCTCGGCCGGCTCACCGACACCCTCGCCGCACTCGGCGAACTCGACAACACCATCGTCGTCTTCACCTCCGACAACGGCGGCACGGGCGAGGGCGGCATCGAAGGAACACGCTCCTACTTCAGCCGCTTCGTCCACCACCCGCACCTGCCCGGCGACTGGAACCCGGACGTCGACCGCGACCACGACCTCATCGGCGGCCCCCGCAGCCTCGTCCACTACCCCCGGGGCTGGGGCATGGCCTCCAACACCCCCTTCCGCCTCTACAAGGGCGACACCTACGCGGGCGGCGTCCGCGTCCCCTTCGTCCTCTCCTGGCCCGCGGGCGTCAGGGACGGCCGGCTCACCGGCGGACACCGGCCCCAGTACCAGTACGTCACCGACATCGCCCCGACCCTCCTCGAACTCGCCGGCCTCACCCGCCCCGAGACCCGCCGGGGCACACCGCTCCAGGAGCTGGACGGCACGAGCTTCGCACCCGTCCTCGCGGACCCCGCCCACGACTCCACCCACCCCGAGCAGTACTGCGAGATGTCCGGCAACCGCAGCCACTACCGCGACGGCCACAAACTCGTGACCCTCCACGAGCCGGGGGCGCCCTACGACGACTCCGAATGGGCCCTGTACGACATCCGGACCGACCCCACCGAGATCCACGACCTCGCCGCGCAGAACCCCGGACTCGTCAAGGAACTCTCGGCCGCCTGGGAGGAGGCCGCCTGGCGCAACGGCGTCTTCCCGCTCCCCGACCACACCGGCGCCCTCGCCCGCCGCAACCCCGCCGAGGAGCGCCTGACCCGCCCCCTCACCCTGCTCCCCGGCACCCCGGAACTGGAGCGCTACCGCTCCTCACGGCTCGTCTCCCTGCGCTCCTTCGAGATCGCCGTGGCCGTCGAGGAGACCGGCGACGGCGTCCTCGTCTCGCACGGCGACCAGGGCGGCGGCTACAGCCTGTACGTCGAGAACGGCCGGCTGACCTTCGCGTACAACGAGTACGGCGACCTCCACGAGACCGACGCGGGCCCGCTCGCCCCCGGCCCCCACGCGATCCTGCTCACGGCCACCGCCGAGGAGGGCCTCCGCTGGCGCTTCACCGTCACCGTCGACGGAGAACACCGCGCCACGCCGGACAGCGTCCACCAGCTCATCGGCATGGCACCCTTCCAGGGCATCAGCGTCGGCATCGACCGCAAGTCCCCGGTCTCCTGGCCCCTCTACGAACGCCATCGCTCCTTCCGCTACACGGGCCGCCTCCACTCGGTCACCTACCGTCCGGGCGCCCCGGGCCCCGACGCCCCGGAAACGGTGGCGGCGGCCCTGAAGGAGGCGGCAGCGGCCTTCGAGTGACCATCCCTATCCGTACGCGTCGGTGACGCAGTCGGCGGCGCACCGCCCGTGCTCGAAGCGGCGGCGGAGCGCCGCCGCCGCGTGCCGGCGCTCCACTCCCGCGTAGCCGTACCGGTCCTCGGTCATCCGCATCACCGCCTCGACGGTGACGATCGCCGGTTCGCCCTCGCCGGCGGACCGGCGGGCCGCCGCGATCACGTGGTCGGCCGCCCGCTGGAGGTCCCGGGCGTACGCGCGCTGGGCGACGGACCGCGCCCGCGAGGCCGCGAACGGCCGCACGGACCGGCCCTTCCAGACCATGCCGGCGGTGATGAGACCCGCGCCGAGCAGGACGACGAGCACCCCCACGACGGCATCGGGGTCCCACCTCATCGCCGGCCGCCTTCCCCCTGGACCCGCGGGTCCTGTCCGAGCCTCCGAGTCTAGGGGCCGGGGCCCGCCCCTCCCCGTGTTGACACGTGTAAGTAAGCGGTGACAGGCTCCTTTCCTCGGCCCCGTGTGCCCGCGCAGAAGGAGCAGCACCCATGAGCACCGTCGTCACCACCGCCCGAGGACCCGTGCGCGGCGAGCGCCGTGCGGACGGCAGTCTGCGGTTCCTGGGCATCCCGTACGCGCAGCCGCCGGTGGGTGATCTCCGCTTCGCCGCTCCGGTGCCGCCGGAGGCGTGGTCGGAGCCGCTGGACGCGACGGCGTACGGGCCGACGGCGCAGCGGCGTCCGTTCGCGGAGGTCACGACGATTCCGGAGCCGTCGATCCCGGGTGCCGGGGTGCTGAACCTGAACGTGTTCACGCCGGAGGCGGACCCGGAGGCCGGGCTGCCGGTCCTGGTCTGGATCCACGGCGGGGGCTACGTGGCGGGGTCGGCCGCCAGCCCCTGGTACGACGGGGCCGCGTTCAACCGGGACGGGGTCGTGCTCGTCTCGGTCGGTTACCGCCTCGGCGTCGAGGGGTTCCTGCACCTGGAGGGCGCGCCCGACAACCGGGGGGTGCGGGACTGGATAGCGGCCCTGGAGTGGGTGCGGGACAACATCGCCGCCTTCGGCGGCGACCCCGCCAAGGTCACCGTCGCCGGCCAGTCGGCGGGCGGCGGCGCCGTGCAGACCCTGCTCGCCGTCCCCTCGGCGCAGGGACTCTTCCGGGGCGCGCTCTCCGTCTCCGGTGCCGTCATGCGGCCCGACGGGCCCGAGGTCGCCCGTGCCGCGGCCCGCCTGTTCACCTCCCGTACCGGCGTCCCGGCGACCGTCGCCGCCCTGCGCGACCTGACCGACGACGAGCTCCTCGACCTCCAGGACCGCCTGGGCGAGCCCGGACCCGACCGCGAGGGCCTGCCGCCGATGCTGGCCCTCGCCCCCTTCGCCGACGGCGAGCTGATCCCCGTACCCGTGCTCGACGCCCTGACGAGCGGCGAGGCGGGCGCCGACGTGCCCCTGATGCTCGGCTTCACCGAGGACGAGTTCTCGATGTTCCCCGCGCCCGGCCCCGACGGCCCGCCGCTGCCCGTCCTCCTCGGCGGGCTCGGCCTGGACCCCGCCAGGGCCGGGGCCTTCGCCGAGGCGTACGCCGCGGGCGGCGAGGAGCGGTACTTCGGCCAGGCCCTGACGGACACCGTCTTCCGCGCCCCGAACCTCGCCGTCGCGGACGCCCGCGCCGCGCGGGAACGGCCCACCTGGTTCTACGAGTTCCGCTGGCAGTCGCCCGCCCTCGGCCTCGCCTTCCACTGCCTGGACCTGCCCTTCGCCTTCGACCTCCTCGACGCCGAGGGCGTCACGGCCGTCGCTGGGGACGAGCCGCCGCGCGCGCTCGCCGACGCCATGCACCGGGCCTGGGTCGCCTTCGTCACCGACCAGGACCCGGGCGCCGACTGGCCGCGCTACACCTCCACCGAGCGCGCCACGAAGATCTGGGACGCGGAGCCCCGGGTCGACTCGGACCCCGTGCGGAGGGTCCGCGCGCTCTGGCTCGACTGAGCCGGGCGGCCTCCCCGGGACCGTGTCACACGTTCTTCATGCGCCGTGCATGGTCCCGCGGGGCGGGTGCGCCGATGATCGACTGACGTCCAAGGTCCGTACCAGGGACCGCTGTTCGGACGACGTCGTCCATCGCCCCCGCAGCCTCCCCAAGGAGCCCCGACATGTCCAGCCGCCGCCGCTTCCTCGCCGGGTCCGCCGCCACGCTCGGCCTCGGGGCCCTGCCCGCGACCGGCGCCGCCGGGACCGCGGTGGCCCAGGCAGCGGCGGCGGTCCCGGAGGACACCACCCGCCCGCCGAACCTGGTCGTCGTCCTCGCCGACGACCTCGGGTACGGGGAGCTCGGCGCGTACGGCCAGAAGCTCATCGCCACCCCGCGCATCGACGGACTCGCCGCCGAGGGACTGCGGTTCACCGACGCGTACTCGGCGGCGGCCGTCTGCGCCCCCTCCCGCTGCTCGCTCCTCACCGGCCTACACACCGGTCACGCGACCGTCCGCGCCAACCCGTCCGGGGCGCAGGGTTCCCTCACCGCCTCCGACACCACCTTCGCCGAGGTGCTCAGGGCCCGCGGCTACCGCACCGGCGTCATCGGGAAGTGGGGCTTCGGGCCGGAGAGCGCCGGCCAGGACAGCCATCCCAACGCCCGTGGCTTCGAGGAGTTCCACGGCTACATCGACCACACCCACGCCCACCAGTACTACCCGGCGTACCTGTGGCACAACGGCGTCAAGGAACCGATCCCCGCCAACGAGAACGGCGCCCGGGGCGTGTACGCGCCGGACCTGCTGCGGCAGCGGGCGCTCGACTTCCTCGACCGGCACGCCGCCGAGCCGTTCCTCCTGCTGCTCACCCCGACCGTCCCGCACGCCCCCAGCGACATCCCCGACACCGGCGCCTACGCCTCCCGCAGCTGGACCGCGGCCAACAAGGGGCACGCCGCACAGGTGAGCCTCTTCGACTCCCTCGTCGGCGACGTCGTCGAACGGCTCCGCGCCCTCGGCCTGGAGGACGACACCGTCCTCCTCGTCACCAGCGACAACGGCCCCCACGAGGAGGGCGGGGTCAACCCCGACCTGTTCGACGCGAACGGGCCGCTGCGCGGATACAAGCGCAATCTGTACGAGGGCGGCATCCGCGTCCCCCTCGTCGCCTGGGGCCCCGGCCGCGTCACGCCCGGCACCAGCGACCGCCCCACCCCGCTCACCGACCTCCTCCCCACCCTCGCCGAACTCGGTGGCGCGCCCGCCCCGTCGGACGTCGACGGACTGTCCGCCGCGCCCCTCCTGACCGGCGGGGGAGCGGCCGTCGCCCGCCACGACCACCTGTACTGGTTCCGCGACGAGCGGGGCGTCACCTCCCGCGCCGACGCCCAGGACGAGCAGCGCTCCACCTGGCTCGCCGAAGCGCTCCGCAGGGACCGGTGGAAGGCGGTCAGGTTCGCCCCCGTACGCGACCACGCCCTGCCCGACGACCAGTGGCAGGTCGAGCTGTACGACCTCGCCACCGACCTCGGCGAGACCTCCGACCTCGCCGCCCGCCACCCCGCCCGGGCCGCCGAGCTCGTCGCCCTGATGCGCTCCTCCTGGCAGGACCCGTACCCCCGCGCCGCCTTCGGCGCGACGCTGGCGGTGCCGTCGCTCGCCGTGCCGGGACAGGCGTTCACCGCGACCGCCACGCTCGCCAACGGCGCTTGCAAGGCCTGGAGTTCCGCCGCCCTCACCCTGCGCGCCCCCGCCGGGTGGACCGTGCGCGCCACCACGGCCACCACCGCCGGGCAGCTCGCCCCCGGCGCGCGGCTCGCCGCCACCTGGCAGGTCACCCCGCCCGACGACGCCCCGACGGCCACCCCGTGGACGCTGACCGCCGAGGGCACCGCCCTCGCCCCGGGCGGCCCCGTGCGGTACGCCGCGGACGGCACCGTCACCACCCCGCCCCCGGCGCCCGTCCGGGACAGCTACCTCTCCGACCTGCCCTGGATCCGTGCCGTCAACGGCTGGGGGCCCGTCGAACGCGACACCTCCAACGGGAAGAACGCCGCCGGGGACGGCACCCCGATCGCCTTCGGCGGCACCACCTACCCCAAGGGCCTCGGCGTCCACGCGTACAGCGACATCGCCTTCCACCTCGGCGGCGTCGGCGACCGGTTCACCGCCCTGGTCGGCATCGACGACTTCTCGGCCCGCCAGAGCTCCGCCGGAGCCACCCGCGCCACCGTCTACGGGGACGACCGGATCCTCCTCACCACCCCCACCCTGACGGCCGCCACCGGCCCCGTGCCGGTGGACGTCGACGTCCGGGGCGTCCGCGTCCTGCGCCTGGAGGTCACCGACGCCAACAACAAGACCTCCTTCGACCACACCTCCTGGGCCCTGGCCCGCGTCACGGTCGGGTAGACCGGGGACGGACCGGGGACCGCTCAGGAGGCCTCGTCCCCGGCCGCGGCGGTCTGGCCGAGCGTGTGGCCGCTGCGCGCCGAGCGGGCCCTTCTCGGGTCCGGGCCGCCGCCGGTGCCGGCCCGCTCGTCGTCGTGCTTGACGAGCAGCCACGCCTCCCGGTCCCCGTCGTCGCCGGTGCGGATGCGGGTGAGCGAGTACCCGCCGTGCAGCTTCCGGCCGTCGAGCCGGAACGAGGCGTGGCCCCGCTCCAGGGCCTCGCCCATCGGCAGGGCGTCGTCGTGGCGGTCGGTGGACAGGTTGCGGTACGTGCCCTCGTCCCAGACGATCACGGTCCCCGCTCCGTACTCGCCGGCCGCGATCACCCCTTCGAAATCCCGGTACTCCAGCGGATGGTCCTCGGTCGGCATCGCGAGGCGCCGGTCGTGCGGGTCGGCGGACGGGCCCTTCGGGACCGCCCAGGACTTCAGCACCCCGTCCACCTCGAGCCGGAAGTCGAAGTGCATGGCGGTCGCGTCATGGATCTGCACGACGAAGCAGGGCCGGTCGCCGGGCCTGCCGCGGGTCCCGCCCTTCGGCTCGGTCGTCCTGGAGAAGTCGCGCCGGCGGCGGTACGTCGCCAGCGTCTGCCGGGCGGTCATGGCCACCTCCTCGGGTGTCCGGGCCCGTGCCGATCAGGGGCCGAGCCGGCGGAGACGGGCCGCGGCCGCCGTGAGCGAGCGGGGCCGCGGCGCCGGGCTCCAGGGGTTCTCCTTGCGGAGCCGCTCCGCGTCGGCGAGGGTCCACCGGCGGGCGCCGAGGTCCGGATCCTCCACGTCGTCCCAGGTGAGCGGGGCCGCGACGGGAGCACCGGGGCGGGCCCGTACCGCATAGGGCGCGACGGCGGTCTGCCCGTAGCCGTTGCGCTGGACGTCCAGATACAGCCGCCCCGCCCTGGCCTTCTTCCGCGCCTCGGTGGTGAGCCGGCCGGGGTGCCGGCCGGCGAGGACGGCGGCGACGTCCGAGGCGAAGGCGCGTACGTCGTCGAAGGGCGCGCGCCGGTCGAGCGGGACGAGGACGTGCAGGCCGCGCGAGCCGGTGGTCATCGCCAGGGAGGGCAGTTCCAGCTCGTCGAGCAGCCCGTGGAGCCACCGCGCGGCCTCCCGTACCCGGGAGAAGTCGTCGTCGGGCGGGTCGAGGTCGAAGACCAGCCGGTCGGGGTGGTCGGGCCGGTCGGCCCGGGAGAGCCACCGGTGGAGGGTCACGCAGGCCTGGTCGGCGAGGAGGACGAGGGTGGCCGTGTCCTGGCACAGGACGTACGTGACGGTGCCGCCCTCCTTGGGCAGTTCGGCGCGGTGGACCCGGTCGGGGAAGTGTTCGGGGATCTCCTTCTGCAGGAAACCCCGGCCGCCGGTGCCGTCCGGGTGCCGCTCCAGCATCAGGGGCCGGCCGCGCAGCTGCGGCAGCATCCGCGGGGCCACCGTGCGGTAGTACGCCGCCAGGTCGGCCTTGGTGATGCCGTCCTCCGCGAAGAGCACCTTCTCCGGCCTGCTGACCGTGACGGAGTGCCGTCCCGTCCCGCGCTCGCCTCGTGGGGTCACACTGCGCGGCTTCCCGCTTCCGGGGCCCCCATGCATCCCCGTGCACGCCGCTCCGGGCGGCTCAGGGCCACACGGTGCGCAGGCGCTCGTGGTGTGCCGCGAGCCAGGTGGAGAAGGACTGCAGGGCCGGGTTCAGGGCGCGTACGGCCGCCAGGTCGCGGGCCGCCGTGACGCGCTCCTCGCAGTCGGCGTAGTACTGGAACATGTTCCCCGTCTCGTCCGCGCCGGGGAAACCCTGGGCCCGGAACTCGTCGGGGGTCAGCGGGCGGTACCGGACCGGTTCGCCGAGGGTCCCGGTGAGCGCGGCCGCCATGTCGGCGACCCTGAGGTGTTCTCCGGCGATGCCGACCGTGGCACCGATGAGGTCCGTACCGCGCCGCAGGACGGCCAGCGCCGTCCGGCCGATGTCCGCGACGGCGATGCCGGAGAGCCGGTGCTCGCCCATCGGGAGGACCAGCCGGAGCGCGCCGTCCTCGCCGCGCCGGGCGGCGAAGGGGCCGAACAGGTTCTCCCAGTAGAAGGTGGTGCGCAGGAAGGTCGTCGGGACGCCCTCCTCGGTGAAGTACCGGTCCGCCTCGGCCTTGCCGTCGAAGTGCGGCACCTTGTAGTGCCCCTGGAGGGTGGGCATCCGGTCGTCGTCGAGCGGGATGCACGCGCGCGTGTCCTCCAGGGTGGACCAGATCGCGTGCCGGACCCCCGCGTGGGCGGCGGCCCTGGCCAGCGCGCGGGCCTGCGCCTTCTCCCGTTCGGCGGACATGTGCTCCCAGAAGGGGGTGACCAGGTAGGCGCCGTAGGCGTGCGCGAAGGCCGGGGCGAGGCCGGCCGGGTCGTCCATGTCGGCCCGGACGATGTCGGTGACGCCGATGCGCCGCAGTTCCCGGGCGGGCTCGCCCTCGGGGTGGCGGGTGACGGCCCGCACCGCGAACTCCTGATCGTTCTCGGCCAGGACGGCGCGCACGAGGGAGCCTCCCTGGCTGCCGGTCGCCCCGATCACTGTGATGATCTTCCTGTCGGCCATGACTCGTCCCGCCTCGCAGCCCGGCTCCACGCTCCACCGTTCGGCACCTGCCCGCGGTGCACCTCCTCATGCGCCGGAATCCCGCCCTAGGCCGTCTCTTTCGGATCTTGCCGGTTAAGCCCGCGGCGTCTGGTGCCATGCATCGCAAGGCGGAGGGTCGCCCGATTACTGGACGTCCTTGGGCGGGCCCGACAACGCGGCGAGGTGCGGTGCCAGACGCCGCGGGTCAGGCAAGATCCGGAAGAGACGGCCTAGGCGCCGGAGCACGTCGCTAGCATCGCGCTCAGCACACCGCACCCGCCACGGACGGATCGGAACGCCCATGCTGAAGGAATTCGCCGAGCTCTCCACGCCGCTGATCGCCGACGCCTGTGTACGGCTCGGGGAACCGCTGCGGACCGCGCCTGCCGGGATCCTGCCCGTCGTCCCCGGACAGCGGGTCGCCGGACGGGTGCTGCCCGCCCGCCACTACGGAAGCGTCGACGTCTTCCTGGAGGCCTTCACGCGGGCCGAACCCGGCGACGTCCTCGTCATCGACAACGCCGGCCGACGCGACGAGGCCTGCATCGGCGACCTCGCCGTCCTGGAGGCCGAGGCGGCGGGCGTCGCCGGCGTCGTCGTGTGGGGGCTGCACCGGGACACCCCGGACCTGGTGGAGATCGGACTGCCCGTGTTCTCGTACGGACGCCACGCGCCCGGCCCCGTGCGCCTCGACGACCGGGACCCGGACGCGCTGACCACCGCGCGGTTCGGCGACCACGAGGCGACCGCCGCCGATGTGGTGTTCGGCGACGACGACGGCGTGCTCTTCGTGGCGGCCGACCGCGCGGACGCCGTCCTGGAAGCCGCCCGGGCCCTCTTCCGCACCGAGCGGGAGCAGGCCCGCCGGATCAGGGCGGGGGAGACCCTGCGCACGCAGACCCGGTTCGACGAGTACCTCGCGGGCCGCGCCGAGGACCCCTCGTACACCTTCCGCCGTCATCTGCGCCGGATCGGCGGCGCGATCGAGGAGTGACGGGCGGTCCGCGGTCCGGCCGGTCAGCCCTCGAAGCCGACCGTGCCGTCCGGCAGGATCGCCTCCACGCGCGCGCCGTGCTCCACGGTCCGGCTGACCGTGCAGAACTTCTCGTGCGTCAGGCGCACCCCGCGGGCGAACACCTCGGCCGCCTTCGGGTTGTTGTCCGGCAGGTCGAACTCGTAGCTCACCCGGATCCGGCCCAGGCGCCCGTCGTCCTCGGGCCCCGACACCGACTCCACCACGATCCTCAGGTCGTCGTGGTCCACGGCCCGCGCCGTCCGGTCGATGACGAGGCCGCCGCAGCCGCCCATCGCCGCGAGCAGCAACTCCACCGGGGTGAACGAGGGCTGGGCGTCCGCGTCGTCGGCGGCGGCCATCCGGACCTCCGCGCCCCGGTCGTTGCGGGCGGTCCAGTTCCGGTACCCGGTGCGGACGGTCTCGATCCGGTAGTCGGCCATGGCGGCGAAGCTCCTTCGTTCACGTGCGTGTCCTCGTACGGTACGCGCCGGGCACGCGCGCGTCGGCGCGGGCGTGGACGACGGCGCCCCAGGCCTCGGACACGGCTCCCCAGACCGTACGGAGTTCCCCCTCCGCCTCCCGTACCGACGCGACCGTGGCCGCCGGGTCGATGCCCGCCGAGCGGAGGTGCCCGTCGTCGGCGGCCGCCCAGGCCGTGAGCGTGTCCGCGTCCGCCTCCGGATGGAACTGCAGCGCCCAGCCCACGCTCCCCGCGCGGAACGCCTGGTACGGGCAGTCGTCCCCGGTCAGCAGCGGTACGGCCCCGGCCGGGAGGCGGTCCACCTCGTCCCAGTGCCACTGCGCCGCCGGGGCGCCGTCCGGAACCGCGCCGAGCACCGGATCGCCCTCGGCGGCCGGCAGCCTCCGCAGGGGTACGGCCCCCACCTCGGGGCCCTGGGCCCGCCGTGCGACCGAACCGCCCAGGGCGTGGGCGACGATCTGGCCGCCCAGACATATCCCGAGCAGCGGTATCTCCCCCGCCACGGCCTCGCGGACGAGCGTACGGACCCGGGGCAGCCACGGCGCGGCCCCGTCGTCCTCGCAGTTGACGGACCCGCCGAGGACGAGGAGTCCCGCGTGGCCGTCGAGGCTCTCCGGGAGCGGCTCGCCCTTCCAGGCGCGGATCACGTCGAGCCGGAGCCCGGTCCGTACGAGGTGCTCGCCGACCAGGCCCGGACCGGCGTCCTCCTCGTGCTGCACCACCAGCACCGCCGGCCCCGTCTCCTGCGTCTCCGTCGTCACGGTCGCCCCGCCTCCTGTGCGTCCCCGGGAACGCCCAGGCGCGTTCGCCCTCCCGAGGATCGCCGAAGCGGAGCCGGTGCGGGAGCCCCTGGGGACGCGTGCGTGGGTGCATCTGAGTAGCGCGGTACGGGCAGCTGAGTACGCCGACCGATCCGGCGGGCCGCCGCCCGCTGCTGGACTGGGGCCATGACCTTCGACGCCCGGCGCGCCCGCCGCCTCCAGCACGTCACCGCCACCGGCTCGGCCCTCGCGGTGGCCCTCGGCCCGCTGGTTCTCGGCGCGCTGCTCGCCAGGTCGGTCGGAGGGGACCCGATGGCCTCGGTCAACGCCCTGATCGCGGGCGGCGGCCAACGCGCCCGCATCTCTCCCGCCCACCTCCGCTCGGGCGCCCGCCTGCGGCCCGGCACCCGCCTGCGGCCCGGCAGACTGCCCGCACGCCGCCGTGCGTCAGTCGCGCGGCCTGCGCGCCAGGAGGAAGGCCTGCGGGGTGCTCTCCGCGGGGTCCGGCTCGCGTACCAGCCGGGCCGACTCGACAAGGCCCGCCGCGGACAGGAGGTCCGCGAGACGGTCGGGTGACCAGCGGTACACGTCGAGGGCGACCTCGTGCCCGTACGCCCGCTCCAGACGTACCCGCTCGTCACCCACCTTGAAGGCGACGAGGGCGTGGCCGCCGGGCGCGAGGACGCGGTGGAACTCGGCGAAGGAGGCGGCGAGTTCGGTCTGGGGCATGTGCACCGTCGAGTACCAGGAGAGGACCCCGCCGAGCGAGGCGTCGGGCAGGTCGAGCGCGGTCATCGACCCCACCTCGAAGCGCAGCCCCGGGTAGGTGTCCCGGGCCACCGTGATCATCCCCGGAGACAGGTCCACGCCGAAGGCGTCGGCGCCGAGGTCCCGCAGATGGGAGGTCACCCGCCCCGTCCCGCACCCGAGGTCGCCGATCGTGCGCGGCCCGCCCGCCGCCTCCACCTTCTCCACGAAGCCGGCGATCACCGCCCGGTCCAGCGGTGTCGCCGCCAACTGGTCGGCGAGCAGCCGCTCGTAGTCGACGGCGACGGTGTCGTAGGAGCGTCGGGTGGCGGTGATGTGCGCGGCTTCGGTCATGACGGGACCCTAGGGCAGCGTCCGCGCCACGGTGTCCGCGCAGGACGTCCCCACAAGACGTCCACCTCCGAACGGCTCCCGGAGGTCACCCACATGCGCGATGATCGTCGCCACTGAGAATACTCGGCGGTAGCAGGCCGGGTCCACGGCGAAAGGGCACACCGAATGGCGAGGCGGCACCCCGCGCGGGACGAGCACCACACGAGCACCGGGGACGGACGTCCGGACGAACGCGGCATCGGACGGCGTCGGTTCCTCGGGTACGTCCTGGCCGCGCCCACCCTGACCGTCGCCGCCCAGCTCGGCGCCGAGGCCCTCGCCCCGCGGCAGGCCGCCGCGGCGCCGGCGCTCATCCCCTCGCTGCCGGGACCGGCCGAACTCCTCGACCTCAACGAGCTGCTCACCCTCGCCGCGCTGCCCACCAGCGACCTCATCACCATCCGGATCGACACCGACGGCACGGCCCACTTCGCGCTGCCCCGCGCCGAGGTCGGCCAGGGCGTCACCACCTCCAGCGCCATGATCGTCGCGGAGGAGCTCGACCTCCCCCTCGACAAGGTGAAGGTCACCCTCGCCGACGCCCGCCCCGAGCTGCTCTTCAACCAGCTCACCGGCGGCTCCAACACCACCTACTCCACCTACACCCCGATCCGGGTCGCCGCCGCCCTCGCCCGGGCCCGGCTGCTGCACGCCGCCTCCCTCGTCCTCGGCGACGCCGTCGAGACCCTCACCACGAAGGCCGGCACCGTCCTCTCCCCGGCCGGTGCGCTGCTCGGCTACGGCGAACTGGCCGTGAAGGCCGCCGCCGTCACCGACGCGGCCGTGGAGGTCACGCTCAAGGACCCGGACCGCTTCCGCGTCATCGGCACCGCACAGCGCCGCGTGGACGCCCTCGAAGCGGTCACCGGGCGCAAGAAGTTCGCCATGGACCTCCAGGTCCCGGACGCGCTGCCCACCATGGTCTGCCGTCCTCCCACCATCAACGGCACGGTCCGCTCCGTCGCCAACCTCGCCGAGGTCCGGGCCATGCCCGGCATCACCGACGTCGTCACCGTCTCCACCGGCGTCGCCGTCCGCGGCCGGACCTTCGGCCAGTGCGTCGACGCCGTCCGCGCCCTCCGCGTCGACTGGGGACCCGGCACCGCCGAGGGCGCCTCCGACGCCACGATCCTGGAGAAGCTCCGCCGGGCCGAACTCCCGCTCGTCGTCCCGCCGCTGCCGCTCCTCACCAAGGCCGTCGACGCCCGCTTCACCTTCCACTTCGCCAGCAACGCCGCCCTGGAGACCAACTGCGCGATCGCCGACGTGCGGAAGGACTCCGCCGAGATCTGGGCCTCGCTCAAGGCGCCGATCGTCGCCCAGGAGCAGATCGCCCTCAAGCTCGGCCTGCCGCCCACCGCCGTCCGCGTCCACGTCACGGAGGGCGGCGGCTCCTTCGGCCGCAAGCTGTTCTCCGACGCCGCCCACGAGGCCGCCGAGATCTCGAAGGCCCTCGGCAAGCCGGTGAAGCTGATGTGGCACCGTACCGACGACTTCCGGCAGGGCCGTACGCACCCGATGTCCACCTCCCGGGTCCGGGCCACCTACTCGCTCGGCGAGGTCCTCACGTACGAGCAGCGCCACACCTCCGTGGCCACCGACTTCGGACACGGCGTCGGCGAGGTCCTCACGGCGGAGGCGGCCCGGCTGCCCGTCGCCGACGCCACCTTCTCCGAGACGATGTTCCAGCTCACCCAGATCAGCCCGTACCACCTCGGCGTCACCACCCAGCTCCTCGCCGAGACCGACAAGGGCTTCAACACCGGCTCCATGCGGAACATCTACTCGCCCAACGTCCGCTGCGCCCAGGAACTCGTCATGGACGAACTGGCCCGGCGGACGGGCCAGGACGGGTACGCGATGCGACGCCGGCTCGTGAAGGACGCACGGGCCCGCGCCGTCCTCGACAAGGTCGCCGAGGTGGGGGAGTGGGGCCGGAGCATGCCGGCCGGCACGGGCCAGGGCATCGCCGTGCACACCGAGTACCACTCGGCCGTCGCGATCCTCGCCGAGATCGACTGCCGGCCCGAGACCACCGGGCGGAAGATCCCCGGCGCGTACACCGGACCGCGCGTGACGAAGATCGTCTGTGCCGTCGACGTCGGCCTCGCGGTCAACCCGCGCGGCCTGGAGGCCCAGATGATGGGCGGCATCGCCGACGGCATCGCCATCACCCTGACCTCCGGACTCCACCTGAGCGACGGACACTTCCTCGAAGGCAGCTGGGACCAGTACTTCTACACCCGGCAGTGGAACACCCCGCCCGAGCTGGAGATCATCGTGATGCCCCCGAGCGGCGACAAGCCGGGCGGGGCCGGCGAGCTGGCGGTCGCCGGCGCGATGGCCGCCGTGGCCTGCGCCTACGGCCGGGCCACCGGCAGGATGCCGACGGTCTTCCCCGTCAACCACGCCGAGCCGCTCGCCTTCACGCCCCTGCCGACCGTCCCGCCCGTCCCGGCCTCGCCCACCGACGGCCGCGACCGCACCATCTGAGACCTGGAGCCCCCGTGCCGCAGCACACCTTCATCCTGAACGGCAAGGCCGTCACCACCGACGTCGAGGGCGACGTCCGGCTCCTCTGGGTCCTCCGGGACGTCCTGGGCGTCACCGGCCCCAAGTACGGCTGCGGGGTCGGCGTCTGCCGGGCCTGTACGAGCCACCTCAACGGCAAGGCGTTCACGCCCTGCGCCGTCCGCGTCGACGACGTGGCCCCGACCGACGAGATCACCACCATCGAGGGCCTCCCCGACACCGTCGGCGCCGAGCTCCATCCGATGCAGGAGGCCTGGCTCGACCTCGACGTCGCCCAGTGCGGCTTCTGCCAGCCGGGCCAGATCATGGCCGCGGTCGCCACCGTCCGCCGGGCGCGCGAGGCCGGGCGCGAGGTCACCGAGGCCGACCTCGACACCATCCGCAACATCTGCCGCTGCGGCACCTACCACCGCATCCGGCAGGCCGTCCTGGAGGGTGCCCGCCGGATGACGTGACAGGTGACGGCGTGGGATTGGTTCGCACCACGAAGGTATTCTTGCCGTATGGCGAGAGACGACGGCGGGAAGATGAGCGTGGTCACCGCGCTGGTGCGCGGCGCGTTCCTCGTGAACGCGGTCTACGCGGAGTCGGGCAGGGAGTACGGGCTGACGCCGCAGCAGGGCCAGCTGCTGTGCGTCCTGATGCCGGGCCCGTCCGGGATGGGCGAGCTCGGCACCAAGCTGGGGCTCGCCAAGTCCAGCCTGAGCGGCCTCGTCGACCGGACCGCCCGCCTCGGCTTCGTGCGCCGCGAACCGGACCCGGAGGACGGGCGGGCCGTGCGGGTGGCGCTCACCGGGGACGGCGCGCGCGTCGCCGAGGACTTCTACACCGAGACCTGCCGCCGCATCGAGGAACTGCCCTCCGGCCTCGAAGCCCCCGAACGCGAACAGCTGGCGGGCCTGCTCGGCCGGGTCGTCCAGGACAACGAGGTCCCGGTGGTCTTCGTCGACCCGTCGTGAGCCGCAGGCCCGGGCCGGCCGCACTGCGGGTCCGGGGCTGAGCTGCGCGTCCGGGCCAAGGCCGGGCGCTGTCCCTGAGCCGCGCGTCCGGGCCGGAGCTGCACGCTCCGGCCTGAGCCGGGCGCTGGGCCTGTGCCTTGCCCCGGCGTGAGCCGCGCGGTGGGCCTGCGCCGCGCGCCCCGGCGCCGACGCATGCCGTGGGCCCGGCGCCGGCGCACGCCGCGGGCCGAGCCCCGTTCCGCCCCGCAGGGTCAGGGCGTCGACTGGAGCAGGGCCAGGGTGGACTCCAGCTCCTGGCGGGTCAGCCGGGCGGCCTCCTCAGGGTCGCCCGCCTCCACCGCCCGGACCACGTCCGCATGGGCGTCCTCCCCGTGCCGGAGGTCGGTGCCCCGCAGCCCGAGCAGATCGAGCAGCTCGATCAGGCCCTCGCGGAGCACCGGCGCGAACTCCCCGAACAGGTCCGTCAGGACGGGGTTGCGCGCCGCGGCCACGACCGCCGCGTGCAGCGCGATGTCGGCGTCGACGAAGGCCGCGTCGTCGCCCTCGGCGGCCGCCACCCGCCCCGCCAGCGCCTCCCGCATCGCCGTCACGTCCTCCTGGGTCCGCCGCTCCGCCGCGAGCCGCGCCGCCTCCACCTCGACCAGCATCCGCACCTCGTACACGTCCGTCACCGCCGCCCTGCGCAGCCGGGCCGGCCAGTCCTCCGTCGGCCGGGTCGCGATCACGAAGACGCCCGCGCCCTGCCGGGGCTGGACGAGACCCGCGCCCGTCAGGGCCCGCAGCGCCTCGCGGACCGTGGAGCGCCCCACGCCCAGCTCCTTGGCGAGCGTCGTCTCCCCGGGGAGCTTGGTGCCGACCGGCCAGTGGCCGCTGACGATCTGTTCGCGGAGCCGCTCGGCGGCCTGTTCGACCAAGGGGCTGGGGCGTAGGGCACCGAGCGACATGGGGTCACCTGATTCTCTGCTGGTCCGGTGTTTCTCCGGCGGCCGGAGGTTCTGCGGAGGTCCGGACCGTCGGGCGCGTTCCCCGGATCGCGGGGGACGCTGCGGAGGAATCTACCCGAACTTGTCTGAGGAGTACTTGTCTGAGGAGCTGAGGAGTGGTTACGGTACCCGCCATGATCCACAATCCCCAGCGCCCCAGCCCCATGCCGTACCACCGCTACCGCCCCTTCCAGGACCGCGTCCACGTCCCCGAGTTCGACCGGCAGTGGCCCACCGCCCGTCTGGAGCGGGCCCCGCTCTGGGTCCCCGTCGACCTCCGCGACGGCAACCAGGCACTGGCCGAGCCCATGGACACCGACCGCAAGCGCCGCTTCTTCCAGCTGCTGGTCCGCACCGGCTTCAAGGAGATCGAGGTCGGCTACCCCTCCGCCAGCCGCGCCGACTTCGACTTCGTCCGCCACCTCGCCGACCTCGTCGCCTCCGGGGCCGTCCCCGAGGACGTCACCCCCGTCGTCTTCACCCCGGCCCGCCCCGAACTCATCGAGCGCACCTTCGAGTCCCTCGACGGCCTGCCCCGCGCCGTCGTCCACCTCTACATCGCGACCTCGCCGGTCTGGCGCGACACCGTCCTCGGCCGCGACCGCGCCGAGGTCCGCCGCACCGTCCACGAGGCCGCCACCCTGATGGCCCGGCTCGCCGAGGCCCGCCCCGGCGCCGACATCCGCTTCCAGTTCTCCCCGGAGACCTTCAACCTCACCGAACCGGACTACGTCCTGGAGCTCTGCGACGGCCTGACCGAGCTGTGGGACGCGAGCCCGGACCGGCCGGTCACGCACAACCTGCCCGCGACCGTCGAGATCTCCACCCCCAACGTGTACGCCGACCAGATCGAGTACGTGCACCGTCACCTCGCCCGCCGCGACTCCGTGATCCTCTCCGTCCACCCGCACAACGACCGCGGCACCGGCGTGGCCTGCGCCGAACTCGCCGTCCTCGCCGGCGCCCAACGCGTCGAGGGCTGCCTCTTCGGCAACGGCGAACGGACGGGCAACGTCGATCTGGTGACCCTCGCCCTCAACCTCTACGCCCAGGGCGTCGACCCCATGCTCGACCTCTCCGACATCGACGCCGTCCGCGACGTCGTCGAGTACTGCAACCGGATCCCCGTCCACCCCCGCCACCCCTACGCGGGCGACCTCGTCCACACCGCCTTCTCCGGCACCCACCAGGACGCCATCAGCAAGGGCCTCGCCCGGCACGCCAAGGACGCCGCCGAGGCCGGGATCCCGCCGGAGCTCGCCCCCTGGAACGTGCCGTACCTGCCGCTCGACCCCGCCGACCTGGGCCGCGGCTACGAGGCCGTCATCCGCGTCAACTCCCAGTCAGGCAAGGGCGGAGTCGCCCATCTGCTCCGCACCCACCACGGCCTCGACCTGCCCGAGCGGATGCGTCCGGACGTCTCCCGGGCCGTCCAGGCGGTGACCGACGACAGCGGTCGCGAGGCCACGCCCGAGGACCTCCGCGCGATCTTCCGCAGGGACTACCTGGAGCCCGGCCGGGGCGCCGGCCCCATCGCCCTGGAGTCCTGGAGCACCGACCGCGACACGGCGGGCGAACACCGCTTCACCTGCGTCCTGCGCGTCGGCGACCGCACCGCACCGGCCGAGGGCAAGGGCAACGGACCGCTCTCCGCCCTCGCCGACGCCCTCACCCGGGCCGAAGTCCCCGTCGACGTCCTCGCCTTCACCGAGCACGCCGTCACCACCGGCAGCGCGGGCGAGGCCGCCGCCTACGCCGAGTGCCGGGTCGGGGAGCGCACCGCCTGGGGCGCGGGCCTGGACACCTCCGTCCTCACCGCCTCGGTCCAGGCCGTCCTCTCCGCCGTGAACCGGGCGTACGAGGCGTGAGCCGGTCCCGGGGCGTGGCCATGCCCGAACCCCCGGCCCCTGCTGCGTGATCCACGGTCGGCCACACGGTCTTGCCTTCCGGACTTTTCCTCTCGCTACTGGTGGGATGACGAGAAGAAGACTGCGAGCCCAGACCGTGCCCCTGCTGAAGGCCGCTGCCGCTGCCCTGGTGTCAGCACTGCTGATCGCCGCGACGACGACCACCGCGACCGCCGACAGCGGCAGCCCAGGGGCGCCGGGGTGGAAGCCGACCTCACGGCCGCACGCGACGATCACCCCGGGGCGGATGCGGTCCGATCGGGACCTGTTACCCAGGGGGTTCAGCAAGGAGCAGGCCGACAGGGCGGAGACGATGGAGGCCCGCGCCACGGACGGATGCCAGGTGTACTGGCCCGCCCCCTACGAGGTCTGTGGCGCGATCCGCGACAAGTACAACGAGCTCGGCGGCCCGGGCGGCTTCCTGTCGTTCCCGAAATCCGACGAGCTGACGAACCCCGACGGGGTCGGCAAGCGCACCGAGTTCATCAACGGGCCGATCTACTGGTCCCCGCAGGGCGGCGCGCACCCGGTCGTGAACCACTTCTTCGCGGCGTGGTCCCGCAACGGCTGGGAGGCCGGACCGCTCGGCTACCCCACGTCGGACGAGATCGTGAATCCTGACGGCGTCGGCCGCCGCCAGCACTTCGCATCCGGCGACATCTACTGGAAGCTGAACGAGGCGTACGCGGTGCGCGGCGCGATCCGCGACAAGTGGGCCGAAGCCGGATGGGAGGCCGGCTATCTGGGCTATCCCGTGTCCGACGAGTTCGCCACGCCGGACGGGATCGGCAGCGGCGCCCGGTTCGAGCACGGAATGATCTACTGGACCGCCGCGTACGGGGCACATCCGGTCAGCGGCGGGCTGCTGGCCAAGTGGGAGCTGTCCGGCTACGAGAAGGGCCCGTACGGGTATCCGGTCGCCGACCAGCAGCCGCGTGGATCGGCGTGGGACCAGGACTTCCAGTTCGGGACGATGGGGTTCCCGACCGATCCGGTCGCGGCCGCCGACCCCGACGACGGGGACGCGGACCCGACCGTGGGCGACCAGGTCCCGGTGACCTGGGCGGACTTCGCCGCCGACGCCGGCACCGAAGGTGCCGGCAGGCCGGTGGTCCAGGACAGGCCCGGCACGCTGGAGCCCTGTACCGCGGGCGAGTCCTGCATGCACGACGGCGCGACGACGGTCGCCGCCGACGACCCGCCGGACGATCCGATCATCGACGGCCCCGACACGCAGGGGACGTTCATCTCCCCGCTCTGCCTCGACCAGCCCTGGGACGGGCAGTGGCGTACGGGACGCAAGCACGCGTGCATGATCTGGAAGAACCTGGACGTCGATGTCATCGACGCCAAGGGCGCCGAAGTCGGGTCGATCCCCTTCACCGTGAAGACCGGCGTCCTGACCTCGCACAAGTCGGGCGAGTTCCAGCAGGAGTTCCGCGTCGACTTCCACGGTCTGACGGGGAAGACGGGCAAGCCGACGTTCCGGTACAAGCTGACGTACAACAACACGCCCGCCGGGTCGTACGGCGTCGAAGGAGCCGCCGACGGATCACTGATCAAGTCGGGCCAGTCGAAGGTCATCGTCGTCAAGTGGAAGCAACAGACGATGGCCGACCAGGCGCTGAAGTACCCGGTCGTCAACATCGCGTGGAACTTCGGGAACCTGGACCCGGAGATCATCCCCGGCCGGCAGTGGGGCAATATCCGAGTCGCCGACGTGCGGTGCGATTCCACCATGAAGCTGTCCAACGGGACCTTCCGCCAGGGGTGTGTGTTCCCCGGTGCGACACCCGAGTTCAAGCTGACGTCCGTCACCCCCGAGCAGACCTGGCACGTCGCCGAGGCGATCGCGTCCGGTCTTCCCGGTTCGGCCGCCAGGCCCCTGCACCGGCAGGCCGACAAATCCAAGCGGGACATCAACCGTCAGTACTCCTGCCCCCGTAAGGGCGCGGTCGCCGACGCCCGACGCCTGACCGGCCGGTCCTGCGACGAGTACCCGTTCGCGTCCAGCAACGAAGGAGCGGCCGCCCACCCCGATCTGGGCCGCACCGTTCACGACAACTGCAACGTCAAGGACCTGAGGATCACCACCGGCCCCGACGGATACAGCGTCTGCATGATCGACGCGAAGCAGAACTCGCACAGCGGCAGTCTGCTGGGCAAGTTCTACGGCGAGGAACGCGTCGTCGACCAGGACAAGTTCAGCCTGGCGACCTCGGGCGGCGCACCGCCCGGCATCCCGTAGCGCCCGGTAGAGCCGCCGCGCGCGTCGAGAGGGGCCCCGCGGACCACATGGTCCGCGGGGCCCCCTCCGTGCCGTGCGCAGGGGCGTCCTCGCCCTCGACGCAAGGGCTAGGCCGACGAGCCCGCCGCCAGCTTCTCGCGTACCGCGTCGAGATACTCCGCCACCGCGTCCCGGTTCCGGGTGAGGCAGCGGATCCGGTCGGTCATCCGGTCCCGCTCGTCCTCCAGGGTCGCCAGCATCTCCGGCGTCGCGTCCGGGAAGTGGATCATCCGAGGCTTGTTCAGGCACGGCAGGATCTGCTTGATGATCCGGGTGGGCAGACCGGCGTCGAGCAGGCCCCGGATCTGCAGGACCCGGTCCACGTTCGACTCGTCGTAGACGCGGTAGCCGTTCGGCAGCCGGTCGGCGACGATGAGAGCCTGCTCCTCGTAGTAGCGCAGCAGTCTGCGCGGTGTTCCGGTGCGCTCGGACAGCTCGCCGATCCGCATGGGAAGCCCCCTCCAGGGAATCGCTTGACCTTCACATCAATGTGAGGGTTCGAGCATACGGACATGACCCACGACACGACAGTGGCGGCAGGTCCCGCCACCCACGCGCCCGAACACCGCCCCGCCTCCGGCCGGTTGCCCCTGCCGGCCCTACTCGCCCTCGCCACCGCCGTCTTCGTCACCAGCCTCACCGAGACGCTCCCCGCCGGAGTCCTGCCCGGCATGAGCGCCGACCTCGGCGTCGGCGAGGCCGCCATGGGCCAGTCGGTCACCGGATACGCCCTCGGTACGGCCCTCACCGCCGTCCCCCTGGCCGCCCGCACCGCCGGCTGGCGCCGCAAGCGCCTGCTGCTCACCTCCATGGCCGGATTCGCCGCCGCCAACACCGTCACGGCGGTCTCCTCCTCGTACGCCCTCACCATGGGCGCCCGCTTCCTCGCCGGGGTCGCCGCGGGCGTCGCCTGGGCCCTGCTCGCCGGCTACGCCCGCCGCATCGCCCCGGCGCGCCTCCAGGGCCGTGCCGTCGCCGTCGCGATGACCGGCATCCCGCTCGCGCTGTCCCTCGGCGTCCCGGCCGGAACCTTCCTCGGCGAGGCCGTCGGCTGGCGGGCCGCCTTCACCGCCATGACCGTGATCGCCGTCGTGCTCCTCGGCTGGATCGCCCTCGCCGTCCCCGACCTTCCGGGCGAACCGCGCGGCGGGCGCGCCCCGGTCGCCCGCACCCTGAAGGTCCCCGGCGTGCTCCCGGTCCTGGCGGTCACCTTCACCCTCGTCCTGGCCCACACCGTCCTCTACACGTACGTCGCCGCCTACCTCGACCACCTCGGCCTCGGCGGCTCCACCGGCCTCGTCCTGCTGGTCTTCGGCGCCGCCTCGCTCGCCGGGATCTGGTTCACGGGCCGTCACATCGACCGCAGGCTCCGCGCCCTGACCCTCGCCGGAACGATCCTCTTCGCGGTCGCCGCCGCCGCGTTCGCCGTCCCGGCGGCGAGCACCGCCCTGGTCCTCCTGGCCGCCGCGCTCTGGGGCTTCGGCTGGGGCGGCGCGCCCACGCTCCTGCAGACGGCCGTCGCCGAGGCGGGCGGGGACGACGCGGACACCGCGCAGACGATGCTGGTCAGCCTCTGGAACGCGGCCATGGCGGCGGGCGGTGTCGCCGGCGGCCTCCTCCTCGACGGGCTCGGCGCCGGCGCCCTGCCCTGGAGCGTCCTGGTCCTGCTCGTCCCGGTGGTCGCCGTCGTGACCGGCGCCCGCACCCACGGCTTCCCGGCCCGCGGGTGAACCCCGCCCGTCCCACCGGACGGTCTGTCCCACCGGACGCACCGAGGCCCCCACCGCGCGCGGTGGGGGCCTCCGTACGTTCCGGAAGCGTGCTGCGGGGTCAGGCGGCCGGCGGCACCCGGGACGGGCGGCCCGCGCCGCGCGTCAGGACGTAGCCGCCGATGCCCGCGAGCGCGGCCAGGACGCCGCCGACCACGGTCCAGATCCAGCGGTCCGACCACCAGCCGGAGGACCAGCCGTCCTCCGGGGCCGCCGCCTCGACGGCGGTCTTCCGGCCGGCGTCCTCGTCCGCCTTGGCCTGGTCGGCGGTGGTCGCCCCCGGCACCAGCGGCGCGGCGAGCGAGCCGTCCGTGGCGTAGGCGCCGCCCTTGTCCAGGACGTCGGCCCCCAGCCGTGCGGTGAACGGCTGGCCGAGGTCCTCGTCCGGCAGGCCGGTGACGGTCAGCCGGACGTAGTAGCTGCCGGGCAGCGGGTCGTTCGCCCAGGCGTCGGCCGAGGCGCGGACCGGGCGCAGCACACAGGCCAGCTCCACG
This sequence comes from Streptomyces sp. R44, assembly GCF_041053105.1. Lineage (NCBI taxonomy): Bacteria > Bacillati > Actinomycetota > Actinomycetes > Kitasatosporales > Streptomycetaceae > Streptomyces > Streptomyces sp. R44. The sequence goes on along the minus strand of NZ_CP163444.1, from coordinate 736,073 downwards.
GCCGAGGCCTCCTTCGCCGCCGTACGGGACTGCATCCCGTACATGCACGGCTGGCGCCGCCGCAGCCCGTCGTACACGTCGATCCGCCAGGTGGCGGCCCCGTGCCGGAGGGCCGCGTCGGGGAGCGTGACCGTCGCCTTCACGGTCGGCCGCTCGCCGGTGTCCGCCGGGAAGACCCAGTACAGGTAGTCACCCGTGGCGGCCTGTGCCGTGGCCTGCTGCCCCGGCAGGAACCGCGCGGCGGTACGGAAGGTGGTGCCGGCCTCCGTGGGCCCGGCCTCCTCGGAGGGGGAGGCGGACGCGCTGGGCGTGTCCCCTAGGGCGGCCGGGGCCGCGAGGCCGAGCAGGGCGGCGCCCGCGAGCGCGGCCGTGGCGAGCATGCGTACGGTACGCATCAGTTGGTCCTCCAGACAGCGACGCGCCAGCGGGACAGCCAGCCCCAGAGCAGACCGGCGAGGAAGCCGGCGAGCACCAGCACGCCGAGCAGCCACCAGCCGCGGCCGAGACCGAACGAGGCGACGTCCGACGCGCTCGACGGGCCGTCGACGACGTCCACCGTCAGCTCGACCGGCATGCCCGGGGTCGTCTTGACCGACGGGGGAGCGGAGAAGGAATTGCTGACCTGGAGACACACGGTCTCGGCCGCCGGCTTCGCGTCGCCGGGACCATCGTCGGCCTCCGGCTTCGGGTAGCGCAGTCCGGTCGAGATCACGTCGGTGCGCCCGTCGCCCGCCTCGGAGCCGCGGACGATCTCCCGGCCGTGGAGGGTGACGGCACGCAGCAGCACCCCGTAGTCGTTGTTGACGGCCCGGTCGGCCGACACGCTGACGGAGGCGCGCAGTTCCTGGCCGGGCAGCAGGTCCACCCGGTACCAGCGGTGCTCGCCGAAGGACTCGCGGTCCGTGTAGAGGCCGGGCTTCAGCTGCGGCGCCTTCTCGCACTGCGCCGCGCCCTCGGTGGCCACGGGGGTGACGACCGGGTCGGCCGCACGGTCGACCAACTGCTTCACACGCCGGGAGAGTTCCTCGGTGCGGTGGACCGAGGTGTACGTGCCTCCGGTGGCCTCCGCGATACAGGTGAGCTGCTGCCGGGTCTTGGCGTCCGGCACCAGGCCCAGGGTGTCGATGACGAGGTGGATGCCCTTCGCCGCGATCTCGCGGGCCACCTGGCACGGGTCGAGCGGGGCGCAGGTGTCCTCGCCGTCCGTGATGAGCACGATCCGCTTGGTCGCCCCGTCCTCGCCGAGGTCGTCGGCCGCGCCGAGCAGCGCCGGGCCGATCGGCGTCCAGCCGGTCGGGGCGAGAGTGGCGACGGCGGTCTTGGCCTCGGTCCGGTCGAGCGGCCCGACCGGGTACAGCGAACGGGTGTCCTTGCAGCCGCGCTTGCGGTCGTTGCCGGGATAGTCGGCGCCGAGCGTCCGGATGCCGAGCCGCACCTCCTCGGGCACCGCGTCGAGGACCTCGTTGAAGGCCTGCTTGGCGGCGGCCATGCGGGACTTGCCGTCGATGTCCTTGGCCCGCATGGAGCCGCTGACGTCCAGGACCAGCTCGACCTTGGGGGATTCCTTCGCCGCCGGCTCGTCGGCGGCCGCGCCGGTCGGCAGAAGCGCGACGCTCAGGGCGGCGAGCAGCGCGCAGGCCCCGGTCGCCAGCCGTTTTCTCGTGATCATCGCCGGATCGTATTGATGATCGTGCGACAAACCAAAACGAGGGTGGGGGCCAGGGCCTGAGACGCCGTCGGAACGGCCCGGCCCGGGGTCCCTCTCAGCGGCTCAGGGCGGTCTCCCGCACCATGTGCGTCAGCTTCTCCGGGTTGCGCACGGAGTAGATGCCGGTGATGGCTCCGTCCTCGATCCGCAGGGCCACGACCAGGTCGATCTCCCCGTCGATCCGCAGGGTCAGCGCCGGGTGGCCGTTGACGTGCGTCGGTTCGACGGTCGCCACGGGTCCCCAGGCCGCGACGCCGGCGGCCAGCAGACGGGCCACCTTCCCGGCTCCGACGGTGGGCCGTGGCATGGCCTGCTTGATGCCCCCGCCGTCGCTCAGGGCGACGACGTCCGGCGCGAGGAGGTCGAGCAGGCCCTGCAGGTCGCCGGTCTCGACCGCCCGCCGGAAGGCGGCGAGCGCGGCCCGGGTCTCGGCCGTGGAGACGACGCCGCGCGGGCGGCGCGCGGCGACGTGGGACCGTGCCCGGTGGGCGATCTGACGGACTGCCGCTGGGCGCTTGTCGACGGCCTCCGCGATCTCGTCGTACCCGAGGCCGAACACCTCGCGCAGCACGAACACCGCCCGCTCGGTCGGCGCGAGGGTCTCCAGGACGAGCATCATCGCCATCGAGACGCTGTCGGCCAGCTCGACGTCCTCGGCCACGTCGGGCGCGGTGAGCAGCGGCTCGGGCAGCCAGGGGCCCACGTACGACTCCTTGCGGCGCCCCAGCGTCCGCAGCCGGTCGAGCGCCTGCCGGGTGGTGATCCGCACGAGGTACGCGCGCCGGTCCCGCACCGTGCCGAGGTCGACGCCCGCCCAGCGCAGCCAGGTCTCCTGGAGGACGTCCTCCGCGTCCACCGCCGACCCCAGCATCTCGTAGGCGACGGTGAAGAGCAGACTGCGGTGGCTGACGAAGGCCTCCGTGGCGGGGTCGAGGCGGCGGCCGTCGTCGCTCATGCCGGTGTCTCCTGCTTCTGTCGCGCGTGGTGATGTCACCCCCGAGACGGCGCACCCCGCCGTTCCGTGACACCGCCCGCCCTGTGACGTGCGCCACGCCGGAGGACTGTCACGGGCTCCGGCAGCCTGGCATCTCCTGTACGACCCGTCAGCGAGACAGGAGGACGACATGAAGGTGGTAGTGGTGGGCGCCGGTTACGCGGGCGCGTTCGCGGCGAACCGGATCGCCGGGAAGGTGAAGGCGGCGCAGGTCACGGTGATCAACCCGCGCCCCGACTTCGTGGAGCGCGTACGGCTCCACCAGCGGATCGCCGGGACCGCCGCCGCGACGACGCCCCTCGCGTCGGTGCTGCGGGACGGGATCACGTCGGTGGTCCATCCGGTCCGGACTCGGGCGGCTGGGGGTCGAGATCGTCGACGACGGCGTCACGGAGGTGGCGGACGGCGTCGTGCGCCTGCGGTCGGGAGCGGAGTTCGGCTCGAACCTCACCCTGTGGGCGATCGTGTCGGGCGTCCCCGGCGGTCGTGATCAAGGAGCTGGCGTCCCGGGGCGGGAGGTTCGGCGCCCGCACGGGGGCCGGCGCCTGAGCTCAGGAGCCCTGGCTGTTGAGGAAGCCGATGAGGCAGGCGCCCCACCAGCCGGTCTGGCTGACGGTCGCGGCCAGGCCCGAGCGGACGAGCAGCCGGCGCGGGACGGGGCCGGCGCGGTGGGCCGCCAGGAGCTGGCCGAGGCGGTGCGCCCAGAGGCCGTTGAGGGTGACGGCGACGACGAGCCCCAGCTTGACGAGGGTCAGCGGGGAGTGGAGGTCGGGGCGGAGGAAGAGGCCGGAGACGACGAGCCCGCCGAGGCCGGCCCAGATCGGCGTCTGGAGGGCGATGGCCGTGTCGAGGACGCCGGCGAGGGGCCGCTTCCCGGTCAGCCAGAGCACGGCGAACCAGTCGACGGCGAGCACCGAACCGAGCCCGACGACGAGGAAGGCGACGTGGAAGAAGCGGGCGACCGTGAGGAGGGAGGCGTCCGCGTGGACGTGTCCGGCGGTCCAGCAGGCCGCCGCGATGCCGGCGGTGGCGACGAGCCCGAGGGCGGTGAGGAGCCATGAGGGGGTGAGCTCCGGCGCGGTTCTGGACATGCGTTGATCTTCCGGACGTATGAGCGGCATAAATTAGGTAAGGCGAAGCTAAGTTCTTCCTTGTCTGCACGTCAAGCCGGTGTGGTGCACGTCCCAGCCCTCGGAAGGCCTGCTCAGCGGTGCGCGGGGCGGGGGAGGCCCGCCTTCTGGTCGCGGGTTCAGGTCGAGAAGCATCGGCCCAGGACCTGGTGCAGGTAGTCCGCGCCCGGGCCGAGGCGGGCAGCCCGTTCGGCCGAGGGGACGAACGCGATCTCGTCGAGCTCGGGTTCCACCCCGTTCTCCCTCTCCGACACCGCGAGCTCCGCATGCCGGCGCCGTACGAGTGCGCTGGGCACGGGCGGCGCGAGGAAGTGGAAGCCGAGGCTGCCGAATCGTGTTCCCCGAGTGAGGCCCCACAGCCGCAACTCCTCGTCGGAGGCGGCTACGCCGAGCTCCTCGGCCAGTTCGCGGGCGGCATGCCGACGGAGCGACGCCATCTCCAGCGGGCGGCCCGCCGCAGGGGGTTCCGCCGAGCCGCCGGGGAGGCTCCAGCGGCCGGGCGCCGCGGTGGTGGGGGACCCGCGTCCGACCGCGAGTCCGGCCTCCGTCGGCAACAGGACGGTGACGAAGACGGACCCGGGGACCTCTTCGGCCGGCCGCAGTCGCCGCAGGGCTCGATGCCGGTACGTCATCCTTGCCCACCGCACGACCGACGGGCCGTGCCCGGGCAGGTCGATGCCCAGGCTCGCGACGAGCGGCCCGTCGAAGGTGGTGGGGTTGCGGGCCTTCGTCTCCGCCCAGAGACGGTCGACTTCGCCTCGTTCCCGCGCTGACAGGGCCGGGGGAGGGTGCTCGACGAAGTCGATCCGGTGCGCGTCGAGGAACTCGACAGGGAGATGCCCGGGCTGCATGGGAGGTCCTTCCCGCCCGTCGGGGCGCTCGGTGGCCTAGGTGCCGACCGTGCAGGAGGCGAGGGCGGCACCGTCGGGCGTGTCGACGACGAAGGCGACGAAGCCGGGGCCTTCGCCGCAGACGCGCTGCCCGACGGTCTGGACGGCGACAGTGACAGCGACAGCGATGAGCGCGCGCCGTCGTCAGGCGGCCACGGGGGAGTCGTACACCGACGCCGCCAAGGCCCTACGCCGATCGTACAGCCGCGCTGTCCGGGACCCGTGGGTCGCTCCCCGGTGCGAGGTGGCCGGCCCCGTTCCCGGTCACGATCCGTGGCTTTCGGGCCCCTGCCCGGAGGGGGGGCCAACGCGGGCGCGTCCGGACTGCATCGCGTACCTGGAAACGCTGCCCATGCGGGCGCGCCGGCCGCGCCCGGTACCCGAGCGCGAGCCGTACGTGTGTCCCGGGCCGTCCTCATGCACCGATGGCCGGTGCGGCTGCAACGACATCCCGCTGGAGGTCTGCCCGGTCTGCGAGTCCGTCTACGACTCGGGCTTCGACACCCCCTGCCCGACCTGCGGACGGCGCACGGAGCTGCCAGGCGGTTGACCAGGCCCGACTGGCCCCCACCACACGAACATGACCAGGGATCACGACCCGGCGCCGTACCGCCGACCACCCACGAGCTCGTCAGGGCGAGGTGGACTGCTGCGGGGAGCGGAGCACGAGCAGTGTGATCTCGCTGGGGGCGAAGACGCGGAAGGGCGGGCCCCAGAAGCCGGTGCCGCGGCTGGTGTAGAGCTGGGTGCGGGCGCCGTGGTGGCTGAGGCCGGCGACCGCGGGCTGGTCGAGGCGCACCAGGTGGTGGAAGGGCCAGATCTGGCCGCCGTGGGTGTGGCCGGAGAGCTGGAGGTCGATGCCGTGGGCCGCCGCCCGGTCGATGAACTTGGGCTGGTGCGCGAGGAGGAGGACGGGCAGGTCGGGATCCGCGCCCTGGAGGGCTCCGGCGAGGTGGGCGCGGTGTCCCGCGAGTCCGGAGGACTCGGCCGTGACATCGTCCACGCCCGCGACCACGAGGGTGTCACCGCCGCGTTCGAGCAGCAGGTGGCGGTTGCGCAGCGGCTCCCAGCCCAGCTCGTCCATCAGGTCGACCCAGCCCTGGGCCTCGCTGTAGTACTCGTGGTTGCCGGTGACGTAGACCCGGGCCCGCGTCGCCCGCACGGTGCCCAGAGGAGCGGCCTGGGCACGGCGGCGTTCGGCGGTGCCGTCCGCGATGTCGCCCGTGTGGCACACCAGGTCCGCCTCCAGGGCGTTCACCGTCTCGCAGACCCGGGCCGACCAGCGGGCGCGGTCGAGCGGGCCGTAGTGGGTGTCGGTGATCAGGACGACCCGGGTGCCGTCCAGCCCCGCCCCCAGACGCGGGAGCCGCACATCGAGCCGGCGCACGCGCGGCACGCGCCGGGCCTCGAAGTACCCCCATCCGAGCAGTACGGCGGTCAGGCCGAGGACCGCCCAGGTGACGATCCGCGCGCGGTCCTGTCCGTCACCGACACCGGCCACGGTCAGCGCGAGCCGCAGCAGTACGCCGAACAGCACCGACCAGGTGAACAGCACCCAAGACCCGCCCAGCAACGCGTCGCCCACGATCGCGGCCCGGTCCTGCTGACGCCGCCCGTGGCCGCGCACCATCGCGAGCGGCATCCCGACCAGGCCGAGGGCGAACAGTACGGTGCCGCTCACCGCCACGGGCAGGGGCCAGTGCTGTCCCGCGTACAGGAGGACCCAGCAGGGCACGGACCACAGAAGCAGGGGCGCGATCAAGGGGATGTACCGCATCAGGCGCTGCAACCCGCTCCGTGACGCCCCAGGCGCCTCCCCGGCGGCAGATCGGGTGTTGCTGGTGTCAGCCATACGTCCTCCAGAGGTTCTGTCCGCGGACGGATCGTACGAGCAGCGGACCCGGGCGCCGTCAGCGGCCCGCTCGTCTCGTGACGTCCTCGATCGCGGCTGCGACGAGCCGGGCGTCCCGGGTCAGGACCCGCGTGCCCGCTCCCGCCACGGCCGCGCCGACGGCCGCCGACACGACCTGAAGAGCCTGCCGGCGTCCCACCAGTGGAGCCGTTTCCCGGTCACGGCCCGGCGTGCCCACCCTGTGCGTTCCCCCTCGCGCGCCTCGGTGATCAGCCGCCGGCCGCCTCTCAGTCGGCCCGACGGCGCCCTCCCGCGGAGGCGACCAGCGCGTCCGCGACGACCGCCGCGTCCGCCTCCGCGACATCCGCCGGGTACTCCGGCAACAGGTCGTCCCACACCGGCAGCCACGAACCGTACAGCTGCGCTTGGCCCGCGGGCCGGGCGAAGAACCAGATGTGCAGGTGCGCCCCGCCGTCCCCGATCCGGTAGACGTGAGCGCGCGAGATGTGCTCCAGAGCCTGCACGTGACGGACGATGTGCGTGGTCAGTACGCCCAGCTCGGCCGCCAGCTCGTCGGGCAGATCGGCCATGTCATGGTGGTCGAGCGGATGCAGCATCAGCACCAGCGGCACCCCGACGCCCGTGATCCGTGTCAGCCGCCAGTTGTCGTTGAACCAGATGCCCTCACCGCGTTCGCGGCAGGAATCGCAATCGGTCGGATCCTCACCGTGCCGTGCCGGCTCGGGCAGGACGGGAGGCCGCAAGGGCGAGACACGCAGCCTTTCCTCCTCGAACGGGCTGATGTCCCAGCCGGTCATCCGCGCCAGCGGAAGCCGGCGCTCGGCGTCCGAGGCCGCGAGGGCGTGGTCGTAGAACTCGTCAGGTCGCAAAGCCATGGTGCGAAGACTAGTTCGAGCGGCGGCCGCGACGGAGCCGTTGTTGTCGACGGGGACGGTGGGGGAGGGCAGGTGCGCCTCGGGGAGCGAGCGATTTTCGGCCCTGACCGGTGATCATCTTGAGCATGGCCTGGGAACCCGGCCCCACCGGCGTCCGGTCGGCAGGGAGTGGTGGGGGCGCAGGACCGCGCGAGTTCGCCGACCGCAGTGGTCGACGTCCTCACCCCGATGTGGACCGGCGCGTCCGTAGGAGGTTCTGCCGCCTGATGACGAGTCCTCGCCATCGGCTGCGGGTGGTCTGTTCGTCGTCGAGCCAGCGAGCCGGGGCGTGGCCGTCGGGGAGGGGGAGGCCGGCCATGAAGTGGACGATGTCGATGGCGTACGTGTGCATGCCGCCGCGGGTCTGTTCGCGGAGCCGCCCGAGGGTGCCGCTGAGGGCCTGGTCGTCGTCGAGGACGGCCTGGTGGAAAGCGGCGGCGATCTCCAGGGTGGGCAGTTTCGAGATCAGGCCCGCGATGTCGAGTTCCGCGCGCAGCGTGCGGACGCGGTCGTCGACGGTGTCGTGGCCGGCGTCACGGACCAGTGCGGCGATCTCGGTGTTGATGGTGGTGGCGCGGAGGTCGAGTCCGGTCAGGAGGTGGTATGCCAGGTCGAGTTCGTCGTCGGCCAGGTGGGGGTCGGTGAAGGCGATGGCCAGGGCGCGTTTGGCCTGGTTGTGGGCTGCTTCGCCGCGGACGGCGTGCTCTTCGGCCTCGGTGCGTCCGGCGAGGTAGGCGGCGGCGGCACGTTCCGGCTCGCCCTGGAGCCAGTACAGGCCGCCGAGGACGCGCTGGTGGCGGCCCTCCCATCCGAGCTGCTGGGCCGCGGTGTGGGCGGTGGGAAAGTCGCCGGCCAGGTGGGCGGCCTTCGCGAGGCCGCGGCGGGCGGCGGCAGCCAGGCGGCCGCCGTGGTCGGCGACGTGCTGGTAGTCGCGGCGCGAGGCCTCCGGGTGACCGATGTCTCGCCGGGCTTTCGCCCGGTAGTACACGGCCATCACGGTCAGGTCGTCGCCCAGCAGGCCCGAGTCGATGAGGCGGGTGAGCTTGTCGACGGTGTGCCCGCGGTGTTCGCGCTGGCGGCGGGCGAGCGTGGAGAGCAAGTCGACCACCAGGTCCGCCGGCGTGGCCGCGCCCATGCCCTCGGAGCGCTCGGGGCCTTCGGGGCCGGTGGTGATCGGAGCGGACAGGGTGATGGGCTCCCATACGGAGTCGCCGACGTAGGCGAAGGCGGCGTCGGTGAGCCAGCCGGGGGAGAGGCGGAAGTCGCGGGCGAGCGCGAGGCCTTGGCGCAGGCATCCCACCAGCAGCAGCCGGTCGCGCGTGTCGGTGTGCCACTGGTCGCCGAGCGCGGCGAACGCGCGCTCGGCGGCGTGCTGCCAGTCGGTGGGGCTCCACCGGTCGTCGGTGGGGTCGTCGGCGGTGCGCAGGGTGGAACGGATCAGCGCGTGGAGGTGATAGGGCCACAGGCCGAAGGGGTGGTGGCGGATGAAGGGGCGTTCGGTCAGGCGCAGGGCGGCGGCCTCGTGGGCGAGGCCGGAGGCCTTGGTCGCGAGCGGGATGTCGAAGGAGTCGAAGAGGGTGGCCGAGCGCAGGACGTGCCTCTCGTCCGGGGTGAGGTCCTGCAGGGTGCGGGAGATCAGCGCGGGGAAGTCGGCGTCGAAGTCCGCGGGGGTGGGCGTCCGTCCCGTGCGGTGCAGCTGCAGGACGCGCATCACCGCGAGGTCGAGGTAGAGGGGCAGTCCGTGCGAGCGGTCGCTGATCACCTGGCGCAGGGCGGCGTCGATGAGAGGCCGGCTGTTACGGGTGAGGCGGCGGGCGAGGTAGCCGTCGCAGTCCTCGGGACTGAAGTCGCCGATGAGCACTTGGCGCTCGGGCACCCGGGGCGAGCCGGCGATGCGCGGGGCGGGCACCACGGTGGCGGGATCGGCGAGGTCCGGCCAGGCGGCCGGACCGGTGTGGTCGAGCTGGCCGGCGAGCGCGTCCTCGGCCCATTCGAGACGGGAGCGACCGGTGAGGACGAACAGGGCGTTGGGCATCAGCCACACGACGCGCTGCAGAAGCCGCTCCATCTCGCGGCGGGTGCGGTCGCCGGTGTCCTCGAACGTGTCGAACAGGACCACCGGTACGACGCGTTCGCCCGGCAGCCGGGCGATCTCCCAGGCGAGCAGGTGCGGGTAGTAGGAGAGCGCGTCGAGGTCGGGTTCGGCCTCCAGCAGGTCGGCGAGCCTGCGGCAACCGGACAGCGCGCGCACGGTCTGGCGCCGCTCGCGCAGTGCGGTCACGAGTGAGCCGACGACTTCGCCGACGACCGTGCCGATCGTGCCGGGCAGCAGCAGCGCCTGGGCGACGTCGGCGAGCGCGGACTTCATCTGCTGCGGCAGTGCCTGCCCGAAGGTGCGGGCCAGGCCGCCACGCTTCAGGTACTCCTCGAGGGGCTCGCCCGGGTGGACGGTCTCCCAGTAGCGACGCAGGGCGACGTCGAAGGCGGGCAGAGGCCGCCCGATCCGGGTGAGGGCCAGGCGCAGGGTGAGGACGATCTGCTCGAAGTCCATGCCGGCCGAGCGGGCCAGGTCGATGCGAACGGGCACGACCCGGACGCCGGGCGGGCCGGCCTCCGGCCAGTGCGCGGGCCGGCCGGAACCCGCGAGCGCGGCCTCGATCTTCCGCGACAGCGTGGACTTCCCGATCCCGCCGACGCCGTGGAAATGCAGCACGTTGCGACGCGGCGCCTCCAGATCCTCGACATCGAACCCTGGCGCACTCACCTGCCGCAGATGCTCGGTGAGCGCGGCGGTGACGTGAGCCCACTGCGCCTGGCGGTCGGTGAACGCCTCGTCGGTACTCAACTCCTGGTCGTTCGACCCGAACAGCATCCGCAGATCCCGCGTCACACCCGCCCCCAAAGGTGATCACTGCCGGGCGCGACCTGTGCGCCGGCGCCGGCCGAGGGCCTTCTTCCGGCAGCCCACCCGACCGGCGGACATTGTCTCAGCCGGGAACGGTGACGGCCAACACCCGTCGGAAGACGAGCGGCCGGCCCCCGTCGGCGGTCCGTCCTGCGACCCGAAGGAGGGATGGATATCCTGGAATGGAATGAATTCGCCAGATTCTCAGACATGTGCAGGAGTAAGGGCATGGACCTGCTGCCGGTCGAGATCAAGGTCAACGTCGAGGGTGACGTGCCGGGCGCGCTGACGACTCTCGACGGTTCCCACGGCGCACTGATGAGGCGTCGGATCTGGTTCGCCGAGGACCGCGACGGCGTGGCCGAGGGGCGGGTGCGGCTTCTGGAGGGCGGCGTGATCGTGCGCTTCAGGGCAGGCGGGGGACGGGACGACCTGGTCGTCAAGTTGCGCCCCACCAGCCGGGAGAAGCTGGTCGGCCGGTTCTCCGACGCGTTCGAGGTGGAGCCTGTCACGTACAAGATCGAGGAGGACTGGTCGAGGAACACCCGTGTGCTGGCAGCCTCTCTGACGCACGTTCACCCGTCCGGGACGCTCGCGGCCGCGGTGGAAGGCGGCGGCGACCCCGCCGTGCCGATCGACGCCCTGCAGGACCAGTTCCTGCACGCCTGCGCGCCCACCGTCCACATCGGCGGGCTCGTCGCGCTGGGCCCGATCGTCTCGATGAAGATCGACGACGTCCCGCTGGACGATCTGGAGGTCGGCCTGGAGGTGTGGTCGGCCGCCGGCATGGAGTTCCTGGAGGTGTCGACCCGGGTCAAGCCCGAACACGGGGAAGACGCCGAGGAGTTCAGGGAACGGGCCGAGCGCAAGCTGCGCAAGCTTGAGGAGGCGGTGCTGGACCGGGGGGTGACGCCGGCCGGACACCCTGACAGCAAGACCAGTCGCGTTCTCACCGCCCTGGCCCAGGCGGCACATGTCTGATGTCGAGGTGCTGGAGCAGCGTCAACGCCCGTCGCCCCGACTGGACTTGCCGCCCCACGCAAGAAACGCGCCCTTGTCCGCGGCGAGAAGGGTGACAGAAGGAGAACTCAGGAGGCGGACGGCTCGATCTCCCCCGCAAAGACGATGACCTGGTCGATGAGGCTCCGCCGCAGATGGACGACGTCCGTCCCCGTCAGGCGGGGGCCTCCGTCCGGCGTGGTGAAGGCCCACTGGTACCGGGCCCACTCGTCCGGCATGTCCACCGCTGAGCAGCGCACCATCGTGCCGCTCCCCGCCGGGTGGCGCCGGATGTCCAGAACGAACCGCTCGACCGCCGCGATTCCTTCGCTGCGACCCAACGGCCCCCAGAAGACCACGTCCGAGGTCAGGGCCTGGGAGAGCAGGGCAGTCACATAGCTGTCGTCCGAGGCGTTGAACGCGGAGATGAACGTGTCGATCGCGGAGCGTGCCGTCTCTTCCTGCATGCCCCAGTAATACCAGCCGTTGCGCGTGCGCTCGTCCCGCGAGCGGATGTCGTCAGTCCTCCGCCGCCAGGCGCCGCGCCTCCGTCAGCGCTTCGTCGACCGCCGCCGGGATGTCCGTCACCGGGAAGCGTGCGTGCCGCACCACGCGGTCGCGGTCCACCACGAGCACGGCCCGCTTCAGCCGCAGCAGCTGCCCGGCGCGGAAGGTGGGCAGTCGCAGGGCGGCGGCGAGGCGCAGGTCGACGTCCGAGAGGAGAGTGAAGGGAAGGCCCTCCTCGACCGCGAACACCCGCTGCTCGTCGGGGCGTTGGGTGCTGACGCCGTGCACCTCCGCGCCCGCCGCGCGGAAGTCCTCGTACGCGTCCCGGAAGAGCCGGTTCTCCAGCGTGCAGCCGACGGTGCCGGGGATGCCCGACCAGCCGTCCGGCAGGGGACCGGGGCTTCCGGTCGCCGGATAGCAGAACAGGACGGTGGCCGTGCCGCCGGTCACCGGGTCCACCGGCGCGCCGTCCCGGTGGCCCGGCAGCTCCAGGTGCGGCAGCCGCTCGCCCGCCAGGCCCGCGACGCGCCGCGCCTCCGCGCTCGCCTCGTCGGCGGTGCCGCTGAGCGAGCCGTCGCCGAAGACCCAGCGGTCCGCCCAGTCCTGCATCGACAGCAGCACCGGCAGCAGCCCCCGGCCGCTCTCCGTCAGGCGATACTCGTGCCGCACCGGCCTGTCCTGGTACGGGACCTTCTCCAGGACCCCCGTCTCCACCAGGTGCGCCAGGCGCTCGGTGAGTACCTTCCGGGAGATGCCCAGCTCCTCCTGGAGGGCGTCGAACCGGTGGTGCCCGCGCGCGGTCTCCCGGATCAGGAGCAGGCTCCACCAGTCGCCGACCACCGTCGCCGCATGCGCGATCGCGCACGCCGCGTCCCGCTCGGGCACCGACCTCATCACCACGTCTCCCCTCCTCCGCGCACGGCGGCCGCTCCTCGGGACCATCTTGCGTCATGAGGTCGGTTCCCGATAAAAACTCACTCGGAGCGAGTGAGTTCCGAAAAGAGACTAACGAGACCCAGGGGGTGGGCGCCGTATGAGCGGGACACGAGCGATCCCGGAGCACGACCGACGCGAGGACGAGCAGGAGACCTCGCCGCCGGGCGTCTTCTGGCGCTTCTGGGCCGCCTCCGCCGTCAGCGGCGCGGGCAGCGCCGTCACCGCCCTCGCCCTGCCCCTGGTCGCCCTCACCGTCCTCGACGCCACCGCCTTCGAGGTCGCCCTGCTCGCCGCCGCCGGACAGGTCTCCTGGCTGCTGCTCAGCCTCCCGGCGGGCGTCGTGGCACAGCGCGTACCGCTGCGCCGGCTCCAGGTCGCGCTCGACCTCGTGCGGTTCGCGGCGCTCGGATCGCTGCCGCTCGCCTGGTGGACCGGTACTCTCACGTATCCGCACCTGCTGTGCGCGGCGCTCGTCACCGGCGCGGCGACGGTGCTGTTCGACATCGGCAACTCGACCTTCCTGCCCGCCGTCGTCCCGGCCCGACAGCTGGCCGCCCGCAACAGCGTCATGTCGGGCACGCACGCCGTCACCGACACCGGCGGCCCCTCCCTCGGCGGCGTCCTGATCGGCGCGACGGGCCCGGTCGGCGCGCTCGTCGTGGACGCCGCCAGCTACCTGGCCTCCGCCGTGCTCCTGCGCACCCTCCCCGAGAGCCGCCCCGCGCCCCGCACCGGTGAGGGCGTGCTCCGGCTGATGCGCGAGGGCTGGCGGTACGTCACCAGACACCCGGTCATGCGGCCCTGCATGATCTGGGCGACCGCCGCCAACTTCCTCAACGCGGCCCTCGTCGCCCTCACCCCCCTCTACCTGGTCCGCGAGGCCGGCCTCGACTCCGTACAGCTCGGCCTCGTCCTCGCCATGGACGGGGTCGGCGCCCTCGCCGGCGCCGCCGTCGCGGTCCGGGTGACCACCCGCCTCGGCACCGCGTGGGGCGTCATCGCGGCCGACCTGACCGGCGGCGCGCTGCTCCTGCTCGCCCCGCTGACCACGTCGGCGGGGGACGCCTACTGGTTCGCCCTGGGCAACGCCGGCTTCGCCTTCGGCACCGTCATCGGCTCGATCACCACCCGCACCTACCGGCAGACCCAGTCGCCCCCGGAGCTGCTGTCCCGCGTGATGGCCACGGTCCGCTTCGTCTCCTGGGGCGCGCTGCCGCTCGGTGCGCTCACCGCCGGCCTCCTCGCCACCGTCGCCGGCGCCCACACCGCTCTCTGGGCCGTCTGCGCCGCCGCCTTCCTGCCCCCGCTCTACCTCTTCTCCACCCAGGTGGGCCGCCACCGCGACCTCATCTGACGCCCGGGCGCCATGGCACCGCGACTGCCACCGGACCCGCGACCGTTCCGGCCCGCACTCAGCGGTGTTCGGGATTCTCGAAGTCGAAGCGGCAGCCGGCGTCCCACTCGGAGCGCTGGTTTCCGTGGGCGGGGATGCCGCCGGCGTCCTTGAGCATCTTCGCCAGGTGGAGCTGGTTCCAGGTCATGAAGGTCGTGTTGCGGTTGGTGAAGTCGTTCTCCGGACCGCCGGAGCCGGGGTCGAGGTAGGACGGTCCCGGGCCGGCCGGGCCGACCCAGCCCGCGTCCGCCTGCGGCGGAAGGACGTATCCGAGGTGCTGGAGGCTGTAGAGGACGTTCATCGCGCAGTGCTTGGCGCCGTCCTCGTTGCCGGTGATCAGGCAGCCGCCGACCCGGCCGTAGTAGGCGTACTGGCCGCGCTCGTTGAGGATCGACGAGCAGGCGTACAGCCGCTCGATGACCTTCTTCATGACCGAGGAGTTGTCTCCCAGCCATACGGGTCCGGCCAGCGTGAGGATGTCCGCGGCCATCACCTTCGAGTAGATGACGGGCCACTCATCGGTCTCCCAGCCGTGCTCGGTCATGTCCGGCCACACACCGGTCGCGATGTCGATGTCCACCGCCCTGAGCACCTCGACCTGCACGCCCTGGCGCTCCATGATCCCGGTGCTGATGTCGATCAAGCCCTGGGTGTGGCTGCGCTCCGGCGACCGCTTGAGAGTGCAGTTGATCACCAGGGCGCGGAGATCGCGGTAGGACGTGCCGGTGTCGGTCATCGATGCGTCCCCTTGCGGACGAGTGGGTGGTCGGGCGGCGCGGCACCCGGCTGCCGACGTCGAGAGGGCCCCGGGCCGGTCCGGCCGCACATCCCGTCCACTGTCCCGCCTCGTGGGGCGGAATGATCGAATGCCGCGCCAACGGTCACGGAGTCGGCCCCCCGATCACCCGCATGGCCCCGCACCTATGACAGGCGAGCGACCGATCGCACGAGGGGCCCGGAGCGCGGCCTCAGGCCGAGGAGCCGGCGGGGTCCGGAAGCGGGCGGGCCCGGACGCTCTGGGAGGGTTCCTGATGGCCGCCCGACGCGAGGATGCGCACCTCGTCCCGGTCGCTGATCTCGGCTTTGATGATGCCGGTGGCGTCGCTGTAGACGGGGTGGCCCCCGGCCCCCTTGAGGTCCGTGCGCTCCACGATCACGACGTCCCGGGCTGAGCCTGTGCTGTCGGAGAACACCAGCTCGTAGCGGAGTGGGTTCATCTCCCCGATTTTACGCCGATCGGGCGCGGCCACCCCCTGGACGGACTCAGGCCACCGCGTCGACCAGCGCCGCCAGGGCACGGCCCAGCGCCTCGGCGCCCGGGCCCGCCGCACCGCCCGGCTCGCTCATGTACAGATCGCGGCGGATCTCCACCATCAGGGCGCTCACCCGCGGATCCCGGCCGTAGTGCGCCAGCGGCACGTACGTCCCCGCGAACGGGCTGTCCGTGCCGACGCCGCCGAACCCGCCGAACGCCTCCCGCGCCGCGTCGAGCAGCGCGGGCGGGGTGTGGAAGGCGTCCGTGCCGAGGCAGACCGGCGGACGCGGCCCCTCGCCGTGCAGTTCGTACGGCAGCCGCTCCGTCGGGTACGAGTGGACGTCGACGATCACCACCCGTCCCGCCACGGCCAGCCGCCCGGCCACGGCCTCCGTCATCGCCCGGGCGTACGGGGCGAAGTACCGGTCGAGCAGCGGCGCCGGATCGAAAGCGTCCGCCCGCAGCGCGGCGCGGTGGGTGGTGCGGGTGTACACCGCGCCCATCCCGACGGACAGCATCTCCTCGCGCTCGTCCGGGAAGCGCTCCGGGTCGACGACGAGCCGCGAGAGCCCGTTCACGAACCGCCAGGGCGCCACGCCGGCCGCCGCCGCGGCCACGGCGGCGATCTCCGCCGTGTGGGAGTCCGTGATGTGGTCCAGCTCCCGGGCCAGCTCCGCGTCGCCGAGCAGGATCCCCTCCCGCACGTCCGGGGGAACCTCGCGCGAGGAGTGCGGCACGTGCAGGAGGACGGGGGAGTCCGGGGCTCCGGGGAGGAGGCGGAAGGAGGGCGCGGTCTCGGTCATGCAGCGATCTTGCCCCCGACCCCACCCGCGCCGTGGCGAAACCGCTGGTTACAGTGGTGCGAGGTCGCGCCGCCGCACCAGGAGCAGGCGTGAGACCGGGCCGACTGTCGACCACAGGGACCCGTACGACCACCAGACCTGCCCGTCCCTGCCCCGGAAACCCGCGCATCCCATGAGCACCGACACCGCCCTGCGTCCCGACACCGACCCCGACACCCACGCCCGCCGGGAGGCGCGCCTGCCGTGGATCGCCGGCCGCGCCCCGGCCCGGCCCGCGCCCGGCGCCGCCGTCCACAACGTCAGCGCCGCGACCGCCGCCCTCCTCGGGCTCGTCGCGCTCGGCGCCCTCATCCACGAGCCGGTGCTGATACCCCCGCTGGCCGCCAGCGCCGCGCTCGTGCACTGCGCCCCCGCGCTGCCCCTGGCCCAGCCCCGGAGCGTCGTCGTCGGCCACCTCATCGGCGCCGCCGCCGGATACGCCGTGGCGGCCTTCGCCCCGCACGGCAGCGCCTGGGCCGCCGCCGTCGCCGCCGGAATCGCCCTCGCCCTGAACACCCTGGCCCGCACCCCGCACTCCCCGGCCTGCGCGACCGCCGTCGTCATCGTGCTCCAGGCCCCCGCGCCCGCCCGCTTCGTCCCCCTGCTGTTCGGGTCCACGGTGCTGCTCGTCCTGACCGCGTACGCCGCCTCCCGCATCCGCCGCGCGGCACCGAAGTACCCCGCGTACTGGTGGTGAGCACCCCCGCCCCGTGAGGCTCCGAGCCCCTGCGCCCCGGCAGGGCGACCGTACGCCCTCCGCCTGATCGCGTGTGCGGGCGCCTGCGGCCCGGTGCGCCCCGGGGGTCCGCACCTCCGGGCGCCTTCCCCCGGGGTGATCGCGTCACCTTCCGGCCGGTTCCGGACGGAAAGCGCCGGTCGGCTCCGGTCCGTCCCGAGCGGGCCCCGACGAGCGCGTATCACCCTGTGTATGGCCTCCTCCTTTCCGTACCTCCGGCAGGACTTCGCCGCCTCCCTCGTCGTCTTCCTCGTCGCGCTCCCCCTCTGCATCGGCGTGGCGGTCGCCTCCGGCGTCCCCGCCGAGCTCGGTCTCGTCACCGGCATCGTCGGCGGCGCCGTCACCGGCCTCATGCGGGGCAGCAGCCTCCAGGTCTCCGGCCCCGCCGCCGGCCTCACCGTCCTCGTCCTCGACGCCGTCCGGACGCTCGGCCCGGCCGCGCTGGGCGTCGTCGTCCTCCTCGCGGGGCTGCTCCAGGTCGCCATGGGCCTGCTGCGCTGGGGCCGCTGGTTCCGGGCCATCTCCCTCTCCGTCGTCGAGGGCATGCTCGCCGGGATCGGCCTCGTCATCGTCGCCGGCCAGCTCTACGCCGCGGCCGGCCTCAGCGCCCCCGCCTCCGGCCCGGCCCGGCTCGCCGGACTGCCGGCCGCCCTGGGGCGCGCGGTGACGACCGGTGCCACCCTCGTCCCGCTCGCCGTCGCCGCCGCCACGGTCCTCGTGATCGTCGGCTGGCGGCATCTGCCCCGCCGGGCCCGGGCCGTCCCCGGCGCGCTCGTCGCCGTCCTCCTCGCGGCGCTCGCGACCGCCCTGCTCGACCTGCCGGTCGCGACGGTAAGGGTCAGCGGGGTCCTGGACGCCGTGGGACTGCCCGGAGCGGACGGGCTCGCCGCCCTGACGGACGTCGCCCTGCTCGGCACCGTCCTCGCCTTCGCGCTGATCGCCTCCGCCGAGTCCCTCTTCAGCGCGGCGGCCGTGGACCGGCTGCACGACGGACCGCCCACCGACTACGACAAGGAACTCCTCGCCCAGGGATGCGGCAACACGCTCTGTGGACTGCTCGGGGCGCTGCCGATGACCGCCGTGATCGTCCGCAGCTCGGCCAACGTCCAGGCGGGCGCCAGGACCAAGGCCTCGCGCGTCCTCCACGGGCTGTGGCTGCTGCTCTTCGCCGCCCTGCTGCCCGGCACCCTGGAGTACGTGCCGCTCGCGGCCCTCGCCGGCATCCTCGTCCACGCGGGCTGGAAACTGATCCCCTTCCGGGGCCTCGTCACGCTCTGGCGCGGCCACCGCGGCGAGGCGCTCGTCCTGGTGGTGACGGCCCTGGCGATCGTCACCCTGAACATGCTCGAAGGCGTCCTCGTCGGACTCGTCGTCTCCGTCGCCAAAGCGGCCTGGGACGCCTCCCACCTCCGCGTCGACCACAGCGACGAGGGCGAAGGGCCCGTGCGCGTCGGGCTGTCCGGCACCGTGACCTTCCTGCGGCTGCCGAAGATCCTGGACACCCTGGAAGCCCTGCCGCGCGACCGCCCGGTCGTCCTGGACCTCTCCGGGCTGCACCACCTGGACCACGCCTGCCGGGCCGCGCTCGACTCCTGGGCCGAGCGGCACCGCACGAGCGGCGGCCCCGCCTCCGTACACCTCCACGGGCCGCCGGAGCGGCACGTCTGAGGGCGGACCACCGGGGTACGGCTCAGCGGTCGACCATCACCGCCGCGTGGACCGTCTTGCCGTCCGGCCGGGTGTCCACCGTCACCTCGCGGCACAGGCGCAGCACGATCGGCCAGCCGAAGCCGCCTGGCCGCAGGTTCTCGCGGAGCTCGTGGCGCGGCGGCTCCTCGCTGGCGTCGGCCACGGAGACCGTGACCCGGTCACTGCCGACGGCGATCCCGAACGAGGTGACCCCGCCGCCGTGACGATGGGCGTTCGTGACCAGTTCCGAGGTGACGAGCAGCAGGTCGTCGACCTGGGAGGCCCGCAGGGGACCCAGGGCCATGAGCGTGTGGCGCACCAGCTGCCTGGCCTGCGCCGGGGTGACGAGCGGTGAGGTGCCGGCCCCCCCGGCGGCGGCCCGGGGACCCGCGGCGTCCATGCGGGACCTGGTTTCGCTCCGGCTGTTCATCGCGGGTCCCTTTCTTCCCGATACGTCGAGGGGTGACGGGTTACGCCTGCCCGGTCACGCCCGAGTGATGCCTCCCGCCCGGGCCGAAGAAGGGGCGTCACGGAGAGGAATGCGTCCGTACGGAGCGGGTAAGCGGACCGGGACCGCCGAACGGACAGAGAGCAGGAGGAGGTCGTCCCCGTGCGGACCGAGGTGCCGAAGGCGACGGAGACGTGCGTGACGAGCGGTACGGGGGAGGGGCTGCCCGACATAACGGCCCCCCACGAGGTCGCGCCCCGGGACGCGCGCGCCCTGTCGAGAGTGTTCCTCCGCGAACTCGCGGCGCGGGAGGAGGGGACGCCGGAGCACCAGTACGTCCGGAACACCCTGATCGAGATGAACATGACGCTCGTGCGGTACGCGGCGGGCCGGTTCCGCGGGCGGGCCGAGGAGATGGAGGACATCGTCCAGGTCGGCATGATCGGCCTGATCAAGGCGATCGACCGCTTCGACCTGGCCCGCGAGGTGGAGTTCACGACCTTCGCCGTGCCGTACATCGTGGGCGAGATCAAGCGGTTCTTCCGCGACACCTCCTGGGCGGTGCACGTCCCCCGCCGGCTCCAGGAGGCGCGGGTCGAGCTGGCGAAGGCGACCGACGAACTGAGCTCACGGCTCGGCCGCGCGCCCCGGGTCGCGGAACTGGCGCCCGTCATGGACCTGTCCGAGGAGCAGGTGGTCGAGGCCCAGCTGGCCGCGAACGGCTACCACTCCACGTCCCTGGACGCCGCGATCGGCGGGGGCGACGACGACACGGACGACGCGGCCCTGGCCGACCTCATCGGCGAGGAGGACACGGCGCTCGCGCTCTTCGAGGACTTCCACACCCTCGCCCCGCTCGTGGCGGCCCTCGGCGAGCGGGACCGGGTGCTGCTGCACCTGCGGTTCGTCGAGGAGCTGACCCAGACGCAGATCGGCGAGCGCCTCGGCGTATCCCAGATGCACGTCTCGCGGCTCCTGGCCCGGAGCCTGAACAGGCTGCGGGACGGCATGGTCGAGGCTGGAGCCTGAAAGGGGGTACGCCCGGGACCTCCCGGGCGTACCCCGCAGTACGTACCTTCGTACCCCCGCAGTACGCACCCTCGTATCACCGCCGTACGTACCCTCGTATCACCGGACCGAGCCGAGGAACGCGCGCGTGCGTTCGTGCGCGGGCGACTCCAGGAGCTCGTCCGCCGGGCCCGACTCCACGATCCGGCCCCGGTCGAACATCAGGATCCGGTCGGAGACGTCCCGCGCGAAGCCCATCTCGTGCGTCACGCACAGCAGGGTGATGTCGGTGGAGCGGGCGATGTCCCGCAGCACGTCGAGCACCTCCGCCACCAGCTCCGGATCGAGCGCGGACGTCACCTCGTCGAGGAGCAGGATCCCCGGCCGCATCGCGAGGGCGCGGGCGATGGCCACGCGCTGCTGCTGGCCGCCGGAGAGCCGGGTCGGCCGCGCGTCGGCCCGGTCGCCGAGCCCGACCAGGTCGAGCAGGTCCCGCGCCCGGCGGTCCGCCTCCTCCCGGCTCTCGCCGAGCACGTGGACGGGCGCCTCGACGATGTTCTCCAGGACGCTCATGTGCGGGAAGAGGTTGAACTGCTGGAACACCATGCCGATCCGCCGTCGGCGCACCGCCAGATGGCGCTCGCTCGCCGGCACCAGCTTCCCGCCCGCCCCTCCCGGCATGTGCGAGAACGGCTCCCCGTCCACGTGGATGACGCCGTCGGTGACCCGCTCCAGTGTCATGAGCAGCCGGAGGATCGTGGTCTTCCCGGAGCCGCTCGGGCCGATCAGCGTCACGCGTTCCCCGTGCCCGACCTCCAGGTCGAGGCCGTCGAGCACGGTGTGGTCCCCGTACCGTTTGGTGACCCGGTCGAAGCGGACCGCGGGACGGTCCCGTTCCTCAGTGCGCAAGGCGTGTCTCCAGTCGTCGTACCAGCACGGACGTGGGCCAGCTCGCGAGCAGGAACACCGCGGCGGCCAGGGTGAAGCTCTCCAGATAGGCGAAGTGCGTACTGCCGAAGGTGTTCGCCTCGTGGACCATCTCGTGCACGGTGATCACCGAGAGCAGCGGCGTCTCCTTGAACATGGACACCGCGTAGTTGCCGAGCGGCGGCAGCACGTTCCGTACGGCCTGCGGCAGCACCACCGCCCGCCACACCCTCCGGCGCGGCAGCGACAGCGCCGTGCAGGCCTCCCACTGCCCGCGCGGAACGGCGTCGATGCCCGTCCGGTACACCTCCGACAGGTACGTGGCGTAGTGCGTGCCCAGCACCAGGACGCCGAGCACCGGCGCGTCGAGCGCGGGCAGCAGCACCCAGGCCGCGAACAGCTGCACCAGGAGCGGTGTCGAGCGGACGAACGCGGCCGCCCCGCGCACCGGAAGCGCCAGCCACCGGGGGCCCGCCCGCTGGGCGAGGGCGAGGACGAGCCCGAGGACCATCGCGACGGCGAACGCCGGCACGGTCGCCAGGACCGTGACGCCGAACCCCTCCAGTACGGCGGGCAGCGCGGCCCGGGCCGCCTCCCCGTCCCACATCAGACACCGCCTTCCTGCCCGAGCCGGGCCTTCGCCGCCCGCTCCAGGGCGTTCATGAGGAGGCTCAGCACGACGGCCATGCCGAAGTAGAGCCCGAGGAGCAGCAGGTACGAGGCGGCCGTCGCGCCCGTCGCCGAGCGCAACTGGTCGATCTGGAAGGTGAGATCGGAGACCGTGACCAGGGAGAGCAGCGGTGTCGCCTTCAGGAGCTGGACGAGCAGGTTCTTGAACGGCGCGACCATCAGGGCGTGCGCCTGCGGCAGGACGACCCGCCGCATGCGCAGCCCGGCCCCCATGCCGAGCGCGATCCCCGCCTCGGTCTGGGCGCGGGGGACCGCCGCCACCGCGCCCCGCACCACCTCGGCGCCGTACGCCCCGTAGTTGAGGCCGAGCGCGAGCACCGCGCAGGCGAGCGGTTCGAGCCGGAAGCCGACCATCGGCAGTGCGAAGAACAGCCAGAACAGCTGCACGTACAGCGAGGTCCCCCGGAAGAACTCCACGACGAGGCGCGCCGCGCCGCGCACCGGCAGCCGCGCCGACCGGGACAGCAGCCCGAGGACGTACGCGAGGAGCAGGGCGAGCGCGGCGCCGAGCACCGTGGCCTCGACCGTGACGAGGAGACCCTCGGCGAGCCGGGGCAGCGCGCGCCGCAACTCGGGCAGGAAGCCGGCGGCGACGGGCAGGGAGCCGGGCCCGGCGGGCTGCGCGCCGGCCCCGACGGACAGGACGTCAGTCACGCCACGCGCCCCTCACCCGGCACACAGGTCGGCCGTCCGCAGCGACCGGGGCGGCACCTCGCGCGCGGTGAAGCCGTACTTCCCGAGGAGCCCGACGAACCGCTCCGGGGAGCCGGTGATCTTCAGGAGCTCCCGGTCGAAGGCGTCCCTGAGTCCGCTCGCCCCGGGCCGGAACACCGCTCCGCCCGCGCCGAGCTGTTGTACGCCGCCGACCACCGGCACGAACGCCTCGCCCACCTCCACCGGCGCGCCCGCGTTCGTCCGGGCGAGCCAGCGCAGCGAGATCGCGGTCAGCGCGAAGGCGTCGATCCGGCCGGCCAGGAGGGCGTCGAGCCCGTCCTGCTGCTTGGCGAGCGTCTTCACCGATCCGTCCGGTACGCCCGCCGCCTTGGCGTAGGACGCCTCCACGGCCGCGGTCAGCACCCCGACGGTGGCGCCCTTCGCCGCGCAGGACTTCAGGTCGCTCACCCCCTTCGGGTTGCCCTTGCGGACCATGAGGGCGGTGGGGGAGACGAACTCCGGCTCGGAGAAGATCACCTTGGCGCAGCGCTCGGGCGTGATCGACATGCCGGCGCTCACCACGTCGAAGCGGCCGGCGAGCAGTCCGGGGATCAGTGCGCCGAACTCCGTGAGCGTCGGGCGCAGTTCGCGCACGCCGAGCGCGGTGAATATCTCGCGGTGGAGGGTCGGGGCCTCGCCGGCCGGCTCGCCGCCGTCCTGGAAGCCGTACGGCGCCTCACCGGCGAAGCCGACCCGCACGAAGCCCTGCTCCCGCAGGTTCGCGAGGAGTTTCCCGTCGTCCGCCGGCGCTCCCGTCCCGGCCTGGGTGCGGGTGCACGCGGTGAGCGGCCCGGCCGCCAGGGCGAGACCGCCGAGGAGCGAGGCTCTGGCGAGGAAGCGGCGGCGGTCGAGCGGCGCGGAGCCGGTCATGCCAGGTCCTCCGGGCGGGCGGCGATGAAGGAGGGGCGGCGCACCGGGGCGGCGAAGGGTGCCTCGGGGGCGTTCTCGACGCTGTTGAAGACGAGGAACACGTTGCTCCGCGGGTACGGGGTGATGTTGTCGCCGGAGCCGTGCAGGGCGTTGCAGTCGAACCAGGTGGCCGATCCCGCCGGGCCGGTGAAGTGCCGGATGCCGCAGGCGTCGGCGAAGGTGGTGAGCGCCTCGTGGGACGGGGTCCCGGCGTCCTGCATCCGCAGCGACTGCTTGTAGTTGTCCTTGGGCGTCTCGCCCGCGCAGCCCAGGAAGGTGCGGTGCGAGCCCGGCATGATCATCAGGCTGCCGTTGGTGGTGTGGTTCGGGGTGAGCGCGATCGACACCGACACGGTCCGCATCTGGGGCAGACCGTCCTCGGCGTGCCAGGTCTCGAAGTCGGAGTGCCAGTAGAAGCCGCTGGCGCCGAAGCCGGGCTTGACGTTGACCCGGGACTGATGGACGTAGACGTCGGAGCCGAGGATCTGCCGGGCCCGCCCGACGATCCTCGGGTCCTCGGCCAGCCGGCGGAAGACCTCGCTGATCCGGTGCACCTCGAAGACGGAGCGGATCTCCTGGGAGCGGGGCTCGACGACGGCCCGCTCGTCCGCCCGTACGGCGGGGTCGGCGACGAGCCGGTCCAGCTCGGCGCGGAGCCCGTCGACCTCGTCCGGGGTGACGAGCTCGTCCACCGTGACGAAGCCGTCGCGGTCGTACTCCTCCAGTTCCCTGGCCCAGAAGGGGCCGGGCGTGCCGGGCTCGGACCACACGACGGGGTCCTTGCGGCCGATGAGCTCCTCCCGGGAGCCGCGGGTGGGGTAGAGGTCGACGGGACGGGTGGGTGCGGAGGCCATGGGGCGGGATGCCTTCCTTTCGCGTACGGATGTCGTCGGTGCGCGGGCCGCTCTCGGGCCCGGCCGGGTGGGGCTCGTGGTGGTCCCGGGCGGGTCTCAGGCCTGGCCGGGTTCGGATTCGGGCTCGGAGAGGAGGGGGTAGACGCCGTTCTCGTCGTGGTCCTCGCGCCCGGTGACGGGCGGGTTGAAGACGCACAGGCAGCGGAAGTCCCGCTTGACCTTGAGGGTGTGGCGCTCGTGCCCGTCGAGCAGGTACATCGTTCCGGGCAGGATCGTGTACGTGCGCCCGGTCTCGTGGTCGGTGAGCTCGGCCTCGCCGGCGGTGCAGACGACGGCCTCGACGTGGTGGGCGTACCACATGGAGGTCTCGGTGCCGGCGTACAGCACCGTCTCGTGGAGGGAGAAGCCGACCCGCTCGCGGGCGAGGACGATGCGCTTGCTCTCCCAGGTCCCGGACGCGGCCCTCACATGCCGCTCGGTGTTCTCCAGCTCGTCGAAGGTACGGACGATCATGGCGATGGCCTTTCGGGTGGTTCTGTCGGTGCGGTCTCAGGCGGAGTGGCGTACGGAGCGGGCCAGCATGCCGAGTCCCTCGTCGAGTTCGTCGTCCGTCGCGGTCAGCGGCGGCAGCAGCTTGACCACCTCGCCGCGCGGCCCCGAGGTCTCCAGGAGCAGACCGATCTCGAAGGCCCGCCGGCACACGGCCGCGGCACGCTCCCCGTCGGCGAACTCCAGGCCCCACACGAGGCCGCGTCCGCGCACGGCCAGGCCGGAGCGGGCGTCGTCGCCGCACAGGTCGAGGAGGGCGCGCTCGATCCGGTCGGCCCGGTTCAGGGTGCGTTCGCGCAGGGTGCCGTCGCGCCAATACGCGTCGAGGGCTGCGGTGGCGGTGACGAAGGCGGGGTTGTTGCCGCGGAAGGTGCCGTTGTGCTCGCCGGGCTCCCACAGGTCGAGCTCCGGCCGGAAGAGGCAGAGGGACATGGGCAGGCCGTAGCCGCTGATGGACTTGGACAGGGTGACGATGTCGGGCGTGATGCCGGCCTCCTCGAAGGAGAAGAAGTCGCCGGTGCGCCCGCAGCCCATCTGGATGTCGTCGACGATGAGGAGCATCTCGTGCCGGCGGCAGAGTTCCGCCAGCGCGCGCAGCCATTCGGCCCGCGCGACGTTGATGCCGCCCTCGCCCTGGACGGTCTCGACGATCACGGCCGCCGGGTGGTCGAGGCCGGATCCCGCGTCGTCCAGGAGCCGTTCGAACCAGAGGAAGTCGGTGACCTGCCCGTCGAGGTAGTCGTCGAAGGGCATCCGGGCGGCGTGGTGGAGCGGGACGCCCGCTCCGGCGCGCTTGGCGGCGTTGCCGGTGACGGCCAGCGAGCCGAGCGACATGCCGTGGAAGGCGTTGGTGAAGGAGACGACGGTCTGGCGTCCGGTGACCTTGCGGGCGAGTTTGAGGGCGGCCTCCACGGCGTTGGTGCCGGTGGGGCCGGGGAACATCACCTTGTAGGGCAGGGCGCGGGGTTCGAGGACCGTCGAGCGGAAGGTCTCCAGGAAGGCGCGTTTGGCGGTCGTCGACATGTCGAGGCCGTGGGTGATGCCGTCGTCGGCGAGGTAGTCGAGGAGGGCGCGCTTGAGCACCGGGTTGTTGTGGCCGTAGTTGAGCGAGCCCGCCCCGGCGAAGAAGTCCAGGTACGGACGCCCGTCCTCGTCGTACAGCCGGCTCCCGCTGGCGCGCTCGAAGACGACGGGCCAGGCACGGCAGTAGCTGCGGACCTCGGATTCGACGGTCTCGAAGACGGAGGGGGCGGCGATGTCGGTCAGGGTCACGAGGTCTCTTCTCCAGGGTGTGGTGCGGGGAGTCGTGCGGGGCCGGGGGCGCCGGGGTCGGCTCAGGACGCAGGGGGCGCGAGGGGGCCGATGCGGTAGAGCACCTCGGCCTCGTGTCCCGCCACGGGGAAGGAGGCGGACGGGAAGAGGACCTCGCGTGTGAGGTCCGCGCCGTGCCGGCGGGCGTAGGACCGGAAGAGCCGGTCGGACGCCAGGTTTCCCGGTGTGACGGTCGCCTCCACCCGGTCGAGTCCGTGCTCGGCCGCCACGCGGGCGGACAGAGCGTCGAGCAGGGTCCCGGCTACCCCGCTTCCGCGGTGCGAACCCTCCACGGCGACCTGCCAGACGAAGAGCGTCCCGGGCGCGTCGGGCCGCAGATAGCCGGTGACGAAGCCGACCGGTCGTCCGGAGGCGTCACGGGCGACGGCGGTCGTGTCGGCGAAGTCGCGGCACCACAGCAGGTAGCTGTACGGGGAGTTGAGGTCGAGTTCTCCCGAGCCGCGGGCGATCCGCCAGAGGTCGGCGCCGTCCGCGATCTCGGCCGGTCCGACGGAGAGGCCGCCGACCTGGGATTTCTGGGGGGCAGTGGTCATGGGCGCCGAAGCTACCGAGCGGGCCGCGGAACTTCCTGGGCCGGAGGGCTTGTTCGGCCCCGCTGGGACGTGATAGGTGCGTCGGTTGCCTTCGTGGAGGGATTGTCCACAAGGACACGCGATGAAGAGGGTCGAAAGCGTGCAAACTACCCGTTTATAACGGCTGGGTAACGTCTCCGGGTGGTTTGATGTGATCTCTCAAGAACGTGAGAACATCCGGGACTGCCCGTTTGAAGCCGCCGGAAACGGGGAGCCGGGCCGGGTGCGATGCACCCGGCCCGGCTCCGTCACTCGTGTGGCGCCCGGACTACCAGATCGCCTCGATCCACTCCGGGTGGTCGATGAACGGGTTCCGGTTGTGCTGGTAGGTGGTGTAGATGACGTCGTTGCGACGCTCCTCGAAGGCGCTCGGCGGGTCCTGCTCGTTCCACTGCTTCAGGATCGCGAGGCGGCCGTGGAAGGGCACGCTGCCGTTGGTGGAGGACTCGTTGGGCTCCAGGTTCGGCCAGCCGTCGTCGCCCTCGTAGCGGACGGCCATGTACAGGATCATGCGGGCCACGTCGCCCTTGTCCGCGTCGCGCGGCTCGAAGGAGTCGCTGTCCGTGTAGCTGCCCGGCGCGCCGCTGACCGCGCTGCCGCCGTTGTCCCAGTCCTTGTTGCCGCGGGTGCTGTTGACCTGCACGTCACAGGCGCGCAGATGGTGCAGGTCGGTGCCGGGGCCGGCCGAGGTGCCGAAGTTGCCGTGGGACTGCGCCCAGGTGTGCTCGCGGTTCCAGTCGCCCACGGAGCCGCCGTTGAGGGACTTGCTGCGCGAGACGCCGCTGTAGAGCAGGATCACGTTGCCGGTGTTGTTCGGGTCCTGGTCGGTCACCTTCAGCGCGTTCCAGACCGCGTCGTACGAGATCTTGTTCTGGCTGCTGATGATGGTGTGCAGCGAGGACTTGAGGCTCGTGCCGGTCTTGCCGATCGCGTCCTTGTAGTACGTGGAGTCGTACGCGGTGGTCGTGGCGCTCGCGGGAGTCGCGGTGACCGCGGGGAGCGTGATGCCGACGAGGGCGGTGGCGACGGCCGCCGCCCACATCTTCCATCTGCCGATCCGCACAACGGACATGGGGGGCCCTTTCCCGGGGACGGCACGCGTGGGACCGCGGGCGCGGCTCGACGCCCCTGTGGTCTACGCGTGTTGACTACGTGTCACCGGGAGGGTGGCACACGTCAGGTACCTGTCATGTAACGGGCAGGGGGCTGTTCCATGACGTTCTCGCATACGGCGGAACCGGGAGCCTCAGGCGCCCCGGACGTCCACCGGCATCCCCTTCGGCTCCTTGATCCGCTTCATGATGATCTGCGAATTGACCTCGGTGACCCCGGCGAGGGTCGTCAGCCGCTCGATCCACAGCCGCTCGTACGCCGCCAGGTCGGCCACCGCGATCCGCAGCAGGCAGCCGGGGCTCCCGAACAGCCGGTACGCCTCGATCACGTCCGGCACGTCCTGGAGCGCCTCCTCGAAGGCCTCCACCGTCTCCCGGTCCCGGCGCACCTCCACCGAGACGAGGACCTCGAAGCCGCGCCCCACCGCCTCCGGGTCGATGATCGCCCGGTAGCCCTGGATCACCCCGTCCTGCTCCAGCTGGCGCACGCGGCGCAGACAGGGGGAGGGGCTGAGACCGACCCGCTGGGCCAGCTCCTGGTTGCTCAGCCGGCCGTCGTTCTGAAGCTCGCGCAAGATGTGGAGATCAATCCGGTCCATGGCGCAATTATCTACCACGGTGCAACACGGCAGGGGCGGATTTCGCAATCGCCTTGCGCGCCTCCTGTCCTATCGTTGCGGACGCAGGAGATATGGGTACGGAGTAAGGACGGCAGGCATGAAGCGGACGCACGACGGGGGAGCACGCCGGATCGTCGTCATCAGCACCGGCGGCACGATCGCCAGCCGCTGGCAGGGCACCGGCTACGCGGCCGACGCCTCCGGGAACGACGTCCTGGCCACCGCCCCCCTGCCCGAGGGCGTCACCGTCGAGGTCGTCGACCTGTTCAACGTGAACAGCTCCCGCATGACCTCGGCCCACCAGCTCGCCCTGCTCCGCACGGTCCACGAGACCTTCGCCGACCCCGGCGTCGACGGCATCGTCGTCACCCACGGCACCGACACCCTGGAGGAGACGGCCTTCCTCCTGGACCTGCACCACTCCGACTCCCGCCCGGTCGTCCTCACCGGCGCCCAGCGCCCCTTCGGCACCGGCGACGGCGACGGCCCCGGCAACCTCTACGACGCGCTCCAGGTCGCCGCGAGCGTCCGCGACCTCGGCGTCCTCGTCGTCTTCGACGGGCGCGTCCACGCCGCGCGCGGCACGGTGAAGACCCAGACCCTCGCCGCCGACGCCTTCTCCGACCCCTCCGCCGAGCGCCTCGGCCGCGTCGGGTTCTCCCGCGTCGACATCGAGCGGCAGCCGGAGCGCCCCGCCCCGCTGCCCCTGCCGGCCGCCGCGCGGACCGCGGACCCCGGGGCCACCGGCCCCGACGCCACCCCGCTGCCCCGGGTCGACATCATCACGCACCACTCCGACGGCGACCCCTTCCTCCTGAACGCCGCCGTCTCCGCCGGCGCCCGCGGCATCGTCCTCGTCGCCACCGGCGCGGGCAACGCCACCCCCGAGATCGCCGCCGCTGTCGCGGACGCGGTCGCCCAGGGCGTCCTCGTCGCCGTCACCACCCGGGTCCCCGCAGGGCCGCTGGCCGAGATATACACCGGCGGCGGCGCGGTCGACCTCGTCGCCTCCGGAGCCCTCCTCACCGGCACCCTCCGGGCCGGCCAGGCCCGGATCGCCCTGCTCGCCACGCTCCTAGCCGAGGGCACCGGCGGTGCGGGCGACCCCGCCCGCAGCACCGCCCTCCTGCGCCGCCTCCTCGAAGGACCGGTCCGCGACGAACCGGCCCTCGCCACCGGCCACTCCCGGTCCGCCTCGGCGGTCGCCGCCCGCGTCTGACGACGCCCCCAGAACCCCGGCTCGCGGACGGAGCCTCCCCCCGCCCGCCCGCGAGCCGGAATCAACCCCCTCCACCGGCGCCCCGCGCCCGCCGGGCCCGCCCGGTGGCTTCGCCGTGCCCGGAAACGGCCGCCGACGCCGTACGCGCACGCGTGGTCGCGGCCGAGCGCTCCCGGCGCCCACGCAGGCCCCGCACCGCCGTGCGTACACCCACCCTCCCCACCCTCCCCAAGGACGGCCCTTCATGGCTCCCGCACCGGCCCCGCACGACCTCCCCGTCCGTAGCGAGCACGATCTGCTCGGCGACCGGGACGTCCCCGCCGACGCCTACTGGGGCGTCCACACGCTGCGCGCCACCGAGAACTTCGCCATCACCGGTACGCCCATCTCGGTCTACCCGCTCCTGATCGACGCGCTCGCCGCCGTCAAGGAGGCCGCCGCCCGCGCCAACGAGGAGCTCGGCCTGCTCCCCGCCGACAAGGCCGACGCGATCGCCGGAGCCTGCCGGGAGATCCGTACGGGACGGCTCCACGACCAGTTCGTCGTGGACGTCGTCCAGGGCGGCGCCGGCACCTCCACCAACATGAACGCCAACGAGGTCGTCGCCAACCGGGCCCTGGAGCTCCTCGGCCACGCCAAGGGCGAGTACGCCCACCTCCACCCCAACGAGGACGTCAACCTCGGCCAGTCCACCAACGACGTCTACCCGACCGCGATCCGCATCGCGGCGATCGGCGCCGCCCGCGAGCTGCTGAAGGCCATGGCCGTCCTCCAGGACGCCTTCGCCGCCAAGGCCCTGGAGTTCCGCGAGGTCGTGAAGATGGGCCGCACCCAGCTCCAGGACGCGGTGCCCATGACGCTGGGCCAGGAGTTCTCCACGTACGCCGTGATGCTGGAGGAGGACCGCGGCCGGCTCGCCGAGGCGATCGAGCTCATCCACGAGATCAACCTCGGGGCCACCGCCATCGGCACCGGCCTCAACGCCGCCCCCGGCTACGCCGAGACCGCCCGCCGCAACCTCGCCGAGCTCACCGGCCTGCCGCTCGTGACCTCCGCCAACCTCATCGAGGCCACCCAGGACTGCGGCGCCTTCGTCCAGCTCTCCGGCGTCCTCAAGCGGATCGCGGTCAAGCTCTCCAAGACGTGCAACGACCTGCGGCTGCTCTCCTCGGGGCCGCGCGCGGGCCTCGGCGAGATCAACCTGCCGCCGGTGCAGGCCGGTTCCAGCATCATGCCCGGCAAGGTCAACCCGGTGATCCCCGAGGTCGTCAACCAGGTCGCCTTCGAGGTGATCGGCAACGACATCACCATCACCATGGCGGCCGAGGCGGGTCAGCTCCAGCTCAACGCCTTCGAGCCGGTCATCTTCCACGCCCTCTCGAAGAGCCTGCTCTCCCTGCGCGCCGCCTGCCTCACCCTGGCCGAGCGCTGTGTCGACGGCATCACCGCGAACACCGAGGCGCTCCGCGCGGCCGTGGAGAACTCCATCGGCCTCGCGACCGCGCTCAACCCGCACCTCGGTTACACCGCGGCCACCGCCATCGCCCAGGAGGCGCTCGCCACCGGCCGCGGGGTCGTCGAACTCACCGTGGAGAAGGGCCTGCTGCCCGCCCACCGCCTCGCCGAACTCCTCACCCCGGAGCGCCTCACCGGCGCCCCGGGCCCCGCCACCGTCTGACGCGGCGTCCGGTACGGTGACGGGCCCCGCGCCCGTCACCCACCAGGAGCCGCCGCATGTCCGCCCACGCCCGCGAGGACACCGGCCACGAGAGCGCCCGCCGCGTCGTGCGGATCGTCCACGAGACGCTCGGCGCGGACGCGGTCCTCGGCGCCTGCCTCCACGGTTCCGCCGTCCTCGGCGGCCTGCGCCCCACCAGCGACGTGGACGTCCTCGTCGCCCTGACCCGCCCCACCACCGAGGGCGAGCGCCGCGCCCTCACCGACGCCCTGCTCGCCGTCTCGGGCGAGCGGGCGTACGAGGGCCCCGCGCGGCCCGTCGAACTGAGCCTGGTCGTTCACACCGAGGTGCGGCCCTGGCGCCATCCGCCGGTCTGCGAGTACCTGTACGGGGAGTGGCTGCGCGAGGACTTCGAGCGGGGCCTCACGCCCGCGCCCGCCCCCTGCCCCGACCTCGCCCCGCTCCTCACCATGGCCCGCACCGGTGACCTGTCCCTGTACGGCCCCCGTCCGTCCGTGCTCTTCGACCCGGTTCCGGAGGCCGATCTGCGGGCCGCGATCGTCGCGGGCGTCCCCGGACTGCTCGCCGACCTCGACGGCGACACCCGCAACGTGCTGCTCACCCTGGCCCGGATCCTCACCACCCTGCGCACCGGCCGGATCCGTTCGAAGGACGGGGCGGCGGACCTGCTCCTCGGCGAGCTGCCCGAGGAGCACCGACCGGTGCTGGCCACCGCCCGGGACCAGTACCTGGCGGGGGAGTTCGGAGAATGGGACGAACTGCTGCCCGCGGCGCGGGCCCACGCCGCGCACGTAGCACAGGCGATCAAGAGGGCGTCTCCGGCCGGAAGTTACCCGCGAGTTTCTCGTGACTTCCTCGATGACCGGTCGTAGAACATGTTCCCATTCACTCGCGAGTGAGGAAGATCACATGAGTGAACACCCCTCGTCCTCCCAGGGAATTCACGGGGTCAGCCGCCGCCGTTTTCTCACGGGAACAGGTTCTGTTCTCGGTGCCGCCGCCCTCGCCGGCACGATCACGGCCCCCGCCCGCGCCGAAGTCCCCGGCCTGAACTGCACCCCCATCGCCGACGGCTCCCAGGTGCGTGCCCTCGTCATCGGCACCGGCTACGGCGGCTCCGTCGCCGCCCTGCGGCTCGCCCGCGCCGGCGTCGACGTCCACATGATCGAGATGGGCATGGCCTGGGACACCCCCGGACCCGACGGCAAGATCTTCGCCAACACCACCAAGCCCGACTACCGCTCCTTCTGGCTGCGGACCCGCACCAAGCAGCCGCTGAGCCAGTTCCTCGGCTTCCCGCTCGACAAGGACGTGCCGGTGCACACCGGCATCCTCGACGCGGAGGACTTCGCCGGCATCACCGTCTACCAGGGGCGTGGTGTCGGCGGAGGCTCCCTCGTCAACGGCGGCATGGCCGTCACCCCGCTCCGGGAGCGCTTCCCGGCGATCCTCCCCACCGTCGACCCGGCCGAGATGTACTCCACCTACTACCCGCGCGCCAACGCGGGCCTCGGCGTCACCTCGGTGGACGTGAACTGGTGGGAGAGCCAGGACTGTTACCAGTACGCGCGCGTGGGACGCAAGCACGCCGAGCGCTCCGGCTTCCCCTTCGTCTTCGTGCCCAACGTCTACGACTGGGACTACATGAAGCAGGAGGCCGCCGGCACGGTCCAGAAGTCCGCCCTGGCGGGCGAGGTCATCTACGGCAACAACGCCGGCAAGAAGAGCCTCCAGAAGACCTACCTCGCCCAGGCCGCCGCCACCGGCCGCGTGAGCGTCTCCCCGCTCCACCGGGTGACCTCCGTCAGCCCCGCGGCCGCGGGCGGCTACACCGTGGTCATCGACCAGATCGACACCACCGGCGCCACCCTCGTCACCAAGACCGTCCGCGCCGACCGGGTCTTCTTCGCCGCCGGCAGCGTCGGCACCAGCAAGCTCCTCACCCGGCTCAAGGCCACCGGCGCCCTGCCCGCCCTCAACGACGAGATCGGCAAGGGCTGGGGCGACAACGGCAACGTCATGTGCGGGCGCGCCAACCACATGTGGGACCCCACCGGGACCCTCCAGTCCTCCATGCCCACCGCCGGCATCGACAACTGGAACGCCGGCGGGGCCTTCGCCGAGGTCGCCCCGCTGCCCACCGGCATCGAGACCTACGCCTCGTTCTACCTCTCCATCACCCGCACCCCGCGCCGTGCCGAGTTCAGCTGGAACCCGACCACCGGCAAGGTCGACCTGAGCTGGGACCGGGCCTGGAAGCAGACGTCCATCGACATGGCGAAGTCCATCTTCGACAAGATCAACAGCAAGGAGGGCACGATCTACCGCACCGACCTCTTCGGCGCGTACAAGATCTGGGGCGACCACCTCACCTACCACCCGCTCGGCGGCGCGGTCCTGGGGCGGGCGACCGACAACTACGGCCGACTCCACGGCTACTCCGGCCTCTACGCCATCGACGGGTCCCTGATCCCCGGCAACACCAGCGTCAACCCGTTCGTCACCATCACGGCCCTCGCCGAACGCAACATCGAACGGATCGTCGCCGAGGACTTCTGACGGGAAGCGGAAGGGCCGGCCGGGGAGTCCCGGCCGGCCCTTCCGGGCACCGACCTCAGTGCGTCGGCAGCACACACACCTCGTCGAGGCCGAGGACCCGGTTGAGCCGACCGAACGCCAGCCACGACCCCAGGCTCATCGTCAGCTCCACGATCTCCGCCTGGCTGTAGCGGGCCGTCATCCGCGCCCAGAACTCCTCGTCGAGGCCGTGGTGGTCGAGCGCGTACCGCTCCGCGTACTCGGCCGCGAGCCGCGTCCGCTCGTCGAAGGCCTCCGAGACCTCCGTCTCGCGCCACGCCGCGACGAGTTCGTCGAAGCCCTCCTCGACCTTCTCCCCGTCCCGGTCGGTACGCCAGTCCAGACAGAAGCCGCAGCCGTTGATCTGCGCGATCCTCAGCCGCGCCGCCTCGAACTCGCGCAGCCCCAGGGTCGTGTGCGCGTACACCGACAGCGAGAAGTTCGCCGCCGCCGTCCCGATCTCCGGGACCATGTCGCCCCACACGTACCCGATCGGCTCCTGGCCCTCGGGAATGTCGATGATCACCGTGGTCTCCTTCCCAGCTTCCCGACCGCCGGCCGCAGCGGCACGTCCAGCGCGTCGTACAGTCCCGGCTCGGCCGCCGCCAGCCACTCGATCGCCCCGACGAGCCGGCCCACCGCCGTGGCGTTCCCGCCCGCCGAACGGTTCTCGCCCTCGTCGGTCGCCGCCACCGTCACCTCGATGCGGGGGCTCCCCTCGACGATCACCCGGTGCGCGCCCGCCCCGTCCGGCGGCACCGGCCAGTCCGGCGCGCAGGAGGGATGGATGCGGGTGACGTGCTCGATCACGATGCGGGGCTCCCCGCCCACGATGCCCTGCACCTCGAAGCGGACCGCGCCCTGCGTCCCCGCCTCGAACACGCCCATCGTCCGCGTCTTCACCGTGGACTCCAGCGGGCGCCGCTCCAGCGTCTCGCGGATCTCGTCGAGCTCGGCCCCGAGCGCCCGGGCCATCAGCCGTATCTGCCCGCCCCAGACCATCGTCGGCACCGAGGGCCACAGCATGGGCGGCTCGTACTCCATCGGCCGGCCCATGCCCACCAGCTCGCGGACCGACTCCTCCTGCTCGTACGTCGAGTAGTCGAAGATCTCCTGACAGCGGATCACGTCCACCGTGGCGGCGAGGCCGCTCACCAGGAGCGGCAGCACGTCGTTGCCCCAGCCCGGGTCGACGCCCGACACGAAGAGCGAACCGCCGCCCTCCGCCACCGCCGCGAGCACCGGGTCCCGGAACTCGGGCGGCGCGTTCCGCTGGTCGTACAGCGGATACAGGGCGGGTGTCACCACCACCGCGCCCGCCGCCACCGCCCGCGCCACGTCGGCGAGCGCCCCGTCGGGCCGGGTGTCGCCGGAGGCCGCGTACACCACCGCCCCCGGCCGCCCGTCGAGCACCGCGCCGACGTCGTCGCCGGCCGACACCCCGAGATCGCGGCCGAGCCCCGCGAGGCGTCCCGCGTCCCGGCCCACCTTCGCCGGATCGGACACGAGCACGGCCGCGAGCTCGAGCCCCGGATGGGCGTCCACGGCGCGAATGGCCGCGCGCCCGACATTTCCGGTACCCCACACCACCGTCCGAATCATGCGCGGAGGGTAGCGCCGGGCCCCGAAGGTTCCCAGACCCGTGACACGATGTTCTGACGGATCGTCAGAAATGGTCGTCCGTCAGGCCAGCCGCAGCGCCACGAACGGAATCGTGTCACCCGGGAGCACGTACCGCTCCACCTCCACGAAGCCGCGCGCGAGCGCGAACCGCAGCCCCTCCTCGTTCGAGGCGAGGACCACGGTCTCCACGCCCTCGTCGCTCAGCGTCCGCGCGTGCGCCAGCCCCCGCTCGTACAGCGCGGTCCCGAACCCCCGCCCCCGGTACTCCGGCAGCGTCCGCGCGATCACGGTCGCCGCCGGGGTCTCCTCGTCCGGCGGACGCACCGTCGAACAGCCCACCGCCACCTCCCCGAGGTACGCGACGTCCAGCCGGTTCCGGCCGGCCCGCTCCCGCACCTCCTCGGGGGAGAGCACCGCCGTCGGGATGATCGTGTTGTGCACGGCCCGCCAGTCGGCGAGCTGCCGCTCGGTCCGCGCCCGTTCGATACGAAGATCACTCATCCCGGCAGAAAAGCGCGCCTGCCGCGACCGGTCAACCTCTTTCCCGCAGGCGGAAGCGCGTCCGTCCGGGTGAGGGCGCCGTCGGGGCGGCAGCGCCGCCCGCCGAGCGGGTACGGATCGCTGCACTGCCCCCGGCCAGGAGGATGCCGTCCCATGCCCGTCCGCAAGGGCGCCCCCGCGCTGCTGAGCGCCGGCACACTGTGCGCGGCCCTGTTGCTCAGCGGCTGCGCGAGCCCCGCACCGCCCTCACCCGCCGCACCCGTCCCGGCGTCGTCCGCGCCGGCGGCGGGTGACAGCCGCCCCGCGCCGGGACCGCCCGGCAGGGCCGCCAACGACCTCGCCTCCGCCCCGGTCCCCGCACCCCGGATCCCCGGCATCGGCCCCGCCACCCACGCCCTCGTGCCCGACGGCACCACCCAGGTCCTCGTCGCCACCGGCCCCACCGCCGACTCCAGCACGGCGACCGTCACCCTCTACCGGCGCGACCGGGCCGGCCGGTGGACCGAGACCGCCGGACCCTGGCGCGGCCACAACGCCCTCCAGGGCTGGACCGACGACCACACCGCCGGCGACCTCCGCAGCCCCATCGGGGTCTTCCGGATCGGCGACGCGGGCGGTCTGCTGCCCGACCCCGGTTCACGGCTCCCGTACGACCAGGACGACCAGTTCGAGATCAGCGGCACCGGCCTCTCCGGCGAACCCCTCGAAGGCTCCTTCGACCATGTGATCGCCATCGACTACAACCGGGTGCCCGGCCGCACCCCGCTCGACCAGGAACGCCCCCTCGGCGAGGAGAAGGGCGGCGGCGTCTGGATCCACGTCGACCACGGCGGCCCGACCCAGGCCTGCATCGCCCTGGACCGGGAGGCGCTGCGTGAACTCCTGCGCGCCCTCGACCCGGCCGCGGAACCCGTCGTCGTCATGGGCCCGGCCCCGGTCCTCGCCCGCTGACGGCCTGTGCGGCGCCGGGAGTCCACTTCCGATTCCCGGCGCCGTACGGAGTCAGGTCCCGCCGTTCGAGCCGACCGCCCCGCGGAACGAGGCCGTGTGCTCGCGGACCTGCTCCGGCGTCAGATACGCGTCCGTGTACTCGAAGTCGCGCAGCGTTCCCGCCTTCGCGGCCAGGAACCCGGTCCGTACGTAGTCGTCGCCGGCGACCGCGTTGAGCAGCCAGTTTGTCATCACCCGGGTCTTGGCCACATTCGTCCGCAGCGCCGCCCAGTGGTAGCCGCGGGCCACGGCCTGGGCGGGCGCCCCGTGCAGCTCCACACCGAGCGGCTTCGACACCCCGTCCATGCCGCCCAGGTCCACCACGAGCCCCAGGTCCTTGTGGGTGTACGGGTGGGTCCGCTCGCCCCGCAGCGTCGACACGAGATTGTCGGCGACGGCCTTGCCCTGTCGCATCGCGTGCTGCGCGGTCGGCGGGCAGATCGCCCCCTTCTCGCGCTTGGCGAGATCGGGGACCGCCGCCGCGTCGCCGAGCGCCCACACCCCGTCGAGGCCCGGCACCGCCATCTCGGCCGAGACCACGAGCCGGCCCCGGAGGGTCTCCGCGCCGAGCGTGCCGATCAGCGGACTCGCGGCCACACCGGCCGTCCAGATCAGCGTCCGGCTCGGCAGCACCCGCCCGTCCGTGAGCGTCACCGTCTCCTCGTCCACCGAGGCCACCGACACGCCGAGGGACACCTCGATGCCGCGCTTCGTCAGGATGTCCATGGCGGCGGCGCCGAGCTTCTCGCCCAGTTCGGGCATGAGCTTCGGCGCGATGTCCACCAGATGCCACTTGATGAGGTCGGGATCGAGCCGGGGGTACCGCTTGACCGCGTTCGCCGTGAGCAGCTGGAGGCAGGCCGCCGTCTCCGTCCCGGCGTAACCGCCGCCGACCACGACGAACCGCAGCCGGGCGGCCCGCTCCTCCTCGTCGTCGCTCGCATCCGCCAGGTCCAGCTGGGCGATGACGTGGTCCCGGATGTAGACGGCCTCCGCGAGCGTCTTCATCCCGCGCGCGTACTCGGCGAGCCCCGGGATGTCGAAGGTGCGTGTCACGCTGCCGGGCGCGAGGACGAGATGGTCGTACGGCTCCGTCACGAACTCCCCGGAGATCGTCCGCACCACACAGACCTTCGCCGCCGTGTCGATCCCGACCACACCGCCCGGCACGATCCGGGTCCGGTGCCGCTGGCTGCGGCGCAGCGACAGCGCGACCGACTGGGGGGTCAGTACGCCCGCGGCCACCTGGGGGAGCAGCGGCAGGTACAGCTGGTACGAGAACGGCGAGAGGAGCGTGATCACCGCCTCCCGAGCCGTGAGGCGCCGTTCGAGCCGCCGCACGCAGCCCACTCCGGCGAAACCGGCGCCCACCACGAGAATCCTCGGTCGCGTCACGCTGTCCGCCCTTCCGTATGAGCGTCGTTTCCCCCTTTTTATCGTGATTGGTGACGTATCGCTCTTCGGGTTACGTTGCCGAAGGAGATCTCACGGACCCCCAGGGAAGGCGGAACAGCGCGCATGACCACGTACAAGGTCGGCTACTTCATCGGCAGCCTGTCGGAGAAGTCCATCAACCGGATCTTGTCCCGCGCACTCCTCCGCGTGGCGCCGCCCGGCCTGGACTTCCAGGAGATCCCCATCAAGGACCTGCCGCTCTACAACCACGACTTCGACGCCGACTACCCGCCCGAGGGCAGGGCGCTCAAGGAGGCCATCGCGGCCGTCGACGCGGTCCTCTTCGTGACACCCGAGTACAACCGCTCCATCCCCGGCGCCCTCAAGAACGCCATCGACTGGGCCAGCCGCCCCTGGGGCACGAACTCCTTCACCCACAAGCCTTCCGCCGTCATCGGCGCCTCGCCCGGCAAGATCGGCACGGCCGTCGCCCAGCAGAGCCTCCGGTCGGTGCTCTCCTTCTGCAACTCCCCGCAGATGAACGCCCCCGAGGCGTACATCCAGTTCACCCCGGGGCTGTTCGACGAGGACGGCGAGGTCACCGATCCGACGACCCAGCAGTTCCTGAGCGACTTCATGGCCGACTTCAAGGCCTTCGTCGAGCGCGTCCTCACCGTCCTGCCGCCCCAGCGCTGAGGCGTGCGCGCGCGTCAGAGGACCGCGATCCCCAGCGGCCGCGAGCCCGCCGGAAGACGGCGGGTGTCGCCGGTACCGAGGTCGACGACGGTCAGACCGTCCCAGTACCCGTCCCGGGTGAAGCCGCCCGTCACATAGGCGGTGCGGCCGTCCCGGGACACGGCCACGCTCTCGTGCGGGCCCTCCAGCGGGTAGACCCGCTCCGCCCCGCCGGGCGTGCGCACCGTCAGGGAGGGCCCCTCGTCCACGTCCGGGTCGATCGGCCCGGTGCCCACGGTCAGGAGCGTCCCGTCGGCGGTCACGGCCGTGCCGTGCTGATGCGTGTTCGCGGTCATCGGCTCGATCGTCGTCCGGCCCGTCCGGGGGTCGACCACCGCGAGCCGCTCGCCCTCGAAGGGCAGCAGCAGCTTCCCGTCCGAGGGCCGCACGGCCGCGTAGTGCGGCTTGAGCCAGGAACCGAGCCCGCCCTCCGTTCCGTACGGCGCGACCTCGATCCGGCGCGGCGCCAGCGTCCCCGCCGTGACGACCGTGACGTCGAAGGAGTCGTGGTTCGTCGCGTACACCTCGGTGCCGTCCTTCGAGACGTCCACGTCGAACGGGCGCCGGCCGACCGGGACGACGTCCGTGACCTTCAGCGCCGCCGTGTCGACGACCTCCAGAGTGCCGTTCCCCCCGGGCACGTTGACCCCCACGTACACCCGCCGCCCGTCGGGCTCGAGCGCGATGCCCATGCCGCCGCCCCGGTACTCGCCCGTGGTCACCGGGCCGGTGTCGGTCCGGTACGGGATCAGCGCGAGGCGCTCGCGGCTCGCCGTGTCCACGACCGCCACGCCCTCGGCGGTCGCCACCCAGGCGCGGCCGTCCTCGCCGACGACCAGACCGTACGGCGCGGTGCCGACCCGCACGGAACCGGTGGCGCCGCGCGCCGGGTCGACGAAGGTGACCGTGTCGGAGCCGAAGTCCGTCACGAGCAGGGTGCCCGGGGCGACCGTGCCGTCCGGATCGGGCGCCACGGTGACGGGGGAGCCGGGGGTGGGCGATCCGGCCGAGGGGGAGGTCCCGGCGGGCGTCCTCGTACCTGTAGCGGAGGCCGTGCCCCCGGAGCCCTGGGCGCAGCCCGCGAGCAGCGCCACGGCCACCGCCCCGGGCGCGAGCACCCGGGCGGCACGGGACGAACGGCGGAACTTCGGCATGACGGACTCCTCGGTACGGCGACCGCGCGGACGGCCCCGCCGGGGGTCCGCGCCCTGCCCCGATCCTCCGCCCGCCGCCGCCCCCGACCGGTCCGCCGCCCGGCCCCTCCCGGGCGGCGGGACGGCCGACACGGGGGTCCACCGATCGGCTGACCCGAGGGGCCTACCGCTTGAGGCCGTCCCCGAGGGGCGTACGCCGTGAGGCCGTCCCCGAGGGCGCTAGCCCTTGAGGGCGTCCAGGAAGCACAGCACCCGCTCGGCACACAGCGCGGCCGCCTCCGGCACGTACTCCGGCGTCCCCCGCTCGGCGAACAGGTGGGCCGACCCCGGGTACAGGAAGAGCTCGCGGTCGCGGGCGCCCGCGACCAGCTCGCGGGCCGCCGCCAGGTCCCCGTCGCCGACGAAGTACGGATCGGCGTCCATGCCGTGCACCTGCACGGGAACGCCCTCCGGCCAGGCCGTGCCGAAGGCGGTCTCCGGCACACAGGCGCTCAGCAGCAGCGCGCCCGCGGCGCCGGGCCGCGTCTGCGCCAGCTTCTGCGCGGGCACCACGCCGAGCGAGAGCCCGAGGTACACGATCTCCTCGGGGAGCCCCTCGGCCGCCTTCTCGCCCCTGGCCGCGACCGTGTCGAAGCCGACCTCCTGGGCGTACCCGACGCCGGCCTCCAGGTCCTCGAACGTACGCCCCTCGTACAGATCGGGCACGTGCACCGTGTGCCCGGCCCGCCGCAGCCCGTCGGCGAACGCGCCGACGCCCTCGGTCAGCCCGAGCGCGTGGTGGAAGAGCAGTACCTCGGCCATGTCGTCATCCCCTGTGTCACCGTACGAGGCCCGCCCGCGTCGCGGCCCGGGCCACTTCGGAAGGCAGCATGACGCACGCCACTGACAACGGCGCGGAGGACGAGGTCAGAGCATCGGCCGGTGCGGGACGACGGCGCCCGCCTGGCCCACCATGCCCGCGGGCCCGCCGACGCCCATGGGACCGACGGCACCCATCGGTCCCGGGGCACCCATCGGAGCGCCCGCACCGGCGTGCGCGACGGCGCCCTGCTGCGGCGCGGGGATCCCCTGCGGAGGCATCTGGATCACACGGCTCAGATCCCGCAGAACCTCCTCGGCGACCTGGCGGACGTCACCGGGAACGTCCCCCCGCTCCCGTATGAGCTCGGCATAGATCGGTGCCGTGCCGTCCGCGTGGTTCATGGGGCTCGCTTCCTGTGACTGCGCCGGATCCGTCACCGACGGGCAGACGGCGAGTCTACGGGGCGCCACCGACACGCCCCGGATCGGGAGCCCGGTCGGCACCCCCGCGCGCGTGCCCCCACGGTGAAATTCGCTGTCCTCCGGGGGTCTCCCGCCCGATCATGGAGCATCGAACACACGGGAGGGACCCCATGAGCCAGGCGACCCTGACTCTCCATGACCTGATGCCGTCCGACGAGCTCGCCTCCGCACTCGCCGACGGGCACGTCACGCGCAAGCAGCACCCCGAGCTGCCGCTGTCGATCTACACGTACACGCGCGCGTGCCAGTACGCCCAGTACTGGAACCGGGCCACCACCCGGTGCCGCGGGCTCGTCGCCGACGACGCCACCGGGCGGATCGTCGCGCTCCCCCTCCCCAAGTTCTTCAACCTCTCCGAGCACGCCGGCGGACGCCCCTACGCGCCCCCGCTGCCCGACGAGCCCTTCGAGGTCTACGACAAGGTGGACGGCAGCCTCGCCGTCGTCTTCCACTACGCCGGCCGCTGGCACGTCGCCTCCAAGGGCTCCTTCACCAGCTCCCAGGCCACCTGGGCCCAGCGTCGCCTCGACGCCGCCGACACCACCGGTCTGACCGCCGGCGTCACCTACCTCGCCGAGATGCTCTACCCCGGCAACCGGATCGTCGTGAACTACGGCGAGCGCCGCGACCTCGTGCTGCTCGCCGCCTTCGGCCCGGACGGCACCGAGCTCCCCC
The DNA here is from genome assembly GCF_041053105.1 of Streptomyces sp. R44. Lineage (NCBI taxonomy): Bacteria > Bacillati > Actinomycetota > Actinomycetes > Kitasatosporales > Streptomycetaceae > Streptomyces > Streptomyces sp. R44. The sequence goes on along the minus strand of NZ_CP163444.1, from coordinate 693,715 downwards.
TCGCCGAGGCCGCCGAGGGATGGCAGCCCCTGGGCTCCGTCGTGCGCACCTGGCCCGCCATGCGCGTCGACGAGCTCGTCGCCCTGACCGAGTCCAACACCCTCCCCGGCGGCCACCGCGCCACCGGCACCGACGCCGAGGGCTTCGTCCTGCGCTTCGCCTCCGGCCTGCGCGCCAAGGCCAAGCTCAGCGAGTACGTGCGCCTGCACAAGGTGCTCACCGGCGTCACCGAGCGGGACATCTGGCGCGGCCACGGCATCCAGCGCTTCGCCGGCCTCCCGGCCGGTGAACTGGCCAAGGGCCTCGGCTGCGCCGTCACCGACGTCGAGGCCTCCGGCGGCAAGCCCCTCGACGCCCTCCTCGACCAGGTTCCGGACGAGTTCGACGCCTGGGTCCGCGAGGTGATCGACCGGCTCGAAACGGCCGCGGCGGACCGCGAGCGGACCGTCGACGAGGCCTACGCGGAACTGGCCCACCTCGCCGGCGACCGGGCCGCCTTCGCCCGCGCCGCCACGGGCCTCGGCGACCGGGCCCTGCGCGCCCTCCTCTTCCTGCGCCTCGACGGGCGCCCGACCGACCTCCTCGTCTGGCGGCAGCTGCGCCCCGAGGCCACCGACCCCTTCGCCCATGACCAGGAGAACTGACCGTGCCCGTCGTCCACCTCATGACCGGCCTCCCGGCCTCCGGGAAGACCACCGCCGCCCGCGCCCTGCAGGCCGCCGCCGAGGGGCGGGTGCGCCGCGTCAACCTCGACGACCTCCGCGCCATGCTCGACATTCCCGCGCCGGAGCGCGGCCGCTCCCACACGCACGAGCAGACCGTGCTCGGCATCCAGGACGCGGCGGTCCGTGCCGCCGTCGACGACGGCTTCGACGTCGTCGTCGACAACACGCATCTGACCCCGCACATCCCCAAGCGGCTCAAGGCGGCCGTCGGCGGCCTCGCCACCTTCGTCGTCCACGACTTCACCGACGTGCCCGTCGACGAATGCGTCCGCCGCGACGCGGCCCGCGACCGGCCCGTCGGCGAGGAGATCATCCGCATCCTCGCCGAGAAGCACGCCAAGGCCACCCGGGGCGGCTGGCGGCTCACCGCGGACTGGCTCAACGACCGCCCCACCGTCGGCGAGCCCTACGTCCCCGACCCGGCGCTCCCCACCGCCGTCATGTGCGACATCGACGGCACCCTCGCGCTGCGCGTGGACCGGGGCCCGTACGACTTCAGCCGCTGCGACCGCGACCTGATCAACCCCTCCGTGCGCGACGCCCTGCGGGCCTTCCGGCACAGCGAGCGGGACCGGATCGTGCTGCTCTCCGGGCGCAGCGAGGACCACCGCGCCCTCACCGAGAGCTGGCTCGCCCGCCACGAGGTGCCCTACGACGAGCTGTGGATGCGCGCCTCCGGCGACGGCCGCGGCGACGACCTCGTGAAGGCGGAGCTCTTCGACGCCCATGTCCGCCACCGGTACGCGGTCCGGGTCTCCCTGGACGACCGCGACCGGGTCGTCGCCCTCTGGCGCCGTATGGGCCTGCCCACCTGGCAGGTCAACTACGGCGCCTTCTGAGCCGTCCCGGCCGGCCGCCGACGGGGGTGGGACCGCCCACCCCCGTCGCCGTGTCAGGATCGTGGGATGGTGGAGAAGATCATCGCGGCGTGCGACGGCGCGTCGAAGGGAAACCCCGGCCCCGCGGCCTGGGCATGGGTCATCGGCCGCGCCGACGGAGCGATCGACCGCTGGGAGGCGGGCCCCCTCGGCCGGGCGACCAACAACGTGGCCGAACTCACGGCCCTGGAGCGCCTCCTGGAGGCCCTCGACCCGGCCGTGCCCGCCGAGGTCCGCATGGACTCGCAGTACGCCATGAAGGCCGTCACGACCTGGCTCCCCGGCTGGCGCCGCAAGGGCTGGAAGACCGCCGCGGGCACCCCGGTCGCCAACAAGGACCTGGTCGTGCGGATCGACGCGCTGCTCACCGGGCGGGACGTCGACTTCGTGTACGTCCCCGCGCACCAGGTCGACGGCGACCCCCTCAACGACGCCGCCGACCGCGCGGCCAGCCACTCCGCCCGTACGCAAGAGCCCCTGGACTCCGCCGCCGGGGCCGAACTGCCCCCGGCCGAGCCCGCCTCGCGCGCCTCCACGCCCCGGGCGCGCGCCTCTGCGCCCCGTACGGGCTCCGCGAGCGCGGGAGGGGGATCCGCCCGCAGGAGTCGCCCGTCCGGCGGCACCCTCAACGCCAAATTCCCGGGCCGCTGCCGCTGTGGTCGTGCCTACGACAAGGGCGAGACCATCGCGAAGAACTCCGACGGCTGGGGCCATCCCACCTGCGTCTGAACCGTGGGGCCGTCCGACTGGCGGGCGGCCCCGTCCGGCCCGTGAGACCGTCCGGACCGGACGTACGGCAGGCTTCACCCTCGCGTGGACGCAGGTTCTCCCCGGGTTCTGTTCTCGGAGCGGTTGTGGCTGCATACTGATCCTCCTCGCACCCGGTGGCGAACCGTTTTACCTGCTCATTTGTCGTTCTCACGACACCTCCGGCACCGGGCGAGAACCCCCTCCTGCTGCCGCCGCGGCCACCCCGCGGCGGGAGTCGTCCCTGCCCGTGAAAGACCCGAGGATCCGTGCCAGTACCTGTTCTCCTGACCGGGCGCTCCGTGCGCCTGGAGCCGCTGGCGATGCGGCACGCCGAAGCCCTCGCCCGGGCCGGCGGGGCGGACCGAGCGGCCTACGCCTTCACCCCCGTACCCGACGGCCTCGAATCGGCCCTCGACTACATCGCCCGCGCCCTCACCGATCAGGCGGCAGGCCGGTGCCTGCCCTTCGCCCTGGTCAGTACGGCCGACGAGCGAGTCATCGGCTCGACCCGCTTCCTCGAACTCGACTACTGGCGGGGCCCGCTGATCTGGCCTCCCGTCCCCGGCATGCCCCACGGCGATCCGCTGACCGCCGTCCCGGACGCCGCCGAGATCGGGAACACCTGGATCGCCGGCGACGCCCGGGGCACCGGCATCAACACCGAGGCCAAGTACCTCATGCTCCGGCACGCCTTCGAGGCCTGGGGCGTCCGCCGCATCACCATGCGCGCCGACGCCCGCAACACCCGCTCCAGAATCGCCATCGAGCGCCTCGGAGCGACCTGCGAGGGCATCCGGCGCGCCCACTCCCGCGGCCTCGACGGCGCCGTCCGGGACACGGCCTTCTACTCGATCCTCGACGAGGAATGGCCCACCGTCCGGGACATCATCGAGCTGCGCCTCTCCACCCCCCGGCAGGTGCGCATCCCGCAGGACCTGCTGCCGGCCTGAGGCCGGGGCGGGACGTGGTCACCCCGTGACCACGTCCCGTGACCGGCGCTCGCGCCGCCGTCCCACCGGTGGTTCCATGGAGGTGACGGGAAGGACTCGGTGTGAGGACGCGGAGTAGCGGCCGTCACCGGACCGCGCACCGTGCAATCAGGATCCGCGAGAAGCGGATGAGTCCTTCCCGCCCCTCCACCCCGCTCCGGAGGGTGCGACGCGTCCCGGTACGGTGGCCGGGACACAGTGTCGTGCCACCCGAAGGGACCGAGTGACCGTGCCGACCGGAACCCCCGACGTGCTCCTCCGGACGGAGGGCCGCGCCGGGTTCATCACCCTGAACCGGCCCCGCGCCATCAACGCGCTCACCCACGCCATGGTCCTCGCCGTCGACGACGCCCTCACCGCCTGGGAGCACGATCCGGCCGTCACCACGGTCGTCATCGAAGGCGCCGGGGAGCGAGGCCTCTGCGCCGGCGGCGACATCCGCGCCATCCACGACGACGCACGCGCCGGGGGCTCCGCCTCCGCGGCGTTCTGGCGGGACGAGTACCGGCTCAACGCCCGCATCTCCCGCTACCCGAAGCCCTACGTCGCCCTCATGGACGGCATCGTGATGGGCGGCGGCGTCGGCGTCTCCGCGCACGGCTCCGTCCGCGTCGTCACCGAACGCTCCCGGGTCGCCATGCCCGAGACCGGCATCGGCTTCGTCCCCGACGTCGGCGGAACGTATCTCCTCGGCCGCGCCCCCGGCGAGCTCGGCACCCACCTCGCCCTCACCGGCGGCCACATCGGCGCCGCCGACGCGATCCTCACGGGCCTCGCCGACGCCTTCGTACCCTCCGCCGAACTCCCCGCGCTGACCCGTGATCTGACGGAGCTGCCGGCGCAGGAGGCCCTCGCCCGCCACGCCGTCGCGCCGCCTGAGGGCGTCCTCGCCGAGCACCGGGAGTGGATCGACGCCTGCTACACCGCCCCGACCGTCGAGGAGATCGTCGAGCGCCTCTTCGACACCGGCGTGCCCACCGCCAAGGAGACCGCGGAGACCCTCCTCACGCGGTCCCCGGCCGCCCTCAAGGCGACCCTGGCCACCCTCCGCCGCTCCCGCGCCCTCCCCGGCCTGGAGGAGGTCCTCGACCTGGAGTACCGCGTCTCCTGCGCGGCCCTCACCACCCCCGACCTCGTCGAGGGCATCCGCGCCCAGGTCGTCGACAAGGACCGCGACCCCCACTGGACCCCGGCGACCCTCGCCGAGGTCACGGAGGCCGACGTCGCCCGCTACTTCGCCGTGCCGGACGGCGGCGACCTCGGCCTCGCGCCGCGGGGTGGCGTGTGACCGCGAGCACCTCCTTCCAGCCCGTCCTCGACCGCATCGCCGAGGAGCTCGCCGAACTCACCGACCGCGGTACCCCGGCCGACTACATCCCGGCCCTCGCGGCGGGCGACCCGCGCGACTTCGGCATGGCCGTGGCGGAACTCGACGGCACGGTCTACGGAGTCGGGGACTGGCGGCGCCCGTTCTCCACGCAGTCCGTCACCAAGGTCTTCACCCTCGCGCTCGCCCTCGCCGGGGAGGGCGACGCCCTCTGGGCGCACGTCGGCCGGGAACCGTCCGGCGACCCGTTCAACTCCCTCGTGCAGCTGGAGTACGAACACGGCATCCCGCGCAACCCCTTCATCAACGCGGGCGCCCTCGTGGTGACCGACCGGCTGCACCGCCTGACCGGCGACGCCTCCGGAACCCTGCTCGACTTCCTGCGGGCCGAGAGCGGCAACCCGGACCTCGCCTTCGACGCCGGCGTCGCCGCCTCCGAAGCGTCCCACGGCGACCGCAACGCGGCCCTCGCCCACTTCATGGCCTCGTACGGCAACATCACGGGCCCCGTCCCCGACCTGCTCCGCGAGTACTTCCGCCAGTGCTCCCTGGAGGCCTCCTGCGGCGACCTGGCCCTCGCCACCGGCTTCCTGGCCCGGCACGGGCTCCGCGCCGACGGCAGCCGCCTGCTGACCCGCAGTCAGGCCAAGCAGGTCAACGCCGTCATGCTGACCTGCGGCACCTACGACGCGGCCGGGGACTTCGCCTACCGCGTCGGGCTCCCCGGCAAGAGCGGCGTCGGAGGGGCGGTCGTGGCCGTCGTCCCGGGCCGCTGCACCCTGTGCGTGTGGAGCCCGGGCCTGGACAGCCGGGGCAACTCGGTGGCGGGCGTGACGGCACTCGACCGGTTCACGACGATCACGGGACTCTCGGTCTTCTGACGGGCGGCGCGGGTGCGCCCCGTGGTCAGCGGGGCCAGTCCGGCGCCGGGTCCTCGTCGAGGAGGGGCCGCAGGGCGCCCACGACCGCTCCGACGCACACGTCGCGCAGCTCGGTGCGGGTACAGGTCTCGTGGGTCAGCCAGTCCACGCACAGCACCTGCACGAAGACCAGCCAGCTCTTCAGGACCCCCGACACGGCCGCCCGGGTCGGGTCGTCGGCGAGGGGCAGCGCGCCGAGCAACCGCTCGCGCAGGACGTCGAGTTCACCGTCGATGATCGTCTGGACGAGCCGGTCCCCGGCCAGGACGCGGTTGGCCGCGAGAACGGTGTGGCGGTTCTCCGCGAAGTAGTCGATGTGCGCGTCGAGGCCCTGCGTCAGCTGCTCGACCAGGGTGTCGGCCGGGTCGAGCCGCGTCTTCGCCAGCAGCTGCTCGGAGACCTCCTGGTAGAGGGCGGCGAAGAGATCCCGCTTGCTGGGGAAGTGCTGGTAGAGCAGGGCGCGGGAGACCCCGGCCCGCTCGGCGACCTCCTCCATCAGCACCTGGTCGTACGGCAGCGCCGCGAAGAGCCGGGCGGCGACGTCCAGGAGCTGGGCGCGGCGGTCGGAGGGGCTGAGGCGTCTGCGGGGAGGCACGCCACCAGCTTACTTGACAGGTGTCCAGTAAGCGGCCGTACGCTGGCACGCGCACCACTACTAGATGCGTGTCTACTGATGGGGGTCGCGGACATGAGCAGAGCCAAGGCGCTTCGGGGGCTCGCCCTGACCATGGGCTACGCCTGCGTGGCCATCGGACTCCTCCACGTCCTGGCCGGCAACGCCGCGATTCCGGGGGCCGAGTCGGCCGGTGCGACCGTCGACAGCCTCGGACGGTTCTTCGGCGCGATCTTCGCCGGCTACGGCCTCGCCTGGCTCTGGGCGGCGAGACGGTCACCGATCCCCGCCGCGGCCGTACGCGGTCTCACCGCCGTGTTCCTGCTGGGAGCGCTCGGGAGACTGCTGTCCCTCGCCGTCGAGGGCCGGCCGCACTGGTTCCAGCTCGCGCTGGCCGCCCTCGAACTCGCCCTCTCCCCGCTGCTGTTCTGGCTGGCGGACGCGGACGAGGAGGCGCGGGCCGCCTGACCGAGGCCCCGGAATCAGCCGGTCGTCCCCCCGCCGCCGAGAGCCGCCGGTTCGCCCAGGGCGGCCGCCGCCGTCCGCCACGCCTCGGTCACGGCGCCGTGCGCCAGCTCCGTCGCCGCGGCCACGTCGTCGGGCAGATACAGCGGCGCACCGATGTGGACGTGCAGGCCCGGCCGGCGGACGGGCGCGGTGAGCACTCCGGCGAGCTGCTTCGCCCGCCCGCCCGAGGTGATCCGCCGGGCACCCGCCTGGCCGATCGGCACGACCGGCGCACCCGTCGCCCGCGCGAGCCGCGCGAGTCCGGTACGGAACATCTCCGGCGGGTTCTCGGCGGCGTCCCGGCGCGGCGGGATGCGCCCCTCCGCGTACAGCATCACGTGCCGTCCCGAGGCGAGCGCCACCGCCGCGTGGTCCAGGGCCGCCGCGGCGCGCGCCGAGTTGCGGTGGACGGGCACATGACCCTCGCGGGTCAGCGCCCGGCCGAGCAGCGGGACCCGCCAGAGCCCCGAGGTGGCGAGGAGGACCGGCTCGACGGCGAGTCGTCTGCGCAGCGCGGCGAGCACGAGCGCCGGGTCGGCCGGCGAGGTGTGGTTCACGACGAGGATGCTGCCCGGCGCGAACCGGGCCCCGGGGTCCGAGGTGACGGTCAGTCGTCCGAAGAACGGGACGACGTGGGCGGCGAGACGGCTGAGCACGGAAGGCCCCCTGGAGCCGAGGCGGAACGATGACGGAACCATCGTCCGGGGACCCCGAGGACCGGACATGAGCATCCGTACTCAACCGCCGTGCGTACCGGGTACCGCGTCGTCATGAGCCCCGTCTACGCTGAGTCCTGACAGGGCGGCGACCAGGGGTGGGGGAGGGGACGGTGGGGCGTCCGGTGCGTCGAATCGCGGCCCTCGTGCCCGCGATCCTCTGCGTACTCTGGTCCTTCCTACTGGTCCCGGCATCCCCGGTGCCGCCGCAGGGCGCCCCGACGTCGACCGCCGCCCCGCAGGGCGCCCCGACGTCGACGACCGCACCGCAGGGCCCCGCGGCATTCACCGCGGGCACCAGCCCCCGAAGCCCCTCGCCCGCCGCCCCGCGCGCCGACTCGGCCGAGCCGCGTCTCGCGCCCGCCGCAGTCGTCGGGCTTCCGGCCGCCGTCGAGAACCCCGTGCGGTTCCCGGCGGCACCCGCCGCCCCGGCCGCCGCGCCCGTCGACGTCTCCGTACCGGCGCGCGGTCTCCTCGAAGGCGACCCGCGCCGTGAGCGCGCGCCGCCCGGCGGCCCCCGTCGCCCGCGTGAGTCGCGCGGACCACCCTCCACCCGGCACAGCTGACGTCCCGCGTCGCCGTCCGGTCCTTCGGCATGTCCACGGCCCGGCCCCGACGCGCATCCGACCGAACGCCCCGCACGGACAGCGGGCGCCGTCCCGCAGAGGCGGCGCCCGCCGAGCCGTGCGCACGCCCGTGGAGAACCCATGTCCTCTCGTGCCTCGCTCCGGCGCGCGCTCCTCGCGCTCGCCGTCGTCGCGCTCTCCCTCTGGATCACCCTGACCACCCCGCCCCGCCTCGGACTCGACCTCCGCGGCGGCACCCGCATCGTCCTGCAGACCGAGCACGGCCCCACCGTCCGCGCCGACGCCGCCGCCACCGACCGCGCCCTGGAGGTGCTCCGCAAGCGGGTGGACGGCCTCGGTGTCGCGGAACCCTCCCTCGCCCGCTCCGGCGAGCGCCGCATCGTCGTCGAACTGCCCGGCCTGCGCGACCCGCGCCAGGCGGCCGAGACCATCGGCCGTACGGCGCAGCTCACCTTCCACGCCGTCACCGGCACGGCACAGGGACCGGCCCGACCGGCGGCCGCCGGCGGGACGCGCGTCCTGGCCGACCCGGACGCCCCCGGCAGCTTCCTCGCCCTCGCGGCACCCGCCCTCACCGGCGACGGCGTCAAGAGCGCCGAGGCCGTCCTCGACACGGCCACCGGCCGCGGCTGGACCGTCGACCTCGTCTTCCGCGACCGAGCGGCCGCCGGCTGGGCGAAGCTGACCGGCGACGCCGCCTGCGCCGCCCCTGCGGACCCGGCGCGCCGTGTCGCGATCGTCCTCGACGACCGGATCGTCTCCGCACCCGGCATGCAGGCCGGCGTCCCCTGTGGGGCGGGCATCGGCGGCGGCTCCGCGCAGATCACCGGCGGGTTCTCCGCCCAGGAGGCGCGCGACCTCGCGGCGCTCGTGCAGGGCGGCGCGCTGCCCGTGCCGGTGACGACGGTCGAGCAGAGCACCGTGGGCCCGACGCTCGGCGCCGAGGCGATCCGCGCCAGCGCCCTGGCCGCCGCCATCGGCCTGGCCTGCACGGGACTCTTCGTGATGGTGGTGTACCGGCTCCTCGGCGTCCTCGCCACCCTCGCGCTCCTGTTGTACGGACTGATCTCGTACGCCGCCGTCGTCGCCGTGGGAGCCACCCTCACGCTGCCCGGTCTCGCCGGCTTCGTCCTGGCCATCGGCATCGCCGTGGACGCGAACGTCCTGGTCTTCGAACGGGCCAGGGAGGAGTACGCCCTGCTCGGCCGGTCCGCCGGACGGGATCTGCGGCGGCCGGTCGCGACGGCGTTCGGCAAGGTGTGGAGTGCCGTCGCGGACTCCCACATCACCACCCTGCTCGCGGCCGGACTGCTGTTCGTCTTCGCCACGGGACCGGTCAAGGGCTTCGGCGTGACGCTCGCGATCGGTGTCCTCACCTCACTGATCACCGCGATGGTGATCACCCGGCTCCTCGCCGACCTGACGCTGGGCCTGCCCGCCGTTCGCAGGCGGCCGGCCGTGACCGGCATGGCATCGCTCGGCCGGCTGCGGACCCGGCTGACCCGCCGTGTGCCGCGCCTGATGGGGCACCGGCGCCGCTGGCTGACCGGCTGCGCCGGGCTGCTGCTGGTGGCCCTTGCCGGAATCGGCGTGCGCGGAGTGGAGTTCGGCGTCGAGTTCACCGGCGGCCGGGTCGTCCAGTACACCGCCGAACGCCCGGTGGACGCCGACACGGCCCGTACGGCCGTCGCGGCCGCCGGCTTCCCCGACGCCGTCGTGCAGACGACAGGCGACAGCGACGTCTCGGTGCGGGTGCGGGAGACCGGTGACGGCGAGCAGCGGGAGATGAGGGAGGCACTCACCCGGGTCGCCGGCCCGGTGGAGGTGGAGCGCGACGACCTGATCGGCCCCAGCCTCGGCGGAGAGCTCCGCACCCACGCCCTCCTCGCGCTCGGCCTGGCGGTCGCGGCCCAACTCCTGTACCTGACGGTGCGGTTCCGCTGGACGTACGCCACGGCGGCCGTGGCGGCGATGACGCAGGACGTCCTGCTGGTGGTCGGCCTGTTCGCGTGGCTGGGCAAGCCCGTGGACAGCGTCTTCCTCGCCGCGCTGCTGACCGTCGTCGGCTACTCGGTCAACGACTCCGTGGTCGTCCTCGACCGGTTGCGGGAGCTGCGCCGCAGGGGCGGGGGCGTGCCGCTCGCGGACCTCGCCGACCGGGCCGTCGCCCAGACCCTGCCCCGTACGGTCAACACCGGCATGGGGGCGCTCTTCGTCCTGGTGGCGCTCGCGGTCCTGGGCGGGGACTCGCTCACGGACTTCTCCGTCGCGCTCCTGGCGGGCGTCGTGCTCGGCATGGCGTCCACGGTGTTCACGGCGATGCCGCTGGCCGTGGGCCTGGAGACCCGCAACCCGGCGCCGGCCGCGACCGCGCCGCGCCGGCGCGCGGGCGCCGTGGTCTGACGGAGCCGGCCCGTCGCCCTCCCCGTACAGGAGGGGGCGACGGGCCGGTGTCCAGGTCAGGAGTGGTCGAACCAGGAGAGGGCCGCGATCCGCCAGCCCTCCGGCGTCCGGACGAACTGCATCGTCTTGGTGCCCTCCCCGCCGTAGGGCTTCCCGTCGAGGACCCCGGACTTGGCGTAGGTGCCGAACCGCGAGGCGATGTCGCCCTCGATCCGCGTCTCCTCGGAGGTCTCCCACTCGGAGAACTCGACGAGCCGCCCGTCGGAGAGCAGCCGCTCGCGCGGCACGACGAACTCCTCCACGGAGTACGTGGTGAAGGTGGGCGCCGTGCAGACGATGACCCCCTGGGGCAGGACGAGTCGCCGGATCCGCTCCACGTCGGGTGCCTTGCCGCCCCGGTTGTCGAACGCGCCGTAGAACTCGGCGGTCACCTGGTCAATCTCGGTCTTGGACATGACACGACCCTACGCCTCGTCCCGCCCCTCGGCGGTGAGCCGTCCTCCGCGCAGGGTGAGCATGCGGTGGCAGAGGTGCCGCACGGTAGCCGTGTCGTGGGAGACGAACAACAGGCCGATCCCCAAGTCGTCCTGAAGGTCCATCAGGAGATTGAGGACACCCGCCCGCACCGTGGGGTCGAGGGCCGAGGTCGGCTCGTCGAGCACAAGGAGCTCCGGCCGGCCGGCCAGGGCCCGGGCGATGCCCACCCGCTGGCACTGGCCGCCGGACAGCTCGTGCGGCAGCCGCGCCCCGAGCGCCGGGTCCAGGCCCACGAGCCCGAGGAGCTCCGCGACCCGCGCGGGTCCTTCCGCGGCCGACCACAGGCCGTGCAGTCGCAGGGGCTCGGCGAGCTGCTCGCGGATCCGGCGCCGGGGGGAGAGCGAACCGTACGGATCCTGGAACACCGGCTGGAACCGGCGCCGCAGCGGCCGCAGTTCCCGCTCCCGCAGCGCCGTCAGCTCGACCCCGTCGAAGCGGACCGAACCGGCGTCCGGCCGCAGCAGCCCGAGCACGGCCGCGGCCGTCGTCGACTTCCCGCACCCCGACGGGCCCACCAGGCCGACGGCCTCCCCCGCCGCCACCGTGAACGACACCCCGTCCAGGACCGTCCGTGCCCCGCGCCGGACGACGAGGTCCCGCACGTCGAGCAGGGCGCTCACGCGGCCGCCTCCCCCGGGTGATGGCAGGCCACCAGCCGGCCCCCGAACGCCCTCGTCCCGGGATCCTCACCCCGGCACAGGGCGTCCGCGCGCGGACACCGAGGGGCGAAGGCGCACCCCGCGGCGGGCAGCCGTGGAACACCCTCGAACGAGGGGAGCCGCGAGCGGTGCGGCAACCCGGCCGTCGGGAGGGAGGCCAGCAGGCCGCGGGTGTACGGGGCGGCCGGGCGCCCCAGCACCGCCTCGGCCGCGCCGAGTTCGACGATCCGGCCCGCGTGCGTCACGGCGACCCGGTCGGCGTGCCGGCGTACGGACTCCAGGTCGTGGCTCACCAGGAGCAGCGCCGCCCCGGCCGCCGTGCAGCGCTCCCGCAGCAGCGCGAGGACCTGATCCCGCCGCTCGGGGTCGAGCGCGGTCGTCGGCTCGTCGGCCACCACCAGGTCCGGCCCGTTGACCAGCGCCATCGCGATGACCGCACGCTGCCGCATCCCGCCCGACAGGGCATGCGGATACGCGGACGCCGCCGCGCCGGTCAGGCCGACCTCCGCGAGGGCCCGCCGCGCGACCGCCAGGGCCGCACCGCGCCGCCTCCCCGTCGACGTCCGTGCTGCGAAGGCCAGTTGGGCGTCGACCCGGTGGACGGGGGAGAGGGAGGCCATCGCGTCCTGCGGGATCCACGCGAGCCGCCGACCCAGGTCGGCCGAAGTGACCGGGGCGCCGCGCAGCAGCACGCGGCCGGAGACGGCGGCCCCGCGCGGCGCGAGGCCGAGGAGCGCCCGGCCCGTCAGGGACTTGCCCGCGCCGGACTCGCCGACCAGCGCCAGGACCTCACCCGGGTGGACGTCGAAGGAGACCCCGCGCACGGCCTGGGCGCCCGCGAAGGACACGCGCAGCCCCTCGACGACGAGCAGGGGTTCAGACGGAGGGAGCGGCAACGGACGGGACCTTTCGTGCGGTACGGGTACGGGTACGGGGTCGGGCGGGCCGGAGCCGCGGGGAGCCCTGCGACAGGGAGACGGCGAGCGCGGCGAGCAGGGCGAGGGCCACGGCCGGGGCGAGCGCGGCCACCGGAGCCCGCTCGACGTAGTCGGCCGACTCGTCCAGGAGCAGCCCCCACTCGGGCGACGGCGGCTGTGCTCCGAGCCCCAGGAAGCCGAGCGAGGCGAGCGCCAGGGCCACCCCGGGCAGCCGCAGCACCGCGTGCCGGGCGACCGGACCGGCCACCGACGGCAGGACGTGCCGGGTCCACACCCACCACGGCCCCGCGCCGAGCGCCCGTTGGGCGACGAGGAACCCGGACGCCCGCACCTCCTGGACGAGCGCCGCCGCGTGGGAGGCGAGCGGCGGCCAGGCGCCGAGCGTCACGGCCAGCGCCGCCGCTCCCGCGCCGGGCCCGGTCACGGCGGCCACCAGGAGCCCGAGGACGACGGGCGGCAGCGCGTTGGCGACGTCCGCGAACGCCGCCGCGGGCCCCGGGAGGAGTCCGAGCACGAGCGCGACCACCAGGGCCGCGAGGGTCACGGCGGCGGCCGTGCCGACCGTCGCCGCCGCGCCGTGCCCGAGGCGGGCCAGCACGTCGCGCCCCAACGCGTCGGCGCCCAGCGGCCGTTCGGCCGACGGCCCGGCGAGGCGCGCGCCGAGGTCGACGGCGTACGGATCGCGCAGCAGCCCCCAGCCGATCACCCCGGCGAGCACGACGGCGAGCGCCACCGGCACGGCGACGGGGATCCGCCGGGGCCGGGGCGGCGGCAGGCTGAGGCCCGCCTCCCGCAGCGCGGGCCCGAGCAGCACGCGCCGCACCAGCGATGCCGACCCGCCCGTGAGCAGGCCGAGTCCGAGGAGCACGAGGACACAGCCCTGGAGCAGCGGCAGGTCCTGCGACCGGGCCGCGCCGAGCGCCGTACGCCCGATGCCCGGCACGGCGAAGACGGTCTCCACGGCGACGGCCCCGCCGGTCAGCCCGACGACCACCATGCCGAACTGCCCGGCGAGCGCGGGCAGCGTCCGCCGGAGCGCGGCCGCCCGGATCCGGGCCGTGCCGGTGCCCGCCCCGCGCCACAGTTCGACCCAGCGCTCCGCCAGGACGGCGGGGAGCGCGTCGGCGACGAGCCGGCCGAGCAGCGCGCCGGCCGGGAGGCCCAGGGCGAGCGCGGGCAGCACCACATGGGCCGGGCCCACCCAGCCCGAGGTGGGCAGCCATCCCAGCCACACCCCGACGACGATCAGCAGCGCCAGGGCCGGCAGGAACTCCGGCACCGAGGTCAGCATCGCGGCCACCGCGCCACCCGTGGCCCGGCCCCGCAGCAGCACCGGGGCGGCGAACAGCGCCCCGACGACGAGCGCGACGAGCAGTGCCGCCCCCATCAGGGTCAGCGACACGCCGAGTCCCGCCGTGACCGACGGCAGTACCTCCGCGCCCGACACCCAGGAGGTCCCGAGGTCGCCGTGCGGCACCCCGCCGGCCCAGTCGCCGAGCAGCGCCCACGGTCCGGAGCCGAGCCCGAGGTCGGCGCGGATCGCGGCCAGCGCCTCGGCGGTCGGCTCCTGTTCGGCGGACCGGGCGCGCAGCACCCGCAGCGCGGGGTCCTCGCCGGAGAGCAGGGGCAGCAGTCCGACCAGGGCCAGGACGCCGAGCAGCGCTCCCGCCCTGACAGCGACGGCCTTCACCGTACGTACGTGTCGACGGTGACGAGTTCGCGTTCGCGGGGGTCGTGCGCGGCGCCCACGACACCGGCGGCGTCGCCCTGGACGACGCGCTCGTGCAGCATCGGCACGGCCGCGTCGGTGGCGAGCACGGCGGCCTCCGCCGCGACGATCGCCCGGCGGCGGGCCTCGCCGACGGGAGCCGCCGACGCGGTGGCGAGCGCCCGGTCGACGCCCGGGTCCGAGAGCTGGGAGAGGTGGAAGGAGCCGTCGCTCGCGAAGTCGCTGTACAGGTAGGCGGCGGGGTCGCCGGAGTCCAGGACGGTGGCCCGTGACAGGACGAACGCGTCGAACTTCCCGGCCAGCGCGTCCGCCTCGACGGCGGCGTACTCCCGCACGTCGAGCCGCACTCTGAACCCGGCCTTCTCCAGCTGCTGTTGGAGCAGCTGAGCGACCTCGGGCAGCTCGGCCCGGTCGGTGAACGTGCCGATGGTGATCGCGGCGCCCCGCGGGGCGGCCGCGGGGGTGTGCCGCACCGGTGCGCGCAGCGGCGCCGCCCACGGCAGGGCGGGGCCGAGGAGCCCGGTGGCGAGGTCGGCCCGGCCCTCGTACACCCCGGCGACCAGACCGCGCGCGTCGACGGCGGCCCGGGCGGCGGCCCGCAGGCCCGGGTCCTTGAACGGGCCGCGCCGGGTGTTGAGGTAGAGGGTGTTGGTGCGCGGCATCGGCACCTCGGTGAGCAGCTCCTGGTCGAGCAGCCGGGCCTGCGCGACGGGGACGGCCTCGACGATGTCGGCCTCACCGGTGCGCAGCGCGGCGGCCCGGGCGGTGCCGTCGGGGACGTAGCGGACGTCGATGCCGGTGGCCTTGGCGCGCCCGCCCCAGTACCGCTCGTACCGGTCGAGGGTCGCCGACGCGGTCCCGTCGGCCCGGACGAGCACGAACGGTCCCGTCCCGGCCCCGACGGGGTTCACGGTCCGTCCCGCGTACGCCTTGGCGGCGAGGATCGCGAGCTGCGGCGAGCTGAGCCGCTGCGGTACGAGGGGGTCGGCGGCGCCCGTGGTGACGGTGACCGCGGTAGGGCCCGCCGCGCGGACGGTGAGGTCGACCCCGTCGAGGATGCGGGGCTTCGGCGAGGCCCGTACGGCGGCGGTGAGGGAGCGGACGACGGCCTCGGCGGTCAGGATCGTCCCGTCGTGGAACGTCACCCGCTCGCGCAGGGTGAACGTCCAGGTGCGCCCGGACCGCCGCCACCCGGTGGCCAGCGAGGGGACGGCGTTCCCGTCGCGGTCGAGCCGGACCAGGGTCTCGGCGGTGGACCAGCGCGACAGCTTGAAGGCGTCGTCGGACAGCGGGGACAGCCCGGACCGGGGTGGCTGCATCATCGCGACCCGTATCCGCCCGCTCGCGTCCTCACCTCCCGCCCCGCTCCCGGCGAAGCAGCCGCCGAGCAGGGCGGTCGCCGCGACCACGGCGACGAGGGACGAGGGGCCGCGCCACGACGGGCGGGAACGGTGCGAAGGCAGGCGGAACACAGGGGTCCTCAGGGGAGCGACGTGCGGGGACGCCCCGACCTTAGCATCATGACAATCATTTTCATTTAACGGTCCCTCGGAAGCGCAGGCCGAGCTCCGCCTCGATCAGGTCGGCGGCGCGGAGCGTGCCGCCCTCGCGGGCCATCGACGCCTGGACCTCCCGTGCGCGGCGCGCCACCTCCGGGTCGCCGACGAGCGTGAGCACGGCCTCCCGCAGCCGCTCGGGGGTGGCCTCCGCCATGGGCAGATGCCGCGCCACGCCCAGGGCCTCAAGCATGTCGGCGTTCCCGAACTGGTCGACGGCCTGCGGCACGGCGACCATGGGGGTGGCGGTCGCGAGCCCTTCCTGGCTGCCGCCCGCGCCTGCGTGGGTGACGAAGGCGTCGGCCTGTCGAAGGATCGCCAACTGGGGCACCCAGGAGTGCACTTCGACGTTCTCCGGCAGCTCGCCGAGCTCTTCGGGGGCGACGAACCTGCCGATCTGCAGGACGACGTGCCAGCCCGGGAGGCCGGCGAAGGCCTCCACGCAGGCGCGGTAGAAGCCGGGCTGCTTGGTGAACGAGGAGCCGAGCGAGACCAGGACCACCTTCTCCGCCCCCGCCGGCCGCTGCCATTCGCCCTGCTCGGCGCGCGAGCCCTGGCAGGCGCCGACGAAGGTGTAGACGGACTCGTCGACCCGGTCGGCCTGCGGCTGGATGGCCCGGGGGATGAGGACGATCGCCCGGCGCGGGCGGGCGACGAACCGGTCCGGGTCGGTGTCGATCCCGTGCGCGCGGAGCCACTCCTCGAAGCGCGCGTAGTAGGCCTTGCCGCGCGGCGAGGCCTTGAGCTCGGCGAACATCGGCTCGGCGACCTCCTCCTCGTACCCCTCCCACGGCACCAGGTTCGGCCACAGCGAGACGGCGGGCACGCCCCAGGCGTGGGCGAGGACGGGGGCCGGATAGGAGGTGATGTCGTGGAGCACCAGGTCCGGCCGGTCCGCGTCGAAGGCCTCGGCGAGCTGCGGCAGCGCCTGCGTCGCGTCGGCGAGGAACGGTTCCAGGTTGTCGATCAGCTCGGTGCCCCAGGCGTCCGGGTCGTCGTCGGTCGGCAGGGTGGAGGTGTAGACGACCGGCGTCGCCCCGGTCTCCGCGACCCTCTCGGCGAAGGACGCGGGGACGGCGTAGCTGACGCGGTGGCCCCGTGCGACGAGCTCGCGGATGACTTCCAGGCTCGGGTTCACGTGGCCGTGGGCGGCGATGGAGAACATGGCGATGTGTGCGGGGGTGGTCATGTCGACCACCCTAGGCGAGACGATACGTATCGTCTATTCATTTCGCGGGTGCAGGCTCGGCGGTGTCCAGTCGGCGTGCCGCAGGATGGCGCGCAGGGTCACGCCGTCCGGCGCCGCCCGCAGGGCCGTGTTGCGTACGGCGACGGCGAGGGGATGCGCGAGCCGCTGGCCCATCCGGCCGGCCCGGCGGGCGGCGCGGGCGACGGACTGGCTGCGCGGGCGCCGCTCCGTGTCGTACCGGGACAGCGCCGTGCCGATGTCGGGTGCGGCGGCGAGCGCGGCGGCCAGTGACACCGCGTCCTCGAGGGCCTGGCAGGCGCCCTGGCCGAGGTTCGGGGTCATGGCGTGGGCCGCGTCGCCGAGCAGGGCGACCCGGCCGGTGGTGAACGCCGGCAGCGGGGTGGTCAGTTCGTGGATGTCGTGGTGCAGCACGGCCTCGGGGCGGGTGGCCGCGAGAAGGGCCGGGATCGGCTCGTGCCAGTCCCGGAAACGCCGCCGCAGCACCTCCAGCGGATCCGGATGGCGTACCCCCGGCGGGGAGTTGAGCACGGCGTGCCACTCGGCCCGCCCGTCGGCGAGGGCGATGTGCCCGAACTCGGCGCCCCGGCCCCAGGTCAGCTCGAAGTCGGATGCCGGTGTCACGGGGGAGTCGGTGAGGGCGCGCAGGACCGTCGATCCGCTGTACGCCGGAGCCGGGTGCCCGGGGAACAGCAGCCTGCGCAGGCCGCTGTTCACGCCGTCCGCGGCGACCACCAGATCCGCTTCCCGTATCCCGTCCCCGGTGACCACGCCCACCCGGTCCGGCCCCGTCGGATCCAGGGAGGTCACCTCCGCCCCGACGGTCAGGCACCCGTCGGGCAGCGCCGCGCGCAGCAGCCGGTGCAGGTCGGCGCGCGGGATCCCGACGATCGGGGTGCCGAGCGCCCGCTCCAGGGCGGCCCCGTCCATCCGGGCCAGCCAGCCGCCGCCCGGGACGCGGGTGCCGCCGGTGTACTGGGGCCGGGCCGCCTCCCGTACGCCCGCGCCGACGCCCAGCGCGTCCAGGGCGCGGATGCCGTTGGTGTGGAGGGAGATCCCCGCGCCGGCGTCACCGAGGGCGGCGGCGCGTTCGAGGACGGTCACCTCCCAGCCGACCCGCCGCAGTCCGATCGCCGCCGCCAGGCCGCCGATCCCGCCACCGACCACCACCGCGTTCCCGCCGTCCATGCCAGGCACCTCTCTCCACGGTTCTTCTACAGCCGTAGAAGAACCGTACTCCTCGCCTCTACAGGTGTAGAAAGGGGGGATGCCCGCCGACGCCACCGCCCGACGCACCCTCCTCGCCGACACCGCCATCGACGTGCTCGCCGAGCACGGCATGCGCGGGCTCACCCATCGCGCGGTCGACCGGGCCGCCGGCCTGCCGCCGGGCACCACGTCCGCGTACCACCGCACCCGTCAGTCGCTCCTGACCGCGCTCGTCCGCCGACTCGTCGAGCGCGACCAGGCGGAGATCGAGGAGGCCGGGCAGCGGGCCGGTGCGCCGCGCGACGCCGGGGAACTCGTCGCCGGGCTCACCGCGTTCGCCGGGCTCCGGCTCGCGGGGGAGGGCCGCCGTCGCTCCCTCGCGCGCTACGCGTGCGCCCTGGAGAGCGTGCACCACCCCGAGTTGAGGGAGATCCTCGTGCCGCGGGACAACGCCGCCCGGCAGTCCGTCGAGGACTTCCTCGCCGCCCGGGGGCTCGCGGACGCCCGTGCGCGCACGGTCACCCTGCTCACCTGTGTGGACGGCCTGGTCTTCGACCGCCTGGTCAACGGCGGCACCGTCCCCGCCGAGGAGATCCGCCGCCTGGTGGAGGCCGCGCTGGGGTGAGGCCGTGCACGGGGGCGGCCGACCGGAGGTGGCGGCGGGGTGAAGGCTTGCCCCGGGCGGCTCGGGCACCCTCGCGTACTTGAGATGTGCATGCCAGGATGCGGGTCGGTCCAAGCCCACCGACCCAGGGGGACGCAGTGAAGACACCCGCGTACGCCACCAGGGGCGCCCTCGC
This sequence comes from Streptomyces sp. R44, assembly GCF_041053105.1. Lineage (NCBI taxonomy): Bacteria > Bacillati > Actinomycetota > Actinomycetes > Kitasatosporales > Streptomycetaceae > Streptomyces > Streptomyces sp. R44. The sequence continues at coordinate 674,665 of NZ_CP163444.1, read as the reverse complement.
CCTCGCCGGCGCCCTCGCGCTGATCATCGCCCTGCCGGCCAGCGCGCTCGCCGCACCGCCCACCGCCCTGCCCGCCAACGCCGACGGCCTGGAGCAGACCTTCCAGCCGGCCTACGACTACGACACGGACGGCTGCTACCCGACCCCCGCGATCGGCCCCGACGGGACGCTCAACGGCGGCCTCAACCCCTCCGGCGCCCTCAACGGCCAGTGCCGCGACGCCTGGGACCTCACCAACACCAACGGGTACGCGCGCGCGAAGTGCAACAACGGCTGGTGCGCCGTCATCTACGGGCTCTACTTCGAGAAGGACCAGGCCGTGGCCGGCAGCAGTCTCGGCGGACACCGCCACGACTGGGAGCACGTCGTCGTCTGGGTGCAGAACGACCAGGCGCAGTACGTCTCCACCTCCGCCCACGGCGACTTCGACATCTACGCCCGCGACCGGATCCGCTGGGACGGCACCCACCCGAAGATCGTCTACCACAAGGACGGCATCGGCACCCACTGCTTCCGCCCGGCGAACTCCCACGACGAACCGCCCGAGAACCACCAGCACACCTGGCAGTTCCCCGCCCTGGTCGGCTGGAACGGCTACCCCGCGGGCATCCGGGAGAAGCTCACCCAGGCCGACTTCGGCAGCGCGGTCTTCGGCCTCAAGGACGGGAACCTCGCCTCCCACCTGGCCAAGGCGAAGCCGGCCGGAATCCCCTTCGACCCCTACGCCTGATCACGAAGGGATGAACATGCCCCGATGCCGCCCCGCCGCCGACGGCGGGGCGGCACGCTGCTGACGTGCGAAAAGAAGACAAAAAGGTCGTTCCCGGGCAGCGGGGCGCCGCACAGGGACCCGATGCCGACCCGCCCGGGGAAACCTCGCCCGTCGACCCCCGGCCCCTGCCCAACCACCGGACCCGCTCCGCCGAGGAACGCCTCCGGTACTGGTTCGACACCACCCTCACCCGTGGCACCGCCGCGCTCTGCGGCTGGCTGGCCCTCGTCTGTCTGGCGCTCGTCGTCCCCGTCAGCACCGTCCTGGCCTGGACCGACCAGCGCACTCCCGCCTCCCTCGGCTCCCGGATCGCGGCCGTGTGGCGCAACACCGGACAGACCATGCGGCTGGGCGGCGAGGTCGGACCCCCGCTGCGCGTCGCCCTGTCCGTACTCCTCGCCCTCATCGCCCTCTTCTACGTCTCCACCCTCGTCAGCCTCATCACCACCGGCCTCACCGACCGCCTCATCGCCCTCAACCGAGGTCACGCCAAGATCCTGGAGAGCGGACACACCGTCGTCCTCGGCTGGTCCGAGCAGATCCCGACCGTCGTCTCCGAGCTCGTCGCCGCCCGCACCGACCGGTACCGCCGGGTCATCGCGGTCCTCGCCGACCGCGACAAACCCGCCATGGAGGAGGAGCTCCACGCCACCCTCGGCCCCACGGGCCGCACCAGGATCGTCTGCCGCACCGGTCGCCCCACCGATCCCGCCGCACTCGCGCGCGTGAGCCCGACGACCGCGGACTGCGTCCTCGTCCTGCCCCGTGACCACCCCCGCGACGACGCCGAGGTCGTCAAAACCCTGCTCTGCCTCTCGGCGTCCACGGGGGAGACGGATCCCCTACGCGTCGTCGCCGCCGTCCGCGACGACCGCCACCTCCACGCCGCCCGGCTGGCCGGCGGGCCCCGGGCCACCGTCCTCGACATGGACGACATCGCGGCCCGGCTCCTCGTCGACTGCGTACGCCGGCCCGGACTCTCCCTCGTCCACCAGGAACTCCTCGACTTCGCCGGGCACGAGTTCCACACCGTCCGGGAACCGGCGTCATGGGGCCGCACCTTCGACGAGGCCGCCCGCGCCTGCCCCGTGTCGACCGCCGTCGGCCTCGTCCACGGCGACGGCACCGTCACGCTCAACCCGCCCCGCTCCACCCGGATCCTCGCCGACGACACCCTCCTCGTGATCGCCGAGGACGAACGGTCGACCCGACTGTCGGTCACCCCCGCCCCCTACGACCCGACAGCCCTCACGCACGCACCGCCCGAGCCCCCGGCACGGCCCGCACACGTCCTCCTCCTCGGCTGGAACCGCAGGGCCCCCCGTGTCGCCGCCCGGTGGGCGGACGGCGCGCCACCCGGCTCGGCCCTCGACATCGTGGCCGAGCCGCGCACCGCCACCCTCACCGGCATCCGGACCGTCACCGAAGCCGTCGGGGCGCGCGTGACGGTGCTCCACCGGCCCGGCGACCCCACGCTGCGCGCGACCACGGACGCGCTCGACCTGGCCCGCTACGACGCGGTGATCGTGCTCGGCCCCGACCACCGGCCGGGCCACGCCGACCCGGACGACCGGACGCTCGTCACCCTGCTCCACCTGCGGGCCGGAGAACGGGCGAGCGGCCTCTCCCTCCCCGTGGTGACCGAGATGACCGACGACCGCAACCGGCTCATCGCACCGCCGGCCCCCGGAGCCGACTTCGTCGTCAGCGGCAGGCTCATCGGACTCCTGATGACCCAGATCTCCCAGAACCCCCACCTCGCCGCCGTGTTCGAGGAACTCCTCGCCCCGGACGGCAACAGCCTCCATCTGCGCCCGGCGTCCCACTACGTCACGGCCGGACGCGCCACCCCCTTCGCCGCCGTCGCCGCGTCGGCGGCCCGCCAGGGCGCCTGCGCCATCGGCTACCGCGCCACGACCGCCCCGGACCACGGCCTGCGCCTCAACCCGCCCAAGGACCACGTCCGGTACTGGCACCCGGAGGACGAGATCGTGGTCATCGCCCGGGGCCGCCCCTGACCCGCCCGCGGCAACCCGGGCACAGCACCTGGTCACGCGCGCGCGTGCTGGGGCAGGGTGGCCGGGACAGCACCCGGCCACCGGAAGGGACGACGCCCCTCATGCCCCAGCAGTACGGCGACTACCAGAACGAGATCTATCTCAACGGGCTCTTCGGCGTCACACCCACCCTGCCGATGACCTTCGCCGACCTGGAGGCGAAGGCACGCGCCGCGCTGCCGCCCTCGCTGTGGTCGTACGTGGCCGGCGGCGCGGGCGACGAGCACACCCAGGAGGCCAACGTCACCGCCTTCCGGCAGTGGGGGCTCGTCCCGCGCATGATGGTCGGCGCCGCCGAGCGCGACCTCTCCGTCGACCTCTTCGGCCTCACGTTGCCTTCCCCGCTGTTCATGGCACCCGTCGGAGTGATCGGGCTCTGCGCCCAGGACGGCCACGGCGACCTCGCGACGGCCCGGGCCGCCGCACGTACCGGCATACCCATGATCGCCTCCACGCTGAGCGTCGATCCCATGGAACAGGTCGCCGCCGCGTACGGGGACACCCCCGGTTTCTTCCAGCTCTACACCCCCACCGACCGCGCCCTCGCCGAGAGCCTCGTGCACCGCGCCGAGGCCGCCGGCTTCCGGGGCATCGTCGTCACCCTCGACACCTGGATCACCGGCTGGCGCCCCCGCGACCTCACCACCAGCAACTTCCCGCAGCTGCGCGGACACTGCCTGGCCAACTACACCTCCGACCCGGTCTTCCGCGCGCGTCTCGCCAAGGCCCCCGAGGAGGACCCCGGCGCCGTCGTCGCGGAATGGGCCGGGATCTTCGGCAAGCCGCTCGTCTGGGACGACCTCGCCTGGCTGCGCTCCCTCACCGACCTGCCGATCCTCCTCAAGGGCATCTGCCACCCGGAGGACGTCCGCCGCGCCCGGGACGGCGGCGTCGACGGCATCTACTGCTCCAACCACGGCGGACGCCAGGCCAACGGCGGCCTGCCCGCCCTCGACGCCCTCCCCGGCGTGGTCGCCGCCGCCGAGGGCCTGCCCGTGCTGTTCGACTCCGGTGTCCGCACCGGCGCCGACATCGTGAAGGCCCTGGCCCTGGGCGCCACGGCGGTCGGCATCGGCCGCCCGTACGCGTACGGCCTCGCCCTCGGCGGAGAGGACGGCATCGTCCACGTCCTGCGCTCCCTCCTCGCCGAGACCGATCTGATCCTCGCCGTCGACGGCTATCCGACCCTGGGCGACCTCCGCTCGGACGGTGCCCTGCGCCCCGTCACGACGTACGGCGCGCCCGGCCCGCGAGGGAGGTGACGCGGCGGCGCCGTTCCTCACGCGCGCGCGTGTGCCGGTCCAGCTCCTCCATGAGGCGCCGGCCGCGGTGATCCGGTTCGAGTTCGTCGAGGACACGGTCGATCTCGGCGAGCAGCGCGCCGTACAACTGCCAGCGCTCCGGATCGTGCGCCGCCTCCTCCTCCAGCAGCCGCGCGGTGTGTTCACGGGCGCTGCGGGCCGCCCCGAGCTCCTCGCCGAGGCGGCCCTCCGCGGTCTCGGCCCCCGCGCTCGACGGCGAGCTCACGAGGACGGCGAAGCTCACGAGGGTGTCCCCGAGGTGCTGCAGGGTCTCCCGCAGGGCGACACCCGTCTCCCGGCGTACGAGGGCGGCCCCGCGCCGTTCCTTCGCGAGGTCGGTCAGGGAGCGGGTGAGGACGCGGAGCACGACCGCGCAGATCTCCAGGGTGTCGAGGCCCGTGCGCAGCACGATCCGGTGCAGCAGCCCCTCCTTGACCCGCGGGTTGAGCCGGAGGCTGTCCTCCGCCTGGCGCAGGGCCGCGTCGACGTCGGCGACGTCGTTGTCGAGGCGCCGCGCCTCGTGCAGCCGTGCCGCCGCCCGCTCCACCGGAGCGCGGGCGGAGGCCGCCTCCGGAACCGGGGCCGACTCGGGGAGGGCGTCCGGGTCGGCGAGCTCCTCGCCGACGTCCAGGAGCAGGCGGCGCATCCGCCGGGCCAGGTCCACGATCGAGTCCCCGGCCGTGTCCACCCAGACCGGCGGGACGAGCAGCACGTTGAAGAGCAGGCCCACCACGGCGCCGATCAGCGTCTCCAGGACGCGGTCCCAGGCGGTGTCGGCGACCTGGGTGACGCCGAGGACCAGCATCGCGCTGATGGCCACCTCGGGCACGAACTCCTCGACCCGCACGAACCGGCCCACGACGAGGGACGCCAGGATGACCAGGGCGAGGCTCCACCAGCTGAGTCCCACGAGCGCACTGAACGCGATGGCGATCAGCACGCCCACGACGACGGAGTTCACCCGCCGCAGGCTCGTCGTGAGCGTCGAGTACAGCGTCACCTGGACGACGAGCAGCGCGGTGAGCGGGGCGGTCAGCGGCGCCGGTTCCGTACTGAGCTGGAGGGCCACGACGTACGAAATCGTCGCCGCGGCCGTGGACCGCACCGTCTGCACCACGACCGGGTCCCGCCCCCATCGCTGCCACCACCTCCAGCGGCGCCACGGGCGGGAACGGACGTGGGGGACGGAGCGGTGCGGCATGGATCCTCCTCCGGCGGCCGGGGACCTGCGGGTGCCTGCCCGCCGCCACGATGCTCCGTGCTGTCGAGGCCACAGGCGCGCCGACGCGCCGAAGACCCCGGCGGCAGGCCGGGGTCGGTCGGTACCGCGGGTCAGCCGGACAGGGCCGAGTTGAGTCGCTCCACCGCCTGCTGGGCGACGGCCGTGTCCTTGCGGTCGGCCGCGTCGCGCAGGGCACGCAACGAGGCGGCGACCCGGTCCGCACGGGCGGGGTCCGTGCCGTTCTTGACGCGGTCCCAGGTGAGTTCGAGGCTGGTCACGTCACCGGCGATCGCGCCCGCGTCCCGGGCGGCGCCGTCCAGCGTCGACTGGCGCGCCCACAGCCCCATCCTGGCGGCCTCGACCGTCGCGAGCGGCTCGTAGCGCAGGTGCAGGTCGAGGTCGTTCTGGGCGACCCGGAGCACCGCGCCGCGGGTGAGATCGGCATCGCGTGCCTTGACGGCCGTGGTGAGCGAGTCGACGTCCCGGTCCATCTGCCGGACGAGCAGCGCGGGCACGTGGTCGGCGGCCCGGTACGCGTCCCAGGCGGAGCGCACCTTCGCCACGGTCGCCTCGGTCGCCCCGGTGTGGGCCGCGCGGACCGCCGCCGAGAGGGCCGCGAGCTCGGCCGGTGCGGGCCCCTGGGTGACGTCCGTGGGTACGGCCAGCTCGACCGCCTCCAGGTCGCTGCCCGGCTCGTCGATGACGAACTCGCCGTACCCGGGGGCCACGACCTTGTCCTCGTGCGTACCGTCCATGTGGATCTCGGTCGTCGTCATCGCGCCCTTGACCGGTCCGTACGGCCCGGAGACCGTCTCCCCGACGGCCTTGACGGTGACCTCCTCGAAGACCACCCCCGGGCTGTTCTCCGGCCGGTACACATCACCGGTCTTCGGATGGGCGGGCATGATCATCGCGGCCGGCCCCGACTTCCCGGACCGCCACGTGCCGCCGGTGTCCGCGACCACCCCGTCCTCGTAGTTGAAGACGTCCTCGCCGAGGTACCAGACCGATCCGTCGTCGGCCTGCGCGAACCAGTCGAACGCGACCTCCTTGATCCGCCCGTCCGAGAAGGACAGGTACTGGAGCGTGCGTGCCCGGACCTGCTCGCCGTTCACGGTGATGGTCTTGATGTCGGGCAGCAGCGTGAGCTCGGTGCGGAACGGCTTCCCGTCGACCTGGCCGCCGTAGATCACCTGCTGGAGCTTCGAACTGGCGTGGAGCGGGTTGGTGATGTCGGTCGGGCGGCTGAACACCGGCGTGACGCGGTCGACCCGGTCCTGTTCCGGGGCCAGCGGCAGGCATCCGTGGGCCTCCTTGCCGGATTCGGTGTCCACGGCCCGGATGCAGTCGCCGCTCGACGAGGGGATCCCGCTCGCGCCCCGACCGCCGACGGCACCGGCGGAGCACGCGGTGCAGACGCCGGTCGCGAGGGCCGCGGCCAGGACCGCGCTCACCGCGGCCGCCGGATGTCTGTTCCTCATGGCTGCCTCCTCTGCCCCGACTCCGACGCTGGCACCCGGGTCCTGAAGGGAGCCTGAACGGAACTGAACCGGCCTTCAGGAGCGGTCTTCCGGACCGGGGTCCGCCGGCAGCGCCACCTCGAAGCGGGCGCCGCCGAGGCGCCCGTCGGTCACCGTCGCCGTGCCGCCGTGCGCCGCGACCAGTTCGGCGACGATGGCGAGCCCGAGACCGCTGCCGACGGCCTCGCCCGCATCGCCGCCGCCGGCCGTCGAGCGGGACCGCGCCTCGTCGAGACGTACGAACCGTTCGAAGACCCGCTCGCGGTCCGCCGGCGGCACCCCCGGACCGTCGTCCTCCACGCCGAGCACCACCCGGCCGTCCGGCAGCTCGGCGAGGTCGAAGGCGACCTCGGAGCGCGCGTGCCGGGCCGCGTTCTCGCCCAGGTTGCGCACCACCCTGCCCAGGTCCCGGGGGTCCGCGCGCCGCCGCGCCGCCGACACCCCGGCCGTACCGATCCGCAGCCCGGGCGCCGCCGCCCGCAGCCGACGCGCCTCGTCCAGGACCAGATCGTCGAGGTCCACCGGCCGCAGCCGGGGGCGCAGCGCGTCCTCGTCGGCACGGGCGAGCAGCAGCAGGTCCTCGACGAGCCGCTGGATCCGCAGATCCTCGGCCAGCACCGTCCTGGCCAGCCCTTCGCTCGCCGCCCGGTCCGTCAGCCGCTCGGGGTGGGCGAGCGCGACCTCGACGTGCTGGCGGATGGACGCCACCGGGGAACGCAGCTCGTGCGAGGCGTCGGAGATGAACCGGCGCTGGGCGCCCTGCGCCCGTTCGAGCCGGTCCAGCATGCGGTTCATCGTGGTGGCGAGGCGTCCGATCTCGTCGCGGCCCGGCGGCAGTGGCACCCTGCGGTGCAGCTCCGCCGCCGAGATCGCCTCCACCTCCCTCCTGATGGCGGCCACGGGCGCCAGCGCCCGCCCGACCGCCACCCAGGTCGCCCCGGCCACCACGAGCATCAGCAGCGGCAGCCCCACGAGCAGCAGCCGGGTGACGATCCGGGTCGCCTCGGCGACCGCGATCACCGTCCGACCCACCAGTACGGTCCGGTCCCCGCCCGGCCCCTCGGCGGCCACCGCCACCACCAGGAAGCGGTCCTCGTCGAGGGGGGTGGTGACGGTGGACTCGGAGCCCTGCCGCGGGTCGGCCAGGGCCGGCAGATTCTTGACGTTCGGGCTGCCCGCGATCACCGCCCCCCGGCCGTCCAGGACCTGGACGAACTCCTCGTCCGGCTCGCTCACGGCCAGCGACGGCACCCCGCGCCCCGCCTCGATGACCGTCGCCACCTGCTCGGCGCGGGCCCGGGCGGCCTGCCGTACGTCGTCGGTGAGTTCGGCCCGCATGAGCGCGACCAGGGCCACCGCTCCCGCGACCACGCCCACCGCCACGACGAGGACGGCCGCCACGGTCGACCGGAACCGTACGCCCATGGCCGCCTACCCCCCGTCGGGAGCCAGGCGGTAGCCGCAGCCCCGTACGGTCTCGATGGACGACCGGCCGAAGGGCCGGTCCAGCTTGTTCCGGAGGTGCCGGACGTAGACCTCGACGATGTTCGGGTCGCCCTCGAAGGCGTCGTCCCAGACGTGGGCGAGGATCTCGCGCTTCGACACGGTCTCGCCGCGCCGGCGCAGCAGGAACTCCAGCAGCGCCAGCTCGCGGGCGGTCAGCTCGACCCGTACCCCGCCCCGCGACACCTCCTTGGCCGCCGGGTCGAGCCGCAGGTCGCCGGCGGTGAGGGCGGCGGGCCGTTCGCGCGGTTCGCGGCGCAGCAGCGCCCGCAGCCGGGCCAGCAGCACGGCGTACGAGAAGGGCTTCGTCAGGTAGTCGTCGGCGCCGGCGTCGAGCCCCTCCACCTCGTCCCACTCGCCCTCCTTGGCGGTGAGCATGAGGATCGGGGTCCAGTTCCCCTCGGCGCGCAGGGTGGCACAGACGCGGTAGCCGTTCAGGCCGGGGAGCATGATGTCGAGGACGATCGCGTCGTACGCGTGCTCGCGCGCCCGCCACAGGCCGTCCGTGCCGTCCAGGGCGACGTCGACGGCGAAGCCCTCCGCCTCCAGGCCGTTGCGGAGACCCTCGGCGAAGCGCTCCTCGTCGTCCACGATCAGAACCCGCATGTCCCGATTGTGACCCGCGTCACCTGAACCCGGGCTGAAGGGCGCGCGGTGCCGCGCGCCCTCCGCCCTGCCGGTACTACAGCGCGGGCACGAGTCCCTTCACGAGGGCGGGCTCCGCGGGCGGGGTGGTCCCGTACACGTCGGGGCTGATCCTGTAGCCGCGCTTGTCCTGCTTCAGGACCTCCTTGTCGACGGCCGCGAGCTCCTTGGGGGTGAGCCGGGTGTACTCGGTCAGGGACAGGGTCTCCGGGTTCTCCTCGCCCACGGGCTCCACCTTGATGTTGCCGACGCCCGGCGCGTAGGACTTCAGCTGGTGACCGCCCTCGGGGTCGAGCGGGGCGAACTCGTCCGTCACGAGGACGTTGTCGAAGCAGCCGGCCTCCACGCAGACGCTCTGACCGGTCTGGGACACCGTGGCGCAGTCCAGGAAGTCGATCTCGGGCGCGAGCCCCTCGGTGTAGGTGGGGCTGCCCACCCGCGGCCTGGCCAGCATGGCGATCCCCGCCCTGGCGCCCTGGACGCCGGAGATCCAGGTGTCGGGCGCGCCGACGAGCTTGCCGTTCTCGTAGATCTCCGGGTACTCGCCGAGGCGCCAGACCGCTCCGCGCCAGTCCTGGGCGAAGAACGCCAGCTCCGACTCCTGGACCTTCTTGCCGTTGAGGTCCTGGTCGAACACCACCACGGTGCGCACACCGTCGATGACCTTGGTCAGATCGGTCACCGTCGTGACCACGGTGTGGTCCTCACCGGCGACGTCGCCGGTGAGGACCAGCCGGGTTCCGGGCTTCAGCGGGAGGAAGGTGTTGTTCACCTTCGGGCGGGCGGGAAACCTGTACGGGCGAAGGGCGGGGGGATTTCCGCAGTTGCCCTGTGCCCTCGGGCCGCTCACCGGGGCGGCGGCGGGTGCCTGGGGCGTGCCGGTGGCCTCCGCGCCGGGGGCCAGCAGCAGCGCGGCGACGATCGGGCTCAGCAGGGCAGCGCTCGTGCGGAAGACAGGGGGCATTCAGCTTGATCCTCTCGATGGAGCCTGGGTGGGGCTCCACCGAGAGGCGGCGGCCCCGTCCGCCGCCTGCCTCAGTGCGTGGCGACCGCCTCATGCTGCGGCCGGTGGCGTCTGAAGCCCTTGCCGAAACGCAGGTACAGGGAAGGCACGACGAGCAAATTCAGCAAGGTGGACGTAACCAGACCGCCCACGATGACCACGGCGAGCGGGTACTCGATCTCGTGACCCGGCCGGTTCCCGAGGAAGACCAGGGGCAGCACGGCGAGGCCGGTCGCCAGCGAGGTCATCAGGATGGGGGACAGCCGTTCCCGCGCACCGCGCAGCACCAGGGCGGGCCCGAACTCCATGCCCTCGTGCTCCTCCAGGTGCTGGCAGTGGTTGATCAGCAGGATGCCGTTGCGCGCGGCGATGCCGAGCACCGTGAAGAAGCCGACCAGGGAACCCAGCGTGATGTTCCCGCCGGCGATCCAGACCGCGAGGACGCCGCCGACCAGGGCCATGGGCAGGGTCAGGAAGGACAGCAGCGCGAGCCGCCAGCTGCGGAAGGAGACCTGCAGCAGGACGAAGATCGCCACACCCGCGAAGATCGCGGCGTAGAACAGGACCCGCTGAGCGGCCTGCCGCTCCTCGTGCTCCCCGAGCAGCTCCGTGTGGTAGCCGCGGGGGAAGTCCGTGGAGTCGATGGCCTCTTCGACGTCCGAGACGACGGCGCTGAGGTCGCGTCCGGCGACGCTGGCGTTCACGTCGAGGTGGCGCGAGCCGTTCTCCCGCGCGATCAGGTTCGGCTGCGGCTCGATGGTCACCGAGGCGACGTCACCCAGGGGCACCGTGGTGCCGGAGGGCGTGTCGATCGGGAGCCGGTTGATGGCCACCACGCTGCTGCGGGTCTCGGGGGTGCTCCACACCATCGTGTCGTAGGCCCGGCCGCCGCGGAAGATGTCCCCGACCTCCTCGCCGGCCACGAGGGTCGACGCGGCGCGGCGGATGTCACCGGGCTTGAGCTCGTACTTCGCCGCCTTGTCGACGTCGACCCTCACCTGCACCTGGGGGACGTCGACCTGGAGGTCGGCATGCACGTCGGCGGTGCCGGCGATCTTGCCGATCTTCTCCTGGAGTTCCAGGCCCTTCTCGCGCAGGACCTTCTGGTCCTGGCCGTAGAGACGGACCACGACCGGGTACTTGGAGCCGGTGAGCACCTCGTCGACGCGCTCGTTGAGGTACGTCTGGACGTCCTGTTCCACGCCGGCGTAGCGCCCCACGGTCTCCTTGATCTGTTCGAGGGTCTTGTCGTAGTCGGCCTTGGGATCGATGCTGATCCAGCCCTCGCCGAAGTTGACGCCGGCGATCTCGTCGCCGAGGAACGCCTGCCCGATGTGGGCCCCGAAGACGTTGCGGACTCCGGGGATGGCCCGCACTTCACGGCTCACCTGGGAGACCATGCGCTCCTCTTCCTTCACGGACGTGCCGGGTGTGGTGATGAAGTGCATCAGGAAGTCCCGCTCCTTGAAGGAGGGCATCAGAGACTGGCTGAGCTGGGGCACCAGGAGGGCCGCGACGAGCACGAGCACGCCGGACACCAGGTAGGCGTGCACCGGCCGCTTGATGATGCGCCGGAGCCCGCCCGTGTAGCCCTTCTGCAGCCAGCGCAGCAGCGGGGACTGCCGGCGCTCGACCTTGGCCTTGCGCAGCAGGATCAGGCACAGGGCGGGGGTCACCGTCAGGGCCACGACCATGGAGGCGAGGATGGCCAGCGTGTAGGAGACGGCGAGCGTCCGGAAGAACGAGCCCGCCACTCCCTGGAGCAGGAACACCGGCACGATGGCCACGACGATGATCATCGTCGCGTAGACGATCGGGCTCCGGACTTCCAGCGAGGCGTTCAGAATGACCTTCGACACCGAGGTGTCACCGCCGGCTTTCCGGTGTTCTCGCAGCCGTCTGAGGATGTTCTCGACGTCGATGATCGCGTCGTCCACGACGGCGCCCAGGGCGATCACGAGTCCGGCGAGGGCCATCGTGTTGATGGTGTCCCCGCGCCAGTGGAGCACGAGCACGGCGGCCATGAGGGACAGTGGGATCGTCAGCAGGCTGATCAGCGCCACACGCCACTCGTAGAGGAAGGCCGCGAGGACCACGACGACCATCAGGAAGCCCAGCACCAGGGCCTGGGTCAGGTTGTCGATCGCGGTGTGGATGAAGTCCTCCTGCTGGAAGACGGTCGTGTCGAACGTGATGCCGGGCAGACCGGGTTCGAGGGACTCGATCGCCTTCTCCACGTTCTTGGTGATCTCCGGGGTGTCGCCCCAGGGCAGCTTCTCGACGATCAGCAGCAGACCGGGGTCGCCGCCGACGATGGCGTCGCCGAAGAGCGGCTGGGGGGCCTCCTTCACGAGGGCGACGTCCCCGAGCCGTACGGTGCTGTCGTTCTCCGCGCGCACCGGCACCTGGGCGAGGTCGTCGGGCGTCACGACCGGCAGGACGTGCCGGATGCCGAGGCGCTGCGTGGGGGTCTCGATCCAGCCGCCGGTGCCGATGACGGAACCGGTGGTGAACTTGAGCAGACCGGAGTCGACCGAGTCGCCGGTGGCCTCCATGACGTCGTCGAGAGTGACCTTGTGCGCCTGCATCTTGAGGGGGTCCACCTGGACGGTCAGGTTCTGCAGCCGCTCGCCGAAGATGCTCACGTTGGCGACGCCGGGGACGCGCAGCAGGCGTGCCCTGACCTCCCAGTACGCCGTCATGGACATGGACATCAGGGTTTTGTCGGAGTGGTCCTGCGAGGACATCCCGATCTTCATGACCCGGCTGGTCGCCGCGACGGGCGGCATGATCACCGGAGGAGCCGCCCAGGTCGGCAGGGAGTGCGACACCTGCGCCACCCTTTCCTGGACCTCCTGCCGTGCCTTGAAGATGTCGGTTCCCTCGTGGAAGATCAGCTGGATCGACGAGAGCTGCGCGACGGACTCGGAGCGCAGGTCGTCGAGGGCGTCGAGCCCGTTGAGGGACTGCTCCAGCGGGACGGTGACGAGCGACTCCACGTCGGCCGTGGACAGGCCGAGGCAGGCCGTCTGGATCTCCACCCGCGGCGGCGCGAACTCGGGGAAGACGTCCACCCGCTGCTGGGGCAGCGATGTGATGCCGACGACCATCATCACCGCGGCCGCGGCGACCACGAGGTAGCGGAAGCGCAGGCTGAAGCCGACGATCCAGCGCATCAGGGTGCGGCGTTCCTCGGTCATGAGTGCTCGCCGTCCGTCTCGTACTCGATGCCCAGCAGCTCCGCCGCCCCGACCGTCACGACGCGGGTGCCCGTCGCGAGGCCGGACGTGACGACCGCGTCGTGCTCACCGAACTGCCCGAGTTGGACGGGGGTCCGGATGTACACGAAGGGCTTCGGGTTGGTGAAGGCGAAGGTCTTGCCTTCCGGGTCGTAGACCACCGCCTTCAGCGGGATGAGCGTCCGTGCCGGGCCGACGCCGTCCAGCGGCGCCTGCCGCAGCGGCTCCGTCGTGAGGTGGATCCGCTTGACCGTGTCTTCGGCCAGGGTCAAGTGGGGGATCTTTCCTTCCGTGACCTCCTCGATCTCGGCGGGCGGCTGGTCCGTGTGTTCGGCGGCCGAGGCCGAGCTGCTGTCCGAGTCGCCGCAGGCCGTCAGGCCCGCCCCGCCGGCGAGCAGCAGCCCCGCGGCCGACAGGCCCACGGCCCACCGGCGCCCGGTGCGACGCCGGCGGGATCCGCCGTGGGGTGCCGCGCGCCGTTCCGTCCTGCCGTCGTCCGCGGCTGCCTCGTGCGGTGCCGGGCCTGCCGTCGCCGGAGCCGGCTCCGGGCCGGTGGGACGCCGCCTGACGCCGCCGGGGGAGGGGTAGAAGCGGATGTAGAGGGCGGGCACGATGAACAGCGTGACGAGGGTCGAGGTGACCAGTCCGCCGAGCACGACGACGGCCAGCGGGTGCAGCACCTCCATGCCCTCGACGGTGCCGAGGAAGACGGCGGGCAGCACCGCGACGGCCGTGGCCAGTGCGGTCAGCAGGACCGGGCCGACCCGGTCGCGGGTGGCGTCGACGATGCGCTGCGGGTCGACGCTGCCGTCCGCGCGCGGCTCGGTCTCCTGGTAGCCGCGGATGAGCAGCACCAGGTTGCGCACGGCGAGGCCGAGGACGACCAGGAGGCCGCCGAGCGCGCCGATCGACATGATGCCGTCGACGGCGAACGCGGTCAGCACTCCGCCGACGCCGGCCAGCGGCAGTGCCAGCAGGACGAGCGTCGCCGCACGCCAGCTGCCGAAGGCCGCCTGCAGGAGGAGGTAGGTGCCGAGCAGCGCGGCGGCCGCGAGCCCTGCGATGCGCAGGTCCTGGCTCTGCTGGTGCGCGACGTCGCTCTGCACCTCGGCGTGGTACTCGTACGGCATCGGCATCGCCTGGACGCGGCTCCTGACGTCGTCGAGCACGGAGTTCAGGTCACGCCCGCTGACGTCGGCGACGACGTCGATGCTGCGCGAGGTGGCGTCGTGCTCGATGACCGTCGGGTACGGCGTGACACGGACGGACGCGACGTCGCCGAGGCGCACGTGGCCGCCGCTGGGCGTGTCGATCAGCAGACCCTGGACGTTCTGGGGAGCGGAGCGTGTCGCGGGCGAACCCCACACCACGACGTCGAAGACCTTCTGCTCCTCGTAGAGGCTGCCGACCGGCAGGCCGGAGAAGTAGGTGGCGGCCGTGCGGCGGACGTCACCCGGCTTGATGCCGTGGTTCCGGGCCGCCGCGAGGTCGACCTTGACCTCCAGGGTCGGCTCCTCGACCACGTTCGGGATCGTCGGGCGGACGACTCCGGGGACCTGCGCGAGGGCCTTGCTCACCTGCTGGGCCTGCTGCCGCAGTACCGTCAGGTCATTGCCGTAGACGCGGACGACGACCGGCGAGCCGTCGCCGTCCTCGTCCCGGACCTCGTCGAGCCGCGCCTGCGGGTAGGTCATGACCTCGCTGTCGAGGCCGGCCTGGCCGTTCATGACGCGGTGGACCGCGGCGACGGTCTTGCCGTAGTCGGCCGAGCTCTTGATGTTGACCCAGAACTCACCGGAGTTGACGTTGACGACCTGGTCGGACTCCCTGGCACGGCCCACGTGGGCTCCGACGCTCTCGACGCCCGACAGGGCACGCAGTTCGTCGGTGGCCGCCTGGCCGAGCCGGTTCATCTCCGGCAGCGAGGTACCGGGCGGCGCCTCCACACGGATCAGCAGCGCACGCTGCTGCAGGGCCGGGATCGGGGACGCGCCGTCGAGCTGCGGCCACACCGCGAACGCGGCGCCGGCGAGCACGGCGGCCGCGACCAGTGCCCGGCCCGGCCGGAGCAGGGTCTTCGGGCCGATCCGGTCGAAGCCGCGGTGCAGCCACCCGAGCACCGGGTTGCGGCGGTGTCCGAGCCTGGTGCGCGCGAGGAGCGTGGCGGCGAGCACGGGGGTGAGGGTCAGGGCGACGACGGTGGAGGCGACCACCGCGAGCGCGTAGGACAGGGCCAGCGGCCGGGCGAACGCTCCGCCCACCCCGCTCAGGAACACGAGGGGCACCACGGCGAGCAGCAGGATCAGCGTGGCGAAGAAGGCGGGCCGCCGCACCGCTGCCGTGGCGTCGACCACGACGTCGGACACGGAGCGGCGTTCGTCGGTTCTCCGGCCTTCGCGCTGGAACTGGCTCTGGATGCGATCGAATCCGATCACGATGTCGTCGATGACGGCGCCGAGAGCGATCGTCAGACCGGCCAGGACCATCATGTTGAAGGGCGAGCCGCGCAGGTAGAGCACCCACAGGGCGGCGATCTCCGCCATCGTGATCGAGACGAGGCTGATCAGGGCGACGCGCCAGGACAGGAAGTACAGGCCGAGCAGCACAGAGACGGCGGGCACGGCCACGAGCGCCCACACACCGACGTTGTCGAGCGCCGTGTCGACGAAGGACGCCGGCCGGTAGACATGCGTGTCGACGGTGATGCCGGACAGTCCGGGCTGGAGCGAGGTCAGCGCGTCCTCGACGGCGTGGGTGACCTCACGGGTGTCGGCGCCGGGGAACTTCTCGATCACCAGCATGATCCCGGGGCCGTTGCCCAGTGTCACGTCGCCGATGAGGGGCTGGTGGTCCTCCACCACGCTGGCCACGTCACCGATGCGCAGCCGCTTGTCGTCGGTGTCCTCCAGGGCCACGGATGCCAGGTCCTGCGCCTTGGTGATGGGCAGCACGTGCTGGATCGCGAGGCGCTGGCTCGGAGTGTCGATGAATCCGCCGGTGCCCGGTGTCGAGGCCTCCACGAAGGTCAGCGGAGACACCCACAGGGCGTTGCCGGCCGTGCGCACCACCTGGTCGAGGGAGACGCCCCGGCTGCGCAGCTGCTCCGGATCGATCTGGACCTGCAGCTGCCGGTCCTGCTCACCCCAGATGACCACGTTCGCCACGCCGGGGATGCCCATCAGGCGCGGCTTGATGTTCCACCGCGCGAGGACGGACATGTCGATGCGGGAGACGTCCTTCGAGGTGAGCCCGATCATCATCACCCGGCTCGTCGACGAGAGCGGCTGGATCATCACCGGCTGCTTGCCCACCTGGGGCAGTCCCGCCACCTGGATCAGGCGTTCCTGGACGGCCTGCCGGGCCTTCTGCTCGTTCGTGCCCGGCTCGAAGACCAGGTCGACGGAGGACAGACCGGGGGCCGACTCGGACGTGATCGTGTCGAGCCACGCCACGCCGTTCAGCAGGTCCTGTTCCATCGGAACGGTGATCAGCTGCTCGACCTCGGCGGCCGACAGACCCGGCGCCTCGGTCTGGATCTGCACCTGCGTCGGTCCGAACTCCGGGAAGACGTCTGCCGACGCCGCCCGTGGCAGCTGGATGAATCCCAGGGCCATCACGGCCGCTGCCACGCCGAGGATCAGGTTCCGGAACGTAAGACTGAGAGAAAGGATTTTGTGGACCACGGCAGGGTCCTGCCTTCCAGAGCGACTGCGCGCTCCACCGGCCCCGCCCCCAGGTCCTTGTCCAGGGCCTGGCGAGAGCGGCGGACCGCGCGC
This sequence comes from Streptomyces sp. R44, assembly GCF_041053105.1. NCBI lineage: Bacteria > Bacillati > Actinomycetota > Actinomycetes > Kitasatosporales > Streptomycetaceae > Streptomyces > Streptomyces sp. R44. The sequence goes on along the minus strand of NZ_CP163444.1, from coordinate 657,627 downwards.
CGGGCGGACGGCCTACCGGGCGCCCCGTGCGAGGGTCGTCCGTCCTGCTGCGGCATCAGTCGCCGGCGTCGACCGGCGATGGTGAGGTGTACCGGCCGAGGAGGCCGGCCTCATACTCATGTCCGGCAAGAGCTATAAACCGGCCGAACCGCCAGCCATGTCTATAGCGGATACGTACGGCGTAAATGTACCCCGTAGGTGAAGATAGTGTCAAAGTCCCCCCAAAGAGGATTATCTGCGGCATGGCCGGATTTCGCCCCTTCTCGGCCGGTCGCGGCGAGCTCCGCCGCGCTCGTTCGTTAGGGTGACGAAGAGGTTCGGACACGACGGGGGGGTCGCGTGGGATCGCCGGGCAGCAAGGGGCACCACCACACATCGCGCGGGCGCGGCGGGCCTGTGACGGGCAGTTCGGCACCCGCGGCGCTCGGGCCGATCGCGGGTCTCGCCGCCCTGGCGCTCCTCGTGCTCGCCATCCGGTACGCCGGCCACACCCATCCCGCCACCGTGGACGTATGGATCCAGCCGGTGTTGGAGGATGTGCGGCCACCCTGGGGGTACGCCGCCGAGGCCCTCGACTTCCTCGGCGAACCCGCCGGAGCGGTGCTGTCGATCGCGACCGTCGTGACCGCCTGTCTGCTGCTCCGGTGGCCGCGCACGGCGGTGCTCGTCGTCGTCGGCTCCGGACTGAGCGTGGCGGCGACGAAACTGCTCAAGTCCCTGGTGGGACGCACCATCAACGGCGACAACCTGTCCTTTCCGAGCGGGCACACCGCCTTCCTCACCGCGCTCGCCCTCGTGGTGGCGCTCCTCGCCACCGGCCGCCTCGGCCTCGGCAGGACGGCCGGCACCCTGCTCGTGCTCGCCACGACGCTCGTCGCCGGCGCCGCCATGGGCTGGGCCCAGGTGGTGACGCGCGCGCACTACCCGACCGACACCGTCGGCGGCCTGTGCACCGCGCTCGTGGTGGTACCGGCGACGGCCTGGCTGATCGACCGGACCGCCGACGGCGTCCCAGGGCGGGCCGGCTGACGTCACGTCACCGGCGCCGCCCCTGACGTGACGTCATGCCAGGCGCCGGAACACCGGCTTCACCGGACGCCCGGCCAGCCAGGGCCCGGGATCCCCGGCGTCCAGCGCCTTCCGGTACACCGCGCACGCCTCGGCCACCACGTCGACCGTGCGGTCGACGTCGGCCTCGTCGAGCGCGCTGCTCACCACGAACGACGGGGCGAGCACCCCGCCCGCGAGGAGCCGGCGCAGGAACAGGGTGCGGTACTCCTGGGACGGCCGGAGGTTCTCGTCGAGGGTGCCGAAGACCAGGTTGCTGGCCCGGCCCCGTACGACGACGTGGTCGCCGACGCCCATGCCGGCCGCCACCTCGCGGACACCGGCGGCCAGGCGCTCGCCGAGGGCGTGCAGCCGCGCGGTGATGCCCTCCTCGACATAGGTGGCGAGCACCGCCATCGCGGCGGCGAGCGAATGGGTCTCCGCGCCGTGCGTGGTGGACAGCAGGAACACCCGGTCGTCGGAGTGGCGCAGCCCGCCCCGCTCCATCAGCTCGCGGCGCCCGGCGAGCGCGGACACGGCGAACCCGTTGCCCAGTGCCTTGCCGAACGTGGAGAGGTCGGGCACGACCCCGTACAGGCCCTGGGCGCCCGCCTCGGACCAGCGCAGTCCGGTGATCATCTCGTCGAAGACCAGGACGCAGCCGTGCCGGTCGGCCAGCTCGCGCAGGCCCGCCAGATATCCGGGCGGCGGCTCGGTGTGGCCCGCCGGTTCCAGGATCAGGCAGGCGACCTCGCCCTGATGCCGGGTCAGCAGCTCCTCCGTGGCCGCCAGATCCCCGTACGGGAACGAGACGGTGAGCTCGTTGGTCGTCACCGGTATGCCCGCGGACATGGGCGTGGTGCCGATGAACCAGTCGTCGACGGAGAAGAACGGATGGTCGCCGCAGATGGCCACCCGCGGCCGCCCGGTGACGGCGCGGGCGAGCCGCACCGCGGCGGTCGTGACGTCGGAGCCGTTCTTCGCGAACTTCACCATCTCGGCGGTCGGCACCGTCGCCAGGAACCGCTCCGCCGCCTCGACCTCCAGGATGGACGGCCGGACGAAGTTGCTGCCGCGGTCGATCTCCCGCCGCACCGCCTCGACGACGCGCGGATGGGCGTGGCCGAGGCTGACCGACCGCAGCCCGGAGCCGTACTCGATGTAGCGGTTGCCGTCGATGTCCCACACATGGGCACCGCGGCCGTGGCTGATGACCGGGGCCAGGTGCTCGGGGTACTGGTCGTCGCCCTTGGCGTAGGTGTGCGCGCCGCCGGGAATCAGGGCGTGCAGCCGCTCGTTCGCCGTCCGCGACCGCGGCAGGAGGAACTCTTCGGTGTCCATGCTGGTCTCACTTCTCCGCTTGCTTCAGGGCCTCGGCGAGGCGCGGCGCCTCCCGGTCCCGCTGGGACATCGAGGTGACCGGCAGCGGCCAGGGGATGGCGAGCTCCGGGTCGTCGAAGGCGATCGTCACGTCCTCGGCCGGATCGTGCGGACGGTCGATCCGGTACGAGGTGTCGGCGGTCTCGGTCAGGGCCTGGAAACCGTGCGCGCACCCCGCCGGGATGTACAGGGTCGCCTGCGTCTCGCCGGACAGCTCGAAGGAGGCCACGTTGCGGTACGTCGGCGAGTCCGCCCGCAGATCGACGACGACGTCGAAGATCCTCCCGTACGAGCACCGCACCAGCTTGGCCTCGCCCGCGCCCGAGCGCAGGTGCAGACCGCGCAGCACGCCCCGGACCGAGCGGGACACGCTGTCCTGGAGGAACGCGTTCGGGTCGAGGCCCACCGAGCGGACCACGTCGGCGTCGAAGGTGCGGCAGAAGAAGCCGCGCTCGTCGGCGTGCGGCGTCGGCTCGAACAGGAACGCTCCGGCGATCGCCGGGACTCGGGTGGCCTTCATGAAGTCTCCTGCCGAGCGTGAGTGTGGGGGAGGGCGCGCGTACGGGGGTTGTCGGTCGCCGGGAACAGAGCCGTGGTCAGGGCGGCGAACTGGTGCTGGAGGCGCCGGGCGGCGTCCTGGTTCCGCTCGGCGAGGGTCTGCCGCAGTTCGGCCGATCGCTTCTCCAGCGCCCGGAACTGGTCGAGCAGCCGGCCGGCGTCGACCTCGCGCGCCGGATGGCAGTACGCGCCGAGGCCCATCCCTTCCATGAGCGCCTCGCTCTTCGCCGCGTAGGTGACCGCGAGCACCGGAGTGCCGGCCTTCAGCGCGCAGATCAGATTGTGGTACCGGATCGCCACCGCACTGTCGGCGTCCGCCATCTCCTTCATCAGGTCGGCCAGTGAGGACGTCTCGGCGGCGGTGACCAGCGGCGAGTCCACCGCGTCGAGGATCGCCGTCACCACAGGAGCGTCGACCGCGTCGCCGGTGAGCAGCCGGACCGGCCTGCCGTCCTCGACGAGCGCGCGGACGAAGCGGATCGTCCCGTCGAGATACTGCCGGTGGATCTCCTCCGCCCGGTCGCGGTCGTCGTTGCCGCCGTGGAAGGCCATGACGCCGACGCAGACCAGGCCCGGCGAGGCCGAGGGCCCGGGGGACGGCAGCGCCGGAAGGGAGAAGGCGAGGTCCGGGTAGACCTCGTCGCGCGCGGTGTCCACGCCCATCGCCCGGATGGCGTCGCGGGCCTGGGTGTCCCGGTACGAGCGGTACGCGGCGAGCCGTGCCGACCAGCGCACCAGGACCCGGGTCGGCCGGTTGCGGATCGCGGCGGCGCCGACGCTGACCAGCGCGACCCGGGTGCCGAACAGCCGGCCCGACGCGCTGAGCAGGAACAGCGCGTACGGGAAGCCCCACGGCCGCAGCGGCAGCGTGGCCTCCAGGACGCCCATGCCCGGCACGATCACCACGTCGTGCCGGCGCACCCAGGCGGCGGTGCGGAAGACGTCGACGAGCTTGCCCGCGGCCTTCGCCGCGACCGAGCCCGCACGCGAGGCCGTCCGGTACTCGCCGTGGTACCAGTTCAGGCGTGTCGCGGGGATCCCGAAGCGGGCCGAGACGATCTCGGGTCCGCCGCACAGCGCGTCCACGACCGCCTCCGGGTGCTCGGCGCGCAGGTAGCCGAGGATCGCTTCGAGCGACCCGTCGTTGCCGAGGTTGCCGGAGCCGAGCAGGCCGAACACCCCGACGCGTATCGGAGTTCCGTTCCGCGACGTCATGCCCGCCTGCCCTCGCGCCCGGCGACCAGGGCGTCGACGGAGACCTCGAGCCGGGCCGGGTCGACCGGGGCACGGTCCTCGACCCGCTCGCCGGCGCCGGGCCGGGCCCGGCTGGTCGCCCACTCCACCAGGTGGCGGTAGCAGGCGCGCCGGTCGGCGGCGGACAGCGGCGCCCGCCGGATCGCGTCGATGAAACCCCAGACGTACTCGGCGAGCAGCCGGGGCGTCGGGTGCAGCGGGCCGGCCCGCCGCGGGTCCAGGTTGACGCACCGGGAGCGCTTGGACGGGTTGGCCCGCTCGGCGCGGGTGGGGTGGTCGCGGCGGAAGTAGAGCAGCTCCGGCACCTGGTGGAAGCGGCCGTGCAGGCCGATCTCGCAGACGAACGTGCGGTCCGCGTGGTGGTAGCTGTCGAGCGGCTTCACCCGGCGCAGCACATCGGCCCGAATCACCCCGTAGAAGTCGTCGCCGCCGGGCTCGAACAGCATGCTGCGGAAGCGCACCGGCGCGTGCGGCGAGGCGGTGGCGAGCCCGTACTCGTACGGGACCTTCACCTGGCCGTCCTCGTCGATGACGGCCTGGTCCGCGTGGGCGAGGATCACGTCCGGCCGCTCGTCGAGCGCCTCCACGCAGCGGCGGAGCAGGTCCCGGGCGTACAGGTCGTCGTGCGAGGCCCACTTGAACAGCTCGGTGCGGCACTCGGCGAACACCCGGTTGTGGTTCGGCGTGGCACCGACGTTCCGGGGCAGCCGGACGTACCGCACCCGCGAGTCCTTCGCCGCGTAGGCGCGGCTGATGTCCTGCGTCCCGTCGGTCGAGGCGTTGTCGGAGATGATCAGCTCGAAGTCCTCGTAGGTCTGTCCGAGCAGGGCGTCGAGCGATTCGGCGAGGTACTCCTCGCCGTTGTAGACGGGCAGGCCGATGGTCAGCCTGGGTCGGGCGGTCATGAGGTCCTCACTTCGGTGATGGAGTTCCGGTGGTGCTCGCGCAGGGCGGACCGCAGTTGCAGCCACCACACGGTCGAGCTGCCCAGCGTCGCGGCGGCGACGCCCCAGGCCGAGCCGGCCGCGCCGGCCGCGGCCGCTCCGCCGAGGCCGCCGGCGGCGTAGCACAGGGAGGCGAACAGCTGGGCGCGCAGGCTGCGCTTGGCCGCGCCGAGCGCGCGCAGCCCGGCCGCCGCGCCGGTGCCGAGGCCGGCGCCCGCGAGGCCGAGGGTGACCGGGATGATGAGCTTCGCGGCGGAGGGCCAGACGTCGCCGAGCACGAGCTCACCGATGCCTTCCGGGACGAGGTGCAGCGCCGCGCCCCAGAGCACCGCGGCGGCGGCCTGCCCGCCGCCGAGGACGAGACAGAAGGTGCCGAGCCGGTGCGGGGCCCGCTTGAGGACCCGCGCCGCCTCCGCGACGGTGACCAGGGACAGGCCCATCAGGAGGGCGAGGAACGGGCCGAGCAGGAGTTCCGCACCCCGGACCGCGCCCACCGCGCCGAGCCCGGCGATCGCGCCCAGTCCGTACGCCCGCAGCTGGCCCGCGCCGCTGAGGCTGACGTTCTCGACGAGGTACCGGTACCCGAGATCGCGCTGTTCGCGCAGCCACCCGAGTGCCTCGCCCGTCCGGGGCCGGATCCCGGACTGGAGCAGGCCGTACCCCGCGGCCACCGCGGCGGACGCGCCCCAGGCGAGCACGAAGGCGGCCACGCTGCCCACATGGTCCGCCACCACCATGGCCGGGACGAGCGCGACGCCCCACACCAGGTCGTTGACGAATGCCTTCTTCCCGGCGCCGGCGGCGAAGAAGGCGAACCGCCAGGCGTCCTGCAGCAGCAGCCCCGGCAGGACGACGCCCAGGGAGGCGAACGCGGACCCCACGCTGCCGCCGAGGGCCAGGCCGACCAGCAGACACGCCACGCCGACGGCGGTCCCGACGCCGAGCGCGGCGCCCGACGACCGGGCCACCGCCGTGCGCCAGGACGCGGTCGGCACACTGCTGAAACGCACCACCAGCGGGTCGGTGGCCACCCCGCGGGAGACGTTCAGGACCACGCCGTACGTCACCCAGGCCAGGCTGAACACACCGAACGCGGTCACCCCGAGGGAGCGGGCCACATAGATGCCCACCGCGAAGTTGGACATGCTGGAGGCCGCCTGGTCGGCGAGGCCCCAGGACAGCCGGCCGACGAGCGCCCGCCTGCCGGTCCGCCGCGCCGCCGGCCTCTCCTCCTCCTCGGTGGTCATCGGTGTCATTCCTTGATCAGCCCGGCGGCGGCCAGGGCGTCGGCCGCGACGGCGACGGTGTCGAACGGCAGCCCGGACCGCTCGGCGACGTCGAGCAGACCGTGCTCGCCGTCGGAGAGGCTGAGCACCCAGAGCATGGCCATCTGGGCCTGCTTCGCGTCGCTGCGGCCGCCGAGCGACTCGTACAACCCCCGCCGTCCCAGCTGTGGTTCGCCGTACGGACTGAGGTTGACGTACCGCCGGTTGCGGTCCAGGACGTCGAACGCCTCGCGGCAGACGGCCAGGGTGTCCGTCATCGCCTCGGGGGAGACGAAGTCCAGGTTGTCCGCCGAGGTGTGGTACTCGGGATAACCGGCGTACGGGGTCCGGCACAGCGAGCCCACGCCGAGGTCGAAGCCGGGCGAGCAGAACTGCCGCTCGTCGTAGCCGTACGGAGTGAACTCATTGACCTGGTGCGGGCGTTCGGAGGCGGTCAGGACGTGCTGCATCACCCGGTCGATCTCCGCCTCACCGCGCCTGCTCCGCTTGTACGTCACCCGGCCCGAGTCGCCGGCGCAGGCCAGGACGAGTCCGTGCTTCACGTTCTCGACCCGCTCCCTGTTGCGGGCCAGCCAGGTGATCGCCCCGATGGTGCCGGGTGCGAACAGGAACCGGTACGTGTAGTACGGCGTCCGCTCGGCCAGCTCCCGGGCCAGGAACGTCGCCACCGCGATGCCGGCCAGGTTGTCGTTGGCCAGCGACGGGTGGCAGACGTGGCAGGAGACGATCACCTCGTCCGGGACCCGCCCCGGGACCACGTGCTCGGCGTAGGTGAGGTGCCCGTCCTCGAGGGTGGAGTCGATCCGCACCTCGTAGTCGCCGTCCGGCAGCGCGTCCAGGGTGTCCTGGGCCAGGCAGAACCCCCATTCCCGCTGGTAGTAGCTGGTGCGGTACGGCACGAGGCCCGGCTGGTCCGGCAGGGTGTGCAGGTGCTGCCGCAGCTCGGCCAGCGGCATGGTCGCCGACACCGGCACGCTGTAGCCGAGCACGTGCAGGCTGGACGCGGCGAAGTCGACGACCCTCGTGCCCGTGGAGTCGGCGACGTACGCGTCCCGGATGTTCCACTCCTGCGGCACCGTCCAGTCCAGCACCTGCGTCCCGGTCGGCACCTCGTGCACCTCGAGCGGGATGTACTCGCCGACGATGTCCAGGGTGGCGCGCACACCGTCGCCGGTGATGGACCGGCAGAGCGGGTAGAGCCGCTCCACCAGCTCGTACATCTGCTCACCGGGCGCGGTCATCGGCGCCACCGCAGGGTGTCGTCGACCGCACCGGCCTCGGACGCCGCGCGCAGCACGGCGAGGCGGGTGAAGCGCTGCTCGAAGGCCTCCCGGGTCAGACCGTGCTTCCGGTACGCCTCGGCGAGTTCGAGCGCGCCCTGCCGCACCGTCCACTCGCAGTCGAAGCCGGGGATCGCGGCGCGGAACCGGGCGAAGTCCACCCGGTACGACCGCGGGTCGGCGCCGTTCTCCCCGGTGATCCTCACCTTCGCGCCGTCCACCGCCTCGGCGACCTGCTCGGCGATCTCGGCGACCGTGACGTTGTTGGTCTCGCTGCCGATGTTGAACGCCCGGTCGTGCACGGCCTCGCGCGGCGCCGTCAGCGCGGCCGTGAAGGCCCGCGCGATGTCCACGGCGTGCACGAGCGGACGCCAGGGAGTGCCGTCGGAGAGGACGAGGACCTCGCCGGACAGCAGGGCGTGGCCCACCAGGTTGTTCAGCACGATGTCGGCGCGCAGCCTGGGGGAGAAACCGAAGGCGGTGGCGTTGCGCATGTACACCGGGGTGAAGTCGCCGTCGGCCAGCGCGTGCAGGTCGTCCTCCACCCGCACCTTGGACTCCGCGTACGGCGTGACCGGTCGCAGCGGGGCGTCCTCGGTCACCAGCTCGTCGCCGCCGGCGGCCCCGTAGACCGAGCAGGTCGACGCGTACAGGAAGCGCCGCACCCCGGCGTCGCGGGCCAGCCGGGCCAGGTGGACGGACGCGTGGTGGTTGATGTCGTAGGTGAGCTCCGGCGCCAGCGATCCCAGCGGGTCGTTGGAGAGCGCGGCCAGGTGGATCACGGCGTCCACCCCGGCCACGTGCTCGGCCGTGACGTCGCGCAGGTCCACCCGGTGCCCGGACGGGTCGGCGGGGCGCGGGCCGAGGACGGAGTCGGCGAACAGGCCGGAGTCGAGACCGACGACCTCGTGTCCGGCGGCCGCGAGGACCGGGGCCATCACGGTGCCCAGGTAGCCCTGGTGTCCGGTCAGCAGTACGCGCAAGGTTCATTCCCCCAGATTGAAAGTGCCGAGATCGAGCGTGAGTTTGGTGACGGCGAACGCCTCGGCGTAGCGCGCGTGGCATTCGATGCCGCGGATGCGCGCGAGGCCGAGGAAGGCCTCCCGGTCGTACCAGGGCCGGTGCCGCTGCGAGGCGTAGTGCTCCTGCAACAGCCGGACCTTCTCCTCCGCGACCTCCGGCGTCAGCGGCTGGTACGCCGTCGGACGGCCGAGATCGCCGTCCCACTTGACGATCTCGTAGCCGAGCACGAGATGGTCGCGGAACGCGGTGGGCAGCAGCTGCGCCAGGCCGCGGTGATCCTGGTGAGCGTCCTCGGTGCGCGGGGCCAGGATCAGATCCGGGTCGGTGCGCTCGCGCAGCTCCTCCACGGCGGCCTTGGCCTCCTCCCAGTGCGCAGGCAGCCGGCCGTCCGGCAGCTTGAGCACGGTGAGCCGCAGGTCGGCGCCCGGGCAGAAGGCGGCGAGCGCGGCCCGCTCCTCGTCCTCGCGCTCGCCGCCACCGCCGGAGAGCACCAGCGCGTCGACCCGGATGCCGGGCCGCGCGTGACACAGCGTCAGGAGAGTTCCTCCGGCGCCGATCGCGATGTCGTCGCAGTGCGCCCCCACCGCGACGATCCGCTCAAGGCGCCCGGACCCCAGCCGGATCACGCCTTCACCCCCGCGGCGTCCCGTTCCCACACGGCCCACGGGCGCTCGCCGCGGGCATAGGCCTCGTCGAGCGCGGCCCGCTCCTTCACGGTGTCGGTCGGCTTCCAGAAGCCGCGGTGCTGGTACGCCACGAGCCGGCCTTCCTTGGCCAGGCCGGCGCAACCGTCGGCGACCAGGTCCCCGCCCTCCGGTATGTGGTCGAAGACCTCCTGGCGGAGCACGAAGTAGCCGCCGTTCTCCCACAGCGGCATGTCGCTCACCGCGGTGATGCCCCCCACCAGACCGTCCTCGGCCAGGTCCACGCAGTGGAACGAGGACTGCGGCGGCACCACCGTCATCGACGCGCCCGCGTCCCGCCGGGAGAAGCGGTCGATCATCTCCGGCAGCGGGGCGTCGGTGAGCACGTCGGCGTAGTTGGCGAGGAACATCTCGTCGCCGTCCAGGTGGTGCCGCACCCGGCGCAGCCGCTCCCCGATCGGCGACTCGATGCCGGTCTGCGCGAACGTGATCGTCCAGTCGGCTATATCGGTGGACAGCAGCTCGGTCCGCCCGCCGCGCAGCACGAAGTCGTTGGACGTCGTCTCCTCGTAGTTGAGGAAGAAGTCCTTGATGTGGTGCGCGCCGTACCCGAGGCACAGGATGAACTCCGTGTGCCCGTAGTGCGCGTAATAGCGCATGACGTGCCAGATCAGCGGCCGCGGACCGACCATCGCCATCGGCTTGGGCACGTCGTCGGCGGCGCCGCTCCGCATCCGCATCCCGTAACCGCCGCAGAACAGTACGACCTTCATCGCTCCACCTCGACCACGCTCAGTTCCGGGATGGGGAAGACAAGGCGGCCGCCCCACTCGTGCACGAAGGACAACTGCTCGACCAGCTCGGCCCGCAGGTTCCACGGGAGGACGAGGACGTAGTCCGGCCGGTCGGCCGCGATCTGCTCGGGCGCCAGGATCGGGATGCGGGTGCCCGGGGTGAACTTCCCGTGCTTGTACGGATTGCGGTCGACCGTGTACGCGAGCAGGTCGGGCCGGATCCCGCAGTGGTTGAGCAGGGTGTTGCCCTTGCCCGGCGCGCCGTACCCGACGACCGTCTTGCCGTGCTCCGCCGCGTCGATGAGGAAGCGCAGCAGGTCCCGGCGCACCTTGGCCACCCGGGCGGAGAACTCGGCGTACCCGGACAGCTCCTGGAGCCCGGCGGCCTTCTCCCGGTCGAGCACCTCGGCCACCCGGGCCGTCGGCTCGCCGGCCACCTCGGACGGCCGCGCCCACAGCCGGATGGAGCCGCCGTGCGTGGGCAGCAGCTCGACGTCCACCAGGGTGAGACCGCCGCTCGCGAGCGCCCGGATCGCGGACGCGACCGTGTAGTACTGGAAGTGCTCGTGGTAGATCGTGTCGTACTGGTTCTCCTCGATCAGGGTCAGCAGGTGCTGCACCTCGATGGAGACCCAGCCGTCGTCGGCGACCAGGGCGCGCAGCCCCTGGGTGAACCCCACGACGTCGGGGATGTGCGCGTACACGTTGTTGGCCACGACCAGGTCCGCCGGGCCGTGCTCGGCACGGACGGCCGCACCGGTCTCCGGAGACAGGAACTCCGTGAGCGTGGGCACCCCCGCGTCCCGCGCCGCGGCACCGACGTTCACCGACGGCTCGATGCCCAGGCAGCGGATCCCGCGGTCCACCACGTGCTTCAGCAGATAGCCGTCGTTGCTCGCCACCTCGACCACGAACGCGTCGGGGCCGAGGCCCGCCCGCTCCACGGCGTCGGCGACGAACACCCGCGCGTGCTCCACCCAGGAGGTCGAGAACGAGGAGAAGTACGCGTACTCCTTGAACGTCTCCTCGGGCGTGATCAGCGGCGGTATCTGCGCCAGCCAGCAGTCGGTGCACACCCGCAGATGCAGCGGGTACGCGGGCTCCGGCAGGTCCAGCCGGTCCGCGGCGAGGAAGCTCTCGCACGGCGGGGTCGCCCCCAGATCGACGACGCTCGCCAGCGCCGCCGAACCGCAGAGTCGGCATCGTGTCATTTCTGCTGCCCCCCATCTCCGCTCGCGCGGGTGACCCGTCGCGAGTCGGCCTTGTCGTTCCCCACCGGCGGCGCGCCGTGCGCGCCGCCCGACCGCCCCGCGATCGCGGTGCGGTACTCCTCCACCAGGCGGGCGAGGCCGACGGCGGGGCTGAACCCCAGCTCGTACCGGCGCCGGGCCGCCCGGCCCATCTCCTGGTTGCGCCCCGGGTCGGCCGTGATCCGCCGGATCCCGGACGCGAGCGAGGCGGGCTCGCCCGGGCTGTGCAGCAGCCCGGTCACCCCCTCCTCCACGAGGTCGACATAGCCCCCGTGGCCGGCGGCGACGGCCGGGACGCCCGCCGCCATCGCCTCCCCGACCACCAGACCGAAGGTCTCCCTGGCCAGCGACGGTGCCACCACGGCGACCGACCGCGCGGTGACCCGCCGGCACTCCGCCGGGTCCAGGAGGCCGGCGTACCGGACGTCGTCCCGGCCCGCCGCCCACGCGGTCACCTCCCGCTCCATGGGCCCCGAACCGGCGAGCACCAGCGGCACGCCCACCCCGCCGACCGCGGCGATCTCGTCCCACGCGGCCATGAGCACCCGTACGCCCTTGGCCTCCGAGAGCCGGCCGAGGAAGAGCAGATGCTCGCCGGCGCCCTCACGGACCGTGCCCGGGTCGGGCACGAAGTTGGGCTTCACCGTCAGCCGCCCGGCCGGCATGCCGGAGCGCACCAGGAGGTCGCGCTGCGTCGCGGAGATGCAGAAGAACCGCTCCACACCGGACCACCAACGACGCCGGTTCACCGACAGGCTGACCGCGAGCGGAACCGTCGCGAGGCGGGAGTCCCGGTAGCAGCCGTGCCGGATCCCGGGCAGCGACGCCTTCGACCCGACGCACTCGGTGCACGGCCGACCGTCCCGGTGCAGCGTGCCGGGCGGGCACACCTGGGCGTAGTTGTGCAGCGTGGCGACGACGGGCACCCCGGCGTCGGCGCAGCCCGCGAGGACCGCGGGGGACAGGAGCGGGAAGACGTTGTGGACGTGCACCACGTCCGGCCGCTCGGCGCGGAGCCGGGCGGCGAGCTCCGAGCGGACCGCCGGGTTCCACGGCACGAGCAGCGGCACCGCGACCTTGCCGAGCAGGGACCGCGCGGCGATGTCGTCGCTGCGCCGCTCGAACACGTCGACCCGGTGGCCGGCCGCGCGCAGCAGCCCCACCTCCTCGTCGACGACGCGGTTCTCCCCGCTCGGCTGCGCCGAGGAGTAGCGGTTGTGCACCACAAGGACATGCATGCTCAGATCACCTCCGGGCCCATCGCGGGACACGCCGTCGAGGGATCTCGACGACCGGCAGGGGCGCGGCCCCGGCGGGTGCCACCAACAGCGAGGCGGCCAGCGTCAGATGCAGCAGATACGCCGAGGCGTCGCCGAGACCGACCTCGGTGTACGAGGAGAGCGCGCAGTAGCTGATCAGGAAGATCGCGCAGGCCCTCGGGAGCGACGGCGCCCGCAGCAGCGCGACGCCGCCCAGGACCAGGATCATCGCCGCCACGATGGTGACACCGAGGAGCCCCTGCTCGTCGTAGACGGCCAGCCAGCTGTTGTCGATCGGCAGCCCGTCGAACGACTTGTCGCCCAGGCCCGTGCCGAACACCTTCTCCCCGGTCGTCCGCGGCGCCGCGAGGAGGGAGTCCCAGACCTTGGCCCGGCCCGTGAGGTTGGCGAAGTTCTCCTGGCTCTGCCCGCGCAGGAACCACGCCCGCAGCGCGGAGCTGAACACCACCGCGGCCACCGCGGCGCACACCACCGCCCAGGCGAAGAACCGGCGGGCGGCGGCACTGGTCAGAACGAGCGAGCCGATCGCCAGACCCAGGCCGATCAGCAGACCGAGCGTGGCCGTCCGGGTGTGGGTCATCGCGAGCAGGACGAGTGACGGCACGATGATCACCGCCGCGCCGGCCCCGGTGGTCCGCCGGCCGAGGAGGAGCAGCACCGTGAGCCCGATGATCACCGCGGAGTACTGCCCGATCTGCGGCGGGGTGAGCGGCCACAGCGCCCCGACGAGCCGTCCGCCGTAGTACTCGGGCATGGCCGTCGCCGGTGACACCGCCAGGCCCGCGGCCACGAGGACCAGCACCGCGAAGTACATCCGGACGTGGTAGCGGACGAACGTCAGGCTGCCGTCCCACCAGCGGCTGAGCAACCACAGCGTGCCCACGAAGAGAGCCAGCCGGGTGCAGCGGAACAGCGCGCCGAACCCGGCCAGCTGCACGCTGGAGATCAGACTCGGCACGAGCAGCAGGGTGAGCAGGAACACGAAGGCGCTCGGCCGGACACGCAGCCGGAGATTGAGCGCGAGCGCCAGCACGAACGCGGCGACCAGCGCGCCCATGGTGGCCATCTGGATGAGGGAGCGGGGGATCGTGAACACGGTCTTCGCCCCGGCGGAGCCCAGCGTGTTGAGGGCGAGCAACGCCCAGATGATCCCCACGGTCTTCGGCGTGCCGCCAGGCCGCGGTGCGGCACCGGGCCGCGTACCCGCCGTGTCCGGTCCGCCCGGCTTCAGCAGTTCGGCCATGTCACCCACCGGCCTGTGCGTCGAAGGTGCTGCCCGCGTCCTGCCCGTACGGCGCGCCCCGCCACTGCCCGGAGCCGAGCTTCCGGCTCGTGTCGTGGACGACGAAGCTCCACGGTCCGCGGTAGACGTTGTCGTACCAGCGGTTCCGCTGCCGGAGGGTGATCGCCTCCGAGACCCGTGCGCCCTTGTACGGCGACCAGTCCGGCGAGGTGCCGTCGTTGGAGAGGACCGCCATGCGGCCGCACTCCGCCGTGCAGCCGACGACGGACGGGTCGAGCACGAAGCGGTTGTCGTGGATCTCCACCCGCTGGGTCTTCCACCGGCAGTCGTCGTACAGGGGCGCGGTGGCGATCCCCGGCTGCGCGCAGCGGGCGGTGTCCTTCACCAGCAGGGTGCAGTACTCGGTCGAGGTGTTGGCCGGGCTGTTGCAGAACCGGTCGGCGTCCTCCCACAGGGTGATGCCGTTCCAGTTGTCCTCCAGCACGTTCCCGTAGATCTCGATCCTGTCCGTACGGGCCCGGACGCGCGGCTCGCCGCCGGCCTCGGACACGTAGACCGTCGCGTACGGGAAGTCGTCACCGGCCTCGGCCTCCTTGCGGCCCTCGACCCAGTTGTTCCGCCGGATCGTGTTGTTCCGCACGACCGCGTTGTAGCTGGTCTCGTACATCAGCGCGGCACCGTCGTTCCCTTCGATGACATTGCCCTCGAAGAGGAAGTCGTTGTTGTTCGTGTCGGCCCACAGGCCGGCTCCGCGGTTGTCGTGCACCCAGTTGCCGCGGACGTCGGCGCCGTCGACGGCCCAGAACTTGATGCCGCCGCTGCAGCCGCAGCCGGGCTGCCGCCGCTCCCAGTCGTCGGTGTTGTTGCCCACGATCTCGTTGCCCTCGACCACCAGGCCGCGGAGGGAGTCACCGGTCTTGTAGCCGTTCATGCCGTACTGGCCGTTGCCCCGCACACAGCTGGCACGGAGCTGCTGCCGGGCGCCGGCCATCAGCCCGGCGCCGGAGTTGTGCTGGATCGTCGCGTGCTCGATCACCCACCCGTCGGCCATGTCGTGGTTGACCACGCCCTCGTCCTGCGGCGCGGTGAAACCCTGCACGGTCAGATGGCTGATGGTGACGTCGGGGGCGGTGCCGCCGAACGCGTAGTGGTTGGTCCTGCGGCCGTCGAGCACCGCGCCCGGTGCGCCGAGGTAGCGGTTCCCCTGCTTGGCCATGACCTGGGCATAGGGGTCCGAGGTGAGCGTGTGCGTGCCCGGCAGAAGCCAGAAGGTGGTGTGCGGGGGGTTGTCCTCGGTCTTCGTGTCCAGGTCACCGACGACCGAGGGGTCGACCGTCACCGCGCCCGGCGGCGCCTGCGACGGCCCGGCCGCGGGCCTGTCGCACACCCGGGCCAAGGAGGCGTCGGGCGTGGCGGACGCCGAAGGGGCACGTCCCGCCTTCGCCGGGGCGTCCGGCGTGCTCGTGCAGCCGGCCGCCGCCGGCAGGGCAAGCGCGAGCGCCGCCGCCGGCAACGCCCAGCGCCGCCTGTCGAACACCGAGCCTCCCCCTAGCCGTCGAACCCGAGTACGGTCGTGAACTCCTGCATCCCGTCGGCGAAGCCGGTGCCGACGAGCGTGGTGGCGGGCTCCTTGCGGCCGAAGCCGGAGGAGTACCAGCCCAGCGGCGGCTCGGTCTCACCGCGATGCGCCCGCCAGGACAGCCCCGCGGGCAGGTCGAGCACCGCGGAGCGGTCCTCGCCGTCCACGGTCCAGGCGAGCACCGCCCGGTTCCCCACCAGATCCGCGGCGATCGCCGGGCCGAGGTGGAAGGCCAGGCGCACGGGACCGCTGTCGCCGCGGACCTCGTCGACCACGCGCAGCTCCCGGCTCGCGGCGGTCAGCTCCACCCGGCGGCGGTGCACGGCGGGCCCGTAGCCGTCGTGCTCGGCGGACCAGCGGGCCACGCCGGCGACCGGGCCCGTGCCCGCCGGGTCCGCGACCAGGACGCGGGTACGGGCCTGCCGGGTCCACAGGAACGGGCCTCCGGAGACGGACTGGTCGGTGCCGTTCCACTGGAGCGTGTTGTGGCCGAGGGTCGACCGGAAGTACCGCCGCCACTCGGGCTGCCCGTGGTAGCAGAACGTCCCCGGGTCGGCGAGCACGTCGACCCCGTCGTGCCGCACCTCCACGGACAGCGCGTCCGCGTGCGCGTGCGCGGCGATGGACAGGAAGCCGTGCGGACCGCCGTCGCAGCGGGCCCAGATCTCACCGGGACCGCGCAGGATGGTCATGCCCGCGTCGGCGAAGTGGCCCGGTCGGCCCGCCGGGCGGGCCACGGTGCCGCTCTTCGCGTACGGCCGGAGGAGCGCGGCCAGGAGCGGGGTGCGCACATCGGTGCCGGTCACCTCGGGCCACCAGTCGAGCCGGCCGAACACCGCGTCCCCGGTGGCGAGCAGCGAGGCCCAGCGGTCGGTGTCCGGGCCGTCCACGATCAGACCGTGCCCGTCGTCCGCGTCCCCCTGGCGCGGCGGCCGCAGCCGGTTGTCCACGACGGCCGCGAGCGCGTCGGTCATCCGCAGCAGCACGAGCCGGACCGTCGAGGGGACCGGTACGCCGGCGGCATCGGCCTCGGCCACCGCGGCCAGACCGAGTTCGAGGACGAGGCCGTGGTACTCGGTGGCCAGCTCGCGGTTGAGGCCGGAGAGGAAGGTGTTGCCGCGCAGGTGCCGTTCGAGGGAGCGCATCGCGTCGGCCCGCCAGCGCGCCGACGCGGGGAACCATCCGAACGCGCAGGCCGCGGCGAACTGCCCGGCGGCCTCGGCGATGACGTGGTTGTTCGCCGAGGAACCCCGGCTCGGGAAGGCGGCCAGCCAGCGCTGGTGGTGCCATATCTGGCTCACCGCCACCGGGTTGCCCTCGAACAGACCGGCCGCACCCGGCCAGCCGTCGAGCAGCCGCCGCACCCACACCCAGGAGAGCAGCCGGATCCCCAGCTCGATGCCGCTGATCCAGTGCACACCGCGCAGCGGCGGGTTGGCCGCCCACCACGACCGCAGGTGTGCGGCCACGCGCTCGGCGTACCGCTCGTCCCCGGTGACCGCGTAGGCGGCGGCGAGCACGGTGAGGTACTGGTGCCGGGACGGCTCCCAGATCTGCTTGATGTCCCCGGACGCCTCCTCGTCCCGGTACGGCACGTCGAACGCGTACCCCGAAGGAGCCCGCCGCCCGGTCTTCGGGTCGAGGAACCAGTCCGGGTCGACCAGGTCGTCGCGCTCGACCCCGAAGTACTCGGCGTGTCCGGCCATCAGCCGGTCCGCCTCGGCGACGAGACGCTTCGCGGCGTCCGGCGGCACCGCGCCGATCGTCCCCGCGGGCAGCACCGCCGTGAACCGGGCGCCGGTCACGGCCGGGGACTGCGGGCGTGCCGAGCGCCATCGGCGCCTGCGCAGCGTGTCGCCCACCCGGCCGCCGACCTCCCGCGGCCCCATCCGGGAGAGCCGCCGCAGGTACCAGCCCGCGCTCATGCTCATCGCGCCCCCGCAAGGGTCACCGGCGCACCGGCGGCCAGGCCGGCCTGTACGGCGAGGGTGGCCGCCGTGGTGGCGACCAGGGACTCCAGCGGCACCGGCATCGGCCCGCCGGTCCGCACGGCCCTGACGAACGAGGCCAGTTCGGCGTTCTGGCCCTTGTCCCGCGCCTTGGGCAGCCGCGAGCTGACCCACTTCTCGGGGCCGTGCACCGAGGCCCGGACGAAGTCGTCCAGCCGCAGCACCTTGCCGTCCGCGACGAGGTCCAGCGTCTCCTTGGGGAAGCCCGGCGCGCCGTTGGTGACGTAGCTGATGGTGGCGGTGGATCCGTCCGGGTAGCGCAGGACGACCTGGAGGTCCTCGTTGCCGGGTGCGGCGGTCGCGTACACCGAGACCGGATCGGCCCCGAGCAGCCAGCTCGCCGTGTCGATGAAGTGCCCGCCCTCGCCGGCGAACCGCGAGCCCTCGGTGCCCTGCTGGAGGTACCAGCTGCCGTGCTGGAGCCGGCCGGCGTTGACCAGGTAGCGGAGGCTCGCCGGACCCGTCCGGGTGCCGAACCGCTTGCGGGCCTCCTGCAGCAGCGGGGCGAACCGGCGGTTGAAGCCCACCTGCAGCCGGTCGTTGCCCGACTCCTCCACCGCGGCGACCACCCCGGCCAGCTCGTCCTCGTCGAGCGCCAGCGGCTTCTCCACGAACACCGCCTTGCCGGCGAACAGCGCCTTCTTCGTCAGCGCGGCGTGCGAGCTGTGCCGGGTGACCACGAACACCGCGTCGATCTCCGGGTCGCCCAGCACCGCGTCGAGATCGGTCGTCGCCCCGGTGAAGCCGAACTTCCGCTGCGCGTTGGCCGCCGACAGCGCCGTCGTCGTGACGACCGTGGACAGCTCGACGCCATCACGTCCCACCAGGTGCGGCAGGAGCATCGACGTCGCGTAGTTGCCCGCCCCGACGAACGCGAGGCGCACCGGCGACGTGGCGTTCCGGGCCCGGACGGGCGCCGCGGCGCCGCGCCGCACCTCGGGCACGGCCACCGACGGGGCCTCCGCCTCGCCCGCCTCCTCCTGGTCGGGGTACCGGAACAGCACGGCGACGGCCTTCAGTTCGCCGTCCTTCAGGCTCTGGTACGTCTTGACGGCGTCGTCGAAATCGGCGATGTGCGAGATCAGCGGCTCCACGTCGACGCTGCCGCGGGCGAGGAGGTCGAGGAAGCACGCCAGGTTGCGGCGCTCGGTCCAGCGCACGTAGCCGATCGGGTAGTCCCGCCCCTCCAGCTCGTACTCCGGGTCGTAGCGGCCGGGACCGTACGAGCGGGAGAACCGGACGTCGAGCTCCTTCTCGTAGTACGCGTTCCACGGCAGGTCGAGCCGGCACTTGCCGATGTCGACCACCCGGCCGCGGTCCCGGCTCAGGTGCGCGGCCAGCTCGACGGGCTGGTTGCTGCCCCCGCCGGCCGCCAGGTACACCTGGTCCACGCCGTGACCGCCGGTGAGCTCGACGACGGCGGCCTCCACGGCCGGGGACGCGGGGTCACCGCAGGCGACGGCGCCCAGCCGCTCGGCGAGCTCGCAGCGCCCCGGGTCGGGATCGGCGCCGACGACGCGGACGCCCGAGGCGGTGAGGAGCTGCACCACCAGCTGCCCGATGAGGCCGAGGCCGATCACCAGGGCCACCTCGCCGAGCTGAGGCTCGCCCTGCCGGACGCCCTGGAGCGCGATCGAGCCGACCGTGCCGAAGGCCGCGTGCCGGGGCGCGAGGCCGTCCGGCAGCGGGGTGTAGAGGTTCTTCGGCACCCAGTTCAGCTCGGCGTGCAGCGCGTGCTCGTTGCCGGCGCAGGCCACGAGGTCGCCGACCTTCACGTCGTCGACCCCGGCGCCGACCTGCTCGACCACCCCGCACAGCGAGTAGCCCAACGGCGTGTACGAGTCCAGCTTGCCCATCACCTTGCGGTAGGTGGCGGGCACCCCGTTGACGGCGACGCTCTGCATGACCTTGGCCACCTGGTCGGGGCGCGAGCGGGCCTTGCCCAGCATCGACATGCCGGCCTCGGACACCTTCATGAGCTCGGTCCCGGTGGAGATCAGCGAGTAGGCGGTGCGGACCAGCACGCCCCCCGGCTTGCACCCCGGCACCGGCACGTCGAGAACCGCCAGCTCGCCGCTCTTGTAGTTCTGCACAACCTGTTTCACCAGAAGTCCCCTTGTTTCTACGCCGTCTGGCGAGCGTCCAGGCCGGCCCCGGAGGCCATGCCGCGATACCAGTACTCGAGGGTCAGCACATGCCACAGATGCTTGGAGAAGTCCCGCTGCCCGGCGGCGTCCTCGGCGACCATGCGGGCCAGCGCGTCGCGCCGCAGGAACCCCGAGTTGACCAGCACGCCGTCGTTCACCACCTCGCGGACCAGCGGCGCCAGATCCCGGCTCATCCAGGCCCGCAGCGGGGCGCTGAACAGGCCCTTCGGCCGGTACACGATCTCCTTGGGCAGGATCGACGTGGCGGCCTCCTTGAGGACGGCCTTGCCCTGCCGGCCGACGATCTTGCGATTGCCGGGCACGGCGAACGCCGCCTTCACCACCTCGACGTCCACGTACGGCACCCGCACCTCCGTCGACGCGGCCATGCTCGACCGGTCCGTATAGGCGAGGTTCAGGCCCGGCAGGAACATCCGGGCGTCACCCAGGCACATGCGGTTCACGAAGTCGTCGAGGTCGTTGTCCTCGTAGACGTCCGCGTGCTCGGTCAGCACGTCGTCGACCGTCCCGGCCAGATCCGGATCGACCAGGGAGAGCAGCTCCTCCTGGTCGTACATGGTGTAGCTGCGCCGGAACGCGGTCTCCTCCGGCAGGTCGGCGAAGGAGAGGAACCGCTTCGCGAAGCGCACCGACCGGTACCCCCGGCGGGCCGTGGCGACCGGCAGCCGGTCCACGACGCCGGCCACGCCGCGGCGCAGGGGCCGCGGGACGCGCTGGTAGCGCAGCGCGATCAGATTGGCCAGGTGCTTGCGGTAGCCGGCGAACAGCTCGTCGGCGCCCATCCCCGAGAGCATCACCTTGACCCCGGCCTCCCGGGCGGCCGAACAGATCAGGAACGTGTTGATCGCGGCGGGATCGCCGATCGGCTCGTCCAGGTGGTACGTCATCCGCGGCAGCAGATCGAGCACATCGGGAGCGATCTCGATCTCGTGCAGGTCGACCCCGAACCGCTCCGCCACCTGCCGGGCATACCGCAGGTCGTCCGGCATCGCCTCGAACCTGGCGTCCTCGGCGCGGAAACCGATCGTGTAGGCGGAGATCCCGGGCTGCTCCCGGGCGGCCAGCGCCGTCAGGTAGCTGGAGTCGAGACCGCCGGAGAGGAACGTCGCCACGGGGACGTCGGCGAGCAGATGGCGCCGGGTCGACTCCTCGACGACGGCGGCGATGTCCGGCAGCTCGCCCGACCTGGCCCGCTCCCGGCCCTCGGCGGCCACGTCCCTCAGGTTCCAGAACCGGCCGCGCTCCACCCGGCCGTCCGGCCGCAGCCGGAGCCAGCTCCCCGGCGGCAGCTTCTCCGCCTCGCGCAGCGCGCACCGCGAGTCCGGCACCCAGTAGTAGAGGAGCGAGGCCACCAGTGCTCCGTGGTCCACCTCGAGCTTCCCGCCGGTGGCGGCGGCGAGCGCCTTCAGCTCGGAGGCGAACACCAGGCCCTCACCGCGCCGCAGCAGGAACAGCGGCTTGATGCCGAGCTGGTCGCGGGCGAGCACCAGCTCACCGGTCCGCTCGTCGAAGACCGCGAACGCGAACATGCCGCGCAGCCGGGGCAGGCAGTCCGTGCCCCAGCGCCGCCAGGCCTCCAGGAGCACCTCGGTGTCCGACGTACCGCGGAACCGCACCCCGGCGGCGGCCAGTTCGGCACGCAGCTCGGGCGCGTTGTACAGCTCGCCGTTGTACGTCAGGACGAGGCCGCCCGAGACCATCGGCTGGGCGCCGGTCTCGGACAGGTCGACGATCGCCAACCGCCGGTGCCCGAGGTGTACTTCGCCGTCACCGACGGGGTGGCTGTACCGGCCCGCGCCGTCCGGGCCGCGGTGGGCGAGGGTGTCGGTGAGCCGGTCGGTCACGGCCTTCCCGTCCGGCCATCGGTAACTGCCTGCGATGCCGCACATGGCTACCGCACCTCCTGGTCGTCGTCCGGGACCCGAGCGGCCCACATCGGCACCCGCTCCGTCCGCCACCGGCCCGCCCCGTTCTGCCGGGCCGGTGGCTCGTTCCTTCCGCGCGGCGCGGTGCCCGTCCCGTCCCACAGCGTGCCGTCGGTCCGGTCACGTGCGTCGGGGTCGATCAGCACCACGCCGATCACCGCGATCCGCTGCTCCGAGAGCTGCCGCGCCACCGTGTGCAGCCAGGCGGCGCTGCCGTGCCCGGCGCGCACGACGAGCACCGTCCGCGTCCCGAGGTGCCGCAGGTCGGTCCAGGCCGTGCCGGGCGCCACCGAGCCGACGCCGAGTCGGCGCTCCTGATGCGCACCGGCCGCGGCCCGCTCACTGCTGACGACGACGGGATCGCCCGGCTCCGGCCGGTGGTCGCCGAGCTCCGGGCCGGGCAGGCCGTCGACGACGACCATGGGCCCCTCCGCCGTCAGCGCCCGGCCGAGCCCCAGGGCGATCTCGCTCGCACTCCGCGCGCAGCCCAGTTCGAGCAGGGACATCGGTTCCGCCGAGCCCCGCAGGGTGCGGGCCAGGGACGTGGTCAGCCGTGCGCGTGCCGCCCGGTTCCGCCGACGCCCCCACCAGCGGGCCTGCCGTCGGGGCAGCTCCGCGACGATCGAGGCGCCGAGGTTCGCCGCGATGTCCCGGCGCAGCACGGGGCGGTCCGCCACCACCGAGCCGACCGCGGCCACCGCGAGACCCAGCGCGAGCCCGAGGACGAGCCCGATCACCGAGTTGACGGCAGCGGTCTTGGCCAGGGAGTGCCGCACCGCGCGCGGGGCGTCCACGATCTGCGTACCGGCGATGAGATGGGGCGTGCCGATGCGCGCCTCCGCGGCCCGCTGGTCGAAGTCGGCGATCCGCGAGGTGAGCTCGGCCCGGCGGGCGAAGAGCGACTCCGAGTCGGCCGAGCCCTTGGACCCGCTGTCCGAAGAGCCGTCCGCGATCGCCTTGTTGACCTGCGCGAGCTCGTCCCGCATGCGGTCACGCTGGTCGAGCAGGGCCTTGGCCTCGGCGTTCGCGGTCTCCTGGATCCGGCTCAGATGGTCCGCGAGGAACGCGTCGGCCAGCGCCCCGGCGCGGGCCACCGCCTCGGCGTCGCTGTCACCCGTCGCACTGATCTGCAGCACGTTGTTGGTCAGGCCGGCGCCCTCGTACTCCTTCATGAAGTCCTCCGGTTTCACCGGGGACCCGAGGGACTTCAAGGCCTGACTGGCGATCCGCGTGGTGCGCAGCAGCTCGACGTCGGTCCGGATCAGCGTTCCGGGGTCGCTCGGCTGGTCCGCCTGGTGCGCGACGAGCAGCTTGACCACCGCGGTCGGCCGCGGCGGCAGCAGGATCGCCAGAGCGGCCCCGAGGAGCAGTCCGATCAGCGCCAGGGAGCCCCAGAGACGGCGCCGTCTGCGCACCGCCACCACCAGCACGTGCAGGTCGAGCAGTGGAGCGGCGGCCGACGACTCCGAAGTCGTACTCGTCGTCACCCTGAACCTTCCGTCGTGTCGTTGGCCATCACGAATGCCGGCGTGCCGGCGTGCCGGGACCGGCCGGCGGACCGTGCCGAAGGTGCCCGGACGGGACCGGCGAGGACGACCCCGACGAGCTCGTGCCGGGCGTCGGCACACGCCTCGGCGACGCCGGCGAGCTCGCCCGCGGTCCAGCTGCCCACGCTGAGCACGACCAGGGCACCGGACTCCTTGTCCCGGTCCGGCACCATCGGCCGGGACACCGAGACCTCCACGACCCGCAGCGTCAGATCGCCCCCGGCCTCGGCGACGAGCTGCGCGGCGGCCCGGCGGGCGATCTCGTCACCGTCCGGAACGACGACGAGGATCCGCCCGGGGGCCGCGATCCGGTCCTGGAGGCGGGCGTACAACCGCCGGTAGCGGATCTGCCGGCTGGCCTCGTCGCCGGACGTCCGCGGAGCCGGTACGTCCCACCGGACGTCGGTGCCGAGGAGCCGGCGGATCCAGGTCCGCGGGCCACGGGCCTCCGGCCGGTGCGTGAACCGCTCGCCCGGTACGTCGACGGTGCCGAGGAGCGCCGAGCCCAGCGCCGCGGCGATCTCCGGCTCGGTGCGCAGCCGGCGGCTCATCCGTGCGGCGGCGAGATGACCGATGAACGCGACCAGGAAGAACAGCGCCGCCCCGGCGGCGACGAGCTGCGGCCTCGTCGGCGGCGCCTCACCGGTCGGCCGGGCCGCCGACCCCATGACGACCATGCCGGCCTTGCTGGTCGCCGGACCGGCCTGGTCCAGCTTGTCGATGGCCTCCTGCAGCGAGGTGCGCAGCTTCGCGAGCTCGGTGCGGGTCTGCACGCTCTCCACGGAGCGCCCAGGACCCGCCTCGTCGGCCAGCTCGGTGATACGGCGGTTGGTCTGCGCCACCGTCTTCCGCAGGGCCTCCGTCCGCGCCGCCGCCTCGGGATCGCTGCTGTCGCCCACGATGTTCGAGGCGAAGGCGACGAACTGCCGGGCCACCTGGTCGGAGAGCTGCTGCGCGCGCTCCGGGGTGTCGGCCGTCCCCGAGATCTTGATGATGTTCCCGTCGGCGGCCTCGGCAGTCACCCGCTCCTTCAGCTCGAGGCCGTCGACCCCGGCCCAGCCGAGCGCGGCGGCCACGCGGTCGACCACCACGGAACTCGTCGCGACCTGCGTCTGCGTCAGCAGCTCACGCTCTTCCCACGACCCGGGCAGCAGCACCGAGGCCGACGTCGTGTAGCGCGGCGGAAGCAGCAGAGACGTGCCGTAGCCGACGAGGGCGCCCACCATCGCGAGGAGGACGAGGAACCGCCCACGCCGACGGAGAATCCGCCCGACCGTGACCAGGCGTATCGTGTCATCGCTCAACGACGCGGCCTCTTCCGTCCCCGGCCCGGGCCGCCCGCCGACAGCGGCGCGCGGTCACGGCAGGCGGCTTCGTAGGCGGCGAGCAGCGACTGCTGGGAGTTCCGCCAGGAGAGCGGTCCGCCGATCCGCTCCTGGCCGATCTTGCCCATCCGCTCCCGCTCCTCCGGATCGTCGAGGAGCAGCGCGATCAGCCTGGCGAACTCGGCCTCGTCGTTGGCGGGCGCGTACACGGCGGCCTCCCCGGCGGAGACGCGCGCCTCCCGGAGGTCGAACGAGACGATCGGCCGGCCCATCACCATGTACTCCAGGACCTTGTTCATGGTCGACACGTCGTTGAGCGGATTGCGCGGGTCGGGGGAGAGGCACACGTCCGCGGTGGACAGATAGCGCGCCAGATCCGCGTCCGGTATGCGCCCGGTGAACTGCACCTGCTCCGAGAGCCCCAGCCGCCGGGACAGCTCGACCATCGCGTCGAAGGCGTCGCCGGCGCCGACGAACACCGCGTGCCAGTCGGTGCGCCCCCGCTCGTCGCGCAGCTTCGCGAGGGCCCGCAAGGCGTAGTCGACGCCGTCCTGCGGGCCCATCACGCCCAGGTAGCACAGCAGATGGGGCTTGCCGCGCTTCAGCTCCGGCTCGGCCGGTACGGGGTGGAACCGGTCGACGTCGGGCGCGCTGCGCACCACGAACACGTCCTCAGGCCGCCGGCCGCCGCGGCGCACCGCGACGTCCCGGTAGCTCTCGTTCGTGGCGAGCACGACGTCCGCGGCTCGGTAGGTCGCCCGCTCCAGCGCGCACACGCCGCGGTACAGCAGGTCCTTGCCGCGGTCGAACCGGGACAGGTACAGCTCGGGCACCAGGTCGTGCTGGTCGAAGACGAACCGCGCCCCCTGCCGCTTCAGCCACAGGGCGGGCAGGAACAGCAGGTCCGGCGGGTTGCAGGCGTGCACCACGTCGACCGGGCCGACCTTGCGGGCCAGCCGCGCCGTGTGCCACAAGGCCGTGCCGTACTCGCGCAGATAGCCGGCCGGCCCTCCGGTGGCCGCGCGCAGCGGGTAGCGGTGGATCCGCACCCCGTCGATCACCGCCTCCGGCTCCGTGTCCCGCTTCTCGCCGCGCGGGCAGATGACGTGCACCTCCCAGCCCGCGTCGCGCAGCGTCGTGCACTCCTGCCAGACCCGCCGGTCGAACGGCACCGACAGGTTCTCCACCAGGATCAGCGCGCGCCGGGCGGGCCCGGCACCACTGGTCTTCTCACCAAGCAAGGCCCACGTACCCCGGTTCGGCCCGGCGCGACTCGGCGTCGGGAAGGTGGATGAGGTCGACGATCACCGGGGTCTCGCCGTGCGGCAGCGCCGCGAGGACATCCGGATCCCTGGTCCCGACGAGGCACACCTCGGCATGGTCGAGGACCTCGTCGACGGATTCGGCGAGCAGCTGCGCGAGGTGCGGCAGCCGGGTCTCGATGTACTCGCGGTTGGCGCCCAGCAGCCGGGAGAGGTTCACGTTGGGGTCGTAGATCCGCAGCTCGTACCCCTTGCCGAAGAGCCGCTCCGCCAGCTCGACCAGCGGGCTCTCGCGGAGGTCGTCGGTGCCGGGCTTGAAGGAGAGCCCGAAGATGCCCACCCGCCGCTTGCCGGTCCGCTCGACCAGCTCCACGGCCCGCTGCAGATGGTCGGCGTTGGAGGGCAGTACGTGGGAGAGGATCGGCACCGAGACGTCGGCCCGCTGCGCCGCGTGGACCAGGCTGCGCAGGTCCTTGGGCAGGCAGGAGCCGCCGAAGGCGAAGCCGGGCCGCAGATAGGCGGGGCTGATGTTCAGCTTGCGGTCGGCGAGGAACACGTCGATCACCTGGTGCGAGTCCACCCCGAGCGCCTGGCACACCGCGCCCAGCTCGTTCGCGAAGCCGATCTTGAGGCCGTGGAACGCGTTGTCCGCGTACTTGATCGCCTCGGCGGTCGGGACCGGCACCCGGAACACCTCGCCGGGCAGTCCCTCGTACAGCGCCGCCACCACGTCGCCGCTCGCCGGGTCGAGCTCGCCGATGACGGTCTTCGGCGGGTCGAAGAAGTCCCGCACGCTCGTGCCCTCGCGCAGGAACTCCGGGTTGACCGCGACCCCCACGTCCACGCCCGCAGTGCCGCCGACGTACTTCTCCAGGATCGGCACGAGCAGGTTCAGGCAGGTGCCCGGGAGCATGGTGCTGCGGAAGACGACGGTGTGCCGTCCGCCCCGCTCGGCCACCGCCGCACCGATCTCCTCGGTGACCCGCTCCAGATAGGTGGTGCACAGGCTGCCGTTGGGCTCCGACGGCGTGCCCACGCAGACCAGCGACACCTCGCTGGCCTCGATCGCCTCGCGGACGTCGGCGGTGGCGCGCAGCGCACCGGTCCGCACGACGTCGGCGATCAGTTCACCGATCCGCTCCTCGACCACCGGGGCCTTGCCGTCGTTGACCAGGTCGACCTTCACCTGGTTGACGTCCACCCCGATGACCTCGTGCCCCATGCTGGCCAGGCACGCGGCCGACACGCAGCCCACGTAGCCGAGCCCGAAGACGCTGACTCTCATTCCCCGTTCCTCCCCCCAGGCAGGCCCTCCCGGCCTGCGGTCCACGTGCCGGCCGCCCGACGGTTCCCGCACATCAGTAGGCCCCCTGCCCGTACAGCACCGCGCGCAGCGTCTTCCACAGGATCACCGTGTCCAGGGCGAGCGACCAGTCCTCCACGTACCGCAGGTCGAGGCGCACCGCCTCCTCCCACGACAGGTCGCTGCGTCCGCTGATCTGCCACAGACCGGTCAGGCCGGGCTTGACGAGCAGCCGCCGCCGGACGTCCGGGCCGTACGCGGCGCACTCCTCCGGCAGCGGAGGCCGCGGCCCGACGAGCGACATCGATCCGGTGAGCACGTTGAACAGCTGCGGGAGCTCGTCGAGCGAGTACCGGCGCAGCACCGCCCCCACCCGGGTCACCCGCGGATCCCGGCGGAGCTTGAACAGCAGACCGGCGCCCTCGTTGCGGTCGGCCAGCGCGGCACGTGCCCGGTCGGCCCCGACGACCATCGTGCGGAACTTGAGGATGGTGAACTCGCGGCCGTCCTTGCCGACCCTGCGCTGGCTGTAGAGCGCCCCGCCCCGGCTGTCCGCCAGGACGAGCAGCCCGACGATCAGCATCAGCGGCGCGAACAGCATCAGCAGGATCGCCGCGCCCACGCGGTCGACGACCCCCTTGATGGCCCGGCGGCCCCCGGTGAACGTCGGCATGCTGACCCGCAGCAGCGGGATCCCGAGCACCGCGTCGATGTGCAGCCGCGGACCGGCCACCTCCATCAGCACGGGCGCCACGACCATCTCCGCCTCGCTGCCCTCGAGGTTCCACGCCAGCCGCTGCAGCCGGTCCGGCGACCAGTGCGGGTCCGGGGTGACCGCGACGACCCGGTAGCCGTCGCGGCGGACGTGGTTGGCGACCTCCGCCAGCGGGCCGACGACCGGCACCCCGTCCACCTGGTCGCCTTCCGGCCCGAGACCGTCCGTCGTGCACACCGCGTCGACCCGCCAGCCGAGGTGCGGGAACTTGCGGGTCCGGGAGATCAGGTCGCGCAGGGTGGCCGGGCTCCCGGCGGCGAGCACCGGCCGCAGGCACCGTCCTTCCTTGCGCTGGTTGTGCAGCCAGAGACGCAGCAGATACCGCGTCGTCATGGTGATGAGCGCGATCGCGGGGATCGCGACGAAGATCCACAGCTTGATGTTGTGGGAGGTCAGGGCGATCCCGCCGAGCGCCAGCACGATGGTCGCCGTGAACAGCGAGCGCCCGAGCCGGCGGAACTCCTCGGCGCCCTGGCCGAGGACGGCCGGCGCCCACGACCGGTTCACCGCGAGCGCGCCGAGGACGAGCAGCTCGGTGCCGAAGGCGAGTATGCCCCACCTCTCATGCCAGTTGGCGGCCTGCCGGGCCCCGAAGAAGCCGCCTATCGCCGCCACGACGAAGGCGGTGGCCACGGTGTCGCTGGCGATCACCGCGCGACGGTACCGCTGCTCCCAGTCGCTCGCGGTCCGGCCGATCGCTGCGCTGTCCAGCCGGTCGCGCGCCGATGGAAACGGGCTGACCAATTCCCCCTGCTGCACGGACCCCCCCAGGGTGCCAGTGGACTCGACGTGTTGGCTCCACACGGTTCCTCCCCCCGGGAGGCCCCCGCCTCCCGCGCTGTTCCTCCCCTCGGGAGGCCCCCGCCTCCCGCACCGCGCTGTTCCTCTTCCCGGCCATCCGCCCACCCCGCGAATGACGTACCGGGTACCGCAGCGCTACTCGAACACCCCATCCAGGCGGCGGATTTGTCGCCTGGTGTCCGGGCTTGTGAAGCAAGGTCAATCTAGAGCATCAAAGCCATCCAGAAGAGGGATGTGGGCAACTTGTGCTGAACCTTTGAAGGTTGATCTTCCGTCGGACAATCACCCGCAGAAGCCTTCATCGCGGAGACGTGCCTTGTGACCTGTGGTGACGGGTGTTCACCGGGCTGTAGGCGCCGCTGATCCGAGGGCGTTCCGGCACGAGCGCACGGGTCGAGCTTGGCTTGTTTTTTAACCTGGTCGCGAGCGGTCGCGGGGACAACTCGGGCTTTTCGGCCGTGGGTTACGCCCCTCCGCCCGGTTCCGTCACCTTCTGGAGACATCCGGGACGCCACCGTCCCCGCGTGTCCTGATCCGCCGGACCCGGATCCCCGCCGCGCACCGCCTCCACGCCGCGCACCGCCTCCACGGCGACCGGTACGCGCTTCCGAACGCGTTGTCAGTGGGCGGGGATACGTTGTCGATGTTCCGCCGCTCCGGCGTGAACATCCCCTTTGACGTGCATGGGAGAAGTGCGTTGCCGGTCTGGGAGAGGTCGAGCGCGGCACGGGTGGTACCGCCCGCGCGGCCGCGGAAACTCGCGAAGGTGCCGTTCGTCGAGCTGGCCGACGGACGCCTGCAGGGCGTGGTGTCCAGCGGCTCCGACATAGGGCGCGTGTACGTGTCCTCCATCGCCGCCGGGACGTACGCGTTCGCGTGCAGCACCAACAACAACCGACCCTGCGGCGGCGCGCGCGGCTCGTACTGCAACCACATCCGCGCACTCGTCACCGAGGCCGTCCTCCAGTACGGCGCGCCGCGCGTCGCCCGCTACCTCAAGGCCGAGACGCCCGACCGCGAACCCGATGCCCAGACGCTCGTCGCGGCGATGACCGCCACGCGCCCCGCGCAGGGCGACACCTCGGCCGCCGCCCCCGTGTTCAGCCGCTTCCTGCGGCACCTCGCCTACCTCGAACTGGACCCGATCGCCGCGCCGCTGCCCGAGATGCAGTGGTTCCCGCCGACGAGGGCGGTCGCCTGATGCGTACGGACCTGCTCGACGACCCCGTCGAGGGACTCGACGAGGCGCTGACCGCCGTAGACGCCTTCGACGACGCACTCGTCGCCGGCCTGCTCCGTCCCCAGCCCGCCCAGACCGCCGGACTCGCCGCGCTCGCGGACGCCCTCGCCGGCACACCGCTCGCCTCCCTCGTCGCCGAGGCCGCCGACAAGGCCATGGCCGGCGCCGCCGGCGAGGACCACTTCCTCGCGCTCGCGGCCGCCCGCACCGCGCTCATGGGCTCCGTCCACGACGCCCTGACGGCCCGCGTCGCCGACGTCACCGGCCGCCCCACGGAGGACGACCCCCCGCGGCCCACCGGCGAGGACGAGCCCGCCGCGAACGTGCTCGCCGCCGCCCGCGCCTGGCTGTGCGACCTCGCCCGCGCCGGCTGGCAGGGCATCGACCACGAACTCGTCGCCGGCGCCGCGCCCGTGGTCTCCGCGATGCTGCCGGACCCCGCGCTCCGCCGACAGGCGACCCTGCTCGACGGCTTCTCGGCCGAACTCGCCGCATCCTGCCCCGGGGCCACCCTGGAGCGCGTCCCGGTGCGCCGCTGGGCCGACCTGTGGGCGCGCGCCCTCCTCCTCACCCTGCCCGGAGCCGCCCGCACACCCGCCGGGTCCACCGCGACCGGCCGGCTGCTGCCCCTCGGCGTCGACGTGCAGGAGCACGCGACCGCCGTCCAGGCCCAGGTCCACGCCGTGTTCGAACCGGCCGACGGTACGGCGCCGCGGCTGGTCCGGGCGGCGGTGTCCGCGCCCAAGCCCGACACCGTCGTCGGCGCCGGGCTCTGGCAACTGCTCCGGCCCCGCATGTCACTCCTCACCGCCGTGAGCGAGGGCCTCGCCATGGAACTCGACGCCATGCCCGTCACCGCCGAGGGCGACCTCGTCTGGGACGACGAGCGCGCCCGCGCGGGGGAGCCCGCCGACCCCTTCGCCACGGCCAGGGTCGCCCTCGCCACCGCGACCGACCCGGTCACGGCCCCGCTGGACCGCCACCCGGTACGGATCGCCGTCCCCGTCCTCCTGGAGGGGTACGCGACGGAGCACGAGGACGACGGGCCGCTGACCTTCACGCTCGCGGGCCACCGGCTGGCCGTGGACACCGACCGCGGACCGGCCGCCGGCCCGCTCACCCCGGAGGCGATCGCCGCGTCCGGCGCGTGCCTGGGCCTCCTCCGCTGGGACGCCGGCGAGTTCCTCCTGCAGCCGCTCGCCGTCGAGACGACCGTCCGGAAGAAGACCGTCGCCGTCCACGCGGGCGCGTGGGCGGGCGGGACCACCGACAAGACCGGAGTCCGCGCGGAGAAGGCGGCCACGGACACGGTCGCCGTCCTGCGCGAACGAGCGGGAAGGCTGCTGCGCTCATGACCGAGGAGACGTTCACGCCCGACCCCGACGACAACCGGCGGCAGGTCCTCTACTGGCGGCTGCTCGCCCGGCTCTTCGACCCCGAGGAGCAGGCCGCCCTGGAATCGGCGAGCCTCGCCGTCGTCGAGGACATCGGCCTGCCCTCCGCACTCCTCGACCCCGGCGCCTCCGTGGACTCCGTCGTCCAGCGCCACCCGGAGCTCGCCGACGAGTTCGACGGCCTGATGACCCCGGAGCCCGAGCCGGACGGCGCACGCGACCGGGCCGCCGAGGTACGCCGCGCCGCACTCGCCTCGAAGCTGCTGCTCAACGTCTTCGCCACCGGCTCCGGAACCGTCTCCGCCGGGCAGCTCGCCCGCTGGCAGTCCGACGCTGGCCGGCTGGAGCGCGCGCTCGGCTGCCCGCCCGGCGGACTGCGCGGCGGCAAGGCGGCCGGAGCCGCCCTCACCGGCGGCGGCCTCGGAACCGAGCTCGGCGCCATCGAGGCCGACCTCGTCCACCGCATGCACCTGCGCGAAGTCCTCGCCGATCCCGCGCTGGCCGCACGGCTCACCCCCAGCATGTCCCTGATCGAGCAGCTGCTGCGCGACAAGGGCAACCTCTCCGGCGTGGCACTGGCCAACGCCAAGGCACTGATCAGGCGGTACGTGGACGAGGTCGCCCAGGTGCTCCGTACCCAGGTCGAGAAGGCCACCGTCGGCGAGCTCGACCGCTCGGTGCCGCCCAAGCGGGTCTTCCGGAACCTCGACCTCGACCGCACCATCTGGAAGAACCTCACCAACTGGAGCCCCGAGGAGGAGCGGCTCTACGTCGACCGCCTCTACTACCGGCACACCGTCCGCAGGACCACGCCCCAGCGGCTGATCGTCGTCGTGGACCAGTCCGGTTCCATGGTCGACTCGATGGTCAACTGCACCATCCTCGCCTCGATCTTCGCCGGGCTGCCCAAGGTCGACGTCCACCTCATCGCGTACGACACCCGCGCGATCGACCTCACCCCCTGGGTGCACGACCCGTTCGACGTGCTCCTGCGCACCAACCTCGGCGGCGGCAACGACGGGCCGGTGGCGATGGCCCTGGCCCGGCCCAAGATCGCCGAACCGAAGAACACCGTCATGGTCTGGATCTCCGACTTCTACGAGTTCGACCGCTCACAGCCACTGTTCGAGGGCATCGAGGAGGTCCACCGCTCCGGGGTGCGCTTCATCCCCGTGGGCTCGGTGACCAGCTCGGGACGGCAGGAGGTCAACCCCTGGTTCCGGGAGCGGTTCAAGGCGCTCGGCACCCCGGTGATCTCCGGCCACATCGACAAGCTCGTGCACGAACTCAAGACCTTCCTCACCTGAGACCGAAAGGCCCTTCGCATGTCCGACCTGCTCCGCGCTCCCGCCGAGATCAAGTACGCCGAGGAA
This sequence comes from Streptomyces sp. R44, assembly GCF_041053105.1. Classification (NCBI taxonomy): domain Bacteria; kingdom Bacillati; phylum Actinomycetota; class Actinomycetes; order Kitasatosporales; family Streptomycetaceae; genus Streptomyces; species Streptomyces sp. R44. Next base: position 624,943 of record NZ_CP163444.1, on the reverse strand, counting down.
CTCGACTGGCTGGAGTCGATCGACGACAACCCCAAGCCCTTCTCCTGGCGCCTCTCCCCGAAGATGGTCCGCCTCTTCATCCTCGGCTCCGAGCGCGCCGACGGCCTGGACCGGGAGGTGACGCAGAAGTGGTTCGGCGACCGCAGCTTCGTCGAGCGCTCCATCGTCACCCTCGCCTCCGACCGCGGCCTGCTCCTCATCGGCGACCCCGGCACCGGCAAGAGCTGGCTCGCCGAACTCCTCGCCGCAGCGATCAGCCGCAACTCCACGCAGGTGGTCCAGGGCACGGCCGGCACGACCGAGGACCACATCAAGTACTCCTGGAACGTGTCGATGGTCATCGCCAAGGGCCAGTCCCGCGCCTCGATGATCCCCTCGCCGATCATGACCGCCATGGAGACCGGCACCATCGGCCGCTTCGAGGAGCTCACCCGCTCCACCAGCGACGTCCAGGACGCGCTCATCTCGATCCTCTCCGAGAAGTACATCTCCGTCCCCGAACTCGACGGCGCCGACGGCGAGAACATCGTCTTCGCCAAGCCCGGCTTCTCGATCATCGCCACCGCCAACAGCCGCGACCGCGGCGTCAACGACCTCTCCTCCGCGCTCAAGCGCCGCTTCAACTTCGTCCGCATCCCGGTCGTGACGAACAAGAAGAGCGAGGCCGAGATCGTCCGCTTCCGCACCGAGGAGCTGCTGCGCCGCCACGCCATCGAACTGGACGTGCCGCCCACCCTCCTCGACGTCCTCCTCCAGAGCTTCGCCGACCTGCGGGCCTCCGCCGCCGCGGCCGGCAGCGACGACGAGAAGCTGGAGTCCGCCCTCTCCACCGCCGAGCAGATCGGCGTCCTGGAGGACTCGATCCTGCACAGCAACTTCTTCGGCGAGCGCACCCTCACCGCCCGCGCCCTCGCCGCCTCGCTGGTCGGCACGCTCGCCCGGCGCGAGCCGGAGGACCTGGCCATCCTCAACAAGTACCTGCACGGCGTCGTCGAGCCGCGCGGCAAGGAAGAGGGCGGCTCGTGGCCCGAGTTCCTCGAGGGCGGCCGCGAAGCGATCGCGAAGCTGTCGTGACCCGGACCCCCTTCACCGCCCTGCGCGGTCAACTCCACGAGGCGGCAGCGGCGTTCGCCGGAGGCGCGGACGCCCTGGAGGACATCCTCCTCGGCCTCGTCGACGACGTCGACCGCGCCGTGGCGGAACCCCTGGAGATCTTCCCCGTCTGCCACCACTCGCCCGCCTCCGCCCTCGCCATGGCCCGCCGACTGCGCGAGAAGCAGCCCAAGGTCGTGTACCTGGAGCTCTGCGAGGACATGACGCCGCTCCTCACCGAGCTGCGCAACTGCCGGCTGCCGGTCGCGGTGCAGGCTTTCGCCGGCGACGTCGACGGCTTCCCGCCCGACTGGGCGCCGCTGTCCGTCGTTGCCCCGATCACGGAGGCCTCCGCCGAGTACCAGGCCATCGCCTACGCCCTCGACACCCCCGGCGTGGACCTGGTCCTCGTCGACCGCTCCTCCGACCACGTCTTCCAGTGGGACTCCCGGCACGATCGCACCGACGAGCCGGACGCCCGTGAGGAAGGCGGCACCGAGGCCGAGGCGGCGCTCCACGGCGAGGCCGTCGGCGTCGAGATCGGCGACCTGCGGCCGCGCTTCGCCGAACTGGAGGAACACCTGCTGCGCCACGGCAAGGTGCGGCACTGGTCGGAGTGGTGGCACCAGTACGTCGAGGTGCCCCTCGGCGACAGCGACCACGACACGTACCGCCAGGTCATGTTCCTCATCGGCAGCCTGTTCCGGCGGCTCGCCCCCGGCGACGGGGACCGCGTCCGCGTCGACGAGGACCGCGAGCGCCACATGTGGACCCGGATGCGCGAGCACCTCGCCGCGACCGGCACCGACCCCGCGGACTGCCTTTACGTCTGCGGCGCCTTCCACGCGGCC